>CAYGRU010000034.1:0-41357 GCA_964352385.1 uncultured Candidatus Planktophila sp.
CCTCCCCCCCGCCACCCTAAATCCACCCTTATGGAAAGACGCCACTTCATCATCGCCGCCGGGGCCACGTTGCTGACTTCGGCGTGCGCGACGGCAAAGCCCACCCCGGATGCACGGGCCGAGGCGGCGTATCCGCCGATCGGGCGCATCATCGACGGGCCGCTGGGGCGGGTTCATGCCACCGATCAGGGGCGCGGCGACGGGCCGCCGGTGATCCTGATTCATGGCGCGAGCGGCAATGTCCGCGACTGGACCCATTCCATCGCCCCGACGCTGGCACAATCGCACAGGGTGATCGCGATCGACCGGCCCGGTTTCGGCTATTCCGAACGGATCGGTGACGATGGTTGGCGCCCTGCCCGACAGGCCGCGCAACTGCGCGCCGCCGCCGCCGCGATGGGGGCCGAAAAGCCGATCATCGTCGGCCATAGCTGGGGCGCATCGGTCGCGCTGGCCTGGGCGCTGGATGCGCCCGATGCGGTCAGCGGTGTTGTCGCCGTCTCCGGTGTCACGATGCCCTGGGGCGGGTTTGCGCCGACGCTCGATGCGCTCGGCCTCGGGTCCGTCATCGCGTCCTATTACAACAGCCGCATGACCCGCACGGCGGAGGAAGGCGGCGTGCAGCGATTCATCGAACGTGCCTTCCGCCCGCAGGTGCCGCCCGAAGGATATCTCGACTATGTCGGCGCGCCGCTGGCGCTGCGTCAAAAGACCTTGCAGGCGAATGGCGAGGATCTGGCAAACACCAATCCCGCGATTTCCGAAGTTGCTGCGCGCTATGACACCCTGCGTGTGCCAGTGATCGCGCTGCATGGCGATGCGGACTGGTTGCTGGATATCGAACAGCACGGGCAGGAATTCGCCGCCGCCACCGGCGCGACGCTGATTCCCCTGCCGACCGTCGGCCACATGGCGCATCACGCCCGCACCGACCAGCTTGCCAAGGCCATCGCCCGCCTCGCCTGATCGCGCTGGACATATCCCGGCCTGCTGACATCATATCGCCGGACGATGCAGCGACGGGGGCCATCATGGGCGAGATCAAGAAATTCTTCGAAACGAAAGCACCGAAATCGGTCCGCAAAGCCATCGAGGAATCGAAGAAAAGCGAATTCCTCGACCCCGGCTATCCCTATGACCGGAAGATGAAGGCGGACGATTACGAGGCGGAGATCGAAGACCTCCACATCGAATTGGTCAAGCTGCAATCCTGGGTCAAGGCCACCGGCGCACGCATCGCCATCGTGTTCGAAGGCCGCGATGCCGCTGGCAAGGGCGGCACCATTTCACGCTTCCGCGAAAACCTGAACCCGCGCGGCGCACGGGTCGTCGCGCTGCCGAAACCGTCGGACACCGAACGGGGGCAATGGTATTTCCAGCGTTATGTGCAGCAATTGCCGGGAAAGGGCGAAATCGTGTTTTTCGACCGGTCCTGGTACAACCGCGCCGTGGTCGAGCGGGTGTTCGGCTTTTCCAGCGATGCCGAACGCGAGTTGTTCTTTCATCAGGCCCCAGAATTCGAGGATATGCTGGTGAATGACGGCATCCTGCTGTTCAAGTTCTGGCTGACAGTCGGGCGTGCCGAACAGCTCAACCGGTTTCTGGCGCGCGAAAGCAGCCCGCTGAAACACTGGAAGCTGTCGCCCATCGACTATCAGTCGCTCGACCGATGGGATGATTACACGGCGGCGATCAAGGACATGTTCGCCCGCACCCATACCGACCATGCGCCCTGGACCATCGTTCGCGCCTCCGACAAACGGCGGGCGCGCATTGCTGCGATCCGGCATGTGCTGTCGTCCATCGAATATGACGAACGAACGGCAAACGGTGCGACGCCGCCCGACCCGCAAATCTGCGGCGCGCCGGGCGTGATCCCGCTGGCGACCTGACCCGTTCGGCTTGCGATATTCGCCCCGGCATCCCATCTGCGCAGCAGGATCTATGAAAGGGATGACATGACGAATTCCGCAGGGCAGACGACAGACTGGCTCAATCAGGTGCGCGGCCTGCCCGACCCGGTGACGGATCGGCAGTTCTATGACGGCGTGCCCGCGCGTCGCCTGTTCGCATTCTTCGTCGATGTCGTTCTGGTCTGGGCGGTGGTGATCGTCATCGGCATCCTGACGCTCGGCATCGGGTTTTTGCTGGCGGGGCTGGTGCTGTTCGTGGTCGATCTCAGCTATCGCGTGCTGACCTTGTCCGACCGGTCCGCGACACCCGGAATGCGGCTGATGGGAATCGAATTGCGCGATGGCGACGGGGACCGGTTCACCACGGCGCAGGCGCTCGGTCATACGCTGCTGTTCTACCTGTCGCTGACATTCTTCGTGGTGCATCTGGTGTCGATCATCCTGATGGCGGGCTCCGCCCTGGGGCGCGGTCTTCACGATATGCCGTTCGGATCGACGATGATGAATTCTCCGGAGTGACAGGAGCATTCTGGCTTGCTAACTTTTCCGATGGGGAGGTTCTGCAAAGCAGATCATGACGCATGTAAATCAGAAGATCACGGCGCAGTTCTTTCTGACCGCCAATCAGCCCTGTCCCTATCTTCCGGGTCAGCAGGAACGAAAACTGTTCACCACGCTTCGCGGCAGCGACTCGCGTGAGATGAACGAGCATCTGTCGCTGCGCGGTTTCCGGCGCAGCCAATCGGTCGCCTATCGGCCCGCTTGTTCGGATTGCGGTGCCTGCCTGTCGATCCGGGTTCCGGTTGAGGATTTCGCGCCGTCCCAGTCGCAGCGGCGCATCAGTCGCCGCAATGCGGGGCTGGAGCGGCGCACCTGTGCCCCTTGGGCCACCGAGGACCAGTATGCGCTGTTTCGCGCTTATCTCGGGTCGCGCCACGCCGATGGCGGCATGGCGGAGATGGACGTCAGCGAATTTGCCGCGATGATCGAGGAAACGACCGTGCGCACACGGGTCATCGAATACCACGATCACAGCGCCCCCAAGGGCCAGACCCTGATCGCCGCCTGTCTGACCGATGTGATGTCGGACGGGCTTTCGATGGTTTACAGCTTTTTCAACCCGGCGGCGTCGCAGCGCAGCCTCGGTGTCTACATGATCCTGGATCACATCGCGATCGCGCGGGAATCCGGCCTGCCCTTCGTCTATCTCGGGTATTGGGTCCCCGGGTCGCCCAAGATGGATTACAAGGCGCGGTTCACCCCATTCGAATATTTCAGGGGCGGGCACTGGCATCTGACGCGGGAGCCTGACCAATTGCCATTGCGGGCATTGCGCCGCCCCGACCCCTCGCCAGTCATCCCGGACTAGGATTCAGAACAGGAAATCCGCCGCCGATATGTCGGCCCGGTCGGTATCTTCGAGGATGATCCGCCCGCCATCATGCTGAATGTGCAGGTCATCGCCCTGCACGACGATGCGAAGGTCGGACAGACTTGTTGCGCCCTCAATCTCCAGCCGGTCCGCCCCCTTGCCGAAATCCTTTATCCGGTCGGTGCCGGACCGTGCGCCAAAGACGAACTGATCCGCGCCGCCGCCGCCGACCAGAACATCGCCGCCGCGCCCCCCTTCCAGCCGGTCCGCGCCGCCGCCGCCGCGCAGCGTGTCAGCGCCGCCATCGCCCAGCAGAACATCGGCGCCGCCGCCGCCAACCAGAAGATCCTTGCCGCCGTCGCCATTCAGATTGTCAGCCCCGCCGCCGCCGAAAAGGCGGTCGCGACCGCCATCGCCATGCAGATCGTCAAGATCGGCACCACCGCGCAGCATGTCACGCCCCTTGCCGCCCATCAGCAGATCGCTCGACTTGCCGCCGTAAAGCGAATCCGCCCCACCGCCGCCATCCAGCGTGTCGCGCCCTGCCCCGCCATTCATCACGTCATTGCCGCCAAGCCCGACCATCCAGTCCCCGTCTCCAGATGCGGTCAGGTGATCACTGCCTTCTGTCGCGCCCGGTGCTGGCGCTGGGTCTGCCTTCGGTTCAGGCACTGTCACGGAGGGTGCTTTGACGGGGGCCTCGATGACCGGCGATAATGGTTCGGTCGAAAGGCCCGTGATGGCATTCTGCACAGAGTCGAAATTGATCGAAGCCAGTTCAACGACGGCATTCCAGTTGCCATCCGTAACCGACAGCAGCGTGCCGCCCAGATCGCTGGCGCTGAGCGACAGGAAATCCAGCGTCCCGCCCCGCACCAGATCATCGAGCGACGCGAGTGTCGCGCCATCGCCATGCGCCGCGCCATCGAGCGCCAGCCCGGCGAATGCCCCGGCACCGAAGCCCCGCAGATCGAGCTTGTCGCCCTGCGCAAAATTCAGGTCTAGAATCAGATCACGTTCGCCAAGTGCCGTCCGATCGGCGTCGAACAGAAAGACATCCGCCCCCGCACCGCCGATCAGCGTATCGTCGCCCACCAGACCGGACAAAGTGTCCGCTCCCGCGCCGCCCGAAAGCCGGTTGTCGGCTTCATTGCCGAAGATCAGGTCATCACCGCTGCCACCGATTGCCGCCTCGATCAGCGACCGCGTGTCGCCCTCGAACAGCAAGGCGTTGAACACGTGTCCCTTGGCCGAAACGCCGCCCCCAAGATAGGCGCGCTGCGCATTGCCGTTGGCATCAAGGTCGACATAGCCGCCGGGCGCGAGGTCGATCACCAGATCGCGGGTGTAGTTCGACAGATCATAGGTATCGACCCCGCCACCATCCCAGATCGTGCGCAGGATGAAGTTGCCGCCCGGTCGCGCCGCGCCCACACCATTGGCGAACATCTGCCCCGTGGTGGTGGAGAATGTGTAGGTCGTATCCTCCGCCGCGAAATCGAAATTCGCGCCATACATCCGCTGGATCGCCGCAATATCCAGCATCATCGGCGTCTGCGGCCCGCCGAATGTGCCGTTAGTATAGGCGGTGCCCGCACTGCCGACATAGGACCGATAGGTCATCAGCGAATATTCGTGGCTGTCGAAGGCGGCCTGGATCGCCCCTGCCCCGTTCGTCTCGTGGCCATGCTTGAGGCCAAGCGCATGGCCGATCTCGTGCATGAAGGTCGCCCATGCGTAATTCCCGGCCACAGGCGTGTTGTAACTGCTGGTGTTGAACCAGCTATCGCCGCCGACATCCGAATTTGACGGATAATAGGCAAAGGCAGTCGGCGGCGCGCTCGACATGGCGAACATCAGATCGGCATCGGCATCGGCTGGCCCGTCAAGCTCCTGAAACCTCAATCCGCTGATGGATTCGTAGAACCCGAGCGCGGTCCGTGCGGCGGCTTCCTGCGTTGCGTTCAGCGGCTGAAACGTATCGCGCACGTTCAGATAGCCACGATAGGAATAATCACTGGCGCTGTCGGGAAACGAAAATGTCAGCGACGTTGTCGCCCATTTCACCCCGGTCAGCAGCGCGTCGATGTTCTGATCCTGCTGCGATCCGCTATGACCATAGGTTTGGTCAGCAGCCCGTGCTGCCTGTTCCGCAAGACCCGGTTCGGAAGCCTTAGAACAGAACGCGCAGGGGCACCCCTCCAGGCCGCCCAAGGTAACCTCGGTCGTCACTGTCGTCGAATCTGAAACAGGCAACGACATTCAACCATCCGACTGCTTCTTGTTGACGGTAATTCATAGTCAGTCATTCAATAACAAACAACATCATACGCCCCCGCATGATCGCGGCATAAGACTTAGATCACAATGCGGGCACGAGGTGTCTGGCCATACTTCTTGCGCGAGCGTTTCTGCCATCACTCATCCAAAAGGTGCATGGCTGCACATAAATTCAGCAGACCCCGGCGCGGGGCCGCCAATTCATGAAAAGATGCGGCAGGACTGTGGCACGAACCATCAGAACCAAGCATTTACGCTTGGCATACCTCAGAGTTTCGACTAGGCGTTATGTGCTTTCAGCGGTCAAAAAGACTGCACGGATACAGGGAGACTAAAATGGAACGTCGTAAGTTTTTGACGGGGGCCGCACTTGTCGGCGTCGGCGCGACAACACTCGCAGCACCGGCCATCGGCGCATCGCACAAGACAATCACGATCGTATCGACCTGGCCGCGGGACTTCCCGGGTCTCGGCACTTCGGCACAGCGGCTTGCAGCCCGCATTGTCGAGCTGTCCGACGGTGCGCTTCAGACAGAATATTTCGCCGCTGGCGAGCGTGTCGGCGCGTTCGACGTGTTCGACGAAGTCGCGTCCGGCAACAGCCAAGCCTATATCGGCGCTGACTACTACTGGACCGGCAAGCACCCCGGCTTTGCCTATTTCACCTCCGTGCCGTTCGGCATGACCACACCTGAGTGGAATGCTTGGGTGAAGTTTGGCGGCGGTCAGGCCCTCTGGGATGAACTTTCGGGCGAATTCGGCCTCAAGGCGATCACCTGCGGCTCCACCGGCACGCAGGCTGGCGGTTGGTTCAACAAGGAAATCAACAGCCCTGAGGACCTGAAGGGTCTGAAGATGCGTATTCCGGGCCTCGGCGGCTCCGTGATGTCGAAACTCGGCGTTTCCACCGTGTCCCTGCCGGGCGGCCAGATCTACGAAAACCTGGTCTCCGGTGCGATCGAAGCGACCGAGTGGGTTGGCCCGTACAACGACTACTTCATGAAGTTCTATGAAGCGGCCAAGTTCTACTACACCGCCGGGATGCACGAGCCGGGCGGCGGTCTTGCATTCGGCATGAACAAGGCCTTCTGGGAAGGTCTGACCTCTTACGAACAGGCCGTGATCACCGCAGCTTGCTATGAAGAGCATGCCGCATCGCACGAAGAAGCGATGGCGAACAATGGTGGCTATCTTACCCGTCTCGTCAGCGACCACGGCGTTCAGGTCCGTGATTTCAGCGATGACGTCTGGGATGCCTTCGGTGATGCATCCGAGGAAGTGTTTGCGGAAACCCGTGCGCATTCTGACCTCGCAACCCGCATCGACGACAGCTATCAGGCGAAGAAGCGCGAAATTGGCGGCTTCATGGCCAAGTTCGAGAACGCTTATGTGAACCAGCGGAACCGGGTGCTCGACATCTGATCCGGCGCATTTTCGCTCTAAGTATCAGGGCGGGGCGATAGCCCCGCCCTTTTGGTAAGAATTGCTGACCGCGACTTTCGGCGGGCATCACACCGTGATGTGATACCGCAAGAGCTTTCGGGCGCGGGACCAAGCAGACATAACAATACCTGGAGGATATCTCATGTCAGATGTCAGCATGAATGCCATGCCCATGCGCGAGGGGTCCCCTGCGCCGCTGGTGCGGTTGTTCGGGTGGGGAATGCTGGCACTTCTCGCCGCCTACATGATCAACAACGTGCTGGTCGTCTGGTATGCCTTCCCCGGCGCATCGACCGCGTTCACGAATGGCGGCATGTTGTCGGTCGTGCAGCTTGGCATCTATGCCGTGGCACTGGCCCTGGCGACTGGCAGGGTATTCACCACCCCGAACCGGGCGCTGCGTTACGATGCGCATGTGATTTCAGCCTTCAACGGGTGGCTGATACGTTCCTGCTTCTGGGCGGTTCTTCTGGTCGGCATTGTCGATGTGGCGATCGCCTTCATGCGCACCGAAAACCTGCTGATCCATTTTATGAGCGCCGACATGGCCGTCCAGATGGGCCAATCGCGCTTTATCGGGCCGTGGATCCACACACCGCTGGTGGTGGCCTCCTTCATCCTCGGCCTCTTCACCCGCACGCTCGGCTTCACATGGCTGGCGCTGATGATCGTCGGGGCGGAATTGCTGATCGTGATCTCTCGCTTCGTCTTTTCCTATGAACAGGCCCTGATGGGCGATCTCGTTCGGTACTGGTATGCCGCGCTGTTCCTCTTCGCCTCCGCCTACACGCTGATGGACGAGGGGCATGTGCGGGTCGATGTGTTCTATGCCGGGATGGACCCGCGCGGCAAAGGCCGGGTGAACGCCTTCGGCTCCATCTTCCTCGGCATGACGACCTGCTGGGTCATCATCGCCATCGGACTTGCGGGGAAAACCGCGATCATCAACAGCCCGATCGTGAATTTCGAGGTGACGCAGACCGGGGGCACCGGGATGTTCATCAAGTATCACATGGCGGCATTCCTCGCGGTTTTCGCCGTCACCATGCTGATCCAGTTTGTCAGCTATCTTTTCGAAGCCGCAGCAGACATGCGCGGCGAACCGGGCAAACGCGAAGTTGCCCCCGTTTCGCATTAAGGACGCCGCATCATGGAACTGTTCTTTCTTCTCCTTCTGCTCGTCCTGCTTGGCTTTGCGCTCGGCTCCGGTTACCCGGTCGCCTTCGCATTGCCCGGTGCCGCCATCATCACAATCGCTGCGGCGGCCGCGTCAGGCTATCTGTTCGGGGGCGGCACAGACGCGTTTTTCCACACCGGCGGCCCGGCGCAATGGCTTTCGGCGGGGGTGACAAACCTCCGCGGGGTCTATTGGGAGGTGGACCGGGATACGCTGATCGCCATCCCGCTATTCATCTTCATGGGCATCATGCTTCAGCGGTCGCGGATCGCCGAAGATCTGCTGGTGACGATGGCGGGCCTGTTCGGCTCCGTCCCAGGCGGGCTCGGCATTTCAGTGGTGTTCGTGGGCGCGCTGCTTGCGGCGACGACCGGTATCGTCGGCGCGACCGTGGTCGCGATGGGCATGATCTCGCTGCCCGCGATGCTGCGTAACAACTACTCCAAACCGTTGGCGACCGGCGTGATTGCCGCCTCCGGCACGCTCGGTCAGATCATTCCGCCGTCCATCGTTCTCATCATCCTTGCCGACCAGCTCGCCTCCTCGGTCGATCAGGCCTCTACCGCACGCAAATCGCTGTATCAGGATGCCACAGGCGAATTGTCGATGCCGACGGCGTTCGATGTGACCTCCACCTCCGCAGGCGAGATGTTCCTCGGCGCCTTCGTGCCAGGCATCGTTCTGGTTCTGCTTTACATGGCGTTCATTCTGATCTTCGCGCTTGTCAAACCATCCTCCGCACCCGCCGTCCGCTATGAGGGCGAGAAGAATGCGCGGTTCTGGGGCAATGTGGTGCTGACGCTGTTTCCGCCGCTGGCGCTGATCTTCCTCGTTCTCGGCTCCATCATCGGCGGCGTCGCGACGGTGAACCAGGCCGGTGCCATCGGTGCGGCTGGTGCGCTTGTGATGTCGGGCTATCGGCTGCACGAGGGGCAGAAGAACACCTTCTATCCCGCGATCCTCGCAATTGTTGCGTTGCTCGGCCTTGGCTACGCAGTCGCGAATTACGAGATGAACGTCAAATCCATCCGGTCTCCCGAAGACATGATGGGGATCTATATTGGGATCGCGGCGTCGGTGCTGCTGGTCGTGGCAATCCTCTGGAGCGGCTGGCGCGCGCTCAAGATCAACAACACGCTGCAAGGCGTGATGCTGGAAACAGCCAAGACCACGTCGCTGGTGTTCATCATCCTGCTCGGTGCCGCCATGCTGACCGCTGCCTTCCGCGGCTTCGGGGGCGAAGAGCTGGTCCGCGATTTCCTTGAATCGCTCCCCGGTGGGTTCTGGACGCAGTTCATCATCGTGATGTTCGTGATCTTCATCCTCGGCTTCTTCCTCGATTTCATCGAGATTGCCGTCGTGGTGGTGCCGATCGTTGCGCCGATCCTGCTGGCCGATCCGGGCGCGAACATCACCGCTGTCTGGCTGGGCGTGATGATCGGCCTGAACATCCAGACATCGTTCCTGACGCCGCCTTTCGGCTTTGCACTGTTCTATCTGCGCGGCGTTGCCCCGGCGATCGTCAAGACGGTGGACATGTACAAGGGCGTGATCGCGTTCATCAGTCTCCAGTTGCTTGCGCTTCTGATTGTCGGGCTCTATCCGCCCCTGGTGAACTACCTGCCGAACCGGGTGAACTTGCTGGGCGAGACCGCCCCGCCGCCGCGTAACCCGAAACTGCAATACTGCCTCGCGGATTATGTGCACGAGCAGGTCAATTCCGAGGGCGGCGTGACGCTGGCCGCCATCGCGAATGCCCGGACGCTCGACCTGTCCGCCCTGCCCCGCGATATCGCCCGCGATTTCACCACATCGCTCGACGATGCGGAAAAGGCGTTGACGGCGCTGGACGATATCTGGGTCAAGGCCGCCGCAGTCGAAGAGGCGACGCCTGAATATCGCCCGATCCTGACCTCCGTTCGCCGGATCGAGAAGGACATCCGCGACGAGGAAGAAGAGGCAGAGGCATTGCGCACCCGTCTGAGCCGGATGCGCGATGCCAGCGACGAGGCGAAGGCCAAGGTCGAAGAGCGGATCGCAGAGCTTGAGGCGGATATCGAGCGGCTCACCAGCCTCATTCCCGCCGAATGGGACGCAACGCATGACGTCTTCCGGGTGCTGAGCGAAGCCGAGGAAGGCGCCCGCAAGTTGTGGGAGCGGTCCGCCGACAGCGCCTTCGAAGGTGCCGAGAAAACGCTTTCGGTCCTCAGTTCGTCTGACGCCTTTATTGCCGCCGAGGCGGACCTGAACGGCCTGCGCGACGTGATCCTGAATGCGACCGAAGCACAGGCCGAGGAAGCCGAGGCCGCCGCCAAGGCCGTCGAGGACATCTTCGGCGGGATCGCTGGTGCCGATGCCGTGCAGTCGAGCCTGACGAAGGCGCGGCGCGCGCTCCGCGCCCGATCCTTCGATCCGGCAGAAGCGATGGAGGCTTACGGCGTCGCGGTCTCGGAATACGCCAAGCAGACCGGATGGCGTGCGGAAGCCGCGACCACCCTGCGGCCACAGATCGCGGCCTATGTCGAAAGCATCCGCGGCACGGTCGGTGCACGGTTGCAGCCGCGCCTGTCGGAAGATCAGGCAATCTATCTCGCGGCTTGCACGGCCAATCACCGGGATCTGTCGCTGAACTTCTGATCCTGATCGCGGCCATGAAAAAAGGGGCGCCCTTCGCGGGGCGCCCCTTTCGTTTGGTCATTGTGCCGGCTCAGTTGCGGCCCAGCACTTTCCAGATCAGCGGGAAACCGAGCGCCGCAAGCGCCAGTTTCATCGCATCGAGCCAGAAGAACGGCATGATCCCGAAGGCAATCGCCTTTTCGATCCCGATGCCGTTGAAACTGGCAAAGACGCCCAGCGGTGCGCCGTAAGCGAGCCAAACGACCCCCGGCAGGTAAAGCGCCACAAGGCCGAGTGCCATCGCGGCGAAGGCGGTCAGGACCGACCGATCCCAGCCCCGCTCCGCCAGCCAGCCGACCAACCCGGTGGCGAGCGCAAATCCGACCAGATAACCGCCCGTGGACCCGAACATGTAGATCAGCCCGATCCCCTTTTCCGGGGTTCCGGCAAAGACCGGCACACCCGCCGCCCCCAACGCCAGATAGGCGAGGATCGTGGTCAGGCCCAGCGTGCGGCCATAGGCCATCGCCAGCGCCATCACCGCGAGCGGCTGTAACGTCACCGGCACCGGCACGGTGGCAATGTTGATCTTGGCGGAGACGACCAACAGGGCCACCCCGAAAGCCGCAGCGCCGGCGCGCCGCATGAAGGGGGTGCCAAAGGGAACCCTGTCCAGAAGGACCTGATCTGTCATTATCGTAACCTCATGTTCTGATTGGTATTCGCGCCACCTGTGGACGGTGCGGCAGATTACGCAGATGCAATATCGCAGCGCAACATGGAACCCGTCTGAGTTGCCATAACGTCATCACGGTGTTACCGGGCGCGTGATCCATTCCTGTTTGCGGAGCCGCGTCCATGATCCCCCGTTATTCCCGCCCCGAAATGACTGCCATCTGGTCGCCGGAGACGAAATTCCGCATCTGGTTTGAGATCGAGGCACATGCCTGCGACGCGCAGGCCCGGCTCGGCGTGATCCCCGAAAGTGCCGCTAAGGCAGTCTGGGCGGCAAAGGATGTGGAGTTCGATGTCGCCAAGATCGACGAGATCGAGCGGGTGGTGAAACATGACGTCATCGCCTTCCTGACCCATCTGGCGGAGCATGTGGGCGATGAGGCGCGCTTTGTGCATCAGGGGATGACATCGTCCGACGTGCTCGACACCTGTTTCAGTGTGCAGCTTGTGCGCGCGTCCGACATCCTGCTCGACGACATGGATGCGCTCTGCGACGCGCTGAAGGCGAAGGCTTACGAGCACAAGGACACGGTCTGCATCGGCCGCTCACACGGCATCCATGCAGAGCCGGTGACATTCGGGCTGAAAATGGCGCAGGCCTATGCTGAGATGGATCGCAACCGGTCCCGTCTCGCGCAGGCCCGTCAGGAAATCGCGACCTGCGCCATCTCTGGCGCGGTTGGCACCTTTGCCAATATCGACCCGGCGGTCGAGGCGCATGTCGCTGCCGCGATGGGGCTGGAGGCGGAGCCGGTATCGACGCAGGTCATCCCTCGCGACCGCCACGCGATGTTCTTCGCCGTGCTCGCGGTGATCGCCTCGTCGGTGGAACGGGTGGCGACCGAAGTCCGGCACCTTCAGCGCACCGAGGTGCTGGAAGCGGAGGAGTATTTCTCCCCCGGCCAGAAGGGGTCGTCCGCGATGCCGCACAAGCGCAACCCCGTGCTGACGGAAAACCTGACCGGATTGGCCCGGATGGTCCGTTCCTACGCCATCCCGGCGATGGAGAATGTCGCACTTTGGCACGAGCGCGACATTTCGCATTCTTCGGTGGAGCGGAACATCGGCCCGGACGCGACCATCACGCTCGATTTCGCCCTCGCCCGGTTGACCGGGGTGATCGAAAAGCTGGTCGTCTATCCAGAGACCATGATGAGGAACATGAACAAGTTTCGCGGGCTGGTGCATTCGCAGCGCGTCATGCTGGCGCTGACCCAGAAGGGCGTCAGCCGCGAGGACAGCTATCGCCTCGTGCAGCGCAACGCGATGCGGGTCTGGGAAGAGGGCGCCGATTTCCTGACCGAACTGAAGGCCGACAGGGAGGTGATGGCGGCAATGACGGAGGCGGAGCTGGAGGACAAGTTCGACCTTGGCCACCATACCAAGCATGTGGAAACGATCTTCGCCCGCGTCTTCGGGCCTGAGGGATAAGGCCCTGTTGCACGGATGCACACCCCTGCGTGAACAGCCCGAGAGCCGCTTGAAACTCTTCTTTCCGTCGCCACGTAAACATCACACGAGGCGCATTGCCCCCTGATGCGCACGAGATGGAGACCGAACAGATGGATGAGAACCGCACAAGCACGAACACGAGCAGATACCTGCTGATCGGCGCAATGGTCGCTTTCGGCTGGATTACACTGACCCTGACTTCGGCCTTTGCAGGCTGATAAGTCGGGTCAGGCGCAGTTGACCGACACGGTTCGGTCCCGAGACAAAAGGGATGGCACCAGCGCCATCCCTTTTTTTGTAAACAGGCAGATTTCACATAGCATTAACTCTCTTTAACGGTGTATCTGCTTTTTTTTCACGCGCATAACGCGCATTCAGGGGCAGCCTGAGACACCCTCCACAACAAGGATTTGTCTCATGTCTCATATCTCCGGCGTCAAACTCGACGCGATTGCCCCCCGATCCAAGCTCTATCAGGGCCCTTTCGGCAGGCTTTGCCCCGAATTTCCTGGCTGGACCCCGACCAAGATCGCCCCGAATGGGGCCGTCGTGCCGATGTCGGAGCCTGAGGTCGATCAATTCTTCCTGACATTCGCCCGCGAGAAGATGATCGAGGCACCGGGCGAGATGCCCGCCGACATCGCCGCCGACCCGGCGCGCGTTCGGGCATTGGAAACCAAATTCGGTTCCGGCGATGTCGACGATCCGAAAACCGGGATTCCGGCTGCCTATACCTATTTCGGCCAGTTCATTGACCATGACATCACCTTCGACCCCGCATCCAGCCTGATGCGGCGGAACGATCCGAACGGATTGCTGAATTTCCGCACGCCCCGGCTCGACCTCGACAATGTCTATGGCCGCGGGCCGGACGATCAGCCCTATCTGTACGAGGCCCACGACAAGGCGAAGATGCTGATTGGGCGGGCGCTTGACGATGCCGGCCAGCCCTCCGGGCTTCGTGATGTGCCGCGAAACAGTGTTGGCACCGCGCTGATCGGCGACATGCGCAATGACGAGAACTCCATCGTCAGCCAGCTTCAGCTTGGGTTCCTGCTGGCCCATAACACGCTGGTCGATCGTGCCCGCGCCAAGGGCCATGACAACCCGTTCGAGTCCGCCCGCAAGACCCTGCGCTGGCTGTATCAATGGGTTGTCTGGCACGATTTCCTGCGGCGGATTTCGACCGATGATGTCTGGAAATGCGCGCTGTCGCTGGAAAAATCCTGCGGCGGTCAGATGATCTGGCAGACCGGGCTCGACAATATCTACAAATGGAAAAACCAGCCCTTCATGCCGGTGGAATTTTCGGTTGCGGCTTACCGTTTCGGTCACTCGCTGGTCCGCAATTCGTACCAGACCAACAATCCCCATCGCGGGTTCCAGAACTTTGCGCCGATCTTCGATGGTGACAACATGGCCAACCCTGACGATCTGCGTGGTTTTGGCCCGATGCGCGAGAAGAATTCGATCCAGTGGGATTGGTTCCTCGTCATGGACAGCTCGCGCGGGCCGTTCCCGCAACGCGCGCGCAAGATCGACACCAAGCTGGCGAATGCACTGGCCTTCCTGACCGAGCAGCCGAATGTGCTGGCCTATCGCAACCTCAAGCGCGCCTGGGCGTTCGATCTGCCTGCGGGCACTGCGCTGGCGCGCAAGTTCTGCGTCAAGCCCATCGCGCTGAAACCGGGCGAGCCTGATTCGCTGTGGTATTATCTGCTGAAGGAGGCGGAGGCCGTGCCCGGCAAACACAACGGCAACCAGCTTGGCCGCCTTGGGTCGCTGATCGTCTGCGCCACATTCGCCGGGTTGCTGAAGGGTGATCCCTGTTCGTTCATCAACCTCGATCCGTGCTGGACCCCGGATCAGGACGATCTGCTGTGCCCCGGCGTGGACAACCGCGACAGCGGCAAGTCCTGGGAATTGTCATCCATCATCCGCATCGCGGGCCTTCCGGTCAGCGGCGAGGATGTGGAGGCACAAACCAAAGGCACCTATCCCGACACGGTTTCCTGTGCCGAAGCGGCGGCGCATTAGGCACAGCCTAGCGAAAAAAGGGGCGGTCCGTTGCCGGGCCGCCCCTGTTCATCCTCGAAAGGGTTCAGATCACTTCACTTCGCTCATGATCTGCGCCTTCGCCTCGGCGCCGAGCGCGATCAGCTTTGCGCGGACATCCGCCTCGCTGACGGACGCGCCCTTGGCCGCGATGTCGGCCATGACCTTGCGGATCACATCCTCGTCGCCTTCCTCAGCCAGGTCCGCCACCACGACGGTGCGGGCATAGGATTCCGCATCGGCCTCGCCCAGCAGCGGCGCGAGCCAGAGGCCGAGCAGCTTGTTGCGCCGCGCGGCGGCCTTGAACTGCATATCCGCATCATGGGCGAACTTGTTCTCGAACGCCTTTTCGCGGTCGTTGAAAGTGGTCATCTCTGTGGCCCTCCAGGCTCGGCTTTGGTCCCTCGTGACATAAGCGCACTGGGGCCGCATGTGAAGCATTGACGCCCCACGCTGGCTTGCGACAGAACGCGCAGCGCCCTATAAGCCGCACCAGAGCGCCGCGCGGTTGCGCGCCTCAGAAATCCAGCCTGTTCCGGCTGTTTGAAGGAGCCGCACATGGCCCGTCGCAGAATGGTTTACGAAGGCAAGGCCAAGATCCTCTATGAGGGGCCGGAGCCGGGCACCTATATCCAGTATTTCAAGGATGATGCGACCGCCTTCAATGCCGAGAAACATGACGTGATCGACGGCAAGGGTGTGCTGAACAACCGTATTTCCGAACATATCATGGGTGCGCTGAATTCCATCGGCGTGCCGACGCATTTCATCCGCCGCCTGAACATGCGCGAGCAACTGATCCGTCAGGTGGAGATCATTCCGCTGGAGGTTGTCGTCCGCAACATCGCGGCAGGGTCACTGTCAAAACGCCTCGGCATCGAAGAAGGCGAGCCGCTGCCCCGGCCCATCGTCGAATTCTACTTCAAGGATGACAAGCTCGGCGACCCTTTGGTGACCGAAGAGCATATCATCGCCTTCAACTGGGCACAGCAGCAGGACCTCGATGACATCATCGCGCTCGCGCTGCGGGTCAACGATTTCCTGACCGGCATGATGCTGGCCGTCGGCATCAAGCTGGTGGATTTCAAGATCGAATGTGGCCGCGTCTATGATGGCGATTTTCAGCGCATCATCATCGCAGACGAGATCAGCCCCGATAGCTGTCGCCTGTGGGATGTGGAAACCGGGCGCAAGCTCGACAAGGATGTGTTCCGCCGCGATCTCGGCGACCTTGCCGATGCCTATACCGAGGTTGCCAAGCGGCTCGGCATTCTGCCGAAGAACGGCACCAAACCGGCCTCCGGCCCGAAACTGGTTCACTGAAAAAGGATCTTGCCCATGCGCGCACGGGTGAATGTGATGCTGAAACAGGGCGTGCTCGACCCGCAGGGCGAGGCCGTGCGCCATGCGCTCGGCGCGCTCGGCTTTGACGGCGTGTCCGGCGTGCGGCAGGGCAAGGTGATCGAACTCGACCTCACCGAAACCGACCCGGAGGCCGCGAAGGCCGCCGTGACGGCGATGTGCGAAAAGCTGCTGTCAAACACGGTGATCGAGACCTATTCCATCGAAATCGGCTGATGCGCGCAGCGGTGGCCAGCGCGCCCCGCTTACGGAGATGACCCCATGAAGACCGCTGTCATCGTTTTCCCCGGATCGAATTGCGACCGCGACATGGCCGTCGCGCTGGAGCGGGCCACAGGGGCCAAGCCGCACATGGTCTGGCACAAGGACGCCGCCCTGCCCGACGGGCTGGATGCGATTGCGGTGCCGGGCGGGTTTTCGTTTGGCGACTACCTTCGGTGCGGCGCGATTGCGGCGCGATCCCCGATCATGCAGGCCGTGGTCGCCTTCGCAAATCGGGGCGGGCCGGTTCTGGGCGTCTGCAACGGCTTTCAGGTGTTGATCGAGGCCGGGTTGCTGCCCGGCGCGCTGATGCGCAATGCAGGCCTGAAATTTGTCTGCAAAGACATCCATCTGCGGGTGGAGGCAACCGACAGCCCCTTCACGAACTGCTATCAGAAGGGTGAGGTGATCCGCGTGCCGATTGCGCATCATGATGGCAATTTCATCGCCGATGCCGACCTGACAGCCCGGCTGGAAGGTGAAGGCCGGATCGCGTTCCGCTATGTGACACCGGCCGGCGATGCGACCGCAGAAGCCAACCCGAATGGCTCCGTCGCCAATATCGCGGGTGTCCTGTCCGAAAATCGCCGCGTGCTCGGCATGATGCCCCACCCGGAGCGGCTGAACGATGCGCAGCTCGGCGGCACCGATGGCGCGCGGCTGTTCGAGGCGCTGGCCGGGGTGATGGCGCGCTAGGCCGCCGCAACCTCCGCCGCGATGGCGGATACCACTTCACGCACCAGCGCCTCGTCATCACCCTCGGCCATAACGCGGATCAACGGCTCCGTCCCGGATTTGCGGATCAGGACGCGCCCTGCCCCGTTCAGCCGCGCCTTGCCATGCTCGATGGCCGATTGCACCTGCGCCGCCGCCAGCGGATCGCCACCGACAAAGCGGACATTTTCCATCACCTGCGGCAAGGTTTCGAACATGGTGCAGACCTGCGATGCGGGCCGCCCCTCCGACTGGATCGCCGCCAGCACCTGAAGCGCCGCGATAAGCCCGTCGCCGGTGGTGGCGTAATCCGACAGGATGATATGGCCGGATTGTTCGCCGCCGAGGTTGAGGCCGCGGCGCCGCATCTCCGCCACCACATGCCGGTCGCCGACATCGGTGCGGATCAGGCCGAGGCCCATCGCCGCAAGGCGACGCTCCAACCCCATGTTCGACATGACCGTGGTGACGACCGCATCGCCGTTCAATGTACCTGCCGCCTGCATCCGCGCCGCGATCAGCGCGATGATCTGGTCGCCGTTCACGATGCGCCCGGTCTCGTCGATCAGGATCACCCGGTCGGCATCACCGTCCAGCGCGATGCCGATATCGGCGCCTTCCAGCATCACCCGGTCGATACAGGCCTGCGGCGCGGTCGACCCGCAATTCCTGTTGATATTGGTCCCATTCGGGCTGACCGCCAGCGGCACGACCTCCGCCCCCAGTTCCCACAGAACGGTCGGTGCAGTCTTGTAGGCCGCGCCATTGGCGCAATCGACCACCACCTTCAACCCGTCGAGCGACAGCGCCTTGGGGAAGGTCGCCTTCGCCACCTCGATATAGCGGCCCGCCGCATCATGGATCTGCGTCGCGCGGCCGATCTTTTCCGCCGCCGCCAGCCGGGGCGTATCCATCAAAGCCTCGATCGCGGCCTCGTCCGCATCGGACAGTTTGAACCCGTCGGGACCGAAGAACTTGATGCCGTTATCTTCGTAGGAGTTGTGCGAGGCGGAGATCATCACACCTATGTCCGCCCGCATCGACCGGGTCAGCATGCCGACCGCCGGGGTCGGGATCGGCCCGGTCTGAAGCACCTCCATACCGACCGATGTGAAACCGGCCTCCATCGCGCCCTCGATCATGTACCCCGAAAGCCGGGGATCCTTGCCGATCACCACCCGGTGCATGTGGTCGCCGCGGGTGAAATACTGCCCCGCCGCCATCGCCAGCCGCATCGCCGTCGCGGCGGTCATCGCGCCTGAATTGGCCCGCCCGCGCACACCGTCCGTTCCGAAAAGGCCGCTCATGTTTCCGGCTCCCACAATCCAGTTGACGCTGACCATACCATCAACGCCTGCCGTGTCATTGCCACGTCGTGAACGCGCAGAATCTGTGCACCCTGCGCCGCCCCGGCGAGCGCCGCGCCCACTGATCCCGCCCCGCGCGCACCGGCATCCGCCACCCCGGACAGGGTGCCGATGAACCGCTTGCGCGATGCGCCCAGCATCACCGGGCAACCGAATCCCTGAAAGGCTGACAGGCCCGCGATCAGTTCCAGATTATGCGCCATCGTCTTGCCGAAACCGATGCCGGGGTCGACGATGATCCTCGACAGCGGGATCCCCGCCTTGACGCAGACCGCGACCCGCGATTCAAGCCAGCCATAGACCTCGATCAGCACATGCCGATAGGTCGGCGCATCCTGCATGGTTTTCGGGTCGCCCTGGGCATGCATCAGGCAGACGGTTGCCCCCATTTCCGCCGCCGCGGACAGGCTGTCGGGGTCATGGGTCAGGGCCGATACATCGTTGAACAGCCGCGCCCCCGCCGCGAAGGCCGCGCGCGCCGTTGCCGCGTGCCGCGTGTCGATGGAAATCGGCGCGGCGAGGCCCGCCACGATCAGCCCTTCGATGACCGGCAGCACACGCGCCTGTTCTTCGGCAGGCGAAACAGCGTCCGCGCCCGGGCGCGTGCTTTCGCCCCCGATGTCGATGAAATCCGCCCCCTCCGCTACCATCTCAATCCCGCGCGCAATAGCGGCGTCGGTGGCCGCGTGGGTGCCGCCGTCGGAAAAACTGTCGGGCGTCACGTTCAGCACGCCCATCAGGCGCGGAAAGGTCATCGGCACACCCAGCACCGGCGGGCGCAGCGATGTGAAGGCAGACAGCACCTCAGGGCCGAAGGTCTTCAGCGGCAAACGTCGTGCCGAGCGGTCCATCGACAGGGTTTCGACCCGCCGAAAGATCACCGGCCCACCGGCGATCTGCGCGCCATCATCACCCGGACCTGCCTCGCATACCGGTCGCAGAAGGAAATCACGCATGGCATTGGCCTCCTCTGATCTTTCTTCCAGCGCGTATCGCATTCGCGGCATGACAGCAATCGCGCCATCCATATTAAACACTAAATTTTTGGTAATTATATATGAGCCATCCTGATTGATGTATTTAATTGCCATTCACATTATCAGTCCCTACCTATGATCCAACGCAAACGCGTCAGAGGAGAATTGGTGATGGACATGGCATCGGCATCGACATTCAGAACCCCCGTCATCGTCATCGGTGCCGGTCCGGTCGGCCTTTATGCGGCGTTCCAGATCGGTATGCGGGGCTATGCGCCGATCATCATCGATTCCCTTTCGGAAATCGGTGGTCAGTGCGCCGCGCTCTATCCTGACCAGAAACTTTACGACGTGCCGGGGTTCACCGCCGTCACCGCCCGCGCTCTGGTCGATCAGCTGTCGGAACAGTTGGCACCGCTGGCGCCCCGGTTCCTGCTAAACCGTCGCGCAACATCCATCTGGGGCAGTATCGAAAGCGGCTTCAATGTCGAGACGGATACCGGCGAGACGATCACCGGCGCTGCAGTTATCTTTGCTGGCGGTGCCGGTGCCCTGCGCCCGCGTCGGATCGAGGCTGCAGGAATCGAGGCGCTGAAGCATGACGAGATTTCCTTCAAGGGCGGCGTCAGCCACGTCGCCGGTCGCCGCGTCGCGGTCATCGGCGATGGCAGCGAAGCGATCGATGCCGCCCTTGACGCGCTCGACCATGCCGCAAGCGTTTCGCTGATCCATTCCGCGCCGCTGCGCGCCGCGCCGGACCTGATCGACGACCTGCGCGCCGCCGCCGCGTCGAAGCGACTGACGGTGATCGAGGGCAATGTCGAAAAGGTCAGCGCGACCGATGGTCGGCTCAGCCAGATCAATGTGCGCAATGCTGCCGGTTCCCTGTCCTATGACATCGACCTGCTGCTGGTGCAGGCCGGTCTGGAACTGGTGCAAAGCGTCGTGACCGGCCTCGGCGCGATTGCCGATCCGTTCACCGGCGAAACCTCGACCAGTGGCGTCTTCGTCACCGGCGATGCCAATGACGGCACCGGTCGCCCGCCTGTGCTGGCCGCCGGGTTTTCCGAAGCGGTCCGTGCGGCAGAGGTTGCCGCGCGGCGCATCAACCCGGAGGACGCGCGCACCCTGCCGCATTCCGCATCCTCCCCCACAATCCGCGCGCGTCTGAACGTCGCCTGAAGCAAAGGAACACATCATGGCAAAAGGTTTTTCCCCCGCGATCCTGACCGCACATGACCTGCTGGATGGTGACGCCGTCTGGTGGACCGGGTCTGTCTGGTCGCGTGAGATTTCTGCGGCTTCCGTCGCCGCAGACCCGACCGCCCGCGAGGCATTGGAAGCCGTGGCAGCGTCGCCCGTGCATGACACGCATGTCGTCGGCCCCTATCTGGTCGATGTGATGCTGACCAGCGGCGCGCCCTATCCGGTTGTCCGCCGCGAGGCGATCCGGGCTGACAGAGAGCCGACTTTCGCGTATGGCGAGGCAACGCTGCTCGACCGCGCAGCCTGATCCGACGCCAAGAGGCCTGATTCATGTATCGTTATGACGAATTCGATGCCGCATTTGTGGCGGAACGTGCAGCGGAATTCCGCAATCAGGTCGGTCGCCGCCTGACCGGCGCATTGACGGAGGAGGAGTTTCGCCCCCTTCGCCTGATGAACGGCCTCTATCTTCAGCTTCACGCCTACATGCTGCGCGTTGCGATCCCCTATGGAACACTGCGCGGGGAACAGATGCGGATGCTGGCCGATATCGCCGCGAAATATGACCGGGGCTATGGCCACTTCACCACGCGCCAGAACATCCAGTTCAACTGGCCGAAGCTGCGCGATGTGCCCGCGATCCTCGACGACCTCGCCAGCGTCGAGATGCACGCGATCCAGACCTCCGGCAACTGCATCCGCAACACCACCTCCGACCCATTCGCCGGTGTCACGCCGGACGAGGTGGAGGACCCGCGCAAGACGGCGGAGCTGATCCGGCAGTGGTCATCGCTTCACCCCGAATTCACCTTCCTTGGCCGAAAGTTCAAGATCGCCGTCACCGGTGCGTCCGAAGACCGCGCCGCGATCAGGGTTCATGACATCGGCATTCAGGTGCTGAGGGATGATGCAGGCGAAATAGGTTACAAGCTGCTGGTCGGTGGCGGCCTCGGGCGCACGCCGATGATCGGCAAGGTGATCCGCGACTGGCTGCCGAAGCGCGATCTGCTGCCCTATCTCGAAGCCTGCCTGCGCATCTATAACCTGCATGGGCGGCGCGACAACAAGTACAAGGCGCGGATCAAGATCCTCGTGCATGAGCTTGGAATCGACGAATACAAGCGTCAGGTAGAGGAAGAATTCGCCCGCCTCGACGGCCACACTATCGCGCCCGACGATGCCGAAATCGACCGGATCGAGGGCTATTTCGCGCCGCCCGCGTATCGCGAAACCGCAGATCACAGCGTCGCCTTCGAACAGGCGAAGCGCACCGATCCCGATTTTGCCGCATGGGTCGCGCGCAATGTGCACCCGCACCGCAGGCCCGGCTATGCCATCGTCACCATATCGCTGAAACCGGTGGGCGGCGCGCCGGGCGATGCCACCACCGAACAGATGCGCACGATGGCGGCGATTGCCGAGGCGCATTCGCTGGATGAATTGCGCATCACCCATGAACAGAACGTGGTCCTGCCGCATGTTCGCAAGGATGAACTCTATTTCGTCTGGAAGAAACTGGGGGCGCAGGGCCTCGACGCACCGAACAAGGGGTTGGTGACCGATATCATCGCCTGCCCCGGCCTCGACTATTGCAACCTCGCCACTGCGCGGTCGATCCCCGTCGCGCAAATGATCGCGGAGCGGTTCAAGGACCCGGCCTTGCAGGCGAAGATCGGCCCGCTGTCGATCAAGATTTCCGGCTGCATCAATGCCTGCGGCCATCACCATGTCGGCCATATCGGTATTCTCGGCCTCGATAAGGCGGGGGTGGAAAGCTATCAGATCACCCTTGGCGGCGATGCGACCGAAACCGCCGCAATCGGCGACCGGACCGGGCCGGGCTTCAGCTTCGAAGACGTGACGGGCGCGATGGAAACGCTGGTCGGCACCTATCTGGATCGGCGGCAGGAGGGGGAGACTTTCCTTCAGACCTATCGCCGCCTCGGCATGGATGTGTTCAAGGAGGCGCTCTATGCCGCTGCGTGACGATACCGGCCCGCTGAACGACCGCTGGACACGGGTGGAGCCGGGTGCGGCCCTGCCCGACGCACCGATCCTGACGCTGGACGATGCCGCCGCCCGGGCGGCGCTGCCGGATACATTCGCGCTGCATGTCGATAACGATGTCGATCTGGACGCGCTCGAAGTCTGGATCGACCGCGCGGCGCTGATTTCCGTGAACTTTCCCAGCTTTTCCGATGGGCGCGGATTCTCCATCGCCCGGTCGCTGCGGGCGCGGGGTTATAAGGGGCGGCTGCGCGCCTTTGGCCCGGTGATCGCGGACCAATACACCTATCTGCGCGCCTGCGGGTTCGACGAGGTGGAAACCCCTGAAAAGGTCGCCAACCGCCAGCCGGAGGCGCATTGGGCCGAGGCGCAGGAGCGGATGACGCTGCGCTATCAGCGCGGTTATCCCGGCCCGCGCAACATTCTGGAGGCGCGGCGCGCCGCGCGGGACCAGTGAGCACGTTCCGCACATTGCCGGAGCCGCGGCTGTTTCCCAACCTCACCCCCGCCGCCCGCGCGACGATGCTGTCGCGCATCTATGCCGGGCTGGATGCCGAGGCGATGCTGCACGAGGCGCTGCATGGCGACCTGAAGGGCCGCATCGCGATGGTGTCGTCATTCGGGGCGGAAAGCGTCGCGTTGCTGCATCTGGTCGCCAAGGTCGATCGGTCGACCCCGGTCATCTTCCTCGACACGCAGATGCTGTTCCCCGAAACGCTCGCCTATCAGGCGGAGGTGGCGGCGACGCTGGGGCTGACCGACATGCGGATCATCCGGCCCGATACCGGCGATCTGGCGCAGTTCGATCCGGCAGATGACCTGCATCTGACCGATGTCGATGGCTGCTGCCATATCCGCAAGGTCGTGCCGCTGGCGCGGGCGCTGGAAGGGTTCGATGGCTGGATCACCGGGCGCAAACGATACCAAAGCGATACCCGCGCCGCCCTGCCCCGGTTCGAAACAGACGAGGCGGGCCGATTGAAGCTGAACCCGCTGGTCGATTGGGACCCGGCGCGCGTGCGGGCCTATCTGGCGCAGCACGACCTGCCGCCGCATCCGCTGGTGGCGCAGGGCTATCCGTCCATCGGCTGCGCCCCCTGCACCAGCCGCGTGGCCGAGGGCGAAGACCCTCGCGCGGGCCGTTGGCGTGGCCGGGACAAGACCGAATGCGGCATCCACTTCGTCGATGGCAAGATGGTCCGCACGCCCTTGACCACTCGGCCCACCGCCCCGATGGACCGGGCCTGAGGGCCAGCGCGCCTCAGATTGTCGGGCACATCCCGCCGTCGAGATTGACTGCCGTTCCCGTGATGTATCGCGCCCTGTCCGAGCAGAGGAACGCCGCGAGATCTGCGTAATCCTCCGCCTCTCCGACCCGGCCCATCGGCACCCGCGCGCCCAGCGCCGCATAAAGCGCCTCGACCCCGTCAGGCCCCGCCTTCCGGCCCCATTGCGCGGATTTCAGGTAGCCGATGCAGATCGCGTTCACCCGTATATTCTCGGCGGCAAATTCATTGGCCAGTGATTTCGTAAGGTTCAACCCGGCAGATCGCATCACCGAGGTCGGCAGCGCCTTCGCCGACGGGGCCTTGCCGCCGCCGATTGCCGCATTCAGGATCGACCCGCCCCCGCGTGCGCGCAAATGCGGGATCGCAAGGCGGCAAAGACGCACCGCCGCCATGACCTTCAGCGCGAAATCCGCCTCCCATGCTGCATCATCAAGGCTTTCCAACCCGAATGCGGCGGAGGTTCCGGCATTGTTGATCAGGATGTCCACGCCACCGAACCGGGCAACCGTCGCCGCAATAAGCGCTTCGCAATCGGCGGCAACCGTCACATCGGCACGGTGCGCCATCACCTCGCCGGGGATCGACGCCGCCGCCGTCATCAGATGATCCTCGCGCCGACCGCAGATCACCACATGCGCGCCCTCGCCCGCGAAACGGCTGGCGGTGGCAAGTCCTAATCCGTCACTGCCGCCGGTGATGATCGCAACCTTGCCGCGAAGCCCCAGATCGAACATGCGCATTCCTCCTCTGCTGTCCGGTCGAACCTATGCCAGCGGCGGGCGCGATGCGACAAGGAACAGACGGCGAAATGGAAACCAGCAGGTGCCGTCGGGCGCGAGCGGATAGGCATCGCCCAACCCGGCATCCCAGTCAGCGGTGAAGGCAGCCGTTTCGGCGGGCGACAGCGCCGCGAGGATGGGCCGCGCGCCGGTGGACGACACGAAGCGCCGCACAGGATGCGCCCCATCGGGCGACGCGGGAAGGTGCTGGAAATACTCCGCCTCCCACATGTCCAGCGATGCCGCGCTCGACAGGATGGCAGCGTATTCCGGCAAGGCCCGTGGGCCGGGGAACGGTGTCCAATCGGCAAAGAGATCGGGGCGAATCCGCACCGCCGCCGCGATCATCAGCCGATGCGAAGGGCGGTCAAGCTGGCCTGGCATCTGCACCGCCAGCGTGCCACCGGGCGCGATCATCGCGAACAGGCGCGGGATCAGCGCCTGATGATCGCCGAGCCAATGCAAAGCAGCATTGGAAAAGATCAGCGCGGCAGGCTCCGCTGCCCGCCAGTTCCCGATATCGGCAGTCTCGATATGGTCATAGAGGCCAATGGCATAGGCCTTGGCGAGCATTTCCGCAGACCCATCAACACCCCAGATCGGTGACGCCGGAAATCGCCGCCGCAAGGCCGGGGCCGCAGCGCCCGCCCCGCATCCAAGGTCGATCACCGGGCCCGCCGGAACGGAAAAGACCCGCGCCAGCAAATCCAGCGCGGGTCTCAGTCTCAGATCGGTGAAGGCCTCGTAGGCGGAAACGTCCCACCGCGCCTCCATGATTGTCAGGCCGGGGCTTCGCCAGCTTCACCGCCCCGCTTTTTCCCGGCTTTCGGGATCGAGGCGAGCCGTGGCTTGCCGCCAGGCGCGGCGGGCGGGTTTGAACTGTCATCGGACCGATCAAGCGTCTCGCCGTTGATGACCTTCTGGATCTCATCGCCAGTCAGGGTCTCGTATTCCAGCAGACCTTGCGCCAGCCGTTCCCATTCTTCGCGATGTTCGGTCAGGATGCGCTTGGCGGTTTCATAGCCGGTGTCGATCAGCGTCCGCACCTCTTCCTCGATGATGCGCTGCGTCTCGGTGGAGATGCGCAGATTGCCGCCATAGGCACCGAGATAGCTTTCGTTCTGGTCAGCATAGTCGATATTGCCGAGCTTTTCGGAAAAGCCGAACTGCGTGACCATCGCACGGGCGATCTTGGACACCTGCTGAATGTCGGAGGTCGCACCGGAGGTGACGTTTTCCTCGCCGAATTTCAGCTCCTCCGCCACCTTGCCGCCCATCGCCATTGCGATCTTCGAGGTGTATTTCTTGCGGGTCACTGAATACTGATCCCGCTCCGGCAGGCTCATCACGAGGCCGAGCGCGCGGCCACGGGGAATGATCGTCGCCTTGTGGATCGGATCATGTTCCGGCACGTTCAGGCCGACGATTGCGTGGCCTGCCTCGTGATAGGCGGTCAGCGCCTTTTCTTCCTCGGTCATGACCATCGACCGGCGTTCGGCGCCCATCATGATCTTGTCCTTGGCCTTTTCGAAATCTTCCATCGTGACCAGCCGCTTGCCGGACCGCGCCGCATGCAAGGCCGCTTCGTTCACGAGGTTCGCCAGATCGGCACCGGAAAATCCGGGGGTGCCACGGGCCATGATCTTGAGGTCCACATCCGGGGCCAGCGGCACCTGACGGGCGTGCACCTGAAGGATCTTTTCGCGGCCGCCGACATCCGGGTTGTTCACCGTGACCTGCCGGTCGAATCGACCGGGGCGCAGCAACGCGGGGTCGAGCACGTCGGGCCTGTTGGTCGCGGCGATCAGGATCACGCCTTCATTCGCCTCGAAACCGTCCATTTCGACCAGCAACTGGTTGAGGGTCTGTTCACGTTCGTCATTGCCACCGCCATACCCGGCACCACGATGGCGGCCCACGGCGTCGATTTCGTCGATGAAGACGATGCAGGGCGCGTTCTTCTTGGCTTGCTCGAACATGTCGCGAACACGGGATGCACCGACACCGACGAACATCTCGACGAAATCGGAACCGGAGATGGTAAAGAACGGCACCCCAGCCTCACCCGCAATCGCGCGGGCGAGCAGGGTCTTACCGGTGCCCGGAGGGCCAACAAGCAGCGCGCCTTTCGGAATCTTGCCGCCGAGGCGGGAATATTTCTGCGGGTCTTTCAGGAACTCGACGATCTCCTCAAGCTCCTCCTTCGCCTCGTCGATCCCGGCCACATCGTCGAAGGTCACCTTGCCGGTCTTTTCGGTCAGCAGCTTTGCCTTGGATTTGCCAAAGCCCATCGCGCCGCGCCCGCCGCCCTGCATCCGGTTGAGGAAGAATATCCAGATGCCGAAGATGACAAGCATCGGCAGCCAGAACCCCAAGGTGGACAGCAGCCCACCTTGTTGTTGCGGCTCAACCATCACCTTCACGCCGCCCGCGCGCAGGTCGTCGATAATGTCCGCGCCCAGCGGCTGATAGGTTGTGAAGGTCGCGCCGTCGGTCGTGTGGCCGACCAGCTTTTCACCGTCGATCGACACATCGACGATCTGCTTGTTGTCGACCCGTGTCAGAAACTCGGAAAACGCCATCTCGCGGCCCGAACTGCGCGACGAGCCGTCACTGAAAACGTTGAACAGCGCCACGAGCAGTAGAATGGCGAAGGCCCAAAAGACGAAATTCTTGGCATTTCCCACGGTGAAGCAACCTCTTGTTCGGGATAGGCCCCCTGGCCATCGGAGTCATACTTAAGACTTATACCAGCCGGATCAATCCGTCAGGCGCTTTCCTGCGGCGGATAGACCCAATTCGCCGCCGAAAAGGCAAGCTCGGCTGTCAGGTCGTCGCCATAAGCCGCAACCGGTGCCGCGCACAGGTTTCCATCACGCCAGAGCGCGGGGGTGGAAAGACGCGCCGACAGCGGCGCTGCGGACCATCCGGCGGGGGGCTGCCAGATGCCCTTGCGATCCAGCGCCGACAGTTCTGACGCGCCCGCTTCCCCAAGCGGGCCGAGTCGCCCGCCACCCGCCCCCGGCTTCGCCAGCACCCGGAACCGGCCATCCCAGAGGATCGGCGCCTCTGTCATGATGACCTCCCCGCCGGTCAGCGCGGAAACCTCGCGCGAGATCACGATACCGCTTGGCCCGTCCGGGCGGATCAGACAGCCGTGAAGGCTTCGCCCACCACCGAGCCGCAACCCCAGAACCGCCGTCATCAGCTTTGCTTCCGCATCGGCGCGCGGACCGTAGGTATCGCCGGACACGCGGGTCAGTGCGGCGCGCAGCAGACGGCGCGCCAATTCCGGCGGCGCGGCGCGCAAGGGCCCGAGGTTGACCCGCAATTCGCCGCATGTGCCCCAGCTCGTGGCATGGGCGGCAAGCCCCTCCGTCGCGAAATCCAGCGCGTCGCGGGCTTCGCGCATGTGATCGGCAGTGCGGGCCAGCCCCTCCGCCGAAATGCCGAGCTTCGCGAGTTCCGCCAGTGCGCCACGCGCCCGCACCCGGTCAAAGCGCGGGTCATCATTCGACGGATCGTCAACCCACCCGATCCCATGATCGCGCAACCATGCACGAAGGTCATCGCGGCGAAGCGCCAGAAGGGGCCGTATCCATGTGATCCCGCCCTCAGACCGCCGCGCCGGGATCGCCGACAGACCGTCGACCCCGCTGCCCCGTGCCAGCCGCATCAGCACGGTTTCCGCCTGATCGTCGAGCGTGTGGCCCAGCGCAACAGACTTGACGCCGCGCGTTGCAGCCCATTCACCCAGCAAGCGATAGCGTGCCGCGCGCGCCGCCGCCTGCACATTGCCCTGCCCCGACCAGTCATCCCATTTCAGGATCGTCGCCGAATGGCCGAGCGTCGTGGCGGCACGGACCACAAGGTCAGCCTCCGCCCCGCTTTCCGCCCGCAAGCCGTGATCGACCACCGCGACATGCAGCGTAACCTTTCGCGGCCCGGCCCAGGCATCCGCCAGATGCAGCAAGGCCATGCTGTCGCCGCCGCCAGATACGGCGAGCCCCAGCGGGCCCCCGCCATGCAGCGCCGTCAGCGCGGCCTCGAACCGGTCCAGGGTCAGGGGCTGCGCCACCGCTCAGCTACACCCGGCGCTGTTCGCCTCGGCGGTCGCCTGCTGGGCGGTGGCCGGGGCGTTCGGATACCGCGCGGCAACTTCGCGCAAGGTCTGGCAGGCGACATCGGTGCGGCCGAGCAGGTTCAGCGTCATGCCGAGTTTCAAAAGGCTTTCCGGCGCGCGCGGCCCGTTCGGATACAGCGTCGCACCGTCAAGATACCGGCTGGCCGCCGCCTGATATTCGCCCGTGGCGAAATAGCTTTCGCCGAGCCAGTAATGCGCATCGCCCGCGAGCGCGCTGCCGGGATAGGATGACAGGAACCCTTCCATGATCCCCCGCCCCTCCACCGCGCGGCCGCCATTGATGGCCGAAACGGCGGTGTCGAACTGGGCTTTCTCCGCCCCGGACACCGTGGCGGTCGATGTCAGCGTGCCGAGTGTGCCGCCGGATGATGGTGTTGATGACCCCGATCCGGGTGCGACAGAGGGCGCAAGGCTGCCCTCCTGCTGCGGTTCGTCATTCTGGAACAGAATGCTCGGGTCGCCGCCCTCCAGTTCGATGATCCGGTATTCCAGATCCTCGAATTTCAGTTTCGCGGAATCGGCCTGACGCCGCTGTTCGAACTGCACCTGTTCAAGCTGCGATGTGATGCGCTGAAGCTCATCCTCCATCGCGTTCAGGCGGTTGGTCAGTGCGCCGCCCGCAAGGACATTGCGCATCTGGGCGATCTCGCCCTCCATCGCCTTCAGCGTCTTCTGCATCTCGAGGAATTCATAGCGATCGACGCCTTGCGCCGTGGCCGAACCGGCGGTCAGGCCGATCAGGCACAGGCCGATCGCGGCGAGGCGCTGCATGCGGTTTGCCATCTTCATCTCCTTTATCGCCTGTCCGCCCGAACTCGATAGGCAGGACGCAAACGGGGGGCCAGAGCCCCCCGACGCTTCATCGCACTGTGGCCGAAGCCATCCGCCCCGACAAGCGCCGGGCCGGTTCCGTCCACACCCTTTTCAGGGCCGGTTGGATCAGCTTGTCGGTGCACCGGCAAGCACGGTCACGGCACGGCGGTTCTGCGACCAGCAGTTTTCTGCCGAGCAGAGCGAATCCGGGCGTTCCTTGCCATAGCTGATGGTCGAAATACGACCCGCAGCAATGCCCTGCGCGATCAGGAAGCTGCGCGCAGCTTCGGCACGGCGCGCACCGAGCGCGAGGTTGTATTCGCGGGTGCCACGCTCGTCGGCGTGACCTTCGATCACCGCGTTCACACCGGCATTCTGGTTCAGCCACTGTGCCTGACGCTGCAAGGTCTGCTGGCCAACGCCGGTCAGACGGCTGCTGTCGGTTTCATAGAACACGCGGTCGCCCACGGTCTGCTGAAAATACTGGAGGCTGGACGGATCGACCGTCGATGACGACGACACATCGGTCGGTGCGCCCGGCTCAGGCGCGTCGTCGGAACATGCCGCCAGAAACAGCGCTGCGCCGGCTGCGATCATAATGCCAAAGTTCAGTTTCATGTTTAGGTCTCCACCTGTGATGACCGGGCCTGCCCGGTTGAATAGGATATGCGCGTCATACTCTGCCTCGTCGCCCGTGCTGCGCCCGCTCAGGGCAGCAAGGGCGACCATGCCGGGTCAGACCCGGCACCTGCACCGGGCAGTCTTTTCAGATTGCGTCCGGTAATATCGACACTCCACAGGCTGGCCGCGCCGTTCGCGCCGGGGCTTTCCCGGAAGAACGAAATGACCCGCCCGTTCGGTGCCCATGTCGGGCCTTCGGACAGGAAGCTGGAATCGAGGATACGCTCGTCCGAACCATCGGTGCGCATCACACCGATCTGGAACTGTCCCCCTGCCGATTTCGTGAACGCGATCAGGTCGCCGCGCGGCGACCAGACGGGGGTGCCATAGCGGCCCTGACCAAAGCTGATGCGGGTTTCGCCGCCCCCAAGCGCGTTCATGATATAGATCTGCTGCCCACCGCCGCGATCGCTTTCGAACACGATCTGGCTACCATCCGGCGAATAGGACGGCGCGGTTTCGATGGCGGGTGACGATGTCAGGCGGCGCATCTTGCGGGTCGCCAGTTCCATCACCCAGATGTCCGTATTGCCGTCCTGCGACAGCGACAGGACAACCTGCCGCCCATCGGGCGAAAAGCGCGGCGCAAAGCTCATGCCGGGGAAGTTCCCCAGAATTTCGCGCTGCTCGGTCGCCAGATTGTAAAGATAGATCTGCGGCTCGCCCCGCTCATAGGAGATATAGAGAATCTCCTGATCGTCCGGCGAAAAGCGCGGGGTCAGCACCAGTTCGCGGCCACTGGTCAGGGTGCGCACATTTGCGCCGTCCTGATCCATGATCGCGAGCCGCTTGGACCGTGCGCCCTTGGTGCCGCTTTCCTGCACATAGACGATGCGGGTGTCGAAATAGCCGCCCTCGCCCGTCAGTTTGGCATAGATCGCATCGGCAATCTTGTGCCCGATACGCCGCCAGTCCGCCGGATCGGAAAAGAACTGAAGCCCCTCCACCTGACCCGAAGCGAAACTGTCGAACAGCCGGAACTGCACCAGAATGCGCCCGTCAGGTTCGATATTCGCGCGGCCTGTGACCAGCGCATCGGCGTTGATCGCCTGCCAGTCGGGATAGCGTGGCTCGGCATCGAAATCGCTGATCTGTTCGATATATGCAGCGGGTGGCACGATGCGGAACAGGCCCGACCCTTCAAGATCGGCCATCGCGACATCGCGGATCTGCTGCGCGAGATTCGCAGCCTCGCCGGGCGGCGCAATGAACGCGGGTGCCGCAACGGAAATGGGCGTGAACTCCCCCCCGGCAATCGTCACTTCCAGTGCGCCGCCCTGCGTGGTCTGGGCGCGCGCGCCGAAGGCAAGCAGGATACCAAGGATGGTGAACGTCAACAGTCGATAGGACAGACGGATCATAGGAACCTGATCTCCCGTGGGGTAAAGGTCACATTCATGGTTTTCCAACGCTCATACTTATCGCGTGGCAATTTCGAGAACACCCCCGCAGCCTCGGATTTTTTCAGCGCGCGCACACCGGCGCGCATCAGCGCGGCATGGGCGGCATCCAGTCGTCCGCCGGGCGAGATGACATCCGGGCCAGAGGTGATCTTGCCATCCGGGCTGACGCTGATGGTCAACTTGACGGCAAGCTGGTCTTCGTTCGGCAAGCCGGTCGGCGGGCTGAAATAGCCCTTGATGCCGACCCGCAGCGCATCCTGATCGCGGAATGAAAGCTGGCCGACGGATTGCGATGTGCCGGTGCTCGCCGGGGCTTCCGCCTGCTTCACCGCGCCGGTTTCTTCGGGCTGTTTCTTTTCGCGCGCCAGACGCTCGGCTTCCTTCGCGACGGCCACGTCCTTCGGTTTGGTCGGCGGCGGCGGCGCAAGCTTCGGTGCCGGAATGTCCGGGTCGTTCAGCTTCACGATCTCTTCGCTTTCCGGCTCCGGTTCAGGCTCCGGTTTCTGTTCCGGCGTCGGCTCCGGTGTCGGCGCGGGTTCGACCTCGGCCACCTCCGGCTCGGGGGTCGGCGCAGGCTCCGGTTCCGGCGCGACCGCATCAACCACGGGGGCAACCGGGCGCGGCTGCGGTGCGGCGGCGGGCGTGGTCGGCACTTCTGCGATGGGCGCGACCTCTGGCGAAGGCTCATTCGCCGCAACGATGATGTTGTCTTCGGGGGCCAAGGGCGCGGCAGGCTGTGCGCCGACATCGGCAATGGACGCATCCGGCACCTGTTCCGCCGGGGTCTTTACCGCCTCGCCCTGTTCCGCCGCATCGGGGCGCGACGGATCGGCATTCGTGGTCGGTGCCGCATCCTGTTCGGCGACTTTCACATCGGCCTGTTCCTCAGCCTCCACCGGTGTTTGCGGCGAGGCGGGCAGATCGGCGTTATATTGTGGCGCGGCGGATGTAGCGGCCTCGAATTCTGTGCCCGACATCAGGGTGACTTCGGCGATGTTGACCGGCTCCGCCTGGCTTTCCGAGAATAACTCCCCCGCAAAGATCAGCAGACCGATCATCACCACATGCGCACCACCGGAAATGCCAGCACCCGCTTTCATCGCCTAATTGCCCTCCCCGTTCGGTAGGATCGCATCGGTGACGAGCGCAATCGACCTGAACCCGGCCTTGTTCAGCGCGCCCATGATCAGCGCGACACGGCCATAATCCAGCGACGCATCGGCCCGCAGATAGACCTGATCGTCTGACCGCTCCGCCGCGATGGCGGGCAGGCGCAGGGCGAACTCACCGAAATCAATCGGCGTTTCCTGAAGATAGATCGACCCGTCCGCCGCCAGATTGATGGTCAGCGGTGGTTCATCTTCCTGCGGCAAGGGCTTCGCGTCGGTTTCCGGCAATTGCAGCGGCACACCGACCGTCAGCAAGGGCGCGGCCACCATGAAGATGATCAGCAGCACCAGCATCACATCGACAAAGGGCGTGACGTTGATTTCGGACATCGGCGCGCCGCGCGACTTTCGCCCGCGCCGCCGTGCTCCGCCCGCTGCGACGAGTTTCGCCCCCATCAGCCCGGCTTCCGGTCGATCTGGCGCGACAGGATCACGCTGAACTCATCAGAAAAATTCTCAAGCCGCCCGCCCAGGCGATCCGCATCGCCGACCAGCTTGTTATAGAAAATCACCGCCGGGATCGCCGCGAGCAGACCGAGGGCGGTCGCGACCAGCGCCTCGGCGATGCCCGGCGCGACGGTTGCCAGATTGGTGTTCTGCTGGATCGCGATTTCCTCGAATGCGTTCTTGATCCCCCAGACCGTGCCAAAGAGGCCCACGAAAGGCGAGATCGAGCCAACGGTCGCAAGAAAGCCGAGCCGGGCCGAAATCACCTCATCCTCGCGGGCGATTGCCACCGACAGCGCCCGTTCGATCCGCTGCTGCGCGCCGGGGGCCGCACCGCCGCCCGTGCCGAAGGACCGTCGGAATTCGGTCATCCCTGCCACGAAAATGCGTTCCATCGCCGACCGGGGCGTCTGCCCCAGACGTTCGAACAACTGGTCGAGCGGCTGACCGGACCAGAACGCCTCCTCGAACTTGCTGCTTTCGCTGCGCTGGCGGCGGAAGGCGATGAATTTGTCGATGATGATCGCCCATGACCAAAAGCTTGCCATCACAAGCAAGATCATGACGATCTTTACGGTGATCGTCGCGCGCAGGAACAGCGCGAGTACCGAAAAATCCAGTTCTGCCGCAGCGGCACCTGCCGTTGCAATCGCTTCAGTTTCCATGCACTTGCCTCAGTTTGACCGTCTGACGCGGCTTTTAACACATATACAACGGTTAGACGCGGATTGCGTCAAAATCTTGGGCATGAATCCGATTTTCGCAGCCGAAGGTCAATGGTGTTGCAGCGCAATACCATATCGCAGCACACGAAACCCGCCCCGACGGTATCACATTTCCGGGAAGGTGGTTCGGGTGGGGTGCCGCATCGCTCCGCCCCTGCTCCTTTTGACCTGAAAGGTTATCTGAATCGCTCCAGTGCCGATCGTGTTTCAGGCGTCAGGCGCGTCGCGCGCCCGGCCACTGACATGTTGGCAAATGACACTTTCGCCGTAAAAAGACAGCGTTCGGCGCAGAACACATCCTGTTGCAAGGTTGCGGAAGCGCCGCGGATCGCCTCTGTCCGCGTTGTCACGGTCAGCACGTCGTCATAACGTGCCGGGGCCAGAAAATCCGCCTCGACCCGCGTGACGACGAACACCACACCGGCATCCCGCATCGCGCGCTGGTCGATTCCGGCTTCGCGCAGCGCATCGGACCGGGCGCGTTCGATGAATTTCAGGTAATTGGCGTAATAGACAACCCCGGCCATGTCTGTGTCTTCGTAATAGACCCTGAACGTCGCCTCATGAATCATCGTCGTCGTCATCCTCGTCAGTCGGCTCAGGCGAGGTCTGCACCTCGATCCGCGCGGCCAACCGCATCGCCAGCGCAGGGTCCTTCGATCCCGCGGGCAAGGCGGGATCGTAGGCCGCGCGCAGCAACATGCCATGCCACGGGTCAACGATGGCGCGGGCATGGTCGTCATCATCGAATTTCGCCATTATGACCGGGCGGTCCTCGGCCACGCCCGCCTCGTCATAGACCAGCATCGCCAGCGCCGCCTCGGACAGGGCGATGTAATCGACCGGCGCAGCGCGCATCTGTTCGTCATAACGCAAAAGCGTGATCGCGGCACGGATCGCCCCCTGATCGTCAAAGGCGAACACGCGATAGCGGTTCGCATTCGCCTTGGTCAGACGGTCCACCAGTTCAGGCAGGTTGGGCAGGAAATTCGGCAGGTTCGGCGCGCGCGACGCATGGGCCCAGTCGGACATGATATAGATCAGCAGGTTCGCCCCCATTTCGGGGTCAAGTTCCTCGATCTCCACCCCGACCAGCCCGGCGACCGCTTCGATGGCTTCCTCGAAAAGCTGCGCGCCCTTCTGGTCGAGGCCTATCACCACCGGGCTGATCGGCATGCCCCAGCGGGCAAACTTGAAGCCGTCGCCGCCAAACAGCCTCGTGATACGCTCTGCGTCGGGGTTCATCATGTCACCTGTATCTGCGATTCATTCCGGCTCGTCTTCGATCAGCCGCATCATGCCATAGCCGTAACCGGACGGCGGGGTCACGGAAAACCCGAACCGCTCATAGAATGGCTCCATCCCCGCCGACGCCGTCAGCGAAATCATCGCATGCGGGTCCGCGACCTCGTCGATCCAGGCCATCAGCGCCTCGACGATCCGCTGGCCGATGCCCTGCCCGCGCGCGGCCTCAGACACGATCACATCGTCGAGATGGAAGTTCACCACGCCATCGCCGGTGACCCGGCCAAATCCCACAATATCTTGTCCGCGCAGGGCGACGACATCGAAATGGGCCCCTCTGACGGCACGTTCAGCCTGTTCCAACGTCATCTCGCCCCAGCCGAGCGCCGCGCGGAACCTGCGAAAGGTCTCCGGATCCGGCGCGCGCGCAACGATCCTGATATCCGCCGTTTCAGTCATCGGCAAAAAGGTCCGTCTGATCCACGCGGCGCGGTGCAGCAATGCCCAGATGTTGCCATGCCTTCTGCGCCAGCATCCGCCCACGCGGGGTGCGCTGGATCAGACCCTGTTGCAACAGGAACGGCTCGATCACATCCTCGATCGCATCCCGCGTCTCAGACAGGGCGGCGGCGATGGTTTCCACCCCGACCGGACCACCGCAATAATTCTCTGCAATGATCTTCAGATAGCGCAGATCGGCGCTGTCGAGGCCGAGATGATCGACGCCGAGCCGGGTCAGCGCCATATCGGCAATCTCGCGTCCCACCGTGCCGTCGCCCTGCACCAATGCGAAGTCGATCACCCGGCGCAACAGGCGGCCCGCAACGCGTGGTGTGCCACGGGATCGGCGGGCAATCTCCCGCGCGCCTTCGGGCGTTGCAGGGGCCTTCAGCAGCCGCGCGCCGCGCTCGACGATCTGGATCAGCTCCGCCTCTTCATAGAATTCCAGCCGGGTCGGAATGCCGAACCGGTCGCGCAGCGGCGTCGTCAGCAGGCCGAGCCGGGTCGTCGCGCCGATCAGGGTGAAAGGTTGCAATTCGATCCTGACGGTGCGCGCCGCAGGCCCCTCGCCGATCACCAGATCAAGCTCGAAATCCTCCATCGCGGGATAAAGAATTTCCTCGACCGCCGGGTTGAGGCGGTGAATCTCGTCGATGAACAGGACATCACGCGATTCCAGATTGGTCAGGATTGCCGCAAGGTCGCCCGCCCGCGCGATGACGGGACCGGAGGTCATGCGAAACCCGACGCCGAGTTCACGCGCCATGATCTGCGCCAGTGTCGTCTTGCCAAGGCCGGGCGGGCCATAGAACAGCAGATGATCCATCGCCTCGCCGCGCTGGCGGGCGGACTGGGCGAACACCTCCAGATTGGCGCGCGCGCCGCGCTGGCCGATGAATTCGGACAGGGATTGCGGGCGAAGCGCGCGTTCCGGCGCGTCTTCCTCGCGCGGTTCTGGCCGGAGGGTCGGGTCAGGATCGGTCATCGCTGCTCTTCGCCCGGATCAACGGTCACGCGCAAGGGTCTTGAGCGCGGCACGGATCATCCCAGCGCTGTCCAGTGCATCGCCCGTCGCCTCGACGCTCATCACCGCTTGCGCCGCCTCCCCCTCGCCATAGCCGAGATTGACCAGTGCTGACAGCGCATCGGCGCGCGCCGATGCGCGCGCTTGCGCTGCGCTGTCATCAGGCTTCGGCCCCGGCGCGCGGGGTGCGGGCTTCGATGTCTCGATCACCTCACCCGCCTCCGCCGCCTCGGACGATGCTGCGCCCAGCGTCATCAGGGCCGGTGCCTTGCCCTTCAGTTCCATCACGATCCGCTGCGCCAGTTTCGGCCCCACACCCGGCGCGGCCTTCACCGCCGCCGCATCACCCAGCATGATCGCGCGCGCCGCCCCTTCCGGCCCCAGCGCACCGAGGATCGCAAGGCCGACCTTCGCACCGACGCCCTGTACCGATGTCAACAAACGGTGCCATTCGCGTTCTTCGCGGGTCGCAAAGCCGAAAAGCTGCATCAGGTCCTCGCGCACCAGCAGGATGGTATACAGCGCCGCAACCTCCCCCCGGCCCGGCAGGGCGCGCAGCGTGCGCGGCGCGCAGTAAATCTCGTATCCGACCCCGGCCGCCTCGATCAGGGCGTGGTCATCCTCGACATAATCCACCCGCCCCGAAATCTTGCCGATCATGCGCTTATCCTGCTTGCCAGTTGCGAGTGCTGAACATGGCAGATCGCAATCGCCAGCGCATCCGCCGCGTCCGAGGTTTTCGGCTTCGCGCCCGGCAACAGGATCTCGACCATTCGTGTCACCTGATCCTTGCCTGCATGGCCGACGCCGACAACGGTCTTCTTCACGGCATTGGGGGCGTATTCGAACACCGGCAGCCCAGCCTCCGCCGGGATCAGCAAGGCGATTGCCCGCGCATGGCCCAGTTTCAGCGCGCCCGCCGGGTCGCGGTTCACGAAGGTCTTTTCGACCGATGCGACCGCCGGGTCGAAGGCCAGAAACACCTTTCGCAATTCCTGCGCCAACACCAGCAGGCGCGGGGCCAGATCGCCCGAATCGGTTTCGATCGTGCCGCAATCGACATAGCTGATCCGCCCGCCGCTTCGGCTTTCGATCACGCCCCAGCCCGTTCTGCGCAACCCAGGGTCGATGCCGATCACACGCATTGTTTCGCCCACTTTCACCGATGTTTCACACTTGCTAGCACGAAACATGAACATCGGCCAGAGCGAAGCGTTTTTGCGACGCACCATGACCCGATCTCGACACATGCGAAAAGCGCATGACCGTTATGCTTTCGGGGCATTTGCATCGACGATTCCGACGCCCTATCTGCCCCTCCAGAACGACACCGGGGGCGACGCCCCCTTTCAAGAGGAGCCGGTCAGATGGCCGTATTCGAACAGAACCGCATCGCCCCCTTCGGCGCCATTTCCGTCTACAAGGCCGTGTCCTTCATGGACCGGATTGTCAGGACTGTTCGCGCGAAGCTGATCGCCGAGCGGACCCACAACGAACTGTCGCGCCTGTCCCCCTCACAGCTTCGCGACATCGGCCTTGGTGATCACGATCTCGGCGCGTTCAGCCGCGACCTGTCGCATCGCGGTCTCTGATCGCTCCACGCTTGACGTTCTGCGGTCAGGGTCGCCCTTGGGCGGCCCTGATGCATTTCGGCTGCGCGGTCAGAGGCGGCGCAGCACCAGGGTCGACCACTCGCCGTCGCGACTGATCCAGAGCCTGCGGAACCCCCACGCGAGATAGATAGCCTCCACCCCCGCCGCCTGTTCGTTCAGGACGCCGGACAGGATGATGACGCCGCCCGGCATCACGTACCGCGCCATGTCCGGTGCCAACCGCTTTAACGGGCGGGCGAGGATGTTGGCGAATACGAGGTCGAAGGGCGCGGCGCGCCGAATCAGCGGTGCCGTGAAACCGACGGCGCGCACCAGTTGCGCGAACGGTGCAAGCCGGTTTGCGCGGATGTTCGCGCGGGCGGTGTCAACGGCGACCTGATCGATATCTGCAAACAGGCAGCGCCGTTTCCAAAGCGAAGCCGCCCCCATCGCCAGCACCCCTGTGCCGCAACCGATATCGGCAATCCGCCGTGCCCGGAACCCGCTTCGTGCCAACCGGTCGAGCGCGGAAAGACAGCCGCGTGTCGTGCCGTGGTGCCCGGTGCCGAACGCCATTGCCGCCTCGATCTCCAGCGCGTGCCTGACGCCTGAAGCGGTGTCTCGGTCATGGCTGCCGTGGACCAGGAAACGACCTGCACGAACCGGGCTAAGTTCCCGTTTTACTTCGGATACCCAGTCGCGCTCGCCGATTTCTGAAACAACGAAAGGCGTCGCGCCGAAGGCCGCTGCCAGCACCGCCAATGCGGTGTCGTCCGGGGCGGTCATGAAAAATCCGCCGACCTCGTAGCGGCCTGAACCGTCCTCGATTTCAAACAGGCCGACACCATAGGGCTCCGGCTCCACATGCTCCAGCGCGTCGCGCAGAGCGGTGGCAGAGGCCTGATTGGGCAGGGTCGTCAGAGCACTGAAAGTCGTCATTTTCGGCAGAGTTCCGTTCATGGATCACAAGTGCCATTCACGGCACGCCCCCTGATTAGCAACATTCACGAAGATTTCGATGGAGGATCGCCACATGTGAACATCCGGCTTCAAAACCCACGCGGAAAATGATAGCTACAGCATGGGCGAAGTAGCGTAAGGTGTTCGTGGTGTTTTTACGAAATTCGGTTTGCAGGCTTCTCGGCAATACCAGGGCCTCCATGGCCACGCAGGTTGTCGTGTTTTCGGTCATGCTGTTCGGCACTTCGGGTGTCGTTCTGGATTTCGGTCGGGTATATTCCGAACACTCCCAGATGCAATCCTTCACCGATCAGGCAGCACTGGCTGCGGCGGCAGAACTCGATCGCAAGGCGGACTCCGTCGATCGCGCGGTTGCCAGCGTCTTCGGGACGGGCAGCGGATCGCCAATGTCGAAATCGGCGGTCTTCAGTTCCGGCAACGGAAACCAGTTCAACATCTCTCACCTGTTCTTCGTGCGCGACCTTTCCGATGATGACGGCCCGCAATATTCCCTAGGGTCAAATCTGACGGGTGGAAACCTGCTTTACACGGCATTTGCCGATGGCAGTTCCGCCGGGTCGGAGGCACTGGCCTCGATGCATGCCCGCTATGTCATCGCAGTCGCGGATGAACGGTCGGTGCGCAATTCGCTGATGCAGCTTATCAATTCGAACGGCAATGAAACCGTGCCCGAAACCAATCCGGTTCGCACGACGGCCGCCGCCAAGCGGCAGGAACTGACTTGCGGGTCGTTTTCCAACATCGTGATGTGCAACCCGTGGGAAGGTCAGCAAACGATCAATTACGAAGAGGTGGCCAGCGACCCGTCCTTTCAGGGATTGCAGTTTTCATATGTCGCTGATGGCGTGCTCAGCGGCACACCCTCGGTCGAGTCCGGGCCTTTGTCGGCCCCCAACAGCCTCGCGCGGCGGCTTGCACTGCAAGGGCCGGCAGCGGTCAGCGACATCTGCAACGATCCTCTGACACTACCGGGGTTCGATCCTTCGGCGAGTGCAGCTCAGAATGCGACGGCCCGCACCATCTGCATGCTGGCAGCGGCGCAGCAGCAAGGCGCGACATTTTGCGAAGCGGACGAGTTGAAGTTCACTGCGGCGGAACCGGAAGTGATCGCAACCGCAATGAACACCGCCTTCGACATGTGGGACGATCCCATTGCGGCGGTGCTGGATTGGGACAAGGATGCGGCAGGCCGTCATTCGCAAGACCCGGCCTATGCGGGCGCTTCGCATCCGCTGCGCGATGACTCGCCGCTGTTCCAGCCAGACCTCGATGTGCTCAAGGCACGGTACTGGCACGAACCGACCGCCATATCGAACGCTGCGCTGGGCATTCCTGCATCGTCACGGCTGAACCATTTGCCGATGACCAACGCCGACAACTTCAAGCTGACCCAACTTTCCTGTTTCAGGAACGCCGGGAACGCAGCGGGTGAGATTGATTGCTACCGTGACGAGGATGGCAACACCGTTACCCATGTGGCCGACCCGGCCCGTGCCAGCATCCGCGCCGGACAGGGCCTGTTCTCTGCCTACTATCGCGCCATCTACAACGACCCATATCTTTACGAAAACAACGACCGCGCGCTGACCTTGCCGACATTTTATGATGTGTATCTGGATCAGCGCGC
>CAYGRU010000035.1:0-39882 GCA_964352385.1 uncultured Candidatus Planktophila sp.
TCGCAATCCTCGGCGCGGGGGCCTTCGGGCAGGCGCTGGCGCATCTGCTGCGGGCGGGCGGGCCGGTGCGTCTGTTGGGGCGGCACGCGGCACCCGGGGTTGAAACGGATATCCGGGCAGGGCTGCACGCGGCTGACATGGTCATTCTGGCAGTGCCGGCGCAGTTCACCCGCGCGGTGCTGGCGGCTCATGCCGATGCGATCCCGCCCGTGGCACCGCTGATCCTCGCCGCCAAGGGGGTGGAGGCGGGGACGGGTGCGCTGCAATCCGAAATCGCGGCGGCGCTGGTGCCCAATCCGATCATGGCGCTGACCGGGCCATCCTTCGCCGCCGACCTGATCGCCGGTCTGCCGACCGCGATCACGCTGGCGGCAACCGACCGGGTGGCGGGCGAGGCGGTCCAGCACCGGATCGCGGGGCCTGCGCTGCGGCCCTATCTGACCGATGACCTGATCGGGGCGCAGATCGGCGGCGCGCTGAAGAACGTGATCGCCATCGCATGCGGTGTCGCCGTCGGGCGCGGCCTTGGTGAAAGCGCCCGCGCGGCGCTGATGACGCGCGGCTTCGCCGAGATGAGCCGCTTTGCCATCGCGCGCGGGGGGCGGGCGGAGACGCTGGCGGGCCTGTCCGGCCTCGGCGATCTGGCGCTGACCTGCGCCGGGCCACGGTCGCGCAATTTCGCCTATGGCCTCGCGCTCGGGCGGGGCGACGTGCCCCCGGACGGCGTGACCTATGAGGGCGCGGCGACGGCGGGGGCAGTGCTGGCCCTGTCACGCGCAATGGGGATCGACACCCCGATCACCGAGGCGGTAGCCGCACTGACGGCGGGTGAGACGGATGTGGCAGGCGCGATGCGCAGTTTGATGAGCCGCCCATTGACGCGGGAGGCGTGATGCGGCGTGGCCTGCATCCTTGATTTGATGCACCGACGTTTCCCGATTCAGTCAGTGGGCCGGGCCTAGCGGTTCTGTCCTTTGACGCGCATGTCGGCATAGACCAGCTATTTCAGACGAGGTGCGGTAAGGGGTGGCGTGCGGACGATGTGTGAGTTCGATGTGAATGCTTGAATGGCGACTCTTTCGCTAAGCCATGCCCGCAGGAATCTAATAATACAGTAACAGAAGATATAAATCGAATTTAAAAAAGACTGCATGAAATATAATTTCGATGTATCAGCCCTATGCGTTTATCGAAACTTTCTTAGTTTTTTGCATTTTTTCGAGCATAGAAATGCTCCCAAACATGCATTCTGCCTTTTTGCCGCGCGTCTGCCAACCACAGTTTTTTACGCACTCCAGGCACTTCCATCGAGCTGTAATTTCCGCCTGAAAATTTAGGCCAATCAATTGCTAAGCCGAGTTTTACCATTTCAGCCGATATGTCACGCCCATCCGGTAGATAACATTTTGCGACTGTGCGGCCGTGAGCGTCTTGCTCTGTGACCTCCGCCCGTATTGTTTTTCCCTGACATAATTTAACTAAAGCCCATTTGGCATTCTTGCCGTACGGATGGTCCATTTCAGGAGCATCAACACCAAATAGACGGATCTGGGTTTTTTGAATGACCACAGTATCACCATCCAGCACATAGGCCGGGCCATGTAGAGTAACGCTGACTGGCTCACTATGTGCGCTTTGTGCCTCAAACGGCTGTTGCTTTATCGCAGGCGTTTTTGGAGGCGTCGCTTCGCTTGGGGGCGTATCATTACTTCGAATCCTTTTGATAACAGCCACGAAAAAAACGACGCTGACGATTAATAGTAAAAGTAACTCAGCTTCCAAAAAACCGTCCCCTTCAAGCACTACTTATCAAAGGTCGCACCAACAAACCCTCGTCTGCGGAACATTCTCAAGCCGACCCGTGTAACGCTGCCATAAACCCCCTTCAAACTCCAAGCCGTTTTCGAAAGGATTCCCCTGCAGCGTTTGCAGCCCTTTGCTGCCGCAATGAACCGTTGCAGTTTGGGCTCCAAACCGGACCGTCGCCGCGCTCCGCACGAAGGTCTACTTTTGCCTTTGGATTAATGTGACCCCCCTGCGCCCCAATGATGCGTCGCGCTGCACACTTGACGCTGCGCTGGGGCCCCCACACCTTTGCGGCCTCAGAACAACGGGAGCGCATCATGGCCTACTGGCTCTTCAAATCCGAACCCGGCACCTGGGGCTGGGATCATCATGTCGCCAAGGGCGACGCGGGTGAGGAATGGGACGGGGTCCGCAATTATCAGGCGCGCAACAACATGCGGGCGATGAAGGTCGGCGACCTTGGGTTCTTCTATCACTCGGTGGATGAAAAACGCATCGTCGGCGTGGTCGAGGTGATCGCAGAGGCGCATCCAGACAGCACGACCGACGATCCGCGCTGGGAATGCGTCGACATCAAGGCGGTCGCCCCCTTCCCCGAACCGGTGTCGCTGGAGGATTGCAAGACAGACCCGAGGCTGGCGGAGATGGCGCTGGTGAAAACCTCGCGCCTGTCTGTCCAGCCGGTCACGGTCGAGGAATGGCGGATCGTCTGCGACAAGGGCGGCTATCGGGGATAGAAGCGCGCGTTACTCCGCCGCTGCGGCCTGTGCTGCGGCCTGCGCGGCAAGCTGGCGCGACCGCCTTATGACATAAAGCGTCGATACCAGCGACAGCAGGGCCGAAACCAGCATCAGGATCAGAAGCGGTGCCGCGCCGCTGTCGGCATGCAGCACCGCGCCCGCGATCACCGACAGCAGCGCGCCGCCGCCGATCATCATCGACGCGCCAAGGCCGGATGCGCTGCCCGCCAGTTCGGGGCGCACGGATAACAGCCCGGTGGTGGCCGATGGCAGCGTCATGCCATTGCCGAGCCCCATGAAGATGCAGAATGAAAAGACCGCCAGCGGGTGCTGGATGACGAACAGATTGACGATCAGCCCGGTCGCAAGGCCCGCGCTCGCGATCAGACATCCGAACAGCATCAGGCGGTCGATCCCGACCCGCTCCGCCACCCGCGCGGTGATCAGGTTGCCGGTCATGTAGCCGAGCGCGACCATGCCGAGGTACAGCCCGGTCGCCGCCGGGGACTGGCCGAAAATCTCGCGCAGCACGAACGGCGCGCCGCCCAGCATCGCGAAGAACGAACCGGACGCGAAGGCCGCCGTCATCGTGTAGCCCCAGAACCGCCGCGCGCCGAGCAACAACGGATAGGCCCTGATCTGCGCCGCGAAACTGGCGGATTTGTGCCGGTTCGTCTCGCCAAGGTCGATCAGGCAGAGGATCAGGATGCCGACGCCGAAGATCACGAAGGACCAGAAGGTCGCGCGCCATCCCAGCGCATCCTCCATCGCGCCGCCATAGAGCGGGCCGAGCATGGGCACCAATGCCATTGCCGCCGTCATGTAGCCGATCATCGACGCGGCCTCGTTGGGCGGCAGCAGGTCGCGCACCATCGCCCGGCTGAGGACCATCCCGGCGGCAACCGCCGCCTGCAACATGCGGAAGATCATGAAGGTGGTGATATCCTCCGCCATCGCGCAGCCGATCGAGGCGATGACAAAGATGACGAGCCCGCCAATGATCACCGGGCGGCGGCCATAACGATCAGACAGCGGCCCGATGATCAACTGCATGATCGCCGTCACGCCGAGATAGCCCGACACGGCGATCTGCATGATGGCATAGGACGTGCCCAGATCCTCCGTCATCGAGGGCAGAGACGGCAGAAAGCCGCTCATCGTCAGCACCGAAATGCTGGTGACGAGGATCAGTGTGATCAAAACGGGCGGGGTGCGCCTGTCGCCGAATACCGCGCCCGTTTCAGCCATGCGTTACCCCAGAACCGAGAAAGAGGAATTCGGGTTGATCGCGCGGTTGCGCGAAAAGAACCCGATGGAAATTTCATGGCCCATATTGTCGAACCGGATATGCACCGGGTCGGCATCATGATCGCGCCCCGCCTCGCATTCGGCGATCAGCTTCGTCATCATCTTGCCCGCGACCGGCGCGTTCTTGAACTGATTGCCCGAGGTGCCGATGGCGACATAGAAACCCGGCAGCGCGGTCTTGTCGTAGATCGGGATCCAGTCCTCGGTCACGTCGTAAAGCTCCACCACGCCCTTTGGGTTATTGGGCACCGGCAGGCCGGCATAGCGCTGCGCGAGCCGCATGGCCTGCACCCGGCCCTGATCCGACAGGTCGCGGTCCCAGTCGTCGGCATCGACCCATTCGCGGGTGTCGCATGACGGGTCTTCCGACCCGATCAGCACGTAATTGCCGGTTTCGGGCCGGGCATAGGTCGACAGGTCGCTGTCAGAGGTGACACAGCCCTGCCGTTCCATATCGAAACCCGGCGGGGCGGGAACATGGGCGACCTCGTGCCGAAGCGCACGGGTCTTGATGTTCATCTCGTCATAGACACCGGCCATGCGGTTGATGTTCGCCGAATGCGGCCCGGCGATGTTGACCACGACCGGCGCATGAATGCTGCGCCCATCGGCCAGTTTCACCCCGGCGGCGCGGCCATTCGCGGTCAGGATTTCGGCAACGGTTGCATTGTACAGGAATTCGGCCCCGTGCTGCTTCGCGGCATGTTCCGCATTCTGGGCGGCAAGGGCCGGGTCGGTGACATAGCCGCCGCAAGGAAAGAACATCGCGCCGGGAATCTCGCCGCCGGTCGGCTCGCCGAACCCGTCTTGATCGGGGCGCTTGGCCGGGCCGAAGGTGCGCAGATCGAAGAACGGGAACTTGCCCTTGATCTGCTCCGGCCCCCAATGTTCATACGGCGCGCCGATGGCATCCATCAGGCCCGCCGCGCGTTCCATGTTGCCGTTTTCGGCGCATTTCATGACCAGCGTGCCGACATCCTTGTACTGGATCATCCCGCGCGGATCGGTCGAACCGAGATAGCCCGCCCAATCCTTCCAGATGAACCAGTTCTCATAGGCCAGCGCACAGCTTTCCACGTTGGAATAGTAAAGCCGGATGATCGCGCAGGACCCGGCGGTCGACCCCAGACCGGCCCCGCCCTGCTTGTCGATGGACAGGGTGCGATACCCGGCCTTCGCCATTTCGAAGGCGGTGCAGGCCCCGATGACTCCGGCCCCGATGATGATGGCGTCGTATTGGTCGTTCATGATGGCTCCTTCGCGCGGATACTGGCGCAAGAAGAGCCCAGGTCAACGCATGGCTGCCCTGCCGAAACCGACTAGCTGGCGTCGGGAAGCGGGGCGGGGTGATGAATTTCTGCGGCGCGGGTCGCTATCCCCGCCCCTCCAACCCGTCCGCAGCGGCGGCGGAGGCACCGGGGATTCGCATCTCGAACGTCTCGCGGATCACGGCGTAGTCGTAATATCCCATCCGGGCGATCGGTTCGATCTTCGCGATGTCCAGCTTGCCTTCGGGCGTGACGAACGCCTCGTCGATATGGATACGCTCCACCTGCCCATAGACGACATCGACCGGCCCCGCCTTGCCACCGGGCAGGCGATGGGTGCTGAGGTAGCGGCATTCGAAATGACAGGGGCTTTCGGCGACGCGCGGACCGGGGGCATCCACACAATCGGCCTTGGTCACACCGGCGCGCAGAAACTCGTCCTCACCGGCGGGCAGCTCCATCGCGGAGATGTTCACCGCATCGCGCAGCGCATAGGTCGCCATGTTCCAGACGAACCAGCCGGTATCCTCGGCATTCACCACCGTATCCTTGCGCCGCCCACTGGACAGGACATTGGCTGCAAACATCACCATCGGCGGATCGAAGGTCAGGTTCTGCCATTGGCTGTAGGGCGCGAGGTTCGGCACGCCGTCGCGCGAGATGGTCGAAAGCCAGCCAATCGGGCGCGGCACCGTGCAGGATTTGAACGGATCATAGGGAAGCGGGCGGGGGTCATGGCCGGGGCGGTAATGCATGGCGCGACCCTATCGCGGTGTTTTGCGGTTGTCATCCGGTTCGGGGCGGCTCTTGCCGCAGGGCCGGTTCAGATCGGCGCGCCCTTTTTCAGCAACCCGTCGATCAGATCGCGCTGGATCGCATTGCTGTCACCGCCGCCGAACTGCATCGCGCCGCCGGTATAAAGCGAGCCATAGGTGATCGCGAGGTTCACCGTCTGCCCGATGCCGGAAATGAATTCGTCTTTCTCCAGCGCTGCAAGCGGGTGGATGAACACCGACCAGAGCCGCCCTTGCGCAATCGCATAGCGGGCGTCGAGCGCGCTGTCGAAATTCGCCTGCAACAGACGCTCCATCTCCTCCGCCGTCACACCATCGGCTGACCGGATCGGCACCATCGCGCGCATCCGGTCGGCCCGCTGGTCGGTGACGATCAGGACGGGAATGTCCTCCACCGTGAATTGAAACCGCACGCCGTCCGTCGCCGCCTCCGGGTCGAGCGCGAGGATGATCTCGCCCAGACGCGAAAGGGTCATCGGTGGCTCGGCGTCCTGCGCAGCGACAGGAAAAGCGAAGATCAGGGCGGCAAACAGAAAGCGGATCATGGGCAGTGCCTTTTCTGATTTCGGAAAAGGCTACGCTCAGGTCGGGTCGCTTGCCATGCACGCTTTGGTGAGAGGTTGTTTCAGCCCCGCATCCGCGCCCCGTCCGCGTCAAACAGCGGCGCAGACAACATCCGCGCCGCACATAACTCGCCCAGAATCTCGATCTGCACCTCAAGGTCATCGGCAATCAGGCCAACCGGCACAAACCCCAGCGCGATGCTCTTCCCCGCATGATGCGAATAGCCGCCGGAGGTGCAGAAACCGACCACCTTGCCGCCGTGGTAGATCGGCTCATAAGCCACCACATCCGCATCATGCGCGTCCACTTCAAACGCGCAGATCTTGCGCGCCGGGCCTGCCGATTTTTCGGCCATCGCCGCCTGCTTGCCGATCCATTCGACCGGTTTGTTATAGGCGATGAACCGGTCCATGCCGGTTTCGGCGGGCAGGTAATCCGGGCCGAATTCCCGCATCCATGACCCGAAGAACTTGTCGAGCCGGAGGCTCATCATCGCGCGCATCCCGAACGGGCGCAGGCCCAGATCGGCGCCAGCCTCTGCCAACGCCGCGTAGAGCGCGCGCTGGTCCTCTGCGCCGACATAGATTTCATAGCCGAGGTCGCCGGTATAGCTGACGCGCTGCACCATCGCGCGGGTCAGGCCGACATCCATGTCTTTTGCGTCCATGAACCGAAATGCCTCCGCCGACACATCGGCGCGGGTGGTTTTCGCCAGCAGCGCGCGCGCATTCGGCCCTGCAATCTGGAACCCGATGCGGCGGGTGGAGATGTTTTCGACGCTGACACCCGCATCCAGATTCTGCTCGAACCAGCGCAGGTGATAGGCCTGCGCGCCGAAACTCGCGGTCAACTGGAACCGGCCCTCCGCCAGACAGGTCACTGTGAAATCGCCGATCAACCGCCCCTTCGGTGACAGCATCGGCGTCAGCGACAGGCGCCCCGGCTTCGGGATGCGGCCCGCCATGATCCGGTCGAGCCATGCGCAGGCACCCGCGCCGGTGACGAGGTATTTGCCGAAATTGTGAATCTCGTTGATGCCGACAGCGGTGCGCACCGCCCGCACTTCCTCGCCCGTCGCCGTGAACGCGTTCGACCGGCGGAATGACGGGGTCTCGAACAGCGGGTCGCCCTCGGGGGCGAAGTAATTCACCGCCTCCATGCCATAGGCCGCGCCGAACACGGCGCGCTGGTCTTTCCAGATGTCATAGGCCGGGGTGGTCTGGAACGGGCGCGCGACCGGCAGTTCCTCGTTCGGATACCCGACGGAGAACCGGCGCTGGTAATTCTCGCGCACTTTGGCGCGGGTATAGCCCGGCGTGATCCATTTGCCTGCAGCGCGGTCGGTGCGCAATTCGCCAAAGCGAGACACATCCATCGCGAACACATCCCGCTCCGCTTCGCCCTCTACCATCCACTGCGCCAGCGACAGCCCGACGCCGCCGCCCTGGCTGAACCCGGCCATGACGGCGCAGGCGGACCAGTAATTGCGCAGCCCCGGCACCGGCCCGACCAGGGGGTTGCCATCGGTCGCGAAGGTGAAGGGGCCGTTGATGATCTGCTTGATCCCGGCACGTTCCAGCACCGGAAACCGGCGATAGGCGAACTCGACCGAATCGCCGATCCGGTCCAGCTTGTTGTCCAGCAATTCATGCCCGAAATCGCCGGGCGTGCCATCGATCGCCCAGGGGTCGCAGGCCTGTTCATAGAACCCGATGCAGAGGCCGCGCCCCTCCTGCCGCAGATAACTTTCGCCGCCAGGGTCCATGACATGCGGCAATTCTGCATCGCGCTCGTAAACCTCCGGCGTTTCCTCGGTAATCAGATACTGATGCTCCATCGGGTGCAGGGGCAGATAGATGCCTGCAAGCGCACCGACCTCGCGCGCCCAAAGGCCCGCCGCGTTCACCACATGCTCGGCGACAATCGTGCCCTGCTCCGTCACCACATCCCAGCCGCCATCGGCGCGCGGGTTCGTCTCAAGCACGGGATTGCGCAACACAATCTCCGCCCCCGCCATACGTGCGGCCTTGGCATAGGCGTGGGTCGTGCCGGACGGGTCGAGATGCCCGTCGAGCGGATCATAAAGCGCGCCAATCACGCCTTCGATATTGGTGATGGGCGAGAGTTTTTTGATCTCCTCCGGTCCGACAATTTCCGTCTCCAGCCCCATATAGCGGTGCTTGGCGCGTTCGGCCTTCAGAAAATCCATCCGCTCCGGCGTGTCGGCCAGCGTCACGCCGCCAACATGGTGAAGGCCGCAGGACATGCCCGTCAGCGCCTCAAGTTCCTTGTAGAGCCGGATCGTATAGCCCTGAAGCGCCGCCATATTGGTATCCGCATTCAGCGTATGAAACCCGCCCGCGGCGTGCCATGTGGAGCCGGAAGTCAGCTCCGACCGTTCCACCAGCATCACATCGGTCCAGCCAAGTTTGGTAAGGTGATAGAGGACCGAACAGCCGACAACGCCGCCTCCGATCACGACTACACGGGCATGGGTCTTCATTCCGGCTCTCCTTCATTCAGTTGCGCCGACGTTCGGAGGACGGAGCCGGGGGCGCAAGTCTGAATTCGACATTCGGTGGCGGGAATGGGGTGTGGGGGGCTTCCCGCATTGCGCGGTTGAGGTGAGGGGGGTTAGCGGTGGCGAAGCCTCGGGCTACCCATTCGCCGCACCGACAAATGCCAGAAGTGGGACGAAATCAGCGGCATCAGCCTTTCGCAAGGCGGCGATATAGGCCGTGCGGCGCGCATTGTCGGCCTGAAGGTCAAATCCGCTGGCCCACGCCACGGCTGGGTGATGATAGATTTCCTCCAGCATGATATCGGCGGCGATGCGGGCATGGCGGCCATTGCCATTCGGGAACGGGTGAATCTGCACCATCCGGTGATGAAAACGGGCGGCAGCCTCCAGCGGCTGATAGGTCCTATTTGCGCTCCAATAGCGGGCGTCGTCCAGCAACATGCGTAAGTGCATCGTGATCTGGAACGGCTCGATGCCGATGTTCTTTTCCGTCAGGCGATAGGTGCCGGCCCATGCCCAGACATCACCGAAAAGGCGCTTGTGAAGTGTTCTGATGAACGAATCGTCGAAAACATCACCGCTGCGCCGCCGCGACACCCATGCCAGCCCTTGTTCTATGTTGGCCTGTTCCAACTCGTCCAGTTCGCCGCGCGTGGTGATGTGCCCGAACTTCAAACCCTGCGTTTCGTTCGGGTCGAGCGGTGTTGCGCCTTCGGGTTCGGCGAAGATCATTTCACCTGCCAGAATCCGGGCGGCATGTCGCGGGCGAGGTCGTCGGAAAGTGCCTCGATCCGTTCCCGTAGTTCGTCTGTGGGCAGGGACTGCATTTCAAGGGCCATGTGGGCGCTTGCGCGGCGGATGCGGGCCTCGGCCTTGCGCCGCGCCTGTGCCCGGATCACGTCGTTGACGCTGCCGTCGGGGACAATGGCGTAAACGAAGCGACCGCCCATCGCCTCCGCAAGTTTCTGCATCTGATTGATCGTGATCGCACCATCACGTTCGTTGCGCTCGGCTTGGTAGACCGCATTGCGGCTGACCGCCATGCGGACAGCAACCTCCGCCCCGGACATGCCAAGCGCCTTGCGCAGCGTCGCAAGCCACCCTTCGGGCGGACTTTGAAGCGACGCAAGCTGCTGCGCTGCGCGATCCACGATCCGCGTATATTGTTTTCGGGCCGTGTCCCGGACGGTCATTGTCAATCACCTCATGGGCATTAGAGTGACTTTTGTATATTGGATGATATGCTTTTTGCAAGTAAACATATCATTTGATATGCAGCAATGGCCTTTTTGTATACTGGTAAATATACTCATCAGCGCAGATCAATAGATTGTGCCACTGCCAAGCAGCACATATCTGCCGCTTATCCAGACCGGTGCGCAGATTATGAAATCGATTGAATGATAGGTGCCAAGCCCGCGTGCACCATCTTGGTCGAGGTTGTAGAGCCAAGGAGAAGGATGGTGCTGTGAGAGAGGATTGAACTCTCGACCTCACCCTTACCAAGGGTGTGCTCTACCACTGAGCTACCACAGCATCCGGTTCCAGATCGTGCCCCCGGGGCGATGCTCCGGGGCAGGGGGGTGGAACGCCCCGCCTGTGTTGTCTGCCTTTTCCCAGCAGGGCATTCCTTATCAAGAACACCCTGTCACGCCAAGTCACGGCAGCGACGCCGGGTCGTTTCTCTCATCATCGGGATGAATGCAAGTGCAAACTTGGCATCGGCGATCCGCATCGTCTGGACGGAGGCGGCAAGCGGCGCTAAACCCGCGCGATGGCAGAGGCGGACACTCCGGACAAGGATGCACGGGCGGCGCGGTTGGCGGCGCAGTTGCGGGCCAATCTGAAGCGGCGCAAGGCGCAGGCGCGGCTGCGGGACGATCTGTCCGGTCTTGACCCGAATCGCACGCATACGCCTTTGAATCGCCCCAACCCTGCCGCCAAAGACGACGACGACAACGAAAGCTGAGAGAGCATCATGGACAAGATCGTCGTCACCGGCGGGCGGGAACTGCACGGCACCATTCCGATCAGCGGGGCGAAGAACGCCTGCCTGACCCTGATGCCCGCCGCGCTGCTGTCGGAGGAGCCGCTGACGCTGACCAACGCGCCGCGTCTGGCCGATATCAAGACAATGACGGATCTGCTCGTCTCGCTCGGCTGCGAAGTGGCATCGCTGCAAGGTGGCCGCGTGCTGGCGCTGGGCGCGACGCAGATCACAAATCACCTCGCGCATTACGACATCGTCCGCAAGATGCGGGCCTCGATCCTCGTGCTTGGCCCGCTTCTGGCGCGGGAGGGGCATGGCATCGTGTCGCTGCCCGGTGGCTGCGCCATCGGCGCGCGGCCGGTCGATCTGCACCTGAAGGGGCTGGAGGTGATGGGCGCCGAATTTGATCTGCGCGATGGCTATGTCCATGCGAAGGTGCCGGGCGGGTTGCGGGGCGGTATGGTCGAATTTCCCTTCGTGTCGGTCGGCGCGACCGAGAATGTCCTGATGGCCGCCACCCTTGCGAAGGGCACGACCGTGATCCGCAATGCCGCGCGCGAGCCGGAGATCGTGGATCTTGCCCGGTGTCTGCGCGCGATGGGCGCGGTGATCGACGGCGAGGGCACATCGACCCTCACTATCGACGGGGTTGACCGCCTGCATGGTGCGACCCACCGCGTGGTGGCTGACCGGATCGAGCTTGGCACCTACATGATCGCGCCTGCCATCGCGGGCGGCGATGTGGTGTTTCAGGGCGGTGAGCGCGCATTGGTCGCCGCCTTCGCCGATCGGCTGGAGGCAGCGGATGTCGAGGTCACCGATGTCGAGGGCGGGCTGCGCGTGCGCCGCCGCAACGGGCGGGTCCGGGCGGTGGATTTCGCGACCGAGCCGTTCCCCGGTTTTCCCACCGACCTTCAGGCCCAGTTGATGACCCTGATGACCCTCGCCGAAGGCACCAGCCGGATCGAGGAGCATATTTTCGAGAACCGGTTCATGCATGTGCCGGAACTGATCCGCATGGGCGCGAAGATCGACATCGACGGGTCGGCGGCGACTGTGCGCGGGGTCGACAGGCTGCGAGGTGCGCCGGTGATGGCGTCCGACCTGCGCGCATCTGCCTCCCTTGTGCTGGCCGGGCTGGCAGCGGAGGGTGAAACCACGGTCGCGCGGGTCTATCACCTCGACCGCGGCTATGAGAGGGTGGAGCAGAAGCTGTCTGCCTGCGGCGCACAAATCGAACGGATGAGCGAATAGCCATGACCGGAGACGCGACCTTTCAATCCGGCGATGAACAGCCGCTTCGCCTTCAGGCAGCGGATGCGGATGACCTGACGGTGATTTCCGCGCTGGTGCAGGATGCAGTCGGCAAGGTCGGGAATGTCCATTATGCCCCGCGCCGCCGCCGCCTGTCGCTGCTGCTCTATCGGTTCCGGTGGGAGGACAAGGCCCGCGCGGACCGCGAAAAGCGCGCTTATGAACGCGTCGCCGCCGCGTTGACCATCGACGATGTGCTCCGCGTTCGCAGCGCCGAAATCGACCCGCGTGAGCGGGAAAAGGTGCTGAACCTCTTGTCCATGCAGTTCGAACCCGGCGAGGATGGAGCAGGCAAGATCATGCTGACCTGTTCGGGCAACGCGACCCTTCAGGTCTTGATCGAATGCGTGAATGTCAGCCTGGTCGACCTGACCCGCCCCTGGGCGGCTGGCGGCACCCCGCAGCATTTCGGGTGATATGCGTCGGCACACGCCGGTCTTTCCGTCCCCATGAACCCCGCAGGCCCGAAGCGAAAGGAACGTCGCCTCAATAGGTGACCATATTGACACGTGACAATAGAATCACTTAACGATCTCCTCATGGACGCAATCTTCAAGGCACTGAACGACCCGACCCGTCGAATGCTGCTCGATCTCTTGCGCGACAAGGACGGGCAGACGCTCGGCGAACTGGTCATCCAGACGGAGGCGGAGACGGGGATGACGCGCTTTGGCGTGATGAAGCATCTCGCGCTGCTGGAGGAAGCGTCGCTGATCGTGGTGCGCCGGGATGGCCGGTTCAAGCATCATTATCTGAATGCGGCCCCGCTTCAGATGGTCATCGACCGCTGGATCGAGCCGTTGCTGGCGAAACCCATGGCGCGGATGGCGCTCGATCTGAAGGCCGTCCTTGAAGGAGACGACGCGATGACCAAACCCGATTTCATGCTGGAGACCTGGATCAAGACGACACCGGAGGCGTTGTGGAACGCCCTGACCCAGCCGGAAATGATCCGCAAATACAATGTGAACGGCGCCGCCCCCGCCGCCCCGATCACTGCCGAAGGCCGTTTCACCCACCTGACCCCTGACGGCCATCCGATGCTGTCGGGCACCGTGCTGACCTTCGATCCGGGCAAGACGCTGGAGGTGACATTCGAGCCGCATTGGGGCGAGAATCTGCCTGCCTCGCGCTGTGTCTACGAGATCAAGTCGCAAGGCGCGGTCTGCAAGCTGACGATCCTGCATTTCGATCTGCCCGAAGCGATGGATGGCGTGCGCACCGGCTGGATGGTCACGGCGAGCGGCATCAAGACCTTCCTCGAGACCGGCGAGCCGCTGGGCGCGGAGTGGTGAGATGACAACCGAGCTCTTCTATCTCGCGCTCACCGCGCTTTGGCTCGCCGCGCTCTGGGTGCCGTTCATTGCTGGATCGGCGCGATATGACGGGGCAAAGGCCGCCGACAACTTCGTGCGCCCGCCTGATCCGGCGCGGTTGCCGCTCTGGGTGCAGCGGGCCAATCGGGCGCATCTGAATCTGGTGGAACAATTTGCGCCCTATGCGACCCTGATCGTGATCCTGCATCTGGCGGGGGTATCGAACGGCTGGACGGTCGGCGCGGCGGCGGCGTTCTTCTGGCTGCGACTGGTACATGCCGCCGTCATGTGGGCAGGCATACGCGCCCCGATCCGCCCAGTCATCTTCACCGCCACATGGATCTGCATCCTGATCCTCGGCTGGCAGGCGCTGTCAACCTGAGGTGCGGCGGCGCGCCGTAAGGGCGCGCCGCCTTTTTGTCAGATCAGGCCGAGCGTGGTCAGCGCGATGGCGATGGTGCTGACAGCACCGGCGGTGAAGGCCAGCGTGCGCACCACGGGAATGCCTGCCGTCATGATGATGAAATGCGCGAGCCGCGCAAAGAAATATACCATTGCTGCGGTGGCGGTCAGGCCGTTGAGCGCGCCGGCAGCATGGGCCGCCAACACCACGGGGGCAAAGACCACGAGGTTTTCGACCGCGTTCCGATGCGCTGCCATCGCCCGTTCCGCCCAGGGGGAATGCGGCGCGGCGCTGGAAGAGGTGAAGAACATCGCCTTCATCATTCCGCTGACAGCGATGCGGTTCAAGATATAGGGAAACCACATCAGGCCGGTCATCAGGGCGGTGGCGGTCAGCCAGTAAAGTTCGGGTGTCATGATCAGGTCCTTTGGATGGATAGCGGACCAAACGGTCCAGAATTGATCTGTTGCAATTCAGGACCGGTTAGTCAAGAATAATCCACGCAAACACAGGACCCTTTTCGTGCCCCGTCCCCGTTCTTTCGATGAATCCGCCGCGCTGCTCGCCATTCAGGATCTGTTCTGGCGACAGGGATACGAGTTGACCTCTTATGGCGACCTGACCGCCGCGACCGGCCTCGGCAAGGGCAGCCTCTATGCGGCGTTTGGTGACAAGCGCGCGCTGTATCTGAAGGCAATGGAGGCATATATCGCCCATGATGTCGGCGAAATTGTCGCGATCCTCACTGCCGAAGCTGTGTCGCCCGCTGCCCGAATCGCCGGGTTTCTGGCCATGCCGGTCGAGGCGGTAGAGGTTCGCGGCGACCGGCGCGGATGTTTCCTCTGCAACGCGGCGCTCGACATCGCATCCGCGAATGCAGAAACGCAGGCGGTGGTGGTCAAGGCACTCGCCACGTTGATGGCTGCCGTCGCGTCGAACCTCGCGGCGATCCCCCAAACCGACGCGCGGGCGGAGGGGATCGTGGCGGCACATGTCGGCATTCGGGTTCTAGCGCGGGGCGGCGCATCAGTGGATACCTTGCGGGCGGCACGCGATACTGCCTTGCTGATGCTTCGCCCCGGTCCGCCAGCGTCACCTTAACCCGTTGATCTGTCGGGCGCGCACGCCTAAACCCTGCGGGCCTTCAATCAGCGGACCTGTGCGCCATGCCCCTTCGCCTGTCATATGACCAGACCGATTTCGATGCGCGCTTCAGCGACCTCCTGTCGATGAAGCGTGAGTCCGACGCGGATGTGGACGCGACCGTGGCGGCCATCATTGCGGATGTGCGCGCGCGCGGCGCGGCGGCGCTGATCGAGATGACCCGGACTTTCGACCGGTTCGATGTCACCGAACAGACGCTGGAAATCAGCGCGGCGGAGGTGGACGAGGCCATCGCCCGCGTGCCTGCCGACCAGCGCGCGGCGCTCGAACTCGCGGCGGCGCGAATCCGGGCCTATCACGAACGGCAGGTGCCACAGGATGCGTGGTGGACAGATGAAAGCGGCGCGGAATTGGGCTGGCGCTGGACGCCGGTCGATAGTGCCGGGCTTTACGTGCCGGGTGGCCTTGCCTCCTATCCCTCGTCGGTCCTGATGAATGCGATCCCGGCGCAGGTCGCCGGGGTGTCGCGGCTGGTCATCGTCGCACCGACGCCGGACGGTATCGCCAACCCGCTGGTGCTGCTGGCGGCGCGGCTGTCGGGGGTCGATGCGATCTATCGGATCGGCGGCGCGCAGGCGATTGCGGCGCTTGCCTATGGCGCCGGGCCGGTGGCGCCGGTGGACAAGATCACCGGGCCGGGCAACGCCTATGTCGCCGCCGCAAAACGGCGGGTGTTCGGGCAGGTCGGCATCGACATGATCGCCGGACCGTCGGAAATTCTGGTGATCGCGGATGGCGACAACAATCCCGACTGGATCGCGATGGACCTGATGAGCCAGGCCGAGCATGACGCCAGCGCGCAATCCATCCTCATCACCACCGATCCCGCCTTTGGCGATGCGGTTGCCGCCGCTGTCACGCGGCAGTTGGAAACGTTGGAGCGGCGGGCCATTGCGGGCCAAAGCTGGCAGGATTTCGGCGCGATCATCGTTGCGCGCGATCTCGATCAGGCGGCGGATCTGTCGAACCGGATCGCGCCCGAACATCTGGAACTGTGCGTGGCCGATACCGATGCGCTGAGCCTGAAAATCCGTCATGCGGGCGCGATCTTTCTGGGCGCGCACACGCCGGAGGCGATTGGCGATTATGTCGGCGGGCCGAACCATGTGCTGCCGACCGCCCGATCCGCGCGGTTTTCATCCGGCCTGTCGGTGCTGGATTTCATGAAGCGCACGACGCTTGCGCGGATGACGCCCGGCGCGCTGTCGCGGATCGGGCCCGCCGCCGAGGTGCTGGCAAAGGCCGAGGGGCTGGAGGCGCATGGCCTGTCGGTGCGACGCCGTCTCGATGCGATGAACGAGTGACATGATGCGCGATACCGATCGCCTTTCGGACATTCGGCTTGATGACAGCGGGCTGCCCGCCCCGACGCCGGAAATAGATCAGGAACGCCGTGTCGCGATCTTCGATCTTCTGGAACAGAACAGCTTTGTCCTGCCGTCCGCCGAGGGTGTGAGCGGCCCCTATGCGCTGAACCTTACGGTGCGCGACCGGCGATTGGTGTTCGACGTGCGTGATGAGGCGGGCGCGGCGGTGGCCGATTTTCACCTGTCGCTGTCGCCGTTCCGGCAGATCATCAAGGATTATTTCCAGATCTGCGAAAGCTATTTCGATGCGGTGAAACGCCTTCCCGCAGCGCAGATCGAAGCGATTGATGAGGGGCGGCGCGGCATCCACAACGAGGGCGCGCAGGTTCTGAAGGACCGTCTGGCGGAGCATGTGGAGATCGACGATCTGACCGCCCGCCGCCTGTTCACGCTGGTCTGCGTGCTGCACGCCAAGGGCTGAGACAGGCCTGTACTACAGAAAACTTTGCGGGTCGATGTCGATGGCGACGCGCACGGCGGACGGGATTTTGACCCCGTCGCGCCAAGCCCGCAGCGCGGCCTGAAGCGGTGCGCCCTTGGGCGCCTTCACCAGCAACCGCGCCCGCACCCGCCCTCTGATCCGGGCAATCGGCGCCGGGGCGGGGCCGAACAGGTCCGCCCCGACGGCGCGGATCGGGCCGTCCGCCGCACCCAGTGCCTTGGCGGTGTTCCAGACCTGCGCCTCGTTCCGGCCCGACACGATGATCCCGGCCATGCGGCCATAGGGCGGTGCCCCGGCGCGGCGGCGTTCTTCGGCCATTTCGCGCAGGAACGCCTCCTCATCGCCCGAAAGCAGCGCCTGCATGACAGGATGTTCGGGCGCGGCGGTCTGCACCACCGCGACACCCGGCTTGTCGGCGCGCCCCGCCCGCCCGGCGACCTGCCGGATCAACTGGAACGTCCGCTCGGCGGCACGCAGGTCGCCGCCCTGAAGGCCGAGATCGGCGTCGATCACCCCCACCAGCGTCAGCAGCGGAAAATTGTGCCCCTTGGCGACGATCTGCGTGCCGATGATGATGTCGGCCTGCCCGGCGGCGATTGCTGCCATATGTTCCTTGATCGACCCGGTGGCGAGGTCGGAGGACAGGATCGCGATCCGCGCCGCCGGGAACAGCGCTGTGGCTTCCTCCGCCAGCCGTTCGATGCCGGGGCCGGATACGGCGAGCTGGTCGGCGCGGCCACATTTCGGGCAGGTTGTCGGCACCGGCTCGGTCCGCCCGCACTGGTGGCACATCAGGCGCTGACGAAACCGATGCTCCACCATCCGCGCATCGCAATCGCTGCATTCGAAGAAATGGCCGCAGGCCCGGCAGACGGTCAGCGGCGCATAGCCGCGCCGGTTCAGGAACAGGAGCGATTGTTCCCCCGCTGCCAGCCGTTTCACCACGGCCCGCGCCAGCGATGGCGCGATCCAGCGGCCCGGTGCCGGGTTGTCCTGCCGCAGGTCGAGGATGTGCGTGACCGGCAATTCCGCCGCACCGAACCGTTCCGGCAGATCGACCCGGCGATATTTGCCCGCCTCGGCATTGGCCCAGCTTTCCAGCGAGGGCGTGGCGGAGGCGAGCACCACCGTCGCGCCACACAGCGATGCGCGCAGCACGGCCATGTCGCGGGCGGAATAAAGCGCGCCATCCTCCTGCTTGTAGGAACTGTCATGTTCCTCGTCGACGATGACGAGGCCGAGATTGCTGAAGGGCAAAAAAAGCGCGGATCGCGCGCCGACCACCAGCCGCGCCGCGCCTTCAGTCGCGCCGACCCAGACGCGCCGTCGCTCGGTACCCGTTACCTCGGAATGCCATTCGGCGGGGCGCGCGCCGAAGCGATGCTCGACCCGTTCGATGAAGGATGCGGTCAGCGCGATTTCCGGCAAGAGGATCAGCGCCTGTCGGCCCTGCGACAGGCATTCGGCGACCGCCTCCAGATACACCTCGGTCTTGCCGGACCCGGTGACACCCTTCAAAAGCAGCGTCTCGAAGGCGCGCGCCCGCACGGCATTGCGTAGCACATCGCCCGCCTCCGCCTGTTCGGCGGACAGGGGCAGGGGGGCCGCGGCGGGGTCGAGATCGGCAAAGGGCAGTGCGCCGGGCCGGGATTGCGGCAGCAGCGCGCCCGCCGTCGCCAACCCCTTCACGACGCCCGCCGACACGCCGGCCAGCGCGGCCAGATCGGCGGCGGTCATCGCCGCGCCGCCACCTGCCTGCACCGCGTCGATGACACGGGCGCGGGCCGGGGTCATCCGGTCCGGCAGGTCAGGCCCGGGCAGATAGACGACGCGCGGCCGGGGCGGTGTCGCCAGATCGGGCGCGCGCGTCGCAAGGCGCAGCATCGCGCCGAGCGGGGTCATCGTGTAATCGGCTGCGGCCTGAAGAAAGGCGCGCATCTCCTCTGGCATTGGCGGCAGGTCGAGCCGCGATGACACCGGCTTGACCTTCGCCGGATCGGAATCGCCGATCCCCGGACCCCAGACGACACCGATCACCCGGTTCGGGCCGACGTCCACCTCCACCAGATCGCCTGCGCCGAGGCGCATGTCCGGCCCGGCCCGGTAATCATAGGGCCGGTCGATTGGCAGCGGTGTGAGGACGGAGACGAGCGCACCGCAAGGGAACCTGTCATCGCTCATGCCGCAGAGGTGCCCGGACGGGTTTGCCATAGTCGCGGCGAAACGATTCGTTTATGGTTCCGCGCATCAGGACCAATCGCGCAACGACGCGATGAACGAGCGGGAGCAGTGCTTATGAAATTCTTCGTGGATACAGCCGAAATCGACGAAATTCGCGAACTGGCCGAAACCGGGATGGTGGACGGGGTCACGACGAACCCGTCGCTGATCCTGAAATCAGGCCGTGACATCATCGAGGTGACGCGGGAAATCTGCGGCATCATCGACGGCCCGGTCAGCGCCGAAGTAGCCGCCACCGAAGCGTCCGCCATGATCGCCGAAGGCCGCAAGCTGGCCGAAATCGCGCCCAATATCGCGGTCAAGCTGCCGCTGACATGGGATGGCCTCAGGGCCTGCAAGACGCTGTCGGGCGAGGGCAAGATGGTCAATGTCACGCTCTGCTTCTCCGCCAATCAGGCATTGCTGGCCGCCAAGGCCGGGGCGACGTTCATCTCCCCCTTCATCGGCCGTCTCGACGATATCAACCTCGACGGGATGGAGCTGATTCAGGAGATTCGCCAGATCTATGACAATTACAGCTTCGGCACCGAAATTCTCGCTGCCTCCATTCGCACCGTCAACCATGTGAAGGCAAGCGCCCTGATCGGGGCCGACGTGATTACCGCGCCGCCTGCGGTCATCAAGAAACTTGTCGAACATCCGCTGACCGCTGCCGGGCTGGATACCTTCCTCAAGGACTGGGCCAAGACCGGCCAGTCGATCCTCGGGTGACCGGCGTGACCGCTGCCCCTACCGCCGAGGCGTTGAAGGCGCTTTTGCTGGCGGACCCGGACATGGTTCTGGAAGACCGCGACGTGATGCGCGCGCTGATCGACGCCAATCAGGCACCGGGCGGGCGCAATGTGGTCGATCTGCGCGGCGCGCTGGTCAGCCGTCTGGAACAACGGCTGGACAAGCTGGAAAATACCCATCGGTCGGTGATCGCGGCAGCCTATGAAAACCTTGCGGGCACCAGTCAGTTGCACAAGGCCGTCCTGATGCTGCTGGAACAGACGCATTTCGTCGATTTCCTCCGCATTCTGGCGCTGGAAACGCCGGAGCTTGTGGCGGTTGATTGCGCGCGCATCTGCATCGAGACGGACGAGGCCGATCCCGGCCCGATGCCAGGGCTTGAGCCGGATCTTGCCGAATGCGTCATCATCGTGCCGCCCGGTGGATCGGATGCCTATTTCGCCCTGTCGGGCGCTGCCGCCCGCAAGGTCTGCCTGCGGCAGGCCGCGCCGGAGGCGGATGCCGTATTCGGCGACGCCGCCCGCTGGGTGCGGTCGGAGGCGCTGGTGCGACTCGACCTTGGCAACGGGCGCAAGGGGCTGCTGGTGTTCGGGGCCGAAGACCCGCATCGCTTTGGCCCGGAACATGGCACCGACCTGCTGGCGTTCTTTGGCGGGGTGGTGGAACGGTCGCTGCGGCGCTGGCTGGATGCAGGGGCCTGAGCCCCGCGCGCCGCTGCCGATGCTGTCATCCGGGGCGGCGGACCTGTTGCGCCGCTGGCTGGATGCACGGCGCGGGCGCGCCGCGTCTGCCCATACCATCGAGGCCTATCGGCATGACGTTGCCGGATGGCTCGGGTTCCTGACATCGCATTGGGGGGGGCCGGTCGGCGTTGCCGGGCTGGCGGCCATATCACCGCGCGATCTGCGAAGCTGGCAGGCGCGGTTGCGTGAGGACGGCCTGTCATCGCGGTCTGTCGCGCGCGCCCTGTCAGCGGTGAAAAGTTTCCACCGCTGGCTGGCTGATGCGGAGGGGGTGGAGGCGACCGCCGTCCTGTCCGCGCGCGGCCCGAAATCCGCCGCCCGCCTGCCGCGTCCGGTGGCCATCGACGCCGCGTCAGCGCTGATCGACCATGCCGGCACCGACCATGCGGAGCCGTGGATCGCCGCCCGCGATGCCGCCGTGCTGACCCTGTTATGGGGGGCGGGCCTGCGCATATCCGAGGCGCTGTCGCTGAACCAGCGCGATGCGCCGCTGCCGGAGGTGCTGCGCATCACCGGCAAGGGCGGCAAGCAGCGCATCGTGCCGGTCCTGCCCGCAGCGCGCGACGCTGTGACGGCCTATCAGCGCCTGCAACCCTATGACCCCGGTCCGGATGGGCCGCTGTTCATCGGCGCGCGCGGCAAGAGGTTGAACCCGCGTCTGGTGCAAAAGGCGATGGCGCGGGGGCGCATGGCGCTCGGCCTGCCCGCAACGGCGACGCCACATGCGCTCCGCCATTCCTTCGCGACGCATCTGCTGGAGGCGGGTGGAGATCTGCGCAGCATTCAGGAATTGTTGGGCCATGCCTCGCTGTCCTCGACGCAGGTCTATACCGCCGTCGATCAGGCGCGGCTGCTCGACATCTATGAACGCGCCCATCCGCGCGCGGGGGGCAGCCGCGATGCGTGACCGGCTGGATGACACTGACCGGCGGATCGTCGCGGCGCTGCGCGATGATGGCCGCGCGTCCATCGCCACCCTGTCGGCACTGCTGGGGCTGGCGCGCGGCACCGTCCGCACGCGGATGGAACGGATGGTCGCCACCGGTGTGATCCGGCGGTTCACGGTGGAATTGTCAGTGGAAAGCGAGCCGGACCTGGTGCGCGCGGTGGCGTCGATCGAGATCAAGGGCGCGATGACACGATCCGTCGTCGCCGCGCTGTCGCGCATCCCCGAGGTGACGGCGATCCATTCCACCAATGGCGCGTGGGATCTGGTCGCCGAGATCCGGGCGGCGTCGCTGCCGGATTTTGATCGGGTGCTGCGGGATATCCGGTCGATCACCGGGATCAGCAACAGCGAAACCAGCCTGCTTCTTGATACACTATGATCAGTCAATTGACCGAAACGGGCAAAAGAAGGTTCGTTCTGGTCACTTTGATACCTGAAGGTTGACCAGTCTGCCGGGTATGGTCCCGCCAGACACATACAGGAGGCAGACAGATGACCCAGATATCCCTGATCGGCGCGCCGGTTCATGCCGGGGCCAGCCAGCCCGGCTGCCAGATGGGGCCGGAGGCATATCGCGTCGCGGGCCTTGTGACGGCGCTGTCGGGTCTTGGCCATTCGGTGCGCGACCACGGCGATATCCGCATCAGTGCGGTGGCGGATGTGTCGCATCCGAATGCCGCGCTGAAACGCCTTGGCGAGGTCATCGAATGGACCCGCACCTTGCAGGACGCCGGGCGGAATGCAGATGCTTTCCCGATCTTCCTCGGCGGCGATCATTCGCTGGCCGCTGGCAGCGTCTCGGCAATGGCCGAGGTGGCGCTGAAGACAAAGCAGCCGCTGTTCGTGCTCTGGCTTGATGCGCATCCCGATCTGCATTCGCTTGGCACAACGTCCAGCGGCAATCTGCATGGCGTGCCGATGGGATATTTCAGCGGTCAGCCGGGCTTTGACGAGGTGTTTCCGGTGCTGAACGCCACTGTCCCGCCCGAACATGTCTGCATGATGGGCATCCGGTCGGTCGACCCGGCGGAGAATGCGCGCATCGCTTCGCAGGGCTTCACGGTCCACGACATGCGGTCGATCGACGAACATGGGGTGGTCGGGCCGCTTCGTGCCTTTCTCGACCGGGTGCGCGCGGCGAAGGGGCGGCTGCATGTCAGCCTTGATGTGGATTTCCTCGACCCGGCCATCGCGCCTGCGGTCGGCACCACCGTGCCCGGCGGCGCGACCTTCCGCGAGGCGCATCTCATCATGGAAATGCTGCATGACAGCGGCCTTGTCACATCGCTCGACCTGGTGGAGTTGAACCCGTTCCTTGACGAGCGGGGGCGGACGGCGACGCTGATGGTCGATCTGGTCGCGTCGCTGATGGGCCGCAAGGTGCTCGACCGCATGACACGGAGGTTTTGATGAGCAGCTATGTGAAACCCGAGGCGTCGCGCCTCGCGATGGTGCCCTTCGTGTCGGTCGAAAACATGATGAACATCGTCAACAGCATCGGCATTCGCCAGATGATGAAGGAACTCGCCGCCTATATCGAAAGCGATTTCCGGCGATGGGAAAGCTTCGACAAGACGCCGCGCGTCGCCGCCCATTCTAAGGATGGCGTGATCGAGTTGATGCCGACCTCGGATGGTGAAAATTACGGGTTCAAATACGTGAACGGCCACCCGAAGAACATGCGCGAGGGGTATCAGACCGTCACCGCCTTTGGTGTGCTGTCGAATGTGAACAACGGCTATCCGGTGCTGCTGACCGAAATGACGGTGCTGACCGCGCTGCGCACGGCGGCGACCTCGGCGATGGCGGCAAAATATCTTGCGCCCAAGGATGCCACCGTCATGGCGATGATCGGCAACGGCGCGCAGTGCGAATTTCAGGCGCTGGCCTTTCAGGCGATGCTGGGGATCGAGGAGGTCCGGCTTTATGACATCGACCCGGTTGCGACCGCCAAGGTCGCGCTGAACCTTACCGATACTGGCCTGCGCGTCGCGTCCTGCACGTCGAAGGAAGACGCCGTCGCGGGCGCTGAGATCATCACCACCTGCACAGCGGACAAGCGCAATGCGACGATCCTGACGGACAATCTTGTCGGGGCGGGGGTTCACCTGAACGCCATCGGCGGCGATTGCCCCGGCAAGACCGAACTGCACCGGGACATCCTTTTGCGGTCGGACATCTTTGTCGAATACCCGGAACAGACCCGGATCGAGGGTGAGATTCAGCAACTCGACCCGAATCACGCGGTGACCGAGTTGTGGCAAGTGATCCTCGGCCAGGCCGAAGGGCGCCGGTCCGACAGCCAGATCACCCTGTTCGACAGTGTTGGTTTCGCCATCGAGGACTTTTCCGCGCTGCGGTATATCCGCGACCAGTTGGACCGGACCGGAGCCTATGTAGACCTAGATATGCTTGCCGATCCTGACGATCCGCGCGATCTGTTCGGCATGGTGCGGCGCGCCAAGGCGTAAATGTGCGCGATCTTGCACGTGCAAAGCGAAAATGACGCCGTCTCGCCAACAGGACAGGCGATCAGCGCCCTTTTTCCTGATATAAACTTCGCCTAAGAATGAACGAAGGGGGGAGGCCGAATGGCCCCGGAGCCATGCATCGTGCGACCTGAGCCATGCGCGCTGTGCGTGACGGGGTTGCGCCGGATCATCTTCCTCCCGGATTGGTCATCCCCTATGACCGGCCCGAATGACCGAACGGTTGCCGTTGCGGCAACACGAGAGAGAGGAATACCACGCCTATGACCCATGTTGTCATCGCCTCCGCCGCCAGAACTGCCGTCGGCAGTTTCAACGGCTCCTTCGCCAACACGCCTGCGCACGATCTGGGTGCAACCGCCATCAGGGCGGTGCTGGAGCGCGCGGGCGTGGATGCCGCCGATGTATCCGAAACGATCCTCGGTCAGGTGCTGACTGCCGGGCAGGGCCAGAACCCGGCTCGCCAAGCGCATATCAATTCCGGACTTCCGATCGAAAGCGCCGCGTGGAGCATCAATCAGGTTTGCGGATCGGGTCTGCGCGCCGTGGCCATCGGTGCCCAGCATGTGCAGCTTGGCGATGCGGAGATCGTGATCGCGGGCGGTCAGGAAAGCATGAGCCTGTCACCCCATGCCGCGCATATGCGGGCAGGCACCAAGATGGGCGACGTGAAATTCGTCGACACGATGATCAAGGACGGCCTCTGGGATGCCTTCAACGGCTATCACATGGGCCAGACCGCCGAAAATGTCGCCGAGAAATGGCAGATCAGCCGCGATGCACAGGATGAATTCGCGCTCGCCTCGCAGAACAAGGCAGAGGCCGCGCAAAAGGCCGGTCGGTTCGCGGACGAGATCACGCCGTTCATCGTCAAGGGCCGCAAGGGCGATGTGAGCGTCGATCAGGACGAATATATCCGCCACGGCGCGACGCTGGAATCGATGCAGAAACTGCGCCCGGCCTTCACCAAGGACGGATCGGTCACGGCGGCCAATGCCTCTGGCCTCAATGACGGTGCGGCGGCGACGCTGCTGATGAGCGCGGCCAATGCCGAAAAGCGCGGCATCACCCCGCTTGCGCGGATCGTGTCCTATGCGACGGTCGGCCTCGACCCGTCGATCATGGGCGCTGGCCCGATCTTCGCCTCGCGCAAGGCGCTGGAAAAGGCGGGCTGGAAGGCCGAGGACCTCGACCTTGTCGAGGCCAACGAGGCCTTTGCGGCGCAGGCCTGTGCCGTGAACAAGGACATGGGCTGGGACCCGGCCATTGTGAACGTGAACGGCGGCGCGATTGCCATCGGCCACCCGATCGGTGCCTCGGGGTGCCGCATCCTCAACACGCTTCTGTTCGAAATGCAGCGCCGCGACGCCAAGAAGGGCCTTGCCACCCTCTGCATCGGCGGCGGCATGGGCGTTGCCCTGTGCGTGGCACGCGACTGATACGACCCTGACGATGGCGGCGCATCGCTGCGCCGCCACATCTGATACCGACAAGACCTAAACCCAAAAAGACGAATGAGGAGACAGAATATGGCACGAGTTGCACTCGTCACCGGCGGTTCACGCGGCATTGGCGCAGCGATTTCAAAGCAGTTGAAGGCCGCAGGTTATCAGGTTGCCGCGAACTATGCGGGCAATGACGAAGCCGCCGCCGCGTTCACCGCCGAAACCGGCATCAAGACCTATAAATGGTCGGTTGCGGATTATGACGAATGTGCTGCCGGGATCGCCAAGGTCGAGGCGGAGCTTGGCCCGGTCGATGTGCTGGTGAACAATGCGGGCATCACCCGCGACGGCATGTTCCACAAGATGACGCGGGATCAGTGGAACGAGGTGATCGGCACCAACCTGAACGGCCTCTTCAACATGACCCACCCGATCTGGCCGGGCATGCGTGAGCGGTCCTTCGGGCGGATCATCAACATCTCGTCGATCAATGGTCAGAAGGGCCAGATGGGGCAGGCGAACTATTCCGCAGCCAAGGCTGGTGATATCGGTTTCACCAAGGCGCTGGCACAGGAAGGCGCGTTCAAGGGCGTCACCGTGAACACGATCTGCCCCGGCTATATCGGCACCGACATGGTGAATGCCATGCCGCAAAAGGTGATCGACAGCATCACCGCGCAGATCCCGGTCGGCCGTCTCGGCACCCCTGAAGATATCGCGCGCTGCGTCGTGTTCCTCGCGTCCGACGATGCCGGTTTCATCACCGGCGCAACGCTGACTGCCAATGGCGGGCAGTATCTGACCTGATTTCGGGGTCATGTGCAGGCTGGCATAGCCAGCCTGCATCTTCCTGTTCTACGTTCACATATTCCTGACGATACCGGAGCCGCCCGATGACCGACAAATCCGACATTCCGACTGATCTGGATCCTGTTGAAACGCAGGAATGGCTCGACGCTGTTGAAGATGTTGTTGATCGAGATGGCACGGCGCGCATTCACTATCTGCTCGACAAGGCGGTTTCTTCGGCGCGCGAGCATGGCGCGACGCTGCCCTTCGGCACGACCACACGCTATACCAACACCATCCCGACCGACGATCAGCCGGACTTTCCCGGCGACCGTGAGATGGAATGGCGCATCCGCACCATCAACCGCTGGAACGCGATGGCGACCGTCGTGCGCCGCAACAAGGAATCGAGCGAATATGGCGGGCACATCGCCTCCTACGCCTCCTCCGCCGTCATGTATGATGTTGGCCTGAACCATTTCTGGCGCACCCGCACCGAAAAGCATGGCGGTGATATCGTGTTCTTTCAGGGGCATGTGGTGCCGGGCATCTATGCCCGGTCCTTCATGGAAGGCCGGTTTTCCGAAGAACAGATGGACAATTTCCGGTCTGAGGTCGGCGGCAAGGGGATTTCATCCTATCCCCACCCGTGGCTGATGCCGGATTACTGGCAGTTCCCCACGGTTTCGATGGGGCTTGGCCCGCTGATGGCGATCTATCAGGCGCGGTTCATGAAATACATGCACAACCGGGGCCATATCGACATGGCCGACCGGCAGGTCTGGGCCTTTCTCGGCGACGGCGAGATGGATGAGCCGGAAAGCCTCGGTGCGATCGGCCTCGCGGCACGCGAGAACCTCGGCAACCTGAATTTCGTCATCAACTGCAACCTTCAGCGGCTCGACGGGCCGGTGCGCGGCAATGGCAAGATCATTCAGGAACTTGAGGGCACGTTCCGCGGCGCGGGCTGGAATGTCATCAAGGTGGTCTGGGGCAAGGGATGGGATGAATTGCTGGAGGCCGACTCCACCGGGCGACTCCAGCAGTTGATGGATGAAACGGTCGACGGTGATTACCAAACATTCAAGTCCAAATCCGGTGCTTATATCCGCGAGCATTTCTTCGGCAAGTATCCCGAGACAGCGAAACTGGTCGAAGACTGGACCGATGACGAAATTTGGGCGCTGCGGCGCGGCGGACATGAGCCGAAGAAGGTCTATGCCGCATTCAAGCGCGCGACGGAAAACCTCGACCAACCGACCGTCATTCTGGTCAAGACGGTCAAGGGGTATGGCATGGGTGATGCGGGCGAAGGCCTGAACATCACCCACCAGCAGAAGAAGATGGCCGAAAGCCAACTCAAGACCTTCCGCGACCGGTTCAAGATTCCGCTGTCCGACGAAGAGGTGGTGAAGGCCCCGCTGATCGCCCTGTCCAACGATCAGCGCGAATATCTGGCGAAATGCCGCGAAAAACTGGGCGGCGATTTCCCGCAGCGCAAATGGCGCGATGCGCCGAAGCTGGAAATTCCCGGCCTCGATGCGTTCGCGGGTCAGACCAAGGGCACCGGCGATCGCGAGATTTCCACCACGATGGCCTTTGTCCGTATCCTGACGACGCTGTGCCGTGACAAGAATTTCGGCAAGCAGGTGGTGCCCATCGTGCCCGACGAAAGCCGCACCTTCGGGATGGAGGGGATGTTCCGGCAGCTTGGCATCTACAATCCGAAGGGCCAGAATTATACGCCCGAGGACGCCGACCAGTTGATGTTCTACAAGGAATCGAAGGACGGTCAGGTTCTGCAGGAAGGCATCAACGAAGCCGGGGCGATGGCTGACTGGATCGCGGCGGCGACCAGCTATTCCACCCACGGCGTGCCGATGATCCCGTTCTACATCTACTATTCGATGTTCGGGTTTCAACGGATCGGCGATCTGGCCTGGGCGGCGGGCGACAGCCGGGCGCGGGGCTTCATGCTCGGCGGCACGGCGGGGCGCACGACGCTGAACGGCGAAGGCTTGCAGCATGAGGATGGCCACAGCCACATCATCGCGGGCACGATCCCGAACTGCATCACCTATGACCCGACCTATTCCTACGAGGTCGCGTGCATCATCCATCACGGGTTGCAGCGCATGTTCGTGGATCAGGAGGATGTCTTTTTCTATCTCACCCTGATGAACGAGAATTACGAACATCCCGACATGCCCGAAGGATCGTATGACGCCATCGTCAAAGGGCTTTACGCATTTTCGAAAACTGCGAAACCCGCGAAGAAGCACGTGAACCTGATGGGCTCCGGCACCATTTTCGTGCAGGCGGTGAAGGCGGCGGAAATGCTGAAGGATGATTTCGGTGTCACTGCCGACCTCTGGTCCGCGACATCGTTCAACGAACTGGGCCGCAACGGCCAGGATTGCGAGCGGTGGAACCGCCTCAACCCGCTGTCCGAACAGAAGGTGCCTTACGTCACCGAAGTTCTGAAAGACGCCAAGGGCCCGGTGATCGCCGCCACCGATTACATGAAGAGCTTTGCCGAACAGATCCGCCCCTATGTCGAGCAGCCCTACACGGTGCTCGGCACCGACGGCTTTGGCCGGTCCGACAGCCGCGTGAACCTGCGCCGTCATTTCGAGGTCGATGCCAACCACATCGCAGCAGCGGCGATGGTCGCGTTGTTCCGCGAAGGAACAGTGACCAAGGCGGAGCTTGAGAAAGCCTTGAAACGCTATGAAGTCGATGGCGACAAGCCCAACCCCCGCACGGCGTAAAAGACAAAGAGAAGGACAAGAGCAATGGCCACGATTGACGTAACTGTCCCCGACATCGGCGATTTCAAGGATATTCCGGTCATCGGCATTCTGGTTTCGGTCGGCGATACCGTCGCTGCCGAAGACCCGTTGCTGGAACTGGAAAGCGACAAGGCGACGATGGAGGTGCCATCACCCGCCGCCGGCAAGGTGAAGGAGATCAAGATCGCCGAGGGCGACAAGGTGTCCGAAGGATCGCTGATCATGGTTCTGGAAACCGAGGCGGCTGGCGATGCGCCCAAGGCCGAAGAGGCCCCGAAGGAACCTGCCAAGGCAGAGGACGCGCCGAAGGCGGCTGCACCCGCCAAGGCGGCCACGGGCGAAAAGAAGGGCGCGCTCGCCGATGTCGATGAGGACGGATTTTCCAAGGCCCATGCTTCACCTTCGGTCCGGGCCTTCGCCCGCGAATTGGGCGTAGACCTGGCGAAGATCAGCGCATCGGGCCGCAAGGGCCGCATCCTGCGCGAGGACGTGACCAAGGCCTTCAAGAAGGCCGAGGCACCCGCCGCATCCGGTGGCGGTGCGGTTCAGGGCGGTATGGGCATCCCGCCGATCCCGGTGGTCGATTTCTCGAAATTCGGGTCCATCGAAAATGTGGAAATGAGCCGGATCAAGAAAATCTCCGGCCCGGCCTTGCATCGTTCGTGGCTGAACATCCCGATGGTTACCCATAACGAGGAAGCGGATATCACCGGCCTCGACGCCTATCGCAAGGAACTGGATACGGCGGCGAAGGCGGACGGGTATCGCGTGACGCTGCTGTCCTTCGTCATCAAGGCTGTGGTGTCGGCGCTGAAGACGCATTGGGAGGTCAACTCCTCCATGCACCCCGACGGCGACAAGCTGATCAAGAAGAACTATTATAATATCGGCTTCGCCGCCGACACGCCGAACGGGCTGGTCGTGCCGGTCATCAAGGGCGCGGATGCGAAGGGCATTGTCGAGATTTCGCGCGAACTGGGCGATCTGTCTGCGGCGGCGCGCGATGGCAAGCTGAAGGGCGGCGACATGCAGGGCGCGTCCTTCACCATCTCGTCGCTCGGCGGCATCGGCGGCACGTCTTTCACGCCGCTGGTGAACGCGCCGGAGGTGGCGATCCTCGGCCTGACGCGGGCGAAGATGCAGCCGGTCTGGGATGCGAAAACCGAAACCTTTGTGCCCCGGCTGATGCAGCCGCTGTCGCTTTCCTATGATCACCGCGCCATCGACGGCGCGCTCGCGGCACGGTTCTGCGCCACCCTGAAACACCTGCTCGGCGATGAACGCCGGCTGATGCTGTAAGGGGGCGAGGACATGGCTGCGACAGAGGTAAAAGTCCCCGATATCGGCGATTTCAAGGACATTCCCATCATCAGCATTCTGGTTTCGGTCGGCGATACCGTCGCTGCCGAAGACCCGCTGCTGGAACTGGAAAGCGACAAGGCGACGATGGAGGTGCCATCGCCGGGCGCGGGCAAGATCACCGAAATTCTGGTGAAAGAGGGTGACACGGTGTCCGAAGGCACCGTCATCATGAAGATGGAGGCGGAAGGGGCCGCAGCGGCACCCGCCGAGACGCAGAAGGCGGATGCCAAGGCGGATGCACCGAAGACGGATGCACCGAAGGCCGCACCGGCTGCCGCGTTCAGCGGCGACAAGGGTGATATTCACGCCGAATTCCTCGTCCTCGGCTCTGGTCCCGGCGGCTATACGGCGGCGTTCCGCGCCGCCGATCTGGGGCTGAAAACCGTTCTGATCGAGGCCAAGCCGACGCTGGGCGGTGTCTGCCTGAATGTCGGCTGCATTCCGTCCAAGGCATTGCTTCACGCTGCAAAGGTCATCACCGAAGCGGAAGAAATGGCCCATTTCGGCATCACGCTGGGCAAGCCGAAGGTCGATCTGGACCAGCTTCGGTCGTGGAAGGACAGCGTTGTCGGCAAGCTGACCGGCGGTCTTGATGGCCTCGCAAAAGGCCGCAAGGTCGAGGTCGTGCGCGGCTATGGCAAGTTCACCGCCGCCAACATGGTCGAAGTGAAGGATGCGGATGGCAAGGTCACCAAGGTCAGCTTCGATCAGTGCTGCATCGCGGCGGGGTCTGAACCTGTCAGCCTGCCCTTCATTCCGGAAGACGATCGGATCGTCGATTCCACCGGGGCGCTGGAACTGCGCGATATCCCGAAGAAAATGCTGATCCTTGGCGGGGGCATCATCGGGTTGGAAATGGGCTGCGTTTACGATGCGCTCGGATCGAGAATCACGGTTGTCGAATTCATGGACCAGTTGATGCCGGGGGCCGACAAGGACATCGTCAAGCCGCTGCACAACCGGATCAAGGATCGGTATGAGGCGATCCACCTGAAAACCAAGGTCACTGCCGTCAAGGCGCAGAAAAATGGCCTGATGGTCACCTTCGAGGGGCCGGAGGGCAGTTTCGACAGCCTGTTCGACCGGGTTCTGGTCGCGGTGGGCCGCCGCCCCAATGGCAAGCTGATCGACGCCGACAAGGCGGGCGTCACGGTCGATGATCGCGGCTTCATCGCGGTCGACAACCAGCAGCGCACCGGCCAGCCGCATATCTTTGCCATCGGCGATGTGGTCGGCCAGCCGATGCTGGCGCACAAGGCGGTGCATGAGGGCAAGGTCGCCGCCGAAGTCGCCGCCGGTCACAAGCGCGCCTTCGATGCGCGGGTGATCCCCTCGGTCGCCTATACCGACCCCGAAGTCGCCTGGGTTGGCGTGACGGAGACGGAGGCGAAGGCGAAGGGCATCAAGATCGGCAAGGGCGTGTTCCCCTGGGCCGCGTCCGGCCGGTCGCTGGCAAATGGCCGGTCGGAGGGGATCACCAAGGTGATCTTCGATCCCGAAACCGACCGCGTGATCGGCGCGGCCATCGTCGGCACCAATGCAGGCGACCTGATTTCCGAGGTGGCGCTGGCGATCGAAATGGGGGCGGATGCCACCGATCTCGGCCACACGATCCACCCGCATCCGACCCTGTCGGAGACGGTGAATTTCGCGGCAGAAATGTTCGAAGGCACGATCACCGACCTGATCGCGCCCAAGAAAAAGCACTAGCGACGACCGGCGGAGCCTGACGTAGGGGGACGAGACGATTTTACCGCGTCCCTTTTTGCTGATTTTTCCGTATGGTGGTCTATCTCGTCAAACGAAACGACACTGAGAGGGAGAAGAGTGTGAAAATCGGAGCACTTAAAGAGGTCTATGACGGCGAAGCGCGCGTCGCGATGACCCCCTCCTCGGCGCTGCAATTGCAGAAGCTGGGGCATGAATGCTTTATCGAAAAGGGCGCGGGGGCGCTCGCCCGGTTCTCTGACGATGATTACAAGGCGGCGGGTGTGACGGTGCTGGCGACGGCGGCGGCCCTGTGCAAGGAAGTCGATGTCATCGCCAAGGTTCGCCCGCCCACCGATGCAGAGGTGAAGCGGCTGAAAAAGGACCAGACGCTGATCTCGTTCTTCTATCCGGCGCAGAACGAACAGTTGATGAAGGACGCGACCGCCAAGGGCGCGACCGTCATTGCGATGGACATGGTGCCGCGCATCAGCCGCGCGCAGAAGATGGACGCATTGTCGTCGATGGCGAACATCGCGGGCTATCGCGCGGTGATCGAGGCCGGGAACAACTTTGGCCGGTTCTTCACCGGGCAGATCACGGCAGCGGGCAAGGTGCCGCCTGCGAAGGTTCTGATCATCGGTGCGGGTGTCGCCGGGCTTGCGGCCATCGGCGCGTCCACGTCGCTGGGCGCGATGACCTTCGCGTTCGACGTGCGGCCAGAGGTTGCCGAACAGGTCGAATCGATGGGTGCCGAATTCGTCTATCTCGACTTTGAGGAAGAACAGCAGGACGGCGCAGCGACCGGTGGCTATGCCTCCGTCTCTTCGCCCGAATTCCGTGCGGCGCAGCTTGCGAAATTCCGCGAGATCGCGCCCGACATGGATATCGTCATCACCACCGCCTTGATCCCGGGCCGCGATGCCCCGGAATTGTGGACGGAGGATATGGTCGCATCAATGAAGGCCGGATCGGTCATCATCGACCTTGCGGCGGAAAAGGGCGGCAACTGCAAGCAGACGGTGATGGATCAGAAGATCGTCACCGACAATGGCGTGACGATCATCGGGTACACCGACTTCCCGTCACGCATGGCGGCGCAGTCGTCGGAACTGTATTCGACCAATATCCGCCACATGCTGACCGACCTGACACCGGCCAAGGATGGCGTGATCTTCCACAACATGGAGGATGACGTGATCCGCGGGGCGACCATCGCCCATGCCGGGGATGTCACCTTCCCGCCGCCACCGCCGAAGGTGAAGGCGATTGCTGCGAAGCCGAAAGAGGTGGTGAAGGAACTGACGCCCGAGGAAAAACGGGCGGCGGAAGTTGCCGCGTTCAAGGCGCAGACCAAGCAGCAGGTGACCCTGCTGGCGGCGGGCGGGGCGATCCTGCTGGCGGTCGGCCTGGTCGCGCCGGCCAGTTTCATGCAGCATTTCATCGTGTTCGTGCTGTCGGTCTTTGTCGGGTTCCAGGTGATCTGGGGCGTCGCGCACAGCCTGCACACACCGCTGATGGCCATCACCAACGCGATCTCGTCGATCATCATCCTTGGGGCGCTGATGCAGATCGGGTCCGGCTCGACGCTGGTCATCATCCTCGCCGCGCTATCCGTGTTCATGACGGGCATCAATATTTTCGGCGGTTTCCTCGTGACACGGCGCATGCTCGCCATGTTCCAGAAATCGTAAGGGGGCGGACATCATGGAATACGGATTTACCACAGCGGCCTATGTCGTCTCTGCCATCCTCTTCATCTTCTCGCTCGGCGGTCTTTCGGGGCAGGAAAGCGCGAAACGCGCCGTCTGGTACGGCATCGTCGGCATGGCGCTGGCGGTTGCGGCAACGCTGATCGGTCCCGGCTCCGGCCTCTGGCTCCTGTCGATCCTGCTCATCATCGGCGGCGGGCTGATCGGGTATCAGCTTGCCACCAAGGTGCAGATGACGCAGATGCCGGAACTGGTCGCGGCGATGCACAGCCTCGTCGGTCTGGCAGCGGTCTTTGTCGGCTTCATCGCGCATATCGAACTTGGTCGTGTCCTCGCGATGGACGATGAGGCACGCAAGGGGCTGGAGGGGTTCGCGGCGCTGCTCGCCAAGAAGGAAGGCGTCGAGATCGCCATCCTTCGGGTCGAATTGTTCCTCGGCATCTTCATCGGGGCGGTGACGTTCACCGGCTCGGTCGTCGCCTATGGCAAGCTTGCGGGCAAGCTCGGCTCCGGCGCAAAGCAGTTGCCCGGCGGGCACATGCTGAATGCCGGGGCGGCGGCACTGTCGGTTGTCGCGGGCATCATGTATTTCAGCAGCGGCGACATCTTCCCGCTGATCCTGATGACGTTGCTCGCGCTTTTCATCGGCTATCACCTCATCACCGGGATCGGCGGCGCGGACATGCCGGTCGTCGTGTCCATGCTGAACAGCTATTCCGGCTGGGCGGCGGCGGCGATCGGGTTCAGCCTCGGCAATGACCTTCTGATCGTGGTCGGCGCGCTGGTCGGCTCGTCCGGTGCGATCCTGTCCTACATCATGTGTAAGGCGATGAACCGGAACTTCGTGTCGGTCATCCTCGGCGGCTTCGGTGGCTCCAAAGGCCCGGCGCAGGAGATCGAGGGCGAACAGATCGCGATCGACAGCGACGGCGTCGCAACAGCGCTGGACGAGGCGGACAGCGTCATCATCGTTCCGGGTTACGGCATGGCGGTGGCGCAGGCGCAACAGGCGGTATCGGAACTGACCCGCCGTCTGCGGGCCAAGGGCAAGAATGTCCGCTTCGGGATCCACCCCGTCGCAGGCCGTCTGCCGGGCCACATGAACGTGCTGCTGGCTGAGGCGAAGGTGCCCTATGACATCGTGCTGGAGATGGACGAGATCAACGATGATTTCCCGGATACGGACGTGGTCATCATCATCGGATCGAACGACATCGTGAACCCCGCCGCGCAGGAAGACCCGAATTCCCCCATCGCCGGGATGCCGGTTCTGGAGGTGTGGAAGGCCAAGCAGGTGTTCGTGTCGAAACGCGGCCAGGGCACCGGCTATTCCGGCATCGAGAACCCGCTCTTCTACAAGGAAAACACGCGGATGTTCTATGGCGACGCGAAGGACAGCCTGAACGAGCTTCTGACCAAGATCAGCTAATCCGGTCGTTTGGGATGGGAAGGGGGCGGCCCGGTGGGCCGCCCTTTTTCATGGCCTCGGGTCAGACCGCACCCCAGTAGTGCAAAATCCGCATCGGCACGGGTATCGACGTTTGACCCCATCTGAAATATCGCTACTTTCGCGGGTCCAACAAGGACGCATGGCCGGGTTCTTTCCGGTCTGAAGGGGATGTGCGAGATGAAGGTCAGCATCGAACGGGCGGCGCTTTTGAAAGCGATGAGCCGGGCGCAGGGTGTGGTGGAACGGCGGACGACGATCCCGATCCTCTCCAACGTCCTGATCGAGGCGGAGGGCGGCAAACTGTCGTTCCGCGCCACCGACCTCGACATCGAAATTCTGGAAAACATTCCCGCGATGGTCGAACAGAGCGGCGCGACCACCGTTCCGGCACATGTGTTGCACGAAATTGCGCGCAAGCTGCCGGACGGCGCGACGATCATGCTGACCGAACAGCCCGGCGAGGGGCGGCTGGACGTATCGGCGGGGCGGGCACGGTTCACCTTGCCGACCCTGCCGCGCGAGGATTTCCCGGTCATGGCATCGGCGGAATATCAGTCCAACTATTCCATCGCGGCACCCGTGCTGCGCCGTCTGTTCGAGAAGGCGAATTTCGCGATCTCGACCGAGGAGACGCGGTATTACCTGAACGGCGTCTACCTTCATGCCGCAGAATCGAACGGGCCGAAGCTGCGGGCCGTGGCGACAGACGGGCACCGGCTCGCCCGGATCGACACCGACCTGCCACAGGGCGCGGCGGGGTGCCCCGGTGTGATCGTGCCGCGCAAGACGGTTGGCGAATTGCGCAAGCTCCTCGAATCGGATGACGCGCAGATCAACGTGTCGGTATCGGAGACAAAGATCCGCTTTTCCGCCGAGGGGCTGACGCTGACATCCAAGGTCATCGACGGCACCTTCCCCGATTATACCCGCGTGATCCCCTCCGGTAACACCAAACGGATGGAAGTCGACGCGGCGGAATTCGCGCGCACGGTCGACCGGGTATCGACTGTGTCGGCGGAGCGGTCGCGCGCCGTGAAACTGACGCTTGGCGAGGACAGCCTCACCTTGTCGGTGAACGCGCCCGACAGCGGATCGGCGACCGACGAGATCGCGGTCGCCTATTCGGACGAGCCACTGGAGATCGGCTTCAACGCGAAATACCTGCTGGAAATCGCCGGTCAGGTGGACCGCGAAAATGCCGTCCTGATGTTCAATGGCCCCGGCGATCCGACACTGGTGCGCGAAGGCGACGATGAAAGCGCGATCTATGTCGTCATGCCGATGCGGGTCTGACGCCGCCGGTCGTGGCGCGGATGGGTTCTGACGAAATACCAACAGACGACACCGGGCAGCGCATGGCGGCTGAGGGGGAGCGGTCGATCCGCACGCTGTCCTTGTCGCATTTCCGGTCGCACAAAAGCTGGGCGGTCGAGACGGATGGACGGCCGGTTGCGCTTCATGGTCCGAACGGCGCAGGCAAGACCAATATCCTCGAAGCGATTTCGATGCTGTCACCGGGGCGCGGGCTGCGCCGCGCGCAGGCGGAGGAACTGATCCGCCGACCGGAATCCATCGGCTGGAAAGTGTCCGCCCGCGTGCAATCGGGCGCGGACCTGCATGACCTTGTGACCATTGTCGAGGGGCCGGGCCAGCGGCGCGGCGTCATGATCGACGGCAAACCAGCGGCGCAGGTGGCGCTGGGCACCGTCCTGCCGATGATCTGGCTGACCCCGGTGATGGATCGTCTGTGGACCGAGGGCGCATCGGAGCGGCGACGGTTTTTGGACCGTGCCGTTCTCAGCTTCGAGCCGGGGCATGGCGACCGGGTGCTGGCCTATGAAAAGGCGATGCGCGACCGCAACCGCCTGTTGAAGGACGGCGTGGACGATGCCGCATGGCTGGCGGCGCTGGAGGCGCAGATGGCGAAGGCGGGCAGCGGCATGGCGCGGGCGCGGGCCGAAACTGTTGCCCGCCTGATGGCGGCGCAGGAGGATGCCCAGACCCGGTTCCCCCGCGCCGAAATCGCCATCGAAGGCCCGGCGGAGGACAGGTTCGCGGCACTGATCGCGGCAGGGCAGGACCCCCGCGATGGCGAGGCGGCGGCCGAGGCTGCGCTTGCCGATGGATGGGCCACGGGCCGCCGCATCGACGCGCAGGCGGGGCGCACGCTGACCGGGCCGCACCGATCTGACCTTCTGGCAGTATTCGCGCCAAAAGGGGTCGAGGCGCGGCTTTGTTCCACCGGCGAGCAGAAGGCGCTGCTGATCTCCCTCGTCCTTGCCAATGCGCGGGCGCTGGCGGCGGAGGCGGGCGCCCCCCCGATCATTCTGCTGGACGAGGTGGCGGCGCATCTGGATCAGGACCGGCGCGCGGCGCTCTATGACGAGATTTGCGGCCTCGGCGCGCAGGCATGGATGACCGGCACCGGCGCGGACCTGTTCGAGGCGCTTGGCCCACGCGGCGCGCTGATCGAGGTGCAACCTGCGGCGTAAAACGCATGGCTGCCAACCGCTCGCGGCCTCCGGCAGGTATTGGCTTGCAAGTCCGAAACCCGGACGGCACACAGTTCCGATCAGCGGCGGGTCAAACGCATGAATCATCGGGCCATAGCGGACAAGACGGCAGGCATTCTGCTTTGCGCCATCACGATCCTTGTGATCTGCAAGGAATGGGGTCTGGCCGCGTGGACCGAGCCCGCGAAACCGATCATCGTTCTCGCGCTTGTCGGTATTCTGACATTTCAGGTGCGCCGGTCGCGTCAGGCATTCGTGGCGGTCGCGCTGCTGATGACCGCCGCGCTGGCGGCAACCGATCCTGACTGGTTGGCCATCGTCGTGCGCGGCCTTGGTGCCGCCGCCTTCATCGGGGCGTTCTTCGCCGCCTTGTCCACCCTGCGCACCGTGGCGCAGACATCGCCCGCGATTCAGAGGGCGGGCACATTCCTTGCCGGGCAGCGGCCGGGCCGCCGCTATGCCGCCCTGACGCTCGGCGGGCAGGCCTTTGCGTTGTTGCTGAATTATGGGTCGATACAGCTTTTGGGCACGCTCGCGATGGCGAATGCGCGGGCGGAAGCCAATGCGGAAATCAGGGGCCACCGCGTCCGGCGGATGCTGCTCGCGATCCAGCGGGGCTTCGTGTCCACCCTGCCCTGGTCGCCGCTGTCCTTTGCGATGGCCATCTCGACCAGCGTCATTCCGGGGACCAGCTGGGCCGGGGCGCTGATCCCCGGTCTGGTCAGTTCACTCATTCTGGCGGGCATCGGCTGGGGCCTCGATACCGCCTTCAAGCCGCGCCTGACGGTGACGCCGGTTCGCACCGCGCCGGAGGGCACATGGGCGGCGATGCTGCCGCTCGCGGTGTTGCTGGGCGTGCTGGTCGTGTCGGTCGTCACGTTGCATGAAGTGACCGAGGTCCGCATCGTCGGTCTGGTCGCTGTCATCGTGCCAGCGATCGCCCTTGTCTGGATGCTGATCCAGCACTGGTCCGATGCCCCCGTCACGCGCACGGCTGGGCGTCTCAAGGCCTATGTGCTCGACGAATTGCCCGGCTATCGCGGCGAATTGGTGTTGCTGATGATGGCCGGGTTCATCGGCACGGTCGGATCGCAGCTTCTGGGGCCATTGATGGTCAGCGCGGGGCTGGACCTGTCGGTGCTGCCGCCCTGGGTGATCCTCGTATCCTTTGTCTGGATCATTCCCCTGCTCGGCCAGATCGGGATGAACCCGATCCTCGCGGTCACCCTGATCGCCCCGCTGATCCCCGACGCCGCCAGCCTCGGGGTGGAGCCGACGGCGCTGGTCATCGCCATCACCGCCGGATGGGCGCTGAGCGGCGCAAGCTCCCCCTTCACCGCCACGACGCTCCTCATCGGCTCCTTCGCCGGGATCAGTGCACTGCGCGTCGGCCTCGCGTGGAACGGCGTCTATTCGCTGCTCTGCGGGGCCGCGTTGTCGGTATGGGTGGTGGTGTTTGCGTTCTGGGTGTGACGGACACTGAGCGATCCAAGCCACTGGCGACCCCTGCAGGATTCGAACCTGCGACCTACGGATTAGAAGTCCGTTGCTCTATCCAGCTGAGCTAAGGGGCCTTAGTGGGTCCAGGCGCCGCGGCGGCTGTGGGCGAAGTTACCGCCGTATCCGCCGGGTTTTATGACATGCTTGCGCTTTTTGGGCATCTCGACGCGGTAAGCGATGCCTCGGCTTTCGGCATAGGCCACGGCGGCGGTCTGGTCGGCGAAGCTGATCCTGATCTGGCCGGTCGTATCGCCCGACCCGGTCCAGCCCATCAGCGGGTCGATCTTCTTCTGCTCTGACGGCACGTATTCCAGCACCCATTCCAGCTTGGCCTGACCGGACTGCATGGCGGTTTTCGCGGGTTGGTAAATGCGGGCGAGCATGATCGTCCTCGTGCGTTTCAACTCCGATCCTTATGTCGGATACGGGCCTTCTGTGCAAGACAACGTGACGGGAGGGGC
>CAYGRU010000036.1:0-35456 GCA_964352385.1 uncultured Candidatus Planktophila sp.
GCCGAAGGCCACGGCCCCGCACCCCTGACCGATGCACCCGGATTGGCGCGCCGCCTGAAAAACCACGATTGCAGCCCACCCGATCCTGCCGTATAGAACCCGTCGAAGCACCCGTAGCTCAGCTGGATAGAGCGCTGCCCTCCGAAGGCAGAGGCCACACGTTCGAATCGTGTCGGGTGCGCCAATCTTCCCTTTTTGGCTATGGTTCTCACGCCTCTTGCGCGGTGTGCTAGGGGAAATGACCGGGCTTCGGTTGGACGGGCACCTTACCCCCTGTCATTCCCGCGAAGGCCGGGATCAGAACATACCCCCCGATGCTCGGCGTCATCAGGTCTTATCGTACCCGCGATGGCAGGAATGACAGGTCCGCCGCGGCCCGCGCCCCCGGTAAGTTCCGCAAGGTCCCCGCGTAAGCGGGGATGACAAGCATTGCCATGCTGCTTGGGGCTCTGGACGATCAAGGTCGCCACATGCGCAGGGTGAAAAGTCTCTCGACAGAGATAACGGCGCTTCTGCCGGGGATGGCGGAGCCTAGCTTACAGATGACGCCTCTTTGTGTGGGGACCTTAGCGTGGGGACAACGGCCTCGCCCCCACCTCGCAATCACGCCCCACCTCGGCCACCGCCCGATTCCAGTCGCCTCTGCGCGCCGCGCCCCGAGCCTGCCCTGCGGCAACCCGTCCCGCCTTTTCTTAACCCATTGAAAACACTAGCGCGCGCCAATCCCACCCCGGCACCTACCCCATTGCAATGTCTTTCCGCAGCATGATAGGCAACGCGTGGCTTGAGGGGGCAACTCTGACGGGCCTTATCGCAGCGCCGGATATGCGGGTCACACCGCCGAGGCGACGACAAGGGATAAACATGAGCGACAGTTCAGCTTCAACCGCAGGGATCGCCGGGCGTTATGCCGTTGCGCTCTTTGAAATCGCGGAAGAAAGCGGCGCTCTCGAATCGGTCGAAGGTCATCTTGGCCTTCTGCAAGAGGCGATGGGGATCAGCGAAGATCTTCGCGCCCTGATTGCCAGCCCGATTGCCAGCCGCGAACAGCAGGGGGCCGCATTGGCCGCGATCTGCGACAAGATGGAAATCGGTGCGCCGGTTTCTGCCGTGATCGGCCTGATGGCCGCCAAGCGCCGCCTCTTTGTGCTGCCCGACATGATCGGCATCTTCAATCAGCTTCTGGCCGACAAGCGCGGCATCGTTTCCGCCGAGGTCACATCGGCGACGCCGCTGACCGACGCGCAGCGCAAGAGCCTTGAAGACACGATCAAGAAATCCGTTGGCGCGGACATCGCGCTTGACGTTACCGTGGACGAGAGCCTGATCGGTGGCCTCGTCGTCAAGGTGGGTTCCAGGATGATCGACACGTCGATCCGCTCCAAACTCGCCTCCCTGCAAACCGCAATGAAAGAGGTCGGGTGAAATGAGCATCCAGGCTGCTGAGATCTCTGCGATCCTTAAAGAGCAGATCAAGAATTTTGGTCAGGACGCACAGGTGGCCGAAGTTGGCCGCGTGCTGTCGGTCGGCGATGGTATCGCCCGCGTCTATGGCCTCGACAATTGTCAGGCCGGTGAGATGGTCGAATTCCCCGGCGGAATTCGGGGCATGGCGCTGAACCTCGAGGCCGACAATGTCGGTGTCGTGATCTTCGGCGACGACCGGTCCATCAAGGAAGGCGACGTCGTCAAGCGGACCGGCGACATCGTCGACGTGCCGACCGGCGATGCGCTGCTTGGCCGCGTTGTCGATGGCCTCGGCAACCCGATCGACGGCAAGGGTCCGATTGCGACCACGACCCGTTCGCGCGCCGAGGTGAAGGCACCCGGCATCATCCCGCGCAAATCGGTGCATGAACCGATGGCGACCGGCCTGAAATCGGTCGATGCGCTGATCCCGATCGGTCGTGGCCAGCGCGAGCTGATCATCGGTGACCGTCAGACCGGCAAGACCGCCGTCGCGCTCGACGCGATCCTGAACCAGAAATCGGTGAACGAAGCTGCGGGCGACGACGAGTCGAAGAAGCTTTACTGCGTTTATTGCGCCGTGGGTCAGAAACGATCCACCGTTGCGCAGCTGGTGAAGAAGCTGGAAGAGACCGGCGCGATGGAATATTCCATCGTCGTGGCCGCAACCGCATCCGACCCGGCGCCGCTCCAGTTCCTCGCGCCCTACGCCGCCTGTGCGATGGCCGAGCATTTCCGCGACAATGGCCGCCATGCGCTGATCGTCTATGATGATCTGTCGAAGCAGGCTGTCGCCTATCGCCAGATGTCCCTGCTGCTCCGCCGTCCGCCGGGACGTGAAGCCTATCCGGGTGACGTTTTCTACCTCCACTCCCGTTTGCTGGAACGTGCGGCGAAGCTGAACGACGAAAACGGGGCCGGTTCGATGACGGCGCTGCCAATCATCGAAACGCAGGGCGGCGACGTGTCCGCGTTCATTCCGACCAACGTGATCTCCATCACCGACGGTCAGATCTTCCTTGAAACCGAACTGTTCTATCAGGGCGTCCGCCCTGCCGTGAACGTCGGCCTTTCGGTCAGCCGCGTCGGTTCCGCCGCGCAGACCAAGGCGATGAAGTCGGTTGCCGGGTCGATCAAGCTGGAATTGGCGCAGTATCGCGAAATGGCGGCCTTCGCGCAGTTCGGCTCCGATCTCGATGCCTCCACCCAGGCCCTCTTGGCCCGTGGTGCGCGTCTGGTCGAGTTGCTGAAGCAGCCGCAATACGCACCGCTGACCAATGGCGAACAGGTCATCGTGATCTATGCCGGCACCAAGGGCTACCTCGACAAGATCCCGGTGAACAAGGTCGGCGCGTTCGAAAAGGGCCTTCTGAATCATCTCCGCTCCAACAAGGGTGATCTGATGAAAGAGCTGCGGGTCAACGACCAGAAGATCGCGGGCGAGATCGAAGACAAGATCAAGGCCGCAATCGACGAGTTCGCGAAATCGTTCGCCTGAGATAAGCCAAGGGGGGGATAGCGCCCGATGGCGAACCTCAAGGATCTGAAAAACCGGATCTCCTCGGTCAAATCGACCAGGAAGATCACCAAGGCGATGCAGATGGTCGCCGCTGCCAAACTGCGCCGTGCGCAGGATGCAGCGGAGGCCGCGCGTCCCTTCGCGGAACGCATGGATGCGGTTCTGGCCAATCTCGCACGCGGGATGGCCGGGGCGGAAAACGCGCCTGTGCTTTTGAAGGGCACCGGGTCCGACAAGACCCATCTGTTGATCGTCGCGACGGCGGAACGCGGGCTGTGCGGGGGCTTCAACTCCTCCATCGCCCGGCTTGCCAAGCAGCGGATTGAATCGCTTCTGGCCGACGGCAAGACGGTTAAAATCCTGACTGTCGGCAAGAAGGGGCGTGAACAGCTCAAGCGTCAGTATGGCGAATTGTTCGTCGGTCATGTCGATTTCTCCGATGTGAAGCGGATGGCCTATGCCAATGCCCAGACGGTGGCGCAGGACGTGCTGAAGCGGTTCAACGGCGGTGAATTCGACGTGGCGACGCTGTTCTTCGCCCGGTTCCAGTCGGTCATCAGCCAGACCCCGACCGCACAGCAGATCATCCCGGCGACGTTCCCCGAGGATGCGACGGCAGACACCAATGTCAGCTATGAATACGAGCCTGACGAAACCGAAATCCTTGCAGATCTTCTGCCCCGCAACCTCGCGGTTCAGATCTTCCGCGGGTTGTTGGAGAACGGAGCGTCCGAGCAGGGCGCGCGGATGTCCGCGATGGACAACGCGACGCGCAACGCGGGCGAAATGATCGACAAGCTGACGATTCAGTATAACCGTTCGCGCCAGGCGGCGATCACCAACGAACTTATCGAAATCATTTCGGGCGCGGAAGCGCTCTGACCGGGTCGGAGAGATATATCATGAGCACAACCGGCAAAATCACACAGGTCATCGGCGCTGTTGTCGACGTCCAGTTCGATGGCGCGCTGCCCGCAATTCTGAACGCGCTGGAGACCGACAACAACGGTAACCGGCTGGTTCTGGAAGTGGCACAGCACCTCGGCGAAAACACCGTCCGCACCATCGCGATGGACGCGACCGAGGGCCTCGTGCGCGGTCAGGCGGTCAGCGACAGCGGCGCGCCGATCATGGTGCCGGTGGGCGATGCAACGCTTGGCCGCATCCTGAACGTCGTCGGCGAGCCAGTGGACGAAGGCGGGCCGGTGAATGCCACCGAACGCCGCGCGATCCACCAGCCCGCCCCGGCCTATGTGGACCAGTCGACCGAATCCGAGGTCCTGGTCACCGGCATCAAGGTCGTCGACCTGCTCGCGCCTTATGCAAAGGGCGGCAAGATCGGCCTGTTCGGCGGTGCCGGTGTTGGCAAGACCGTTCTTATCATGGAACTCATCAACAACATCGCGAAGGTGCACTCGGGTTATTCCGTGTTCGCCGGTGTGGGGGAACGGACCCGTGAAGGGAACGACCTTTACCACGAGATGATCGAATCCGGCGTTATCGTCCCGGACAACCTGACCGAATCCAAGGTGGCGCTGGTCTATGGCCAGATGAACGAGCCGCCCGGCGCACGTGCCCGCGTCGCGCTGACCGGCCTCACACTGGCCGAACAGTTCCGCGATCAGTCCGGCACCGATGTTCTGTTCTTCGTGGACAACATCTTCCGCTTCACGCAGGCCGGTTCCGAAGTGTCCGCGCTTCTGGGCCGCATCCCGTCCGCCGTGGGCTATCAGCCGACGCTGGCCACCGACATGGGCGCGTTGCAGGAACGGATCACCTCGACCAACAAGGGGTCCATCACGTCCGTGCAGGCGATCTACGTGCCCGCCGACGACCTTACCGACCCTGCGCCTGCAACGTCCTTCGCCCACCTCGATGCGACGACCGTTCTGTCGCGTGCGATCTCCGAGCTTGGCATCTATCCGGCTGTTGACCCGCTCGACAGCACGTCGCGCCTGCTCGACCCGTCGGTGATCGGCGAGGAGCACTACAGCGTCGCGCGCCGGGTTCAGGAAACCTTGCAGCGCTACAAGGCGCTTCAGGACATCATCGCGATCCTCGGGATGGACGAGCTTTCGGAAGAGGACAAGCTGGCCGTGGCCCGTGCCCGCAAGCTTCAGCGCTTCCTGTCGCAGCCGTTCGACGTGGCACAGGTGTTCACCGGCTCGCCGGGCGTGCAGGTGCCGCTGGAAAAGACCATCGACAGCTTCAAGCGCGTCGTGGACGGCGAGTTCGACCACCTGCCCGAGGCTGCCTTCTACATGGTTGGCGACATCGACGAAGTGATCGCCAAGGCAGAACGCCTGGCAGCGGCGGCTGCGTAAGCTCTGATCCAGGGAGGCTGACCTATGGCCGACAGAATGAGCTTTGAACTGGTATCACCGGAGCGCAAGCTTGCGACCGGTGAGGCCGACCTCGTCGTCATCCCCGGAATGGATGGCGATCTGGGTGCGATGGCCGATCACGCGCCGTTTCTGACGACGCTGCGCCCCGGCATCGTGTCGGTCACCGACGGGTCCAAGACGACGGATTACTTTGTGCTCGGCGGGTTCGTCGAAATCTCCAACAACACTGTCAGCGTGTTGGCGGAGGAAGCGACGGAACGTCAGGACGTATCGCGCGAGGATCTGGAAGCCCTGATCGAAGGCGCCCGCGCCGATCTGAGTGCTCTGGACGCCAACGATCACGATGCCCAGCGCACCGCGAACCAGCGGGTCAGCGACCTTCAGTCGGCTATGGGGCAGATGTTCGGCTGATCTGTCGGACCTGACCAAATGCCAAAAAGGGCCGCCCTGATCGGGCGGCCCTTTTGCTTTACATAGCACGATCAGGCGGCGGTCACCGCCCCCTGATCCGTGGGTCGAGCGCATCGCGCAGCCCGTCGCCCATGTAGTTGACGCTCAGCACCGTCAGCGAGATCGCGAGACCGGGCCAGAGCACGCGGCTCGGGTATTGTTCGAGGAATGTCACCCCATCGAACACCAGCCGCCCCCAGGTCGGAAAGTCCGACGGAAATCCGAGGCCAAGGAAGCTGAGCGCGCTTTCGGTGATGATTGCGCTGGCGATGCCCAGCGTCGCCGACACCATGATCGCGCTCATGATATTTGGCAGGATGTGCCGCAGGATGATCCGCCGCTCGCCCGTGCCGACACTTTTCGCCGCCAGAACGAATTCGCGTTCCTTCAGCGTGATGACATCGCCGCGCACGATGCGGGCGGTCTGCATCCAGCTTGTGATCCCGATGATGAACACGATCAGGATGAATATCCCGGTTTCCGGTCCGAAATTCGCCCGCAGGGTTTCGCGAAACAGCATGATGATGACCAGCAGCAGCGGCAGCAGCGGCAGCGCAAGGAACAGGTCGGTGATCCGCATCAGCGGGCCGTCCAGCCGCCGGAAATATCCGGCCAGCACACCGATGAACGTTCCGATCACCAGCGACAGCAGCATCGCCGTGATCCCCACTGCCAGCGAAATGCGCCCGCCGGACAGAACCTGCGCCAGCGTATCGCGGCCCAACTGGTCGGTGCCCATCGGGTGAACCCAGCTTGGCCCCTGATTCTTGGCGCGAATGTCGATCGTGTTCGGCTCGATGGTGTGGATATAGGGCCCGATGAGCACGAAGAGGATGATGAAGAAAAAGATGCCGGTGCCGATCAGCGCCCCGCGATGGGTCGAATACTGGTCCCAGACATCGCGCCACAGCGACCGGTGCTCGGCGATCGCCTCGCCTGCATCATTGTTGATGACGACATCGGTGGTCGCGTCAGTCATAGCGGATCCTCGGGTCAAGAATGCCGTAGAGAACATCGGCCAGCAGGTTGAAGAACACGATCAGCACCGCGAAAATGAAGGTCAGCGTCTGCACCAGCGGAATGTCGGCCCCCTGAATCCCGATGATGAGCAGCGCGCCAAGGCCGTTCACCTTGAAAATCTGTTCGGTGATGATCGCGCCGCCGAACACTTGCGGGATCAGCAGGGCGATGACGGTGACGACCGGGATCATCGAATTGCGCAGCACATGCACCAGCACGACGACCTTTTCGCTCATCCCCTTCGCGCGCGCGGTTCGGACATAATCCTGGCTGAGGTTGTCAAGCATCGACGCCCGCATGAACCGCGCGATCTGCGATGCATTGAACAACCCCAGCACCATCACCGGCATGATCATCTGTTTCACCTGAAGCCAGAAACTGGACAAGTCATTCACCTCCAGCGTGGTGTCATAGATCGACGGAAGCCAACCGAGATAGACCGAGAAGATCACGATCAACACAGTCCCCGTCAGGAAGGTCGGCACCGAAAACCCGACCATCGAGATGAACGTGCCAAGCTGATCGAACCACGAATAATGCTTGTAGGCGGAGATAACGCCGATCGGCACCGCGATCACGATGCCGACGACCAGCGACATGCCGACCACCCACAGGGTCTGCGGCAGACGCTCCACAATCAGATCAACGACCGGCGATCTCGTGGCCCAGGACCGGACGCGCAGGCGTTCCGGATCAGGGTCGATCCAGCCCCATTCGGTGAGGATGTTCAACGGCTCGTTGATGAAGAACTGGTTCAGCCACAGCAGGAACCGCCAATACATCGGCTCGTCGAGGCCCAGGGAGGCCCGAATCTGTGCACGCACCTCTGGCGGGATGGTCAGCGGCAGGTTGCCGGTCGGGTCATTCGGGGCAAGGTCGAGGATCAGAAAGATGATGAAGCTGATCATCAGAAGCGTCGGGATCGCAAACAGCAATCGTCTGATCGTATAGGTCAGCATGGGCGACGCCTCTGATGATAAGCTGGTCGGGGGGTGGGGACGGCGCGAACGCCGCCCCCGGTTTCGTCAAGACGGGATCATTCGGCCCGCGACCAGTCGGAGATGTTCCACAACTCGCTGTCCCAGGGGTTCATGATGACCCCTGCCAGCTTGTTCGACTTGGCAGACACACGGCCACGGTGAACCAGCGGGATCATCGCACCTTCCTGCATCAGCATGTCGTTCATCTGCTTGGCGATTTCTGCACGCTCTTCCAGGGCAGCAGTCACCGACAGTTTGGCGATCAGCTCGTCATAAGCGGCGTTGCAGTAGCGCGGCATATTCTCGCCCAGCCAGTTGTTGGACGGGGCAGGCATCGCCTTGCAGGACCACGACGCCATGTAGGCTTCTGGGTCGGTGCCATTGAAGTTGTTCGTGTACATCTGGATGTCCGCGAAGAACTTCTGGAACGTGTCCGGGCTGGACTGGTCGCCGCCGAAGAAGACAGCGGCGTCAATGTTCTTCAACTCGGTTTCGACACCGATCTGACGCCACCAATCCTTGACCAGTGCCTGCGTGTCCTGACGCACGGCATTGGTGGAGGTCTGATAGAGGATCGACAGACGCACGCCGTCCTTGGCGCGCACACCATCACCGCCCATCACCCAGCCGGCGCCATCCAGCAGGGCATTCGCGCCTGCGATGTCCTGCGTCAGGCAACCGTCATTGGCGGTTGAGACGTAGATCGACGGACCAGGCAGGATGTTGCAGGTCGGCTGACCCGCGCTGCCATAGCCGACTTCGGTGATCAGTCCCCGGTCGATGGCCATGCTGAGCGCCTTGCGCACTGCCGGATCGGACAGGAACGGATGCGGACCAGCTTCGACAGTGGCGCGCTTGTCTCCAAGCGAAGCCGCCGTGCCGACCTGAGCAACGTCGAGACGTTCAACCGAGGTGCCGTAGGCAGAGATGACTTCGCCAAGGCCAGCGGATTCCATGTCTTTCAGAACCGTCGGGTCGATCTGCATGTTCCATGCATAGTCGAACTCGCCGGTCTGGAGCACAGACCGTGCCGCCGCCTGTGCATCGCCGCCGCCCTTGAAGGTGATGGTGGCGAAGGCCGGTTTGTTGGCGTCGCGGTAGAACGGGTTGGCCGCATAGGTCACGACGTCATTGGCCTTGAAATCCGACACGATGAAAGGGCCGGTGCCAACCGGGCCGAAATTCTGCGCGGTGCAGTTCGGGGCCTCGGCACCCTTGCAGGGCTCGAACTGGGCCTTCTGGATGATCGGGCTTTCGCCGCCAGTGAACGGTCCATAGGGGAACGGCTTTGCCTTCGAGAAGGTGATCTTGACGGTCAGCGGGTCGAGCGCCTCGACCTTCTCCACGTCATCGAATTTGGCGAGCTGCTGACAGCCGCCAGCAGGGTCCATGCAGTAATCGGCGGTGAACACCACATCGTCTGCGGTGAAATCAGAGCCATCGGACCACTTGATGCCGGATTTCAGCTTCCACGTGATCGACAGCAGGTCTTCGGATACGCCGCCATTGGCGACAGTCGGGATTTCCTCGGCGAGGTAAGGCGTCAGCGCGCCGTCCTGATCGTAACGTGCCAGCGGCTCGATGATCAGCGAGGAGGCTTCGACATCCTTCGTGCCGCCCGACAGGAACGGGTTCAGGATGGATACGGCCTGCCAGTAGATGATGTTGAGGTTGCCGTCCGAGCCACGGGTCTTGTGACCTGCAGCAAGGGCACCGGATGCCGTCATCGCGACGGCAGCGGCGCCAAGGGCCAGATGTTTCAGTTTCACTTTGGTCGTCTCCCTGTTTCTGGGTTCTGTCTTGGGTTGGGGTTCGTGCGGGTTGTCCCACATCGTTACGTCAGGATTTCGGGCTCGCGCTGTTCGCTCCTCAATTCAGCAGATGACAGGCGGCGAACCGATCCGGTTTCACCTCCCGCCATTCGGGTTCAACCTCGTGGCAACGTGCCTCCGCCACCGGGCAACGGGTGCAGAAATTGCATCCCTTCGGCGGGTTCGCGGGGGACGGAACATCGCCCTGAAGGATGATGCGGTCCTTCTTGCCGCCATGCACGGTGGGCACGGCTGACAGAAGGGATTTCGTGTAAGGGTGCAGCGGATCGTCATAGATCGGGTCGCGCGGTGCAAGTTCGACCACCTTGCCGAGATACATAACCGCGACGCGGTCCGCGATATGGCGCACCATCGACAGGTCGTGCGAGATGAAGAGATAGGTCAGGCCCAGCTTTTCCTGCAAATCCTCAAGCAGGTTGACTACCTGCGCCTGAATCGACACGTCCAGCGCCGCAATCGGTTCGTCGCAGACGATGAATTGCGGGTCGAGCGCCAGCGCGCGGGCGATCCCGATCCGTTGCCGCTGCCCGCCGGAAAATTCGTGCGGATAGCGGTTCGCGAAGTTCGGGTTCATCCCGACCTGATCCAGCAGATCGCGCACCTTGGACTGCTTTTGCGCCTTGGACAGGTCCTTGCGGTGCTCGTCCAGCGGCTCCGCAATGATCGACCCGACGGTCATGCGCGGGTTCAGCGACGCCTGCGGGTCCTGAAAGATCATCTGCATTTCGGGGCGGAGGGCACGCAGCGCATTCCCCTCCAGCTTTGTCAGGTCATGCGCACCCAGCATGACGGTCCCGCCGGTCGGCACATAGAGCCGCAGAATGGCGCGGCCGGTCGTGGACTTGCCGCAGCCGGATTCGCCGACGACACCCAGCGTCTCGCCCTTGCGGATGTCGAAGGACACATCGTCCACCGCCTTCACCACGCCGACCTGACGGCGCAGCACACCCTTGTAGATCGGGAAATGCATCGACAGGTTGCGAACGCTGACCAGAACCTCGGCTTTCTGATCGTCGAGCATCACGCGGCCCCTTCCATCGCAGGCGGTGTCCACCAGCAGGCCACGTCATGCCCCGCACCGCGCGCGGTGATCGGCGGATTGGCCTTCAGGCAGTTGTCATGGACATGGCCGCAGCGCGGCGCAAACGGGCAGGCGGTGGGTGCCGCACGCAGGATGGGCGGCTGCCCGGCAATCGACAAAAGGCGATCAGGCCGTTTCCCAGAGATATCCGGCAGCGTTTCCATCAGCGCGCGGGTATAGGGATGCTGCGGGCGGGCGAACAGTTCCTGCGTCGGCGCATGTTCGACCACCTGACCGCCATACATCACCATCACCCGGTCAGCGATCCCGGCAACGACGCCGAGGTCATGGGTGATCCAGATCACGCCCATGCCCATCTCTTCGCGCAGACGCTGCACCAACTCGAGGATTTGCGCCTGAATGGTCACGTCGAGCGCCGTCGTGGGTTCATCCGCGATCAGCACCTTCGGATCACAGGCGAGCGCGATGGCGATCATCACGCGCTGGCGCATGCCGCCGGAAAACTGGTGCGGATAGTCCCGCAGCCGATCCGCGGGCGACGGGATGCCGACAAGCGCCAGCAATTCCGCCGCGCGGACGCGCGCCTCTGCCTTGGTCAGGCCGAGATGTTCGCGCAGCGGCTCGATCAACTGGTATCCAACAGTGAAGACCGGGTTGAGCGAGGTCATCGGGTCCTGAAAGACGAAACCGATATCGCCGCCGCGCAGCCGACGTGTCTCCGCCCGGTTCATCTTGCGGACATCGCGGCCCTGAAACAGCACCTCGCCGCCGGTGATGTCGGCGGGGGGCGAGGGCAACAATCCCATCAGCGACATCATGGTGACGGATTTGCCGGAGCCGGATTCACCGACCACGCCCAACAACTCGCCTTCTCTGATATAGAAGCTGACATCGTTGACAGCATGAACCGCGCCGTTCCTGACGTGGAAGATGGTCTTCAGTCCCCGAACGTCGAGAACAGGACCCTTACCGGATTCCCCGGATATGGTCGTATCGGTCTCTTTCATCAGCCACCCTGTTGGCGCGCCATTTTTGGCGTCGTTGATGAATGTGAACACGATTAAATTGTGCGCTGCAAGAGCGACGGATGAAACACCTGCCTAAAAAGGTGGCGTGCGATTTTCGGAATCAGCTTTTTCAGGCTGCTTCGCGCAATCTTTCAGCAAGAACACGGCGCGCGATTCCGGCGGTTCGCTCGTTATCGACGTCAATCGGCGCTTCGGCGAACGGCATGTCTATGGGCCGGATGACGACACCGAACCTGCCGGAAACGCGCCGGAACACCCCCCGAACCGTCAACAAAGCCGATTTGTAGAGGATCAGGTTGATCAGGCCGAAGGCCTGCAATACCCGCTTCTTGCTCTTGCCGAACTGGCCGCCGCCTTCGAAGGCCTTGGCCGCCTTGATCGCCGCGACCGTGCGCACGCCGAACAGGTTGCAATTGGAATAGAGCCCGTCGCGGAATTTGTGCGGGCGGCGCTGACCATCCGGGTATTTTGCCCAGATCGTTTCGGCAGGGGTAAGGGACACGCCGACATCGCAGCCGTCCTTCAGGAACGCATCGCAGAAATGATCGACCATTTCAGCGGTCTGAAGCGCGTTATCGGCAGTGCAGACCAGCGCCGGGTAGAGCGCGTCATCCGAAAGCGCGTCGCGAACGCTGGTGAAAAGGTTGCCGCCGCTTGGCACAAATCGAATCTGGCCCGTGGCGACGCCATCTGCAACCACCGGCACGCTGGCCAGCACATCCGGGTCTTCGATGGAAATCAGGATGGTGCCGACATGGTGCGACCCGGTCAGCGACCGGATCACATGCGTGATCATCGGCTCGCCCGCCATGTCGATCAGGCACTTGTGGCTGGTGCCGTTCGCCTCGGCCAAGGGATCGACCACACCAGGGCGCTTGGCCGCGAGGATGAGGGCGGTAAAGCGGGCTGACATCAGGCCAGTTCCATCGCCATCACGACCGGGTTGGCGATCACACCCTGACGCGCCATCGAATGGGCGAGGATCGTCTCGACCAGTTCCGCATGGGTGTAGCCAAGGCTCTGCCAGCTCAGCGAGATCGTCTTGCGGGACCAGAGGTTGCAGGACATGTTGATTTCAAGGAATGCCGTCTCGGCGGTGTCCGGGTTCACCTTGAATTCAAGCCGCCCGTAATCGAAGGGCCAGATTTCCGGCAGCATCTTGCGCGTCTCGGCAATCACTGCCTGGCAGAGATGTTCGTCCTTGCAGGGAAAGAACCCCTCGGTGGAGGGAACAAGGCCGCGCTTTTCTTCATAGGTGCGAATCCGGTCGCCATCGGCGGAACTGTATTTCATCACCGGCAGGAAGACCGGCGCACCGTTCGCACCGCCGATGATCGGCACGGCAAGTTCGATGCCATCGACATAGCGCTCCACGATCACGTCATGGCCGCCGTCTTCGAACAGGCCTTCCATGTGGATATGGGCGTCGTGCCAGTTGTCGAAAATCCCGACGCCCCAGGACGCCGAGGATGCATTCGGCTTCACCACCAGCTTGTCCCAGGCGAAGGCGGGTGCGGTTGGGGTAAAACCACCGACGCGGTGGATTTCGCTGTCCGGGGTCGCAACGCCGCGCGCCCGTGCCGCCAGCTTCATCAGATGCTTGTCGTCGCCAAGGCCGCGCAGGATCGGCGAGGCCCCCATGAACGCGACCCCGCGCCACATCGCCAGAAGCGGGGCCAGCATTTCGGAATTCTTGAACCCGCCCCGGTTCAGCAGAGTGCAGATGAAATCCACATCCTTGCGCTCGAACAGGTCCTCATAACGGTTGCCGATGGTCAGGTTCAGCCCGATCCCGCGCAGCGTCTCGACCATTTCGTGATGATAAATGGCGTGGCTGCCATCAATCTTGTCAGCGCCGCCGCCCGATTTCGCGTGCTTGGCTAGAAACGTGACCGCCAGCCGGGCCTTGTCCGCCTCGGAAATCTTCAGGCGAGGATCACTGGTTTCGATGGTGGAATGGTCGTTCATCGCACTGGCCGTCCTGTGTAAGCCTCAAGAGACGGAGCACATGAGGCAGAATCAACTCGAATTCGTGACGTTCATATTTCACTTTTGCGACAGACTGGAAAGCAAAGCTTGCGCTTGCCTAAACCCGGCCTTCCATCGCCGCCCAAGCCTCCTCTGCCGTATCGACAAAGGAAAAAAGGTCGAGGTCACTTTCCGAAATGGTGCCCGCCTCGGCCAGCGCTTCCCAGTTCACGATCCGCTTCCAGAAGTCGGTGCCGAACAGCAGAACCGGCACCGCCGCCATCCGGTCGGTCTGGATCAGCGTCAGTGTCTCGAACAATTCATCCAGCGTACCGAACCCGCCGGGAAACACCGCGATGGCCTTGGCCCGCATCAGGAAGTGCATCTTGCGGATCGCGAAATAGTGGAAATTGAAGCAGAGTTCAGGCGTGACATAGATGTTCGGGGCCTGTTCATGCGGCAATACGATGCCCAGCCCGATGGACCGCCCGCCCGCATCCAGCGCACCGATATTCCCCGCCTCCATCACCCCCGGCCCGCCGCCGGTGACGACAACCAGTTCGCGCCCGTTGCGACGCAGGCTTTCCTCGGTCACGCGTTTGGCGAACTTGCGCGCCTCGTCATAATAATCCGCCAGTCCGGCAAGCGTCTTCGTGCGCGCCTTGTGGCGCTGATCGGGCGCGGGAATCCGCGCGCCGCCGAACAGGACCACGGTGCTGTCCACACCCTCCGCGCGCAGAATGCTTTCGGGCTTTTCCAGCTCAAGCTGCAACCGCACCCCGCGCAGGGGGTCGGAACGCATGTAGTCCTGATCGACATAAGGCAGTCGATAATTCGGATGTTCCGTCTGCGGCGTCTGGGGAACCCGCTGGGCGCGGCTGAGGTCTTCCTCGATGGACGGGAAGATGGAGAGGCGTTTTTCGTTTCTGGTCTGATCCACCGGCGCACCCGTCTGACAGTTTGAGCTTTGCTGACGTGATAGACCGGCGATCAGGGCAGCACCAGCGCGAGGTGCACAAATGCACCTTATAAGGCGCGGTATCCTCGCGACACACGCATGGGTATTGTGATAATATTAGCGAAGCATTCAGGATTGATATTCTAGGGAGATCGGAGATGGCGACAATCGACCCGCAATGGTTGGGCGAATTTGCGCTCACCGCAGGACCCATCGGTGGCGCGATGATTTGTATCTACGCAGTCCACACCCGCTTGCGATCATGGGTGGATGCACGCAACGAATCCAAGGATCGCGAAAGCGCCCGCGTCGCGAACCGCGTCTATATCGGGTTCTGGGCGTTCACGCTCAGCCTGATCCTCGTGGGGTCCGGCTTCACGATTTATCAACAGACCCGACCCGTTCAGACCAGCAACCTGAAAGGGACGATTTCGAAACTGCCCTCCACCGCCGAAATCGCCGGTTTCGACGGCATGTTTCTGCGCAGCTCCAATGATGGCTTCAATCGCAAGAAGATCATTTTCCTGATCGAAACCGGGCAACTGGATGCGACCGACAGGGCATCCTTCGAGATTCGCGATTCAAACGATCGCGTGCCCGAATGGACGCTGGCCTGTGAACTGAGCCTTGCCGATGCGAGCCGCATGAGGTTCAGGTTCGATTCAGAAATTCTGGACCTGCGCCATGACCGGGACGACGACCCGCAACTGGGCTGCGAACGGCTCGACAGCGATGACCCGCTCGAAGCCCGAGCACCAGTATTCGAACCTGACGCGGCGACCCGGTGGGCATGGCTTTCCATCGCGGCCCATGCCGAGGATGGTGCCGCGGCGTGGGCTGACATCGTCGCCGCGCTCAGCAGCAAGGATTCAGCCACCCAGCGTGACGCCCGGGCCTATCTGGCCGAAAACTTCACGACATTCGAGGCCGATGCCTACCGCGTCATTGCCGATCCGAATGTCGGGCGGGATTTGTGGTTGAACGCGCTTTGGGCCTTGTCGCGGCGCGACCCGCTCGACCGGCCGGACCTGTTCGCGCCGGTCGATTGGCCGGAGCCTGTCTGGCAGGCCGTCACCAAGGCAGCCTTGTCAGCGTCAGAGGAGGAAAGCGTGATCGGGCGCAGGATCGTCGCATCCTATCCAGCCGAGGAAACCCGCAAGACCGTCGAGCGCATCGCAGTGGAAGCCGGATATGAAACCGACGAGTGGTATCAATCGTTGCTGCGGCATTACGATTACAACCGCGCAGTTCTGATCGCGCTGGCGATCAAGGACGGGCGGGAACATCCAGACCCTGCCGAAGCTTTGAGGGGTCTGGATCGGATCATTAAAAACGCCGATGGCACCACCGACACGACCGATCAGCTCAAGGCGCAATACGGCATGGGATTCGTTCTGGCGGTCAGCGCCGAAGCGATGCCCGAAACCTTTTACCCCGCCGACGCGCAAGCCGAGTTTCAGAAGTTTCTGGATCGTGCCGAAACCGAAGCCACCGATTACAGATACCCGTCACAGATCAGAAACGCGGAAGGCTATTTGCAGAAAGGATACGAGGTCTTTCAATAGGCGGTTCTTGCGCGGGGCGGTTCTTGTCCCTAAACGGACGGACATCAGCCTCTGACAGGAGACGTGCCGCAATGTCGAACGCCCAGCTTGAAACCGCCATCGAAGCTGCATGGGAAGCCCGCGATACGATCACACCCGCCACGCGGGGCGATCAGCGCGACGCCATCGAGGCGACGCTGGAGGCGCTGGACAAGGGCGCGCTCCGCGTTGCGGAACGTCAGGCAGATGGCACATGGCATGTGAACCAGTGGGCCAAGAAGGCCGTTCTGCTGGGGTTCCGCATCAAGGACATGGAAATGCAGTCTGGCGGGCCGCAGAGCGGCGGCTGGTGGGACAAGGTCGACAGCAAGTTCGCCGGATGGGGTGATGCGCAGTGGAAAACCGCCGGGTTCCGCGCCGTGCCGAACTGCATCGTGCGCAAGTCGGCCTATATCGCCAAGGGCGTCGTGCTGATGCCGTCCTTCGTCAATCTCGGCGCCTATGTGGACGAGGGGACGATGGTGGATACATGGGCCACCGTCGGGTCCTGCGCCCAGATCGGCAAGAATGTGCATCTGTCCGGCGGTGTCGGTATCGGCGGGGTGCTGGAGCCGATGCAGGCCGGGCCGACGATCATCGAGGACAACTGCTTCATCGGTGCGCGGTCCGAGGTGGTCGAAGGCTGCATCGTGCGCGAGGGGTCGGTGCTCGGCATGGGCGTCTATATCGGCCAGTCCACCAAGATCGTGGATCGGGAAACCGGCAAATTCACCTATGGCGAGGTGCCCGCCGGGTCCGTTGTCGTCTCCGGCTCGCTGCCATCCAAGAACGGCGTGAACCTTTATTGCGCGGTGATCGTGAAACGGGTCGATGCGCAGACCCGGTCCAAAACCTCGATCAACGAATTGCTGCGCGACTGATCGTGACACAACTTGCCCTGATCGGCGCTGGCCCGATCGGACGACGCTATGCAGAAGCGATCGAACGGATCGCAGGGGTCGATGTGACCTGCATCGTTGATCCCTCCGCCGACGCCAATGTCTTTGCTTCCGAACGGGGGATGCGCTGGGCGGGCAGCACGGCGGACATGCTGACCGGGCCCCTGCCGCATGGTGCGATCATTGCGTCACAGGATGCGCTGACGGGGGATGACATGCTTGCACTGATTGCGGCAGGCATCCCGACCCTGATCTATCCGACCGATGCCCTGATCCGGCAGTTCTGCGATATCATTGCCAACGCCTCGCCGCGTGTGTCCCCGCGTGCGGCATAGGATTTGACCCGGCGACGCTGCGCGCCTGAAACCGCGCCGATTTCTTGACTTGGCATCGCCCCTGTCGCATTGCGCGGGGGCGGAGGGCAGCATGGTAAAACCGGATAGCAGACAACAGGTCTTCACCCTTCTCGTCGAGGCAGGGCGCGGCAAGGGCGACGGTCTGCCCGATGGTGCCACGGGCGCGGCGCTCATGTGCTATGCGACAGGCATCGACGAGGCGGAGGCGGTGCGCGAAACCGTCGCGATCCTGAAACAGGCGGATATCGCGGTGCTGGAGGTGTCGGGCTATGGCACCCTGGCGGAGCGGGAGGAAGAAGGCCACGACATCAGCCCCGAAGACCGCGCGCTGATGGACCGGGCTCTGGCAGAAAACGCGGTGATCGTGGCGCAGGTCACGCCCTTCTACGACGACTGAACCGATGGCAGAACCCCGCGCGCATGTCTTTCTCGACCTCGACGGCACCCTGTCCGAAAGCGGGATCGGGATCACCCGATCCATCGCCCATGCCTTGCAGGCGATGGGGCACCCGGTGCCCGATCAGGCGGTGCTGGATCAGCAGATCGGCCCATCCTTGTGGGATTGCTTTGCGGGCTTTGGCATGGACAAGGCCGATCAGGACCGCGCCGTCGCGCATTACCGGGCGCATTACACCGCCGTGGGGCTGTTTGAAAGCCGGGTCTATGACGGCGTGCCGCAGATGATGACGCGGTTGCGCGATGCAGGTTGCGCGATGCACCTCGCGACCGCCAAACCGATTGCCTATGCCGTGAAGATCACAGCGCATTTCGGCATCGCGCCGTTCCTGACCACCGAATTCGGGTCAGAACTGGATGGCACCCGAACCGACAAGACCGACCTGATCGCCCATGCGTTGTCTGAGGTCGGCGCGGCCCCGGCGCAAAGTTTCATGCTGGGCGACCGCCGCCATGACATGATCGGGGCGCTGAATAATGGTGTCACACCCATCGGGGCGCTTTGGGGCTATGGCACGCATCAGGAACTCAGCGCGGCAGGCTGCGCCCTGATCGCCGCCCACCCGGACGAAGCCGCCAAGATGATCCTCAAGAGGTTGCCATGATTGATCCCGTTGACCTGACCGCCGCGCTGATCCGCTGCAATTCCGTCACCCCGGCGGAGGGCGGTGCGATCACCTTGCTGGAACAGACGCTGACCGAGATCGGCTTTACCTGCCATCGCTGCGACCGGAACGGGATCGCCAATCTCTATGCCCGGATCGGCGAGGGGTCGAACGGGCCGGTTTTCGGTTTCGCGGGCCATACCGATGTGGTGCCACCCGGTGACATCGCCGACTGGACGCATCCCCCCTTTGGCGCAGACATCGCCGACGGGCAGATCTGGGGGCGGGGCGCCACCGACATGAAATCCGGCGTCGCCGCCTTTGCCGCCGCCGCCTCCGCCTATGTCGAACAGGGCGGCACCGGGTCCATCGCGCTGCTGATCACCGGCGACGAGGAGGGTGACGCGCTGGACGGCACCACCGCGATCCTCGACTGGATGGCCGAGAAGGGCGAAAAGATCGACCATTGTCTGGTGGGTGAGCCGACCTGCCCCGATGCGCTGGGCGACATGATCAAGATCGGGCGGCGCGGGTCGATGACGGCGTTTTTCACTGCGACAGGGCGGCAGGGCCATTCCGCCTATCCGCACCGCGCCGCAAACCCGCTGCCGCCGCTGGTGCGTCTGCTGGACCGGTTGGCGAGCCACGAGCTGGACAAGGGCACCGCCCATTTCGATGCCTCGACGTTGGCGCTGACGACGGTGGATGTCGGCAACCCGGCCAATAACGTCATCCCCGAACGGGCAAGGGCCACGGCGAATATCCGCTTCAACGACGCCCACACATCGAAAAAGCTCGCGCTCTGGATTCTACAGGAGGCGGCGGCAGCAGCGGCGGGCACCGAGGTTCGGATCGAGACCACATTCAAGGTTTCTGGCGAAAGCTTCATCACCGAACCGGGGTTGCTGTCTGACATCATCTCCGGCGCGGTTGAGGCGGAAACCGGGCGGACACCAACCTTGTCGACGACCGGCGGCACATCGGATGCCCGCTTCATCAAGGCGATGTGCCCAGTGGCGGAATTCGGCCTTGTCGGCAAGACCATGCATCAGGTGGATGAACGCACGCCGGTGGAGGATATCCGCGCACTCAGCCGCATCTATCTCGGCATTCTGAATCGGTATTTCGTAACGTCGGAAGGCTGATCTGGCGCGACATCTCCGCCCGGCGGCGGTGCGCAAAGCCTATCTTGCAAGCCGCCTGTCCCGGTCAGGTAATCGCCAACAAGCGGATGCAAAAACCACGCATTCCCGAACAGGCTTCATGCATTGAAAACCCCCGGACGCTGACGCGGCCAGGGGCGTGATTAGGCGAGCAGTGCGGCAGTGTCTCAGGCCGCGACTTTCTTGTCCAAAGCCTCGTCAACGCGGCGGGCTGCCTTGGAATCGTCCAGACGTTCCACTGCCGCGACTTCACGTGTCAGACGTTCCAGCGCCGCTTCGTAAAGCTGGCGTTCGGAATAGGACTGTTCCGGCTGGTCTTCGGCGCGGTGCAGGTCGCGCACGACCTCGGCAATCGCGATCAGGTCGCCGGAGTTGATCTTCTGTTCATATTCCTGCGCCCGGCGCGACCACATCGCGCGCTTCACGCGGGCGCGACCCTTGAGGGTGTCGAGCGCCTTGCCGATCACATCGGGGCTGGACAGCACGCGCATGCCGACAGAGGTCGCCTTGGCGGTCGGGACACGCAGCGTCATCTTTTCCTTTTCAAAGGAAATGACGAACAGTTCCAGCGACAGACCGGCAATTTCCTGTTCTTCGATGGAAATGATGCGGCCTACGCCATGTGCGGGATATACGACGAAATCATTTGCACGAAACTCGTTCTTGGTCTTGATCTTGGTTGTCATTGTCGCTCCCGGTCCGTTCTCTCTTGGTGCGGCGCACATGGCCACAGCGAAAGCTATCTCCCCCATCCGCGGCGCGGTGAGTTGCGATAGCCTGTTAAGGGTGGCATTCCAGCCGAAGGCGAGGGTCCACAAACCGCGTCACCGTCAGGCCGACTAGCTCCAACATGACAAGTATATAACACCGAAAACGGCAATTTTCCAGATCAAGCCGACCGGATCGGCGCAAAGCAGCGTTTTTTGAAAGAATCATACCCCAGAAAGAGGGTTTTCCGACCTGTCAATGGCCCGGCTGTGTGCAGTTCTGGAAAAAATCAGGCAAAATCTGCCTCAGTCGCCCTCACCCGGCGCTTCGGAGAAGTATTTTTCGAACTTGCCTGATTCGCCGTCATGCTCTTCGGCATCGGCGGCCTGTTCTTTTTTCAGGGTGATGTTCGGCCAGATGGAGGCGAACTTGGTGTTGATCTCCAGCCACTTTTCAAGCCCCGGCTCGGTGTCCGGGCGGATCGCGTCCGCCGGGCATTCCGGCTCGCATACACCGCAGTCGATGCATTCGTCGGGATGAATGACGAGCATGTTCTCGCCCTCGTAGAAACAGTCGACGGGGCAAACCTCCACGCAATCGGTGTATTTGCACTTGATGCAGTTATCGACAACGATGTAGGTCATTCAGGGGATCCCAAGTCATTCGTGGCAGGTTTCGGCTAGCGACATAATCCGGGCAGTCGCGCGTCGCAAGCGCCAAGCGGTCGCGCTTACCCCTCGGTCACCGCTTCGAGATCGGTATAAAGCATCTGCGCCTCGGGTGCCGGGCCGCGGCGTTCGCCCAGATCAAGCACCCGGATCACCCGCACCACCTGTTCCTGCGTGAACGTCACAACATCACCGACGCGGATCAGCGCATGTGTCTTGTTCGTCCGCTCGCCGTTGATCCGCACGCCCTTGCCGACGACCTTGGCGGCCAGGGCGCGAGTCTTGAAAAACCGCGCCTGATACAGCCACTTGTCGATCCGCAAGCCGGGAACGGCCTCCGACATCTATCGGTCTTTCAACTGTTTCAGGATGGCGAACGGGCTGTCCGGGTCCATCGGCTTTTCGCGGCGCGGGGGCGGGGTGAACTGTTTCGGTTCCTCCGCCTTGCGCGGCGGTTTCGCCCCTCGTTTTCCATCGCGCTTGCCATCGGGCCTGCCGCCCTTGTCCTGCCGCTTGCCGCCCTTGCGGTCATCGCCTTCGGTCCTGCTGCGCTCGCCCCGATCACTCCGGTCACTCCGCTCGCCACGATCCGCGCCTGCGGCGCCCCGGCCTGGCCGCCCACCGCGCTGCGGTTTGCGCGCGATGGTGAAGGTATAGAAGGCCTCCATCTCGACCGGTTCCGGCGCAACGGGTTCAGCCGTGCCTGTTTCAGGCGCAGCGGCTTCAACGGCCACGGTTTCCACCGCGCCTTCGGCCTCAGCTTGTTCGAGCACCGCATCGAGCACAGCCGCCTCTGCCGTCGCAAGGGTCGCATCGACGGTCGTGGTCGCCTCCGCAGTCTCGGCAGGTTCGGCAGGCGCATCCGCCCTCGCCTCTGCCGCCGCCTTCGCCTCTGCCGCCTTCGCGCCCTTCGCACGTTCCCCCTTGGTCGCCTCGAACCCGAGGCCGCGCAAAAGATCGGCGAACTGGTCCAGCGTCATGCCGGTGATCGACAGCATGTCCGCCGTCGCCTCGAACCCGGCCCGCGCATCCTGATCGCGCAGCATGTCCGCAAGACGCTCCAGCATGTCGATGCGGATTGCGCGTGTGCCAGCACGCCGATACCCGGCGCGAATATAGAACCCCTCCGGCGCGCCCTCGATCGCCGGAATGGTCACATGGCCCGGCGGCGGTGCACCCGGAATTTCGTCAAGGCCTTCCTTCAGCCCCCACAGCACCAGCCGCAGACGGGTCGGGGCGGGTTTCAGCAACAGCGGCATGAACACCGAATGCTGACCGAACCGCACGCCATGCTTGCGCAACTGTGTGCGCGCATCCTGATCCAGCGATTTGATGTCATCGGCAATCGGCTGCCGCTCCAGCACGCCCAGCGCCTCGACAAGCTGAAAGCCGATGCCCCGCGCCATGCCCTTCACCGCCTCGTCATCGCGCAGCGCGACCAGCGGCTCGAACAGCGCGGCGACGCGGCGGTTGATCCAGTGCGACAGGCGGCGTTCGATCTTTTCGACGACCGGCGGCTCCAGCATGTCATCGACAAAGGCGCGCACCTTGGGCGCCAGCGCATCCGCACCGGCCTCAAGCCGACCAACCGCCATCTGGCCCCACATCAGGCCACCCTGTTCGGTCACGTCGATTTCGGTGTCGGGCGAATTGTAGAACTTGTCGGCGCGGTGCGCGAACCATCCCTGAAGGCTGCCCATCGAGGCCGCGCGCAGGCGCTTTTGCTCGTCAGCGCCCGCCACGGGATCGGGAATGAACACGAAACCGTCGATGCGGCCCAGATGTTCGCCTTCTGCGGTGACTTCACCAGATTCGTTCACGTCGGCCACAAGGCCCTCCTTCTGTTTCAACCGGCGCATCAGCACGGATGTGCGCCGGTCGACGAATTCGCGCGTCAGCGCGATGTGCAATGCGTCGCTCAGCCGATCTTCGACAGCGCGGGCACGTCCCCGCCATTCGCCGGGGTCGGCCAGCCATCCGCCGCGGTTCGCGACATACGTCCAGGTCCGCATATACGCAAGACGGCGGGACAACTGGTCGATGCTGCCTTCGGCATGGTCCAGCTTCGCAATCTCGCCTGCGATCCAGTCGGAGGGTATAGCGCCGTCCGCACTGACGAGAAACCCGTAAATCCGTGCGATCAGGGCGGCGTGTTCACTGGGGGCCACCTTGCGGAAATCGGGGATCTGGCAGCAATCCCACAACCGCCGGATCATCGGCGCGCCGTGGGTCGCATCGCGCACTGCCGGGTCGCGCCAAAGGGTGCGCAGCGCGATCAGATCATCCGCATCGCGCGCCCGCCGCAAACCGGGATAGGGCGACTGCACCTCCAGCGATGCGATCAGCGCGGGCACGGTGCCGAATTCAAGCCGCGCGTTCCGCCATTCGAGCAACCCGACCGGCGCGAACTGGTGCTGGGTGATCGCCAGCGCATCCTCATCGTCCAGCGGGCCGGAATCGCCCGTCACCCCGAATGTGCCGTTGGTGGTATGACGCCCGGCCCTGCCCGCGATCTGCGCGATTTCGCCATTGGTCAGGCGCCGCGTGTGCCTGCCGTCGAATTTCGACAGACCGGCAAAGGCGACATGATTCAGATCGAGGTTCAGCCCCATCCCGATGGCATCCGTCGCCACCAGATATTCGACATCGCCGTTCTGATACATCTCCACCTGCGCGTTGCGGGTGCGCGGCGACAGCGCGCCCATCACGACGGCGGCCCCGCCCTTCTGGCGGCGGATCAGTTCGGCGATGGCATAGACCTGATCGGCGGAGAACGCGACGATGGCGGATTTCGCGGGCATCCGGCTCAGCTTTTTCGGGCCGGAATAGCTCAGCGTCGAAAGCCGGGGCCTTGTGGTGATCCGCGCCTTGGGCAGCAGTGCCGCGATTCGCGGTCGCATCGATTCCGCACCCAGAAACAGCGTTTCCTTCCGCCCCCGCGCGCGCAGCAGCCGGTCGGTGAACACATGCCCCCGATCCGGGTCGGCACAAAGCTGAATCTCGTCCACCGCGATGAAATCCGCGCCCCAATCCAGCGGCATCGCCTCCACCGTGCACAGGAAATATTTCGCCGATGGCGGCGTAATCTTTTCCTCGCCCGTCAGAAGCGCGACCGAGGGCGCGCCGCGCATCGCGACCACCCGGTCATAGATTTCACGTGCCAGCAGACGCAGCGGAAAGCCGATCACCCCTGTGGCATGACTCAGCATCCGTTCCACCGCATAATGGGTCTTGCCGGTATTTGTGGGGCCAAGCACCGCTTCCACGGTCTCGTCGCGCCCGACGGAGGGCGAGCCGGCAAAAGGGAAAGGGATCAAGGGGGCTCCTCAAGGGCTGCGGGCAGCCCGGATAATGCGGCGTCAATGGCGTCAGATGTCCCTGCCGTCAACCTCCGGTGCAAGGCGGTCGATCGCCTCACGCGCGGCATCGAGACCGGGGTAGAGCCGCGTCACCTCGCGCCAGGTGCGCAATGCCGCCGCCTTCCGGTCAACCTGTTCGAGGATCAGCGCCAGACCGGTCAGCGCGTTGAAATGCCGTGGCTCCAGCCGCAGCGCAGCCTCGATATCCTCCACCGCCTGCCAATAGTCCTTTTGCAGGTAATGCAAGGTAGCGGACGCGTTCCACCCTTCGGCAAAATCGGGCGCGAGCCGTGTCAGCGCGCGAACATGCGACGTGGCGCGGGGATAGTCCTCCTCGCTCATCGCCTTGCGCGCGCGATCCAGCAGAAGGTCCATGCTGTCTGACCCGGACCGCCCCCAGAGCGAGCGGATTTCCGCCACCACGGGTTCGGCCTGCTTTTCCGTCTCGATCTTGCCGAGCTGTTCGTAAAGCGCATCCAGACGGCTGGCCGTGGCATCACCTGACGCCCCATCCTCAACCTGAGGTGCGGCTACCTCCGGCGCGGCGCCCGGCACCGGGATCGTCTGCGCCGCAACCGGCCCGAAAAACATCGCCGCGAGGGCGATAATCACAACAGGGCGGATTGCACTTGTCAGCATCATGTTCATGATGATGGGGCCAGACCCCGCCGCTGACAAGCGTCGGCATGTCGGATTGCGGCCCTGACAGCGTAAAAATGCATGGATCATGTAATGAAACAGCCTGTCCCCCTCGACACCGACCTCGCCCTGGCACCGGACCACGGGCGTGCCTTCTGGTTGAAATCCGGCCCGCGCCGCATCCGGGCGGCGGTCTGGGAGGGCGGCACCCGCGGCACATTCATCATCTTCAACGGACGGTCGGAATACATCGAAAAATATGGGCGCGTCATCACGCAACTGACCGAACGCGGGTTCAATGTCGCAACGCTCGACTGGCGCGGTCAGGGCCTGTCAGACCGCCCGCTCCGCGACCGGATGAAGGGCCATGTCGGCGGATTCTCAGCCTATCAGAATGATGTCGATGCCTTTCTGGCCTTGCCCGAGGTGAAGGCCCTGCCGGGGCCGCTGATCCTGCTGTGCCATTCGATGGGCGGGTGCATCGGCATGCGGGCGCTGCTGGACGAGCGCATTCAACCCGCCGCAACCATCATGTCGGCGCCGATGCTCGGCATCTTTCTGAAACCCCTCCTGCGTCAGGCACTGTCGGCCCTGACCTTTCTGGCGCAGCGGTTCGATTTCGAAGCGGCCTATGCCCCTGCCCCGAACAAGGCGCGGGCCTATGTCAGCGCCACCGATTTTGCCGACAACGAACTGACCGGCGATGCGGAGCACTACAACTGGCTGAAAGACCATCTGGTGGCAGAACCGGGTTTCGGCCTAGGCGGCCCGACGCTCGGCTGGATGGCGCGCGCGATGGAGGAGATGGAGGCATTGGCAATGGCCCCGGTGCCGGACGGCCCGATGCTGATGTTCCTCGGCGACGCGGAAACCATCGTCGACCCGCCCGCCATCCGCGCCTTTGCCGCCCGCGCGCCGCGCTGTCGACTGGTCGAGTTGGAAGATGCCCATCACGAGGTGCTGATGGAAACCCCCGAGATTCAGGAACAGGTGTGGGCGGAGATTGACCTGTTCCTTGCCGAACAGGGAATTTAGGCCGCGTAGGGGGTCAACCGTTTCAACACCTCGGCGTGCAGCGCCGGACAACCTGCGGCGAGTACCTGACCGCCCTGATCGCAGGGGCCGCCGCGCCAATCAGTGACCACGCCGCCCGCAGCCTCGATCACCGCCATCGGTCCCTGAATGTCATAGGCATTCAGGCCCGCCTCGACCACCAGATCGACCTGACCGAGCGCGATCAGGGCATAGCCATAGCAATCGAGGCCATAGCGGGTCAGCCGCATGTCGGCGGACAGGGCGTGAAACGCCTCCGCCTCGCGTTTCGATCCGACTTCGGGGAATGTCGTCAGCAGGATCGCATCGCAGATGGCGGTGCCATGCCGGGTCCGCAGCGTCCGCGATTGGCCCGCGCGCCAAAGCTGCGCAGGCAGGCCGCTGCCGGGAAGACCGATGAAACGCTCGCCGATATGCGGCTGGTCGATGATGCCGAGGATCGGCCTCGTGCCGTTATGAACAGCGATCAGCACCCCGAAGGTGGGCGCGCCGCACAGAAAGGCGCGGGTGCCGTCGATCGGGTCCAGCACCCATGTCAGACCGGATGTGCCGGCGCTTCGCCCCTCTTCCTCACCATGAATGGCATCGTCGGGCCGCCGCGCCGCCAGAACGGCGCGCATCGCCGCCTCCGCCGCGCGGTCGGCCACGGTCACCGGATCGAAACCGATCGCCAGCTTGTTGTCAGCGGTCAGCGTATCGGACCGGAAATGCGTGAGGATCGGCGCGCGCGCGGCATCCGCCAACGCATGTGCGACGTCGGTCAGTTCGGCAAGCAGGGCGGCAGAGGCATTTTTCATAATAAAAGGTCCGGTCGAGGGTTCGACCGGACCTTTCCGTAAGCGCGCTCCGTGGTCAATCCGACCTGGCCACGGAAAGTCAGTCTCAGGCGGCGTCCGACAGGACACGCGCCAGATCGAACAGGCGACGACGTTGCGCTTCCGGGATGGAGTAGTAGCTCCGCACGAGTTCCTGAGCTTCCTTGTCCGCCAGAAGATCACCCTGCGGGCGACCCTTGGAGTTGGCGGCGGCAGTCAGGTCCTCAGCCCCTTCAAGACCTTCGAAGAAAAACGAGATCGGAACGTCCAGCGCTGCCGCGATGTCCCACAGGCGGCTGGCACTGATCCGGTTCATGCCGGTTTCGTATTTCTGAATCTGCTGGAACTTGATCCCCACCTTTTCGCCCAGTTGCTGTTGTGTCATGCCAACCATCCAACGACGATGTCTGGCACGCATTCCCACATGGACGTCCACAGGATGTTTCATTCGATACTCTCCACAAATTTCTCCACACACCTCCAATGGAGCAATTTTCGTGCCAAAATCTGTGGCGCGGAGGATTTACGATAAATGAATCAGCATCGCTCGCGAAAAGGTTGCATGGCTTGGGGTTTGGGGATTTGCCAAAAAAGAACCGCGCCAGAGGCGCGGTTCATGGTTGTTGAAAGGCTCTGGCGGCATTCGCATTTTGCAAATATCTATGCAAAATGCAAAGGCTGCATGTCAGCCATTCGCAGAACGCAACTCACGCTTGCGTTCATGGGGGTCGAGGAAGCGCTTGCGCAACCGAAGGTGGCTTGGCGTCACCTCCAGCAATTCGTCGTCGCTGATATAGGCGATGGCTTCTTCAAGCGTCATCCGTTTCGGCGTGGTCAGAACCACGGCTTCATCCTTGCCGGATGCCCGCACGTTACTGAGCTTCTTACCCTTCAGCGGGTTGACCTCCAGATCGCCTGATTTTGCGTTCTCGCCGATGATCATGCCGACATAGACGGCCTCTTGCACACCGATGAACATCTTGCCGCGATCTTCGAGGTTGAACAGCGCATAGGGCACCGACTGCCCGTTCTCCATCGAGATCAGGACGCCGTTGCGGCGGCCCTGAATCGGGCCCTTATGCGGTGCCCATGAATGGAAGATCCGCGCCATGACACCCGCGCCACGCGTATCGGTCAGAAACTCGCCATGATAGCCGATCATCCCGCGCGATGGGGCCAGCAGGATGATGCGGGTCTTGCCGCCACCGCCGGGCCGCATTTCGCGCAGTTCCGCCTTGCGCTGGGTCATCTTGTCGACGACCACGCCGGAATATTCCTCGTCAACGTCGATGGTGACTTCCTCGATCGGCTCCAGCCGCACGCCGTCTTCCTCGCGGAAAAGGACACGTGGGCGGGAGATCGACAATTCGAAGCCTTCGCGCCGCATCGTCTCGATCAGGACGCCCATCTGCAATTCGCCTCGACCGGCAACCTCATAGGCATCGCCCTCGGCGGATGTCGTGACGCGCAGCGCCACATTGCCCTCGGCCTCGCGCATCAGGCGGTCACGGATGACGCGGGATTGCACCTTGTCGCCATCCTTGCCCGCAAGCGGGCTGTCATTCACGCCGAACGTGACAGAGATGGTCGGCGGGTCGACCGGGCGCGAAAAGATCGGCTCTTTCACCGAAGGTTCGGCGATCGTGTCCGAAACCGTCGCCTTGGTCATCCCGGCAAGCGCCACGATGTCACCGGCTTCGGCGCTGTCCACCGGCACCCGGCGCAGGCCACGAAACGCCAGAACCTTGGATACGCGGAACCGTTCCTGTTCGGTGCCATTGCGGGTCATCGCGCGCACGGCATCGCCGGTCTTGACGATCCCGGCCTCGATCCGGCCTGTCAGGATACGGCCCAGAAACGGGTCCGCCTCCAGCGTCGTCGCCAGCATCTGGAACGGCTCGCTGGTGCGGCTGACCTGTTTCGGGGCTTCGACATGCGCCATCACCAGATCGAACAGCGGCCGCAAGCTGTCGCGCGGGCCTTCGAGCGTGGTATCCGCCCAGCCGGACCGGCCGGAGGCATAGAGCACCGGAAAGTCGAGCTGTTCTTCGGTCGCGTCCAGTGCGACGAACAGATCGAACACCTCGTCCAGTGCGCGATCAGGCTCCGCCTCGTTCTTGTCCACCTTGTTCAGCACGACAATCGGGCGCAGACCCAGCGTCAGCGCCTTCGACAGCACGAACTTGGTCTGCGGCATCGGCCCCTCGGCGGCATCCACCAGCAGGACCACGCCATCGACCATCGACAGGATCCGTTCCACCTCACCGCCGAAATCGGCGTGGCCGGGGGTATCGACGATGTTCAGCCGGGCGCCGCCCCATTCGACCGAGGTGCATTTCGCCAGAATCGTGATGCCGCGTTCGCGTTCCAGATCGTTGCTGTCCATCGCCCGTTCGTCGATGGTCTGATGCGCCTGCACCTCGCCCGACTGTTTCAGCATTTCGTCCACGAGCGTGGTCTTGCCGTGGTCAACGTGCGCGATGATGGCGATATTTCTGAGGTCCACTGAGGCCACTCCTATCCGATGTTGCGCGCGGCATAGGGCCTCCGCAGCGGTTTGGCGAGGGGCGATGTGGCGCAGGTGCAGCATTTTGTGCCGCGCCGCGATCCGAAAGGCACAGAAGGGGGCCGAAGCGGCCCGCGCCGCCGCTGATCCAGCCCTATTCCGCCTTGCCGACGCCCATCACCTGCTGCACCAGTCCGGCAAACAACAGATAGAAGGACGTGCCGAGCAGACCCAGCGTGCACAGGCGCGGCTGTTCGAAATGCGTGTAGGCGGCCCAGCCCGCAAAGATCACCCAGGCGGCACAGATCGGCAGCGTCAGCATCCGCCATTGCACGGTGCGGACGGGATGGACGAACCGCACTGGCACGAAATGCGCCAGCCCGATGGCGACGATCACCAGAAACCCGGCGACATTCGTCTGGTCGGTCGCGAACAGCACCAGAACCACCATGTTCCAGCAGCCGGGGAAGCCCTGAAAGCTGGCATCCTTGGTCTTCATCTTCGTGTCGGCAAAATAGATCGCACCGGTCATGATGATGATCGCCGCCGCCGGGATCGCCAGCGGATAATACATCTCGCCCGATGTCACCAAAGCGACCGCAGGGATGAACACATAGGTCAGGTAATCGACGATCAGGTCCAGAATCTCACCCGACCAGCGCGCCGCATGTTTGTGGACATTCACCCGCCGCGCAATCGGGCCATCCAGCCCATCGACGATCAGCGCCGCGCCCAGCCAGCCGAACATCTCCGCCCACGCGCCGCGCATCGCTGCCAGCATCGCCAGAAATGCCAGAAAGGCACCCGAAGCGGTGAACAGGTGAACGGAAAAGGCTGTCAGACGGTGCATCATCATCTGGTGGTAATTCGTCGCTTCCGGTTAGGCCACCCCCTTTCGCACCCCCCCTTGCGCAACGGAACGCGGGGCGCGTCAATCGGATCGCTTGTTATCCCCGGAAAGGACCGCTAGGCCCGGCACGACCCAGAGGAGCGACAGCGATGATCCTGAACATAGATACCGAAATGTCGTATGGGTTGGACCAGACAACCGCGCTGCTGTTGCAGATCGAGGCGGCACTGCTGCCGGATCAGCAGATCATATCCGCCCATATCCAGACCAGCCGGACCGAACATTTCGCCCGTGTCCCCGCCGAAGAAGCCATCGGCGACCGCATCTGGATTCAGGCGGGCGGTCCGTTCTGGTGCCGCTATACCGCGAAGGTGGAGGTGCAGCGCGAGGCGCATGACCTGATGCCGCTGGATGCGGTGCAACCCCACATGCTGCCCGGCGATACGGTGCGATACCTGATGCCGTCGCGATTCTGCCCGGCGGCGGATTTCCAATCCTTCGTGGCGCGGGAATTCGGCACGCTCTGGGGTGGTGCGCGGGTGACGCGGATGCGCGACTGGATCGCCGCCAAGATGCAGTATGTGCCGGGGGCGAGCGGCAGCCACACCACCGCCCGCGACACGTTCGTGCACCGTCAGGGGGTGTGCCGTGACTATGCCCATCTGATGATCACCTTCGCGCGTGCCTCCGGCATCCCGGCCCGGTTCGCCAGCGTCTATGCGCCGGGCGTGAACCCGCCCGATTTTCATGCGGTGGCAGAGGTCTATCTGGATGGCGCATGGCATCTGGTCGATGCGACCGGCATGGCATCACCCGACACCATCGCGGTGATCGGCGTCGGCACCGACGCGGCGGAGGTCGCCTTCCTCAGCGGTTTCGGCCCGATGTATCTTTCCCAGCAGTCGGTGAACGTCACGATTGCCTGACGCGTGAGGTGCGATTGGCGCAGGAAGGCGGTTCTCGTTCATCAGGTGCCCGGTTGATCTTACACGCGTCAGATCGACCCGCGGTCGTCGCCCCCCGGCGACCGCGTATCCGCGCTCACCGCGACGCCCACGGTTCGATCTTCTGGCAGCGCGTGGGTTGATGATCCCTCGGCCTCCGCTCGCGCGTCGCCCGACCGGCCCCGGCGTCCCTCCACCGGAGGGCCGCTTATCGGGGCCACGAACGCTCTTTAGTTGAGGAAGTGCGATCTCCATCCCCCTTGAACTTCCCCACCATTCGGCGCTTTACTCTGTGAAATGCTACAGGAGGCCGCAATGGCTATGGATGGACCACTTTCAAACGCGCAGGCTCGTGATGTCGAGGCCTTGCTGCACCCCTATACCAATGCCGTGCAGCACCGGAAGGTCGGGCCGCATGTCATCGAAAGCGGCGAGGGCGTCTATGTCTATGACGACAGCGGCAAGCGGTTCATCGAGGGGATGGCGGGCCTCTGGTGTGCGGGCCTCGGCTTTGGCGATGCCGAACTGATCGACGCGGCGCGCGAACAGATGGGCAAGCTGCCCTATTACCACCTGTTCGGCGGGCGGTCGTTCGAGCCTGCCATCGAATTGGCGGAAAAGATCAAGGAAATCGCACCGATGGCGATCTCCAAGATCATCTATCAGTCCTCGGGGTCGGAGGCGAACGACACCCAGATCAAGCTCGTCTGGTATTACAACAACGCGCGCGGCAAGCCGGAGAAGAAGAAGATCATCAGCCGGGTGAAGGGCTATCACGGGGTCACCATCGTGTCCGCCTCGCTGACCGGTCTGCCCTATAACCACAAGCATTTCGACCTGCCGGTGGATCGCATCCTCCACACCTCCACCCCGCATTTCTGGCGCAACGGGCAGGAAGGCGAGACGGAGGCGGAATTTTCCACCCGCATGGCCGATGACCTTGAACAGATGATCCTGCGCGAAGGCCCCGATACCGTCGCCGCCTTCATCGCGGAGCCAGTGATGGGTGCGGGCGGCGTGATCGTGCCGCCGAAAAGCTATTTCCCGGCCATCCAGAAGGTGCTGGAGAAATACGATGTCCTCTGCATCGATGATGAGGTGATCTGCGGCTTCGGGCGCACCGGCAACTGGTTCGGGGCGGAGACGCTCGGCATGTCGCCGACCTCGATGTCGATGGCCAAGCAGTTGACCGCAGCCTATGTCCCATTGTCCGCCGTCGGCATCAATCAGGACATGGCCGAAGCCATCGAAGGGCAGAGCGGCGATGTCGGCACCTTCGGCCACGGCTTCACCTATGGCGGCCATCCGCTCGGCTGCGCCATCGGCGTGAAGACCATCGAGATCTATCAGAAGCGCAAGATCGTCGAGCATGTCCGCTCGCTCGCGCCGCTGTTCGAGGCACGGCTGAAGGCGCTGGGCGATCATCCGCTGGTCGGCGAGGCGCGCTGCCTCGGCCTGATGGGCGGGCTGGAGCTGTCGCCGAACCCGGCAACCGCCGCGACCTTCGCCACCCCCGGCAAGGTCGGCCCCTATATGGCGAACGAATTGCTGAAACACGGCATCATCCTGCGCGCCATCGGCGACACCATCGCCTTCTGTCCGCCGATGGTGATCACGGCGGATGAACTGGAAGAACTGTTCGCCCCGATCGAAAGCGCGCTCGACGCGACGATGGCATGGGCGAAGGCGGAGGGGCATCTGGGGTGAGGGGCTGCTAGGTCGTTTGTAGCACCGCATTTAGTGCAGCAAACTTGGGTTTGGCGCCGCCCCGTTGACCAATCGAAAGGCTGCGGGGCCTAGACAAATTCACCCTTTGGGTGGAAACACTCTTGGAAATGGTTCGTTCAGATTAGAGCGAAACTCACGCCCTGTAATCGATCTCGCAAGTTCTCCAACGACAAATTGCGCACCTGCTACAGCCCGTCCCGCCGGTAGTCTGTCGGGCACGTCGTTTCCATATCGGTTCTTTACAAGGTTGGGTAATTTCGAGACCACTGAAGCTATGCGTTCATGGTCACAACCCAAATTTTCTTCTCGCACCTTTCTAGCGGTTCTCGACAAGTCATGCCCCAAATTTTTCAACTCAGTTTCAGTCCAACCAATTCTAGCCAAAAGTGCTTTGAGCGCGAGTTCGACCGCAAAAATTGCTGATTGAAGCGACCCACGATAGTCTGCATTGCTCGTGATTAACGCGATAGATGCATTGAGATTCATTCGGGAAAGGTCGGCTAGTTGCAGATGATAAGCTGGCTCTCCCGATCCCTCGGAGAGATGGTTTAAGAGATCAAAAGCATCGTAGGCATCGCAAAAATGATCCAAAAAGTCACACGTAAGCCGACGATCTGACACAACGATCTTCTTTTGAAGGTCGCTCAATTCAGCACAATCAAAGGGATTGATTGAAACCGTGCCGAAAACGATTGGAGCCCTTAGACGGATGAAGCTGTCACGAAATAGATAAATCCCGATTCCAGGCCTTAGCTCGTTCTGATAACCATTGTAAATTTCACGCCAAGTCTCGCGTGCTCTCCGCAATTGCCACGGAACGTCGGGACCAGACCAAACATACAAAGTGTAGCCTAGCTCCTTCATAAGAGCTGCTGGGACATCCTCACATCGGTCAGGAAGCGCAGCGCCTTGATGAAATTGCTCGAGATCAATCTCAAATACTCTCTGATCTATTTGTTCCGTGGAAAGCAAATCTGCCCTCTCCCCTACCTCGTAAACTTCTTATACTTGATCCGCTTCGGCTCCACGCTGTCCGGCCCCAGACGCCGGATCTTGTCGGCCTCGTAGTCCTCGAAGTTCCCCTCGAACCATTCCACATGGCTGTCGCCCTCGAAGGCGAGGATATGGGTGCAGAGGCGGTCGAGGAACCAGCGGTCATGCGAAATGATAACCGCGCAGCCTGCGAACCGGCTGATCGCATCCTCCAGCGCGCGGAGCGTTTCCACGTCGAGATCGTTCGTTGGCTCGTCGAGCAGGATGACATTGCCGCCGCTTTTCAGCAGCTTGGCCATGTGCACCCGGTTCCGCTCGCCGCCTGACAGCAGGCCAACGGGTTTCTGCTGATCGCCGCCCTTGAAGTTGAAGGCGCCGCAATAGGCGCGGGAATTCATCTCCGCCTCGCCCAGCTTCACGATGTCGAGCCCGTCGGAGATTTCTTCCCAGACCGTCTTTTTCGGGTCCAGCGCGTCGCGCGACTGATCGACATAGGAAAGCTGCACCGTGTCGCCGAATTCGATGGAGCCGGAATCCGGTTTTTCCTGCCCCGTCATCATGCGGAACAGGGTCGATTTACCGGCGCCGTTCGGACCGATCACCCCGACAATGCCCCCCGGCGGCAGGCTGAACGAAAGGTCGCTGATAAGAAGGTTATCCCCGTAGCCCTTGGAAATCCCCTCCACCTCAATCACCCGGTTGCCGAGACGGGGGCCGTGCGGGATGATGATCTGCGCGTTGCCGACCTGTTCGCGCTCCGACTGGTTGGCCATTTCGTTATAGGCGTTCACGCGGGCCTTGGATTTGGCCTGCCGCGCCTTCGGTGACTGGCGCACCCATTCCAATTCGCGCGACAGCGCTTTCTGGCGCGACTTGTCCTCGCGCGATTCCTGGTCGAGCCGCTTGGCCTTCTGTTCGACCCAGGAGGAATAATTCCCCTCGTAGGGAATGCCGCGCCCGCGATCCAGTTCCAGAATCCACGACGTGATATCGTCGAGGAAATAGCGGTCATGGGTGACGATCAGGATCGTGCCCTTATAGGCCATCAGGTGCTTTTGCAGCCAAGATATCGTCTCAGCGTCCAGATGGTTGGTCGGCTCGTCGAGCAGCAGCATTTCCGGCGCTTCGAGCAACAGCTTGCAGAGCGCGACGCGGCGACGCTCCCCGCCCGACAGGTTGGTGACCGGGCTGTCATCGGGCGGGCAGCGCAGCGCCTCCATCGACACATCGACCTGACTGTCGAGATCCCAGAGGTTCTGGGCGTCGATCTCGTCCTGCAATTTCGCCATTTCGTCGGCGGTTTCGTCGGAATAGTTCATCGCGAGGTCGTTATACCGGTCGAGGATCGCCTTCTTGGCTGCGACCCCCTCCATCACGTTCTCACGCACGGTCTTGGTTTCGTCCAGCGCGGGTTCCTGCGGCAGATAGCCGACCTTCGCGCCCTCGGCGGCCCAGGCCTCGCCCACGAAATCCTTGTCGATCCCTGCCATGATCCGCATCAGGGTGGACTTGCCCGACCCGC
>CAYGRU010000037.1:0-25196 GCA_964352385.1 uncultured Candidatus Planktophila sp.
CGAAAACCAAGACAAGATCGGACTGGGCAAATTGCACATTCCAATCAATCTGGTGTACCAGATTGATCGAAAAACGCTCTAAGCAGTCTTCGCCCTCAGGGGTGATCTGATGGCTCCGCCGTGACTGTCTCGGACCATCCGGCCGCCCGTGCGCGGATCGCCGCGATCCTGTCCCTGGTCGCCGGGTGGCTCGCCATCCAAGCAACACCCTTGCCGCCGGGCATCAGCTTGTCCAGCTTTTCGAACATCGTGATCTGCGCCGTTGTGCCATATCCGGCCTTCACCATGAGGGCAGAAGCGTATTCATCCGCCTCGAACTCATCACGCCGCGACAGTTTGCTCATCAACAGATTGGCGAGCAGACCCGCGATCTGAAACCCGATGAACGGAATGAACCGCGACAGGATCATGCCGAGCGCCATGCGGGCCGCATTCTGCCCGGTCCAGTCGATCATCCGGCGTTTGGAATGGCCGCGCGCCACATGGCCCAGCTCATGCGCGATGACGGAGCCAAGCTCCTGCGCCGTGAACATGCTGCGCTTGTAGCGGTCGAACAGCCCGGTGGTGATGAAGATGCGGCCATCGGGCGCGGCCAGCCCGTTCACAACATCCATCTTGTAAAGATTGGCCTGCAAATGGTCGATCCCGACCTGCCTGCCGAGGCGGCGGATGACAGCCTCAAGCTCCGGATCGTCGATCAGCGAGGAATTGTCATCCAGATCGCGCCGCATCTTCGCCAGCGACACGCGCCACATGACCCATCCCCAGAGGGTGGCAGCGATGATGGGAAGGAGGAATTTGATCATGATCGGAATATGGAGCAGCGAGGGCTGAAAGTCATCAGCCCTGCGTCACAGGAGGCATCACCCTGCCTGAGGCGTATCAGCCCGCAAAGCAGCATCATCGGGAAGGGAAGAAGTGGTACGCCCTGCGGGATTCGAACCCACGACCCACTGATTAAAAGTCAGTTGCTCTACCAACTGAGCTAAGGGCGCAACGCGGCGGAACATAGCCGCAGATCGGGTCAGGTCAAGGCCGAAAACCCGGATTGTCAAAAGGCCGTTTTCGGGCCGCCCGGTGCCGCCGCGAGGTAGAATGGGCAGTGCCGCGCGATGGCACCGACCCGCGCCCCCGCGCCTTGCGGCCTTGGCCCACCGGAAAAGTCATAGCCGAAGAATGCCAGCTCGAACGCGGCGCTGCGCCGGACGAGGCGTCGCGATTCGTCCGAATAGTAATCCGTCCAATGCTCGGCGCGGCGGCGGCGGTCGGTCTTCAGCCGGGGCAGGGTCGCATCGGACAGGCCCAGATGCCCCGCAAGGGCGGCGAAATCATCCGCCAGCGTTTCGAAATACAGCACGTGATCGACCACATAACGCGGGCCGATGGTCAACTTGTTCATGTTGTTCGACGGCCCTGCCTGATGCAGGAAATTCAGGAACGCGGCCCGGACAGTTTCGAAATCAGCCGCGATCATCCGGTCGCGCCCGGAATCGTCCATCCGCGACCAGAACATCGACACCATGCGGTCATAGGGGTTTCTGACGGTGGTAATCTTCAGGTAGTCGCGCCAGATCCGCCGCCCGATGCCCCGGCGCACGGATCGCGCGCTCATGTGATTGCGCCATTCGGCCCCTTCGGATGCCTTGCCGCGCCCGCCGATGATCCCGGCTGGGCTGACCAGCATCGGGCGATAATGCGCCCCGGTCGTCGCCCCGTCGGGCGCGCACAGAGGTTCAAGCGCCACCTCGACCGAGGTTGATGCAGTCTTGTGGGTTTTCAGGAAAATGAACCCGGCGCGGTGGCTGATCAGGGTCATCGGGCGGGCCTTTTCATCATCTGGCGCTTATGTGCCATGCCCTTTATATAGCCGCCCATGGCGATGCGCGAGCATAAGGCCGGGCTGGCGTTTCGAAAGATGCACGGCCTTGGCAATGACTTTGTCATCATCGACGCCCGGACGGGCGACGATGTGATGACGCCTGCGCTGGCGCGGGCCATCGGCGACCGTCATCGCGGCGTCGGGTTCGATCAGTTGGCGGTGATCCTCCCCGGCACCGACGCGGATGCGGACCTCGTGTTTTGGAACGCCGATGGCTCCACCGCCGGGGCCTGCGGCAATGCGACCCGCTGCATCGCCGCCGTTCTGATGGCGGAGGCAGGCACAAAGGCCATGACCCTGCGGACGGAGCGGGGAATTCTGCCCTGCACCGCGCTGGATGATGGCCGGGTGCGCGTCGACATGGGTGCGCCCAGCCTCGACTGGGATGCGATCCCGCTGGCACACGCCGTCGATACCGCCTTCCTGCCGTTGGAGGGTGCGCCCGCCGCCTGTTCGATGGGCAACCCGCATTGCACCTTCTTCGTGGCGGATGCCGAGGCCGCGCCGCTGACCACCAGCGGGCCGTTGGTCGAACATGATCCGCTGTTTCCCCAGCGCACCAATGTGCAGTTCGTCGAGGTGCTGTCGCGCACACGCGCCCGCGTGCGGGTGTGGGAACGGGGGGTTGGCGTCACGCTTGCCTCCGGCTCATCCTCCTGCGCGGTGCTGGTCAACGCGGTCCGGCGCGGGCTGATGGACCGGCGCGCGACGTTGGTGCTGGATGGTGGCGAGATCGAGGTCGAATGGCCCGATGATACCGCCGGTGTGGTGATGACCGGGGCCGTCGCATCGGTGTTTTCCGGCACGTTCGACGCGGCCTTTCTGGCGGCGGCGTCATGAACGCGCTGGTCAAGCCACCTGTTCCGCCGATCTTCGAAACCTTCGGCTGCCGCCTGAACGCCTATGAGACGGAGGCGATGAAGGGCCTTGCTGCCGAGGCGGGGCTTGACGGCGCGGTCGTGGTGAACACCTGCGCCGTGACGGCGGAGGCGGTGCGCAAGGCCCGCCAGCGCATCCGCCATCTGCGTCGCGCCAACCCCGACGCCCGCATCATCGTCACCGGCTGCGCCGCCCAGACGGAGCCCGAGAAATTCGCGGCGATGCCTGAGGTCGATCTCGTGCTCGGCAATCTTGAAAAGATGCAGCCAGACCGCTGGCAGAGCATCGCCGCGCCGGATTTCCGGCCACCGACCGAAAAGATCATCGTCGATGACATCATGGCGGCGACCGAAACCGCCGGTCATCTGATCGACGGGTTCGGCACCCGCGCGCGGGCCTATGTGCAGGTCCAGAACGGCTGCGACCATCGCTGCACATTCTGCATCATTCCGTTCGGGCGGGGCAATTCCCGGTCTGTCCCCGCCGGTGTCGTGGTCGATCAGATAAGGCGGCTGGTCGATGGCGGCTTTGCCGAAATCGTGCTGACCGGCGTTGATATGACATCCTGGGGGGCGGACCTGCCAGGTGCGCCGCATCTCGGCGACCTCGTGCAGCGGATCCTGAAACTGGTGCCGGGGCTGCTGCGCCTTCGCATTTCCTCCATCGACAGCATCGAGGCGGACGAGGCGCTGATCGAAGCGATTGCGTCGGAGCCGCGCCTGATGCCGCATCTCCACCTCAGCCTTCAGGCGGGGGATGACATGATCCTGAAACGGATGAAGCGTCGCCATCTGCGCGATGACGCGATCCGGTTCTGCGAAGACATGCGCGCCGCGCGCCCCGATATCGTCTATGGCGCGGACATCATCGCGGGCTTTCCGACGGAGACGGAGGCGATGTTCGAAAACTCGCTGCGTCTGGTCGATGAATGCGGCCTGACTTGGCTGCATGTCTTCCCCTATTCCAAACGTGTCGGCACCCCGGCGGCCCGGATGCCTGCGGTCGACGGGGCTGCGATCAAGGATCGCGCCGCGCGGCTTCGTTCGGTCGGGGAGGCGCGCGTCGCCGCATATCAGGCGACGGAGATCGGCGCGCTGCGGCAGGTGTTGATGGAAAATCCCCGCCTTGGCCGCAACGAAGGCTTTGCCGAGGTCACCTTTGCCGCCGATCAGCCGGTCGGTGCGATCATCCCGACCCGGATCACCGGGGTCGTCGATGGCAGGCTTACGGGTGTGCCCGCCTGAGCCGCGACCAGAGCCGAAGCCCCAGCCCGGCAAAGACGATCAGCGCCAGCCCGGCCGCCGCCAGTGTATCCGGCAGATCGCCGAACACCGCGAACCCGATCAGTGCCGCGCTCGGCAATTGCAGATAGATCAGCGGCGACAGCACCGCCGCCCTTTCCCGCGCATAGGCCATGACCAGAAAGAGGTTCGCCAGCGCGGATGCGAGGCCGGAGGCGAGCAGCAGCCATGGCGCCTCCGCCGCGCTGGCCGCATGGTGCGCGGCGAACGGCGTGAGGATCAGCGCGCCGACCACAAGCTGCCCCGCGACCTGCGCCAAGGGCGGCGCGAAGGATGAGCTCCACCGCGTCGTGACATTGAACAGGCCATAGCCGAGGCCGCCGAACAGCGCATAAAGCAGCCCGACATTCATCTCCGCCCCCGGCCGCGTGACCATGACGACACCGATCAGGCCGAGGATCAGCGAGAGGATATCAAGCCGGGTCACCTGTTCCTTAAGCACCAGCGCGGCAAGGGTGGTGGCAATGGCAGGGGCGATGAAGAATGCACCGAACACATCGGCCAGCGGCGCATGGCTGACCGCCGAAACCATGCCGAAAATGCCCATCGTCACAAACCCGCCCCGCAGCCCCTGCGCCAGCAGGAACCGGCCTGTCAGGCGTGGGATCTGGCGGCGCAGCAAGGCCAGCGGCAGGAACACCGCCGCCCCGGTCAGGAACCGCGCCCAGGCGATGAACACCGGCTCCATCGTGCTGACGGACGACAGCATCTTGGCGAATCCGTCCCCCACCGGGATGGTCAGCGCACTCGCCGTCATCAGGATCAGCGCCCAGCCGGACCTTGTCATGTCAGCCGCGCCAGAATGACGGCATGAACAGCACGAACACCGTCAGCAATTCCAGCCGCCCGACCAGCATCGTCATCGCGAGGACCCATTTCGCGGTGTCGGGGAGCCCGGCGAAGTTGCCCGCCGGGCCGATTTCCGGCCCCAGCCCCGGCCCGATATTGGCGATCGCCGTGGCGGCCCCCGAAATTGCGGTGATGGTATCGAGGCCGAGCATCGACAGCGTGATCGCGACGACGCCGAACGTGAGAAAGAAGAAGAAGACGAAGCTCATGACGGAGGAGATGACTTCATCCCCCAGCGGTCGCCCGGCGAAACGGGGCGTAAACACGCCGTGCGGGCTGTGCAGGCGGCGGATCTGCGAGACGACCGCCGCATAAAGCACCTGATAGCGGAAGACCTTGATCGAACAGGAGGTCGACCCGGCGCAGCCGCCGATCAGGCCGATGATGAAGAACAGCGACACAGCGAACGCGCCCCAGGTGCCGTAATCAGCGCTGGCATATCCGGTGCCGGTCACGATGGAGACGAGGTTGAACAGGTTGTCGCGGAACATTTGCTCGGAGAACTGCCCGGTCATGACTGCGCGATAGGCGGACAGCACGATGACCGCCGCCGCGATGACCGCGAGGAAGGTCTGGATCTGCGGGTCCCGATACAAGGGCCGTGCTGTCCCGGCAAGGATCTGGACAAAACGCACGAAGGGCAGTGCTGCGAGGATCATGAAGACCACTGAAATATATTCGGCTGCTGCGCCATAGATCGCAAATGACGCGTCCGTCGTGGCGAAGCCCCCTGTCGAGATGGTGGTCATCGCGTGGATCACCGCCTCCAGCGGGTCCATCCCGGCAGTCGCATAGCAGATGGCGCAGGCCACGGTCAGGCCGAGATAGATCCAGCTGATCGAAATCGCGATCTCGCCCGCGCGGGGCAGGATCTTGCCGAATGTGTCGAACGCCTCGGATTTGAACAACTGCATGCCGCCGACCTTGAGCGTTGGCAGGAACGCCATCGCGAACACCACGATCCCGACGCCGCCGATCCATTGCAGGATTCCGCGCCACAGATTGACGCCATGCGGCAGATGTTCGAGGCCGACGAAGACGGTCGATCCTGTCGTGGTAAAGCCGCTCATCGCCTCGAAAAACGCATCGACCGGGCGGGCCTGAGGCTCGCCGAGCATGAACGGCAAGGCCCCGAACAGCGGCAGGAAGAACCACGCGCTGGTGGTCAGCAGAAACGCTTGCTGGATCGACAGGCCCTGTGCCTTTTTTTCAACGCAGGCGAGCGCAACCGCGCCGCCGATGAAGACGCAGATCGCCCCGGAAACGGCAAAGGTCTGCCAGTGCCCATTGCCGTAGGCAGCATCGACAATCGCCGGTGCCGCCATCGCAAGCCCGAGCGCTAGGATCAAAAGGCCAACGACATAGCCGACGGGGCGAGGGTCCAACATGGCCGGGAGCGTTGGCCCGGACCATCGCGGCTGTCAAGACGGGGCGAAAGCCGCGACCAAAGGGTTGTCGAAACCAAAAAGCCCCCCGATCGGATCGGGGGGCTTTGGCGTGGTCGTACAGGTCTCGGTTACGACCGGGTTTCGATGAAGGTGAGGGTCAGGTTTTCAACACCCAACGCGAGGCCGAACCCCTCCTGTGTCGTTACGCTGAGCGGTTGAAGCGCGAAGCTTTCTTCAAGCCCGCCGACCAGCGCCTTTGCGCCGACCCCGACGCCTAATGCCGCGTCAGCCGATACACCGGCATATTCGCCCGCCAGAACGCCCGACTGGTATTTTTCGGCCGGTGCGAACACACCCCAGCGAATTTTTTCCTCGTCGGTCTTGGACAGATCAATGCCGAATTTCGAGATGTCCGCGATATACATCTCCGTCGGCAGACCGTCTTCGGCGGGATCGAACGAACAGATATATTGCTGGTCCGAAACGATGATGTTGCCTTCATTGGCGGTCAGGTCGCATTCCAGATAGCCGATTTCAATGCGGCCACGCTCATCATCTGCTGCGAAGCCGGGACTGGTCGCAATCGCCATACCTGCGGACGCCAGAAGCGTTGCGGCAACGCTCACCTTGGTTGTGCGGGTCAGTGACATGTTTATCTCCTTCGGTTCTTTTCATTGCATCCGGCTCATGTCGGTTGCTTTGAATGAAACGAAGGCGGGATGGCTTTGGTTCCTGCCTCAATCAAGGCCATTTTCAGGCAGCATCCCAGACCGGCGAGAACTCGAAATCACAGATCCGGCTGGCGGCGCTGCGCAATGCGCTGATCGCCTGCATTTCCTCAGCGGTCAGGGCAAGGCCAAACACATCGAGGTTTTGCGGCAGGCGTGCCGGGTTGGAGGTGCGCGGCACGGCGGCGATGCCGTCCTGTTGCACATGCCAGCGCAGCACGATCTGCGCCGGGCTGACCCCAAGCCGCGCCGCAGGGCCGGCAATCGCCGGATCGGCGAACAGATCGCCGCCGCGCGCCAGCGGGCAATAGGATGTGACGCCGATGCCGAGCGCGTGGCAGGCGGCGATCACGCGATCCTGGTCCAGCAGCGGATGGTTTTCGATCTGGTTGCAGGCGATGGGCGCATCCGACAGGCGCGCCGCTTCCTCAACCATCGCGATGGTGAAGTTCGAAACGCCGATATGCCGCGCCATGCCACGTGTGCGCACATCGTTCAGCGCGCCGATGCTTTCGGCCAGCGGCACGGTTTTCGAGGGCCAATGGATCAGGATCAGATCGACATGGTCAAGCCCGAGTTTCACAAGGCTGCGCTCGACCGAGGCCTGAAGCGCGCCTGCGCTGGTCTGGTCCGGCCACACCTTGGTGGTCACGAACACTTTATCCCGCGCAACGCCGCCCGCCTTCAGCCCCGCGCCCACGCCCGCCTCGTTCTTATACATCGCCGCCGTGTCGATATGGCGGTATCCGACGCGCAGCGCCGCTGCCACCATCGCCTCCGCCGCCGCGTCGTCCAGTGTCCAGGTGCCAAGGCCGATGGCCGGTATGTTCGCGCCATTCGCGGCGATGCTGTGCATGATAATTCTCCCCTTGCCGATGCGCAGACTGTCCTGTTCGACAGGGGCGGCGTCAAGCCCGCAGGTCGAGGATGACAGGCCCGAAAATGATAGCGGCCCCGGCGATGCCCAACATCACCCGCAGGATGATCGCCTTGCGTGCGATCAGCGCAAATGACAGGCAGGCCAGCCCCGCCCCCATCTGCACAAAGGCGATCAGCGCGGGCACCAGCGCCGCGCCCGGCGCGATGATCGCCGGGTTCGCGATCATGCCCAGTGGAATGATGTAAAGCCCGACCCCCAGCGCCATCGCGCTGCCTGCGACGCGCAACCAGTTTTCCCCGATCATGCCCGCCGCGATGAACACCGCGCCGCAGACCGGCGGCGTGATGGTGGACAAAAGCGCATACCAGAACACAAAGAGATGCGCCTGAAGCGGCGCAAGCCCCAGCGCGATCAATGCCGGACCGGCGACCGAAACACAGATGACATAGGCCGCCGTCGTCGGCACCTCCATCCCCAGCAGGAGGCAGGCGAAGGCAGTCAGCAACAGCGAGGGCCACAACAGGCCGCCGGACCCGGACAGGATCACCGATGTCAGCTTCACCCCCAGCCCGGTGATCCCGAGGACGCCGATGATGAGCGAGGCGCAGATGATGATCGCCCCGATCATCGCGATCTGGCGGCTGGCATTGACACAGGCATCGACGATCCGCGCCGGGGCGCCGCCAAGGTTCAACCCGGTCTGGCCGTTGAACAGAAGCGTGGCAAACGCCACCAGAATGGCGAGCGCAGCCGCATATTGCGGCGTCAGCCCCACCGCGAACAGCGCGATCAGCAAGGCCGCGAACGGCACCGCGAAAAAAGCCGAGGTGATGAAGACATCGCGGCGCGACGGGCGATCTGCCTCCGGGATGCCGCGCAGTTCGTATCTTGTGGCGTAGGCGTCGATCCCGATCCAGACCGCCACGAAGTAAAGGATTGCGGGCAGCAGCGCCGCCAGCATGATCTGGGTATAGGGAACGCCCGTAAGCTCCACCATCACAAAGGCCCCGGCCCCCATCAGCGGCGGCATGATCTGCCCGCCGGAGGACGCGACCGCCTCCACCGCCGCCGCCAGCCGCTTCGGGTATCCGAGCCGTGTCATCGCGGGCAGCGTCACCGCGCCGGTCGATGCCACATTGGCGGAAGCGGAGCCGGAGATGGAGCCGAACAGGGCCGAGGACAGGACCGACACCTTCGCCGCCCCGCCGCGCAGTCGCCCACCCGCCGCCGCCGCGAGGTTCATGAAGCCCTGTCCGGCCTCGCCCGCGTTCAGCACCGCACCAAGGATCACGAAGATCGCAACGACGCCGACCGAAACCCCCGTCAGGCTGCCCCAGAGCCCGCCTTCGGCAATGACCAGCGTGCCGAGAAAGCTGCCGAGCGGCGTGCCGGAATGGCCAAACTCGCCCGGAACGTGCTGTCCGAAAAGGCCATAGGCGAGCGCCAGCGCGGCAACGACCGGCAGCGGCCAGCCGATCATCCGGCGCGCCCCCTCCAGCACGATCAGGATCAACCCGATGGCGAGCCAAAGCTGGAACGACCCTTCAAGAAACCCGTATTGACCGCGCAGCGCGGCATGGCTGAAGGCGATCCAGATGCAGGCGGCGATGCCCAAGGCGGCGATCAGCGATCCGCTGACCTGTGCCCCGCGCCCCGTTGCCGGAAACACGAACACCCAAGGCAGGATCAGCGCGAGGTGCAGCGGGCGGCTGACGAGGTTCGGGACAAGCCCATAGAAGATCAGCCCGATATGCGCCGCGACGGTCAGCAGGGCGAGCGCCACCCAGAAGGGCGCGATCGGAAATCGGGGCATGTGGGATGATCCGTCAGCAAGGGTCCGCACCCGCCCCTGTCAGGCGGGTGCGGGGGAAATCACATCTGCGCGTCGGTCAGCGCCGCGCCGACTTCCTGATAATACCGGATCGCGCCCGGATGGATCTGTGTCGTGATGTTCGACAGCATCTCCGGTGTCACCGCGTTCCACCACGGCGCGCTTTCGGCCAGTTTGGCGCGCTGTTCCCAGAACGTCTTGGTCACCAGATAGGCGGTATCGTCGCTCATCTTCGTGGTGGCGTAGGTCACGACGGGCAGGGATGTCGTGCTGATGTCGGCATCCTGACCGGCATAGGTGCCTGCGGGGATGGTCAGCGCGGTGCGCTTTGTCTCGGCGATCTGCTCAGGCGTCAGCGACAGCACCTTCACCTTGGTGGAGGCGGCCGCCTCGATCACGTTTGGTGCGGGATAAGACCCGGCGGTGACGAACCCGTCGATCTGCCCATTCTTCAGGGCGGCGACCGCATTCGACAATTCACTGTCGGCAAGGGTCACCTTGCCCTCAAGCCCGAAAAGCTGAAGGTATTTTTCGCCTTCGGTGGCACCAAAGGACCCGCTGCCGAGGAGGATGGTCTTGCCTTCCAGATCGGCCAGCGTTTCGATTCCCTTGTCGCCCGCAACGACGAAATGCATCGTCAGCGACGGGATCGGGAACAGCGCGCGAATGTCTGCGAAGGCCGGGTCGCCCTTGCCCTCGAACATCGCCTTGCCCGCCTGCGCGAGACCGACCAGTGCCGGGGGCGTGGTGAAGACGTAATCGGCGCCACGGGCGCGCACCTCCATCACGTTCTGAACCGATCCCTGACTTTCTTCGACGGTCAGGATGACGCCGCCATCCGTCCCGGTCTTGATCGCCTCGGCCAGTTCCACGCCCATCTGATAATAGGACGATCCGGTCTTGGCGGATTTGTAGGTGATGCGGTCTTCGGCATGAAGCAGGCCGGGCAGCACCGCGAGCGACAGGCCCAGCGACAGACATAGTGAGCGGATCTTCATTCTCTTCCTCCGGTTATCCATCAGCTTGTGCTGATCTTGGTCATGATCTTTGCCGCGCGCAGTGTTGCTGGCGCGGGCGATCTGCACAAGGGGAACCGGAGGTTTTGGCCGCACGCGATGCGCGTCGGGTGTCATCCCTGATGGATCAGCGTCTCGAACAGGCGGGGATCATAGCTGTCTTGTGCAAAGGTCGGGCCGCTGGACAGGATCGACACCGCGTCATGGGAATGGAGCGATTCCTGATGGCTGGCCACCACGCGGAAATCGCCGATGCGGCTGTCCTGCTCCAGTTGCTCGCACAACAGACGCACCGCATCCTCGACGAAGATCGGGTTCGCGCCGTTCAGTTCGGCGAAGGCCTGTTCATCCTCGCGCTTCACCATGACCTGCGTTTCGGTGGAGATCGCGGCGACGCAAAGATCGACGAGGTCCTCGATCCACAAGGTATCTTCGCCCTGCAACGCCACCGAGACGCGCGCGACGGAGCGTTGCGAATGCGGGGTCGCGATCTGGCCGCGCGTGATGCGCGCATGTTCGCTCAGCTCCAGCGAACAGGGGCAGGTTGATGAATAGACATAGTCGAGATGGATCACGCGGGTGGTCTGCCCGCCGACATTCAGCATCTCGAAGGCCACATCGTAATATTGATACCCTTTCAGCCCGGATCGAAGGCTGTCCTTCAGCATCGGATAGCGAAAGCGAAGCTGCACGCGGGCATCGAAACTGTCGAGATCGTCGAGATAGTTGTCCAGAACCTCGCCGATCTTTTCGAAATTGAACGGCTCGCACGCGTGGGCATAAAATGACCGCATGATGCGGCTCATGTTGATGCCCTTTTTCGTCGCCTCCAGCGACACCGATCCGGTGACGGAGGTTTCCAGCGTCATCGGCCCGTTGTCGCGGGTCTTGTAGCTGAGCGGAAGGCGGAAATTGGAAATTCCGACATGCTGAATATCGGTTTTCGCGCCCTTGATAAGGCTGGACGGCCCGTTCTGAAGGTCGGGCAGCGATGCCTTGTAGGCGGCATCGACCTCGAAATCCTCGGGGTAATCTCGGCTGAGCGCGCTGATCGCACCGGGGCGGAGGGCGGTCAGGGCTGACAGGCCCAGCGCCGCCGCCTCGGCAGGGTCGGCATGAGCGAGACGGCGCAGTGTGTCGAGCGCCGCCAGCGCCTCGTCTTTCGATGGGGCTGCTTCGGCAGCCTTGATCAGACCTGGAACCATATTCATGCCGTGCCTCCTGCATCAGCGTCGATGCCGCTGATATGGGGCGGCCTCATGCCAAGTCCAACATCATTCCCGCTACAAGGGCAACCGTTGCTGGGGTGCGGTCATCCCGATGTCACGCCGCCGCGAGCGCGCCCAGAAGATCGTGCAACAGGTCCTGCGGGTCTTCGAGGCCGACCGAAAGCCGCAGCAGGCCGGGCGTAATGCCCAGCGTCTGTCGCTGCGCCTCGGTCAGACGCTGATGCGTCGTCGTCGTCGGATGGGTGATGATGGATTTCGCATCGCCGAGGTTGTTCGAGATGATGATGATGTCGAGCGCGTTCATCACCCGGAACGCCGCCGCCTGATCGGCAAGTTCGATCGCGATCATCGTGCCGCCCGCCGCCATCTGCTTCACTGCCAGGGCGCGTTGCGGATGGTCGTCGCGGCCCGGATAGATCACGCGCTTCACCGCCTTGTGCCCTGCCAGCCCGTCCGCGATTTCCGCCGCACTGGCGGATTGCGCGCGGCAGCGGATATCCAGCGTCTCCAGCCCTTTCAGCATCACCCAGGCGTTGAACGGGCTGAGCGCACCGCCGGTGTGTTTCAGGTAAGGCTCCAGCAGATCGCGGATGAAGGCCTTGGTGCCGAGCACGACCCCGCCGAGGCAGCGGCCCTGACCGTCGATATGCTTGGTCGCGGAATAGATGACCACATCCGCACCCAGTTCCAGCGGGCGCTGAAACACCGGCGTTGCGAACACGTTGTCCACGATCACCCGCGCCCCGGCCTCGTGGGCGATGGCGCTGACCGCCGCAAGGTCAATGATCTCCAGCGTCGGGTTCGACGGGGTTTCGAGGAATACCGCCACCGTCTCTGGCCGCATCGCAGCGCGCCATGCATCCAGATCGGTGCCATCGACAAGCGTCGTTTCAACACCGCATTTCGGCAGCAGCGTCTCGACGATATAAAGGCAGGAACCGAACAGCGCCCGCGCCGCGACCACATGGTCGCCGGCCTTGACCTGACACATCAGCGCGGCATTCACCGCCGCCATGCCGGATGCGGTGGCGAAGGCGTCTTCGGCACCCTCAAGCGCGATCATCCGTTCCTCGAACATCCGCACTGTGGGATTGCCATAGCGGGCATAGATGAACCCGTCATCCTCGCCCTTGAACCGCGCTTCGGCTGCCTCCGCGCTCGGATAGGCGAAGCCTTGCGTCAGATACATCGCCTCCGACATCTCGCCATGCTGCGACCGGTTCGATCCGGCATGAACCATTCGCGTGCGGGGGGAGAGGGGCCTTGTCATGTGTGCATCCTTGGGCATTGCATCCGCATTTAAAACCAGAAACCCCGGCCATGACTGGTCCGGGGTTTGCCCAAGACCACTTTAGCGGATTTATTTAACGTGGTCCGCAAGCCGGTCGACCAAATCACCACGTGAGGTTTGTAAACCTAAATCATGAGGTTTTATCAAGAGTGAATCGAGCCTCTCGACAATCCGCCGCAGCCGTTATCATGATCGCGGCGGAGGAACCACATGGCCCGAATAACCCGCGTCGAGATCTTCATGGTGGACCTGAAACCAAAGGTCCCCCGATCTGATGCGATCCAGAGCTTTGTCAGCCAGGAAACGCCGATTGTCCGCATCACCGATGCCGACGGCGCGGTCGGGACCGGCTATTCGTACACCATCGGCACCGGCGGCCCGTCGATCATCGCGCTGATCGAACATACGCTCGCACCCCTGCTGATCGGGCGGGAGGCGGAGGAGGTCGAGCGCATCTGGCGCGATCTGCTGTTCGCGACCCATGCCACCAGCGTCGGCGCGATCACATCGCTTTCGCTGGCGGCGGTCGACACAGCGCTTTGGGATTTGCGCTGTCGGCGCGCGGGCCTTCCGCTGTGGCAGCTAGCGGGCGGTGCGAAACCGTCGGTGCCGCTTTACACCACCGAGGGTGGCTGGCTCCACATCGAAACCGCTGCTCTGGTCGATGACGCCGTGCAGGCGCAGGCGCTGGGGTTCGGCGGATCGAAGGTGAAGATCGGCCGCCCGCATTTGTCGGAGGACGATGCCCGCCTCGCCGCCGTGCGCGCGGCGGTCGGCGACGGCTATGAAATCATGACCGACGCCAATCAGGGCTTCAACCGACCGGAGGCGCTGCGCCGCGCGAAGGTGCTCGAATCGAACGGCATCGCGTGGTTCGAGGAACCGATGCCCGCAGACGATGTTGCTGCGCATACCCTTCTTGCGGCGGCGACTTCGGTTCCGATTGCGGTCGGCGAAAGCCTCTATTCGCTCAGCCAGTTCAAGGATTACCTCGCCGCCGGGGCCTGTTCCATCGTGCAGGCCGATGTGGCGCGGATCGGCGGCATCACGCCCTGGCTGAAAGTGGCACATCTGGCGGAGGCGCATAACGTGCCGATCTGCCCGCATTTCCTGATGGAACTGCATGTCAGCCTCGTATGCGCCGTGCCGAATGCGCCCTGGCTCGAATACATTCCGCAACTCGATGATGTGACGACCGCGCCGATGCGGATGGAACGGGGCCGCGCCCATGCGCCCGATCAGCCCGGATTGGGTATCGAATGGGATTGGGCCGCGATCGAGCGTGGTCAGGTGATGACAAAGGTGGATATCAGATGACCTTACGCAGACGTGTTCAGGGTGGCGAGCAGACCTCCGGCGCGATGGTGTTCGAGTTTTTCACTCCGGGCATCGCCCAGTTGATGAGGCTGTCGGGGGCCGAATTCCTGATCTACGATATGGAACATTCCGGCGTGTCCATCGAGACGCTGAAGATGCAGGTCGCCGCCTGCCGGGGTGTCATCACCCCGCTCGCCCGCCCGCCGGTCGGCGAATATGACTTCCTCGCGCGGCTGCTGGATATCGGGATGAAGGGTGTGATGGTCCCGATGGTGGAATCGGGGGCGGAGGCCGCCGCGATTGTCGAGGCCTGCCATTATCCGCCGATGGGGCGGCGCGGTGCCGCCTTCGGTTTCGCCCATGACGATTACGCGCCCGGCGCGCCCGCCGACAAGATCGCGAAGGCGAATGAGGAGGTGCTGGTCATCGCGCAGGTGGAAACCGAGCGCGGCCTCGCCCATGTGGATGAAATCGCGGCCACGCCGGGGGTCGATGTGATCTGGATCGGCCAGTTCGACCTGACCAATTTCCTCGGCGTGCCGGGGCAGTTCGAAAGCCCCGTCTACCTCGACGCCTGCGCCACCATCGCCGCCGCCGCCCGCCGTCACGGCAAGGCGCTGGGCGCAATGGCCGCCAACCCGCAATGGACCGCCGATTATCGCAAGCAAGGCTTCGAGATGATCGCCGCTGGCACCGATCAGGGCGCGCTGATCGCCGGGGTGTCGGCGATACTGGGGTGAGGGGAGAGCATGGCGACGCGACTACAGGGCGAGGACTGAATAAGCGCCCTGCGTGATCTCGCTGCTCTTTGATGAAGCGCCCGGTCGATCTGACACGCGTCAGATCGACCCGCGGTCGTCGCCCCCTCGGCGACCGCGTTACCGCGCTCGCCGCGACGACCACCGGTCGATCCTGCACCGCCCTCTCTGGTTGATGGTCCTCGGCCTCCGCTTGCGCTCCTGCCGAACGGCCTCGGCGTCCCTCCACTGGAGGGCCGCTTTTCGAGGCCGCAGCGCACTATCCAAGATGATCGCGATGACGGTCATGCCTTCTCCGTCTTGACGGCGGGGCGTTCCCCCGTCTCAGTAGAGCGGAAAAAAGGAAGCCCCCCATGTTCAAAGTCGGCGTTACGCGCGATCTCATCACCGCATCAGGTGCCCCCTGCTTCAATCCTGCTGCCTTTGACGAACTGGCGGCGAACCCGGCCATCGAATGGGAATGGCTGGAGGACTGCACGGAAATCACGCCCGATCATTGCGCCCGCTATGACGCGATCCATGTGAACCTGCCGAGGGTCACGGCAGCGTCGGTCGCGCGCGATGATTGCCGGGTGAAGATCTTTGCGCGCAACGGCGTCGGTTATGACACCGTCGATGTGGCGGCGCTGGCGGCGAAGGGCATCCTGACCACAAACACGCCGTTCGCGATCCGCCGTCCGGTCGCCGTCGCATCGCTGTCGCTGATCTTCGCGCTGACAACGAAGATATTCACCAAGGACCGGATGGTCCGCGCGGGCCGCTGGAACGACCGGGTGGAGCATATGGGGATCGGCCTGACGGGCCGGACGCTCGGCGTCGTTGGTGTCGGTGGCATCGGGTCGGAACTGATCCGCCTTGCGCGACCGTTCTTTGGCCGCATCCTCGCTGCCGATCCGAACGTTGCCGAGGCGCAGATTGCGGCACTGGGTGCGCAGAAGGTTCCGCTGGAGACTTTGCTGGCCGAGGCGGATGTGGTGAACAATTGCTGCCTGCTGACGCCAGAGACGCACCACCTGTTCGGGGCCGCCGCCTTCAAGGCGATGAAGCCGAGCGCGTTTTTCGTGAATGTCGGGCGCGGGCCGATCCATGACGAGGCGGCGCTGGTCGCGGCGCTCCGGTCTGGCGAGATTGCCGGGGCGGGCCTTGATGTGACGGAGGTGGAGCCGATCCCCGATGACAGCCCGCTGCTGGCGATGGACAACACCATCATCACCGCCCATGCGCTGTGCTGGACCGATGAATGTTTCGAGGAAATCGCCCGCACCGCGCTGAAATCCATCGTCGATGTCAGCCTCGGACGACGACCGGTTCATGTCGTCGGAGGCTGAACCGGGTCCATCAACTCAGGTCCGTCAGACAGGCGGTTGCCGACAGCGGCACCGACCTGATGGAAGGCCCAGAAATCCTCCGCCGGGGGCACCATCAGGCGCGCCGCGCCCTTGCCCGCCTCGCCGAGCCAGAGCGGCCAATCCGCAGGCCGCAGCGCCAGCGGCGCGCGGTGATGGATTGCCGAAAGGGCAGTGCTTGCGGGCGTGGTGACGATGGCGCAGCAGGCGACCGGCCCTTCCGGCCCCTGCCAGTCGCGCCAGATCCCGGCAAAGGCGGTCAGCGGCAGGTTGCTGCCCGCCACCGGCGACGGATGCACCCAGAACGGGGTTTTCGTCTTGTCATCGGCCCGGTGCCATTCATAGAACCCGCTGGCGGGGATCAGGCAACGCTGGCTCCGCGCCGCCTCGGCAAAGGCGGGCTTTCCGGCAATCGTCTCCGCCCGCGCATTGATGATGAGCGGGCCGCCGTTCAGCGTCTTGTACCAATGCGGGATGAACCCCCAGCGCATCGCGCGCAAATGGCGCGCGCCATCTCGCAGGTGCACCACATCAACCGCTTGCGTCGGGCAGATATTGTAACGCGGTCCGGGCGCAGCGGCGTCATCAGGCGCGGGGACAGCCTGAAAAAGCTGCACCATCGCGTCATGAGGCACCGTCAGGGCAAATCGTCCGCACATTCCGGCAATCTAGCCCTGAACATGCTGCGCCGAAAGCCGGTGCGAACATGAAAAAGGGCGCCCCTCGCCGGGGCGCCCTTTCATCGTTTCAAGTGGCGTGCCTTATTTCGGCAGTTTCAGTTCCTGCCCGATGGACAGGTTGATACCGGACAGGCCGTTCAACTCGACGATCTGGGTATAAAGCGTCGCATCGCCCAGCTTTTCGCGCGCGATGTCCCAGAGGTTGTCGCCCTGCTTGACGACATAGATCATCGCTTCCTCAGCGGTTGTTTCAACGGCGGCGGCGGTTTCGGTTGCCGTGGTTTCAACGGCCGTCGCGACCGCCTCTGCTTCGGTTTTCACCTCTTCGACCATGCTCGCCGCATCGAAGCCGGTGCCTGCCACGATATTGCCGCGCAGCGCAGGGGTGTAAGGCGAGTTGGCGGCGATGTAGTCGGCCACGACCTGTTCCAGCCCCGGACCGAAATCATAGGCGTCCATGCCCTTGGTGGCGAACACTTTGTAGCCGTCGCCCCCCGACCGCATGTAGTTGTTGGAAACCACGCCATACACCGCTTCGGGGTCGATGGCGGCGAAGCCATCCGCCGTTGCGACCTCAACCGCCGTGATGCGGCTGCCGACAGGGGCGGCGGCGTCAAAGGCATAGCGCATCCCCGCGACCTGCGGGAACCGGCCCGCACCATCGGCGATCTGGCTGACGCCGTTTTCCAGCGCGGCGACGACATCGGCACCTTTCAGCTTGAACGTGGCGATAGTGTTCTGGAACGGCAGCACCGTCAGAACCTCGCCCATCGTCACCTCACCGGCATCGATGGAGGCGCGCAGCCCGCCGCCATTGGCGATGGCCAGCGTCACGCCCTGTGCGGCGGTCTTGTCCAGCATCGCCTCGGCAACCAGAACGCCCATTTCACATTCCTTGGCGCGGCAGGTATCGCGGCTGCCGTCGATCGGGCCGGTGGAGGAGCCGATGACCGTGTTCATCAGTTCCTGAATCGGTGCGCCGAGTTCCTTGACGCGGGCATCAAAGGCCGCGTCCTTCACGATGGAGCTGTCCAGCAGTTTGGTATCGCCAGCGGCAAAGAGGACATTGCCCGCATCGTCGAAATCGACCACCAGTTCACCGACATATTTCGAATAGGCATAGGCCTGCACGACGGGCACCAGCGTGCCATCAGGTGCGCTGACCCAAGTCGGGTATGCGCCCGCGCGGCTCGGGTCCGAGGCGGACAGATAGGTGTGGCTGTGGCCGCCGACGATGACGTCGATCCCCGGCACCGCCGCCGCGATTTCCATATCCTTGTTCAGGCCGACATGGCTGAGCACGATGATCTTGTTCACGCCCTTGCTCTCGATCTCGGGGATCGTCGATTTCAGGTATCTGATCTCGTCCACGAAGGCGACGTTCGGGCCGGGAGACGAGGTTTCGTTCGTGTCGGTTGCCAGCACCGAGACGATGCCGATCTTCTCTCCGCCTTTTTCGACGATCACGTAACCGGGGAATTTGTCCTTCAAAAGCGGTTCGTAATAGGTGGATGTGTTGCCGGAGATGACCGGAAAGGTCGCCTTGGCGATGAAATCGGCCAGAACCTGTGGGCCGTCATCGAATTCGTGGTTGCCGACGGCCATTGCGTCGAACCCCATCTGGTTCATGAACTCGACTGCGGCTGCGCCCTTGTAGGTGCTGTAGTAGAGCGAACCCTGGAACTGGTCGCCCGCGTCCAGCGTCAGCACATTCGCATCCGCCAGTGCGGCGCGCCGCTCGTCCAGATAGGTCTTGACCCGCGCGATGCCGCCGAAGCATTCGCCCGCCGCGTCATCCTCGGCGGAGCAGGTGCCATCGAATTTCGAGATCGGTTCGATCCGGCTGTGCAGATCGTTGATGTGCAGGATGTTCAGGCGGTAATCGGCCTGCGCTGTGCTGGCGATGGCAAGGAGGCTGGCGGCACCAGCAAGAGCGACAAGAATGCGGGAGCGGGGGGCGGTCATGGTAACCTCCTTGTTGTTGCGATGCGGGAGAAACTCTGCCTTTGACGCCTGCGGGTCAAGGGGCGGCGTCGCGGCACCTGATCCGCGACCGTGCAGGGCCCGATGGCGGATTTGGATATTTAAGGGAAGTGGAACGGGGCCGGATCAGCGCCTCTGATTGGCGCTGACCTCGGGCGTGCCAAAGCTGCGGTGGCAGATCGCGGCGAGTTTCGCGATCCCGGCGCGGGTCGTCTCGGGTGCCGGATTGGCGAAGCACAGCCGCAGCCATCGCCCGGCATCCGCGCCTTTCGACCATTCACGCCCCGGGTTGAGCGCGACCCCCTCGGCGGCGGCGATCTGTGCCAGTTTCGTGGTATCAACCGCCTCCGGCAGTTTGACCCAGAGGAAAATGCCGCCCGGCGGGCGGGTGAATTCGGCGGCTGTGCCGAAATGTTCGTTCAAGGCGGCGATCAGGTTGTCGAGCTTTGCCTCCAGCGTGCGGTTCAGCCCGGCGACGTGGGTGTCGAAATGCGCCGGGCAATATTCGGCAAGCGCCATCTGTTCCAGCGCACCCGACCCGGCGTCGGATTTCAGCGCGACCATGCGCGAAAGAATGCCCCAGGGCGCGACGATGTAACCGACGCGCAGCGCGGGCGCGATGTTCTTGGAAAAGCTGCCGATATGGATGACCAGCCCCTGATCATCAAGCGCGTGGAGCGAGGGCGGGCGGCTGCCGGACCAGACCAGATCGGCATAGCATTCATCCTCGAAGATCGGCGTGCCGAAGGCCTGCGCCAGCGCGACGAACCGCTTGCGGTTTTCCAGCGGCATGATCGTGCCGGTGGGGTTGTGCACGGTCGGGATGGTATAGATGAACTTGGCCCTGACCCCTTCCGCCTTCAGCCGTTTCAGCACCGCCTCCAGCGCGTCGAGGTCCATGCCATCGGCCCCGACCGGCACGGTTTCGATCCGCGCGCCGATCTTCGCCAGTTTGGGGAAGGTGCCGCCGTAATTGCTTTCCTCAACGATCACCGTATCGCCCGCCTTCGCCAGCGCATGGTTGACCAGATCCATCGCCTGAAGCGAGCCGGAGGTGATGAGGATTTCGTCCGGGTCGCAGGTCATGCCGGCATATTTCTTCTGCTTCGCAGCCAGAAATTCGCGGAGCGGGCGATAGCCGAGCGGACCGCTTTGCAGGAAATAGGTGCCGAGCGTGGAGCCTTCGCGCGCCAGCACGGCGTCGAGGGCAGTGCGGAGCGCGGCGACCGGCACCGATGCCTCGTCATTATGCCCGCCGACGAAGTTGAATTCAGGAAATCCGGTCCAGCGCGGTGCGGCGGCTTCGGTGGCGGCGAGGGGGGTGAAATCGAAACTCATCTGTCGTGGCGCTCCCATGTTTTTCGCGAGGCTAGGAGCGGACGGTGAATGCGGCAAGCCTCAATCGGCTGGGGCCGGTTTCGTCCTTTTGGGCTTGAAGGGGGCCATGCCTTCGCGCGCGAGTTCGTCGGCGCGTTCGTTTTCATCATGGCCCGCGTGGCCCTTGACCCATTCCCACCGCACATCGTGGCGCTGCACCGCCTCATCGAGCGCGCGCCACAGGTCCTCGTTCTTCACCGGCTTTTTCGCGGCGGTTTTCCAGCCATTGCGCTTCCAGCCGTGAATCCACTTTGTCAGCCCGTCCTTCACATAGGTGCTGTCGGTCACGATGGTGATCGTGGCGGCGCGCCCGAGCGCGTTCAGCGCCTCGATCGCGGCGGTCAGCTCCATCCGGTTATTGGTGGTGTCTGCCGCGCCGCCGCACAATTCGCGCCGTTTCAGCTCCGCCTCGCCATCATGCGCGATCAGCAGGGCACCCCAGCCGCCGGGGCCGGGATTGCCGGAACAGGCACCATCGGTATAGGCGAAGACCTCAGCCATCGGCGCGCTTGGCGAAAATGTGCATCACCTGTTCCTCGTTCCCGTCATAGCCCTCGCCGGTGCGCAGTCTGATGTCGATCCCTTCGAACCCGGCGGCGGTCAGCGCGGCGGTGATCTCCTCCGGCGTGAAATAGGAATAGAACCGCCCGAGACTGTCGCGCGATTCCCCATCGCCGACCTTCAGGCCGAGATAGAGCATACCGCCCGGCTTCAACCCCTCGGCGATCCGCCGCAGATTGCCCGCCATCGACGCGCGGGGCGCGTGCAGCAGGCAGAACGACGCCCAGATGCCGTCATAGCGGGCCTTGGCGTCGAACCCCTCGAACCGCAACACCTTCACATTGATGCCGGTCAGCTTCGATGCTTCAGTCGCGAGCGCGGCGGAGCCGTCGAACGCCTCCACCCTTCGCCCCGTCTCCAGCATTCGCCGGGCCGCCCAGCCGCCGCCGCAGCCGTAATCCAGCAGGAACCCGTCGGCGGGCATAGGGCTGAGGAATTTCTCAAGCCAGGCATATTCGCCCTTCGGCGCGGACCAGTCGGCATAGTTCGGGCCTTCGGTATCATAGAAGGCGATTGTCCTGTCATCGCTGTTCATCCCCATGCCTCGATCCAGTCGGGCAGCAAAGCCACGCTGTCCAATGTCGCCACCGCGCCCGCCGCCAGCAAGGGCTGCGCCGCGCGGTCGCGCGCGCGGGCGGTGGCCGTTGCGTCCAACGCAGAAAGCGCAGCGGCGGACAGCGCGACGCCATTGCCACTGAGCGTGATGCCGATGCTGCGCGCGCCCGCACTCACCCCTTCGGCAATGCCGGGTGTGGTATCATCGATCTTCAGCACCATCGCCGGGTCGGTGATTCCGAAATGCGCCATATTGGCCAGCACGCCATCCGGCGCGGGCCGCCCGTTCGGCACCTCGTCGGAACAGATGATGCAGTCGGGCGCGATGCCGGACGCGGCGGCCAGCGGCACCACCCGATCCATGATTTCGCGCACATAACCGGTGGTCGATCCGATCGCGATGTTCATCGCGCGGAGCCGCACCAACGCCTCCGCCACGCCTTGGATGGCGGCGCTTTCGCGGGCGGCGATGTCGGCATTCAGGGGCACGAAGCAGGCATAGACCTTGTCGATGGCCGCATCATCGACCGGGCCGCCCCATTGCGCGGCAATCGTCGGCGTCGCCAGCATCGCCGCGATATGGGCGCGTTTAGGCAGACCCATCGGCGCGCGGGCTTCCGCCTCGGTCGCGGTGATGCCGAACCGGGCGAAGGCCTCGACAAAGGCCAGCGCCGGGGCGCGGGAGCCATGATCGACCAGCGTTCCGGCCCAATCGAAGACGACAAGCTGGATCATGCTGTCAGGCTCAGATACAGGCAAAGCGTGACCACAGTGGTCAGGATCACCCGCAGCGCGGGCCACCACGCGACCGCAAGCCCCGCTTTCCAGAACCAGAGGTCAACCAGCAACAGCGCCGGAAACCCGATCATCAGCGCGGCGATGACTTCACCCTGAAAGAACAGCAGTGCCACAAAGATCAGGATCGCCGGCGTGACCGAAAGGCCGAGCCACAGCCACGCGGCCTTACCCGCCTTGGCGGCAAATCCCCAGAGCACGCCCGACATGAACGCGAAGATCACCGGCCCATAGGCGGCCAGAACCTCGGTGCCGGACAGCCCGAACCAGCGCACCGAAGGAACGAGGCTGGCGAGCGCGCCATAGAGGAACGGGATCAGCCCCGCGAGGCCGAGCAACAGCGGCGCGCGCGGTATGCCAAGGCGAAGCCTGATCACGGGCGCTCGAACGCCAGCCGGGCCGCGAGCAGAGCGAAGACCGATGCGAAGGTCCGGTTGAGCCAGCGCATGGTGCGTTCGGACGCAAGAACCCAGTCACGCGCGGCGGCGGCGAAGACACCGTAAAGGATGAAAACCGCAAGGGTCATCACCATGAACACCGCACCCAGCATCACCATCTCCGCCGTTGCGGTTTCCGGCACACCGCTGAGGAACGGCGGCAGCAGCGCGAGGAAGAAGATGGAAAGTTTCGGGTTCAGCGTGTTGATGAGCACCCCGCGCCGCGCGATCCGCCACCCGGCCTCGTCGGATACCTGTGCATCGACCCGCAACGCGCCGCCCGCGCGCAGCGCCGACCATGCGAGGTAAAGGAGGTATGCGACACCTGCGAATTTCACGATCTGGAACAGCAGCGCGCTGGTGTGCAGCACCGCCGCCAGACCGAGCGTCGCCGCCAGCAGATGCGGCACGATGCCGATCGTGCAGCCGAATGCTGCCCAGACAGCCGCGCGACGGCCCCGACCAAGACCCAGCGCCAGCGTGTAGACGACGCCGGTGCCGGGGGCGATGACCACGACGAAGGCGGTCAAAAGGAACTGCAATGACAACATCAGACAGCCTCTCTCAGGATGCGAGGGGGTTTGAATTCCACGTTCTCGACCGCTGTTTCCACATGGTCCAGCGTCACGTCATAGCGGGCGCGGAAGGCGTCGATCACCTCGTTCACCAGAACCTCCGGCGCGGAAGCCCCGGCGGTGATGCCGACCGCCTTCGCCCCCTCCAGCGCGCGCCAGTCGATGTCTTCGGCGCGCGGGGCAAGCTGGGCATAGGCGCATCCGGCCTTGCGCCCGACCTCCACCAGCCGCTGCGAATTCGATGAATTGGGCGACCCGATGACGATCAGCGCGTCGATCTTCGGCGCGGCGGCCTTCACCGCTTCCTGCCGGTTGGTGGTGGCGTAGCAGATGTCTTCCTTGTGCGGGCCGACGATGTTCGGGAACCGGGCGCGCAGGGCGTCGACAATCTCCGCCGTATCGTCCACCGACAGCGTGGTCTGGGTAATATAGGCGAGCCGGTCCGCATCGCGCGGGGTCAGCGCCGCGACATCCGCCGCCGTTTCCACCAGCAGCACCTCGCCCTCCGGCAACTGGCCCATCGTGCCGACCGTTTCCGGGTGCCCGTCATGGCCGATCATCACCATCTGGAGGCCATTGTCGTGATGGCGCTGCGCCTCGATATGGACCTTGCTGACCAGCGGACAGGTCGCGTCGACATAAATCATCTCGCGCCGCGCGGCCTCGGCGGGCACCGATTTCGGAACGCCGTGGGCGGAAAAGATCACCGGGCGGTCAAGCGGGCATTCGTCCAGTTCCTCGACGAACACTGCGCCCTTGGCGCGCAGACCGTCGACGACGTATTTGTTGTGCACGATTTCGTGCCGGACATAGACCGGCGCACCCCATTTGGTGATCGCCATTTCGACAATCTTGATGGCACGATCCACCCCGGCGCAAAAACCGCGCGGGGCCGCGAGATAGAGGGTGAGGGGCGGTTTGGTCATGCGCCGTTGGATACAGGATCAGGTCGGCGATGGAAAGCGGGACCGGGCAGCGAATGCGCCGCCCGGTCCCGATCTTTTCGGATGGATCAGGCGTAAAGCGCCGGAACCCCCAATTGCCTGTGAATGTCGTTTACCGCGTTGGAAGGCAGGCCAAGCGCCTTGGCGAAGGCGTCGAGATATTGTGCCTCCGCCCGGTTGTCGAGATCGATGGCCATGACCGACATGGCATAGACCTGCGCCTCCAGCCCGCGCGGCACCTGGTTCGCGAGTCCCTCGATATCGACCGGGCTGCGCAGTTCGGCCTGCACGAAATCCATCTCCTCGCGCCCGGCATCGCCCAGCTTGCCGAGCAGTTTTTCCTTTTCCGCCGCGTCCAGTTTGCCGTCCGACTTGGCGGCCTGGATCATCGCGCGCAGCATCAGCGCCGCCGCGACTTCCTGCGCCGGGGTCGGTTTGATCGGGGGCGTGTCAGTCTGCGGAAAAGACGAATTCAGAACCTCGCCGAAGGATGCCTCGGGCCGGCCATCGGTGCCGCCCGCCGCCAGCGCGCCGAGCAGGCCGCTGAGACCACCCGCCGATCCGCCAACCGCGCCCGCACCGCCAAGCGCACCGAGC
>CAYGRU010000037.1:25206-32112 GCA_964352385.1 uncultured Candidatus Planktophila sp.
ACGCCAGAGGAGAATGCCGACGCATTGCGGCGCGTGATGACCGGCAGGGACACGCGCCCGCACCGCGACGCGCACCGTGCAGCCCGCCGAGGCCGCCGGCCGCGCCGCTGCCGCCGCCGAGCCCGCCCATCAGGCCGCCAAGACCGCCGCCCGCGCCGCCGCCCATCAGGCCGCCGAGAACGTCATTCAGACCGCCACCCGCCGATCCGCCACGTCCTGATCCACCTGTAAGCTGTTCCAGAATCCCGCCGAGGCCGCCCGCAGCGCCACCCGTGGCGGATCGCCCGCCGCCGGTCGATGCACCGCCGAGGATCGATCCCATCAAATCCTCAAGCTGCCCGCCGGATCGGCCTTGCGCGGCCTCTTCCTGCCCGCCGAACAGCCCGCCCATTCCTGTGCCGCCGGTCGCGTTGCCGGATTTCTTCATCATGTATCCAGCGCCCTTCGCAATGGCGACGCCGACTGCGACCTTGGCAAGTGTGTTCATCAGGCTCATGCGCATTCCCCTCTTGAATGTGGTGACGATGCCTTACCGCCGGATTGTGACGGAAAGCTGCCTGAATCTGGGTGGAAAGAGAAAATCGGACGATTGCCCATGTTTCAACTTCCCCTGCTACCCCGGATAGGCGATCTCCTCGCGATGTTCCGGGCGCATCGTCCAGTCCCAATACAGCGCCGCAAGACGGCTTGCGACCGGGCCGTGCGCGCCGTTGGAAAAGATGCGGTCATCGACCTGCACCACCGGCATGGCCCCGCCGCCGGAGGATGACAGGAACACCTCGTCCGCCTCCATCAACTCGGTCAGCGGCAGGGGGCGCGCCTCCACCTTCAGGCCGATCTCGGCGCACATGTCCAGAACCGTCTTGCGGGTAATGCCATGCAGGACGCCGTGGTCGGATGTGATCACCCGGTCATCCTTCACCGCGAACATGTTGAAACCCGGCCCCTCCGTCACGTTGCCCGCGTGATCCAGCAGCACGACATTGTCGAAACCGGCATCCTTGCATTCGAAAATGCCCTTGGTGAAATCGCCCCAGTGATAATTCTTGGCGCGCGGGTTCACGCTGTCCTCGGGGATGCGCCTGACGGTTTTTGCGACCCAGATTTTTGCGCCGCGCGCCACCACATCGGGTTTCACGACGTGGATATACGGCACCGCCCAGGCGTAGAAGTGATTGCCGCATTCGCGCGGATCGCGGCTGCCGGCGATCAGCGGCACGCCGCGCGCGCAGGTCATCGAGACATAGCTGTCGCGGAGGCCGGATCGGGCCACCATCGCATGCAGCGCCGCCTTCATCGCCGCGCGGTCGAGGCCGGGCGACAGGCGCAGATCGGCCATCGACGCCTCGAATCGGTCGAGGTAATCGTCGATGCGAAAGAACCCGCCATTGCGGGCGGGCACCACGTCATAGGTGACATCGGAATGGGTCAGGCCCCAATCCATCACATGAATCTTCGCATCGGCAATGGGGATGACCTGACCGTCCATCCACGCCGCACCCTTGCTCCAGTCCGTCATCTGGCCCTCCTGTTTCGGGGGATCATGGGCCGAGTTGTCCTGTCCTTCAATGCCCCGGCGATATGTCCAGCAAATCCTCCGCAGCGCGACGAGCATCCCGGGCGGGATCGCCGCCAACGCCCATCTGCGCCAGCACGATGGCACCTTCCATCAGCAACATTGCGCTGCGGGCAAGCCTTGCAGGATCAGATGTGCCGGTTTTTGCGGCGAGGCTGAGGACCATCGCCTCCATCGCCTGTTTGTGGCGGGTGGCCAATTGATAGATCTCGGCACCGGCATCCTGAAACTCCGCTGCGGCCTTGATGAACATGCAGCCCCGAAAATCGTCCGCTGCAAACCAAAGCGCCAGCGCATCGAAGATCGAGAGGAATTGTGACCGAGGATCGGGCGCAGCGGCGGCCTGCGCCCTGTCGAATCGGGCGCGAAAAAGCTGGTCCCGTTCCTCAAGCGCCGCAGCGATCAGCGCCTCCTTGGTCGGGAAGTGATTGTAGATGGATGTCTTCGACAAGCCGATCCGCGCCGCCAGCGCATCCATGCCGAGCGCGTGGAAACCCCCTTCATTGAAGGCGGTTATGGATTTGCTGACGAGTTCGTCTTTCTTGCTGGGCCGCATGATTTTTCCTTCGTGATGCCCTTGCAATATGAACCGATCTGTCCATATTGCAAGCATGTGAACTGATCGGTTCACTTATGGGAGGGCTGAAATGGCACGTGCGTTTACTGACATCATGTTCACACCGTCCGTTCTTGCTGTGCAGGCGGCGGAGGGCAGCGCAGAAGCCTATGCGCCGTTCCTGTCAGATGAGGCGGAGCGCCGCGACGAGATTGGCCCGGCGGAAGCAGCATTCATACAAGCCCGCGACGGGTTCTATCAGGCGACGGTTACCGAAACCGGCTGGCCCTATGTCCAGTTTCGTGGCGGGCCCGCCGGGTTTCTGAGCGTGATCGACGCAAAGACGATCGCCTATGCCGATTATCGCGGGAACCGGCAGTATATCAGCGTCGGCAATTTGGTTGCGAATGACCGCATCGCGCTGATCCTGATGGACTATCCCAACCAGCGCCGCCTGAAGGTCTGGGGCCGGGTCAAACTGGTTGACCGACGCGAAGACCCCGCGCTGGTCGCGCGCGTCCATGTCGGCGGCGGACGCGGCAAGCCGGAGCGGGCAGTGATCATCACCGTCGAGGCAATTGACTGGAACTGCCCGCAGCATATCCCGCAACGCCTGACCGTCGAGGAGTTCGCCCCGGTGCTGAACAACCTTACCGCTGAAATCGAGCGATTGCGCGCAGAAAACGCCGAACTGAAATCCTGGATGGAAGGAAAAAAGACATGACACGCCCACCCCTGCCGCCCTTCACGCACGAGAGCGCCATAGAAAAAGTGCGTCTTGCCGAAGATGGCTGGAATGGCCGGAACCCGGCGAAAGTCGCCCTTGCCTATACCGAGGACAGTCGCTGGCGAAACCGCGACACATTCCTGACCGGCCGATCGGAGATCGAGGCGTTCCTGACCCGCAAATGGGCGACCGAGCAGGACTATCGCCTCATCAAGGAATTATGGGCCTTCAGCGGCAACCGCATCGCTGTCCGCTATGCCTACGAGAGCCATGATGAAGCCGGGAAATGGATGCGCTCCTATGGCAACGAGAACTGGGAATTTGACGAGGCAGGCCTGATGCGCTTTCGCCAAGCCAGCATCAATGATGTGCCGATCCGGGAGGAAGATCGCCTGTTTCGCTGGCCCTCGGGGCGGCGGCCCGATGACCATCCTGGGCTGAGCGATCTCGGCCTCTAGGCGTCCAGTTCCGCCCGCGCTGCACCGAACACCGCTTCGAACATCGTGGGGGTCAGCCGCCCGGTATTGGTGTTGTAGCGGGAGCAATGATAGCTGTCCCACAGCGTCATCCCCGCAATTTCATGCCGGGCGCCGTGGCCGAACCGATAGGCCGACACCTTGCCGCCAAGGGCGCGGATGGTGCTTTGGTGACTGATCGTGCCGAGGCAGAGGATCGCCCGCAGGTTCGGCAGCGCCGCGATGCGGGCCGTGAGGAAATCGCGGCACTGGTTGATTTCGGCACCGACAGGTTTGTTCTGCGGCGGCACGCAGCGCACAGCGTTGGTGACCATGCAGTCATGAAGGCGCAGCCCGTCATCGGGCCGCGCGTCGAACCGCCCGTTCGCCCAGCCGAATTTCGTCAGCGTGGCATAGAGCAGGTCGCCCGCGTAATCGCCGGTGAAGGGGCGACCTGTGCGATGCGCGCCGGTCACGCCGGGGGCGAGGCCGACCACAAGAAACGATGCGGTGTCGGGGCCGAAGCTCGGCACCGCGCCGTTGAACCAGTCGGGATGGGCTGCGGCAACATCGTCGCGATACGCCGCGAGACGCGGGCAAAGCCTGCAATCACGCGGCGCTTCGGCTGCATTCATCGGTCGGTTACCGGCTGGTGCCGATCAGTCGTCCGCATTCGCGGAGGCGTAGTTGTCGTTATGCTCAGGGCGCGGCGGGCGGCCCACGACTTCTTTCAACTCATCGAGTTCGATGAAGTTGTCGGCCTGACGGCGCAGTTCATCTGCGATCATTGGCGGCTGCGAGCGGATCGTGGACACGACAGACACCCGAACACCCTTGCGCTGCATCGCTGCAACAAGGGGTTTGAAATCGCCGTCGCCGGAAAACAGGACCATATGGTCGATCCGATCCGCCATCTCCATCGCGTCGACCGCGAGTTCGATGTCCATGTTGCCCTTGACCTTGCGACGGCCCATGCTGTCGACGAATTCCTTCGCAGGCTTGGTGACCATCTGATAGCCGTTGTAGTCGAGCCAATCGACCAGTGGCCGGATGGGCGAATATTCCTCGTTTTCCAGCAGCGCGGTGTAATACAGCGCCCGGACGAGTTTTCCCCGGCGCACGAATTCGCTGCGCAGAAGCTTGTAGTCGATATCGAAACCGAGGGCCTTCGCGGCGGCATAAAGGTTGGAGCCGTCGATATAGAGTGCCAATCGTTCGTCACGATAAAACATGGATCACCTCAAAAAAATCACAAAGTGGCGTCGGCGTTTATTGAGACGAGCCGATCACCACAAGGAGCCTTAAACTATTTGACAGAGCGCTGAATGCAATGGCGTTTCATGCAATGGCAAACGGACTGAGCGTGAAAAATGATGGAATTCTGATCGCACTCGGTGCGAATCAGCCTTCGGCGACAGGTGCGCCGCTGGACACATTGCGCGCGGCAGTCACGCTGATGCAGGAAGCGGGGCTGCGGTTCATCGCACGGTCGCGCTGGTATTGCACGCCTGCCTTTCCACCCGGTTCGGGGCCGGATTTCGTCAATGCCGCCGCGCGGATCGAGACCGACCTGACACCCGAACGCGTTCTGGCGCTGCTGCACGAAGTGGAGCACCGTCTGGGGAGGGTGCGGCAGGCGCGTTGGGCACCGCGCGCCTGTGACCTCGACCTGATCGCCTATGGCGCGCTTGTGCTTCCCGACCCGGATGCGGTGGCCGCGATGATTGCCCTGGGGCCGGTGGCGGCGGGCAAGGCGCCTGCGCCTGATCGTCTGATCCTGCCGCATCCGCGCGTTCAGGAACGGGCCTTTGTTCTGGTGCCGCTGTGCGATGTCGCGCCGGGCTGGGTGCATCCGGTTCTGGGCCGCTGCGCCCTTGCCTTGCGGGACGAATTGCCCGAAGCCGCGCTGGCAGAGGTGGAGGTATTGGATGACTGAGGCAGAAGAAGACGCGCTGGCGGAGGCTTATGAGGCCGCGCTCACGCTCGAAAAATCGGGCGATGCGGCGGGTGCCGTGCAGGCGTGGCGGGTGGTTCTGGCGCTGAATCCCGCCGATCCGGGCGGTGCGGCGATCCGGCTTGCGGCCCTTGGGCAGGGCGATGTGCTGGCCAAGGCCCCGGCGGCCTACGTCGCGACCCTGTTCGACCAGCATGCGGAGGTGTTCGACGGCATTCTCGTCGATCAGCTTGAATATGGTGTGCCGATGATGGTGCGCGAACGGCTTCAGGCGGTCGCGCCGGGGCCGTTCCGGCGGATGCTCGATCTCGGTTGCGGCACCGGCCTTGCTGCGGAGGCGCTGGAGGACATGACGACCACCCGCTGGGGTGTCGATCTGGCCGAAGGGATGATCGAGGTCGCGGGCGAGAAGGACCTTTACGACCGGCTGTTCATCGCCGATGCGGTGACATTTCTGGACGAAACGCCGGAGCGCTGGGATATCGTCGTCGCCACCGATGTCTTGCCGTATCTGGGCGATGTCGCGCCCCTGTTCCGCGCGGTGGCGGCGCGGGCGGAGGCGGGCGCGGTATTCACATTCTCCACCGAAACGCTTCCGTCGGCTGTGCTTGCGGGCCGCCCCTGGTGCGTCACGCCGCAGCACCGTTTTGCGCATGATCCGGCTTATGTGCTGACCGAACTGGCGGCAGCCGGGTTTTCGGCGCCGGATGTCACCGACATCATGGTCCGGCGTGAGAATGGAGCGCCAATCGAGGGTCATCTGTTCCTCTGCACCCGTCTGTAGGCGAATCCCGCGCCAGTTGTGCTGGCGGCGTTTGACAGCCCCCGCAGAAACCGGGAAAAGATCGGGTAACGCGCATCGCGCGACATGGTTTGGCCCCGCCACACAAGGATGATCCGATGAAAAAGGTTTATGACAGTGCTGCCGCCGCGCTCGACGGTGTGTTGCGCGATGGAATGCTGATCGCGGCAGGCGGGTTTGGCCTGTGCGGGATCCCCGAAAACCTGATCGCGGCGATCCGCGACAGCGGGGTGAAGGACCTGACGGTCGCGTCCAACAATGCAGGCGTCGACGATTTCGGCCTCGGCGTGCTGTTGCAGACCCGTCAGGTGAAGAAGATGATCTCGTCCTATGTCGGCGAGAACGACGTGTTCATGCAGCAATATCTTTCGGGCGAGCTGGAGCTGGAGTTCAATCCCCAAGGCACCTTGGCCGAGCGGATGCGGGCCGGCGGCGCGGGCATTCCCGGTTTCTACACCAAGACCGGCGTCGGCACGGTGATCGCCGAGGGCAAGGAGCACAAGGATTTCGACGGTGAGACCTATATCCTCGAGCGGGGGCTGGTCGCCGACCTGTCCATCGTGAAGGCGTGGAAGGGCGATGACATGGGCAACCTCGTCTATCGCAAGACCGCCCGCAACTTTAACCCGCCCGCCGCGACCTGTGGCAAGATCTGCATTGCCGAGGTGGAGGAAATCGTCCCGCGCGGCGCGCTGGACCCCGACATGATCCACACGCCCGGCATTTTCGTGCACCGGATCATTCAGGGAACCCATGAAAAGCGGATCGAGAACCGGACGACTCGGGCGGCCTGAGGCCGTGCAAAGCAATCCCTACGAGGGACTTCCCGATAGAGC
>CAYGRU010000038.1:0-31954 GCA_964352385.1 uncultured Candidatus Planktophila sp.
GATCGTGCCGATGTTGCAATGCGGCTTGTTCCGCTCAAACTTCGCTTTTGCCATCATGGCCCTCCATCAGTAACAGTCGGCTGGTGCCAGACCGTCGGTTGTTAAGATCAGGCGTATTTCGCCTGGATTTCCTGACTGATCGCCTGCGGGACAGGCTCATAGTGATCGAACTGCATCGTGAACTGCGCACGGCCCTGAGACATGGAACGCAGCGTGTCCACATATTTGAACATGTTCGCGAGCGGTACAAAGGCGTTCACGACGTTCGCGTTGCCGCGCACTTCCTGCCCCTGAACCTGACCGCGACGAGAGGTAAGGTCGCCGATGACACCACCGGTGAATTCCTCAGGCGTCACGACCTCGACCTTCATGATCGGCTCGAGCATCTTGGCACCCGCCTTGCGGAGGCCTTCGCGCATCCCGGCACGTGCCGCGATTTCGAAGGCGAGCACGCTGGAGTCGACGTCATGGTAGGCACCGTCGATCAGCGCGACCTTGAAGTCGATCACCGGGAAGCCGGCCAGCGGGCCGCTGTCCATGACGGACTTGATGCCCTTTTCGACACCGGGAACGTATTCCTTCGGCACGGAACCACCGACGATCTTCGACTCGAACGAATAACCTTCGCCCGGCGCGGTCGGAGAGATGACCAGTTTGATGCGTGCGAACTGACCCGAACCACCCGACTGTTTCTTGTGGGTGTAGTCGATTTCAGCCTCATGAGAGACCGTTTCGCGATACGCTACCTGCGGCGCGCCGATATTGGCTTCCACACCGAATTCGCGCTTCAGGCGGTCCACCAGAATGTCGAGGTGAAGCTCGCCCATGCCGCGCATGATCGTCTGGCCGCTTTCAATGTCCGAAGACACGCGGAAGGACGGATCCTCGGCAGCAAGACGCTGGAGACCCTGAGACATCTTCTCCTGGTCGGCCTTGGTCTTCGGCTCGATGGCGATCTCGATCACCGGCTCGGGGAAGGTCATGGTTTCCAGAACGACGGGCTGGCTCTTGTCGCAGAGCGTGTCGCCGGTCGTCGTGTCCTTCAGACCCGCCAGCGCGATGATGTCGCCTGCGAACGCTTCGTCGATTTCTTCGCGGTTGTTCGAGTGCATCATCATCATGCGGCCGACACGTTCGTTCTTGCCCTTGGTCGCATTCAGAAGCTGGTCACCCTTGTTCAGCTTGCCCGAATAAATCCGGGTAAAGGTGAGCGAGCCCACGAACGGGTCGTTCATGATCTTGAATGCAAGGCCGGCGAACGGCTGATCGTCATCGGCGGAGCGCGGAATGTTACGTGTTTCCGTCTCGTCGCCCGGCTTGAAGCCCATGTAGGGTTTCACATCGAGCGGGCCCGGCAGATAGTCGATCACGGCGTTCAGCAGCGGCTGCACGCCCTTGTTCTTGAACGCAGAACCACAGATCACCGGCACGAAGATCATCTCGAGCGTGCCCTTGCGGATCAGGCGGCGGAGTGTGTCCACATCCGGCTCCTGCCCTTCGAGATAGGCTTCCATCGCCTCATCATCGAGTTCAACCGCGCGGTCGAGCATTTCGGCGCGCATCTCGGCGCATTTCTCGGCCAGCGACTCGCGGATCGGCTGACGGGTCCAGGTGGCGCCCAGATCGTCGCCGTCCCAGGTCCACTCTTCCATCGTCACGAGATCGACCAGGCCCTCAAGCTCCGTCTCGGAGCCGATCGGGCACTGGATCGGCAGCGGCTGTGCGCCGGTGCGGTCCTTGATCATGCGGACGCAGTTGAAGAAGTCAGCGCCGATCTTGTCCATCTTGTTGACGAACACGATGCGCGGCACGTGATAGCGGTCAGCCTGGCGCCACACGGTTTCGGTCTGCGGTTCCACACCTGCGTTGGCGTCGAGCACACAGACAGCCCCGTCGAGCACCGCGAGCGAACGCTCAACTTCGATCGTGAAGTCGACGTGGCCGGGGGTGTCGATGATGTTGAAACGGTGTTTCGCCGTGTCCGGCTTCGATCCGTCCTCAGTGCGTTCCCAGAAGGTCGTGGTCGCAGCAGAGGTGATCGTGATCCCCCGCTCCTGCTCCTGCTCCATCCAGTCCATCGTCGCAGCGCCATCATGCACTTCGCCGATCTTGTGGGACTTGCCGGTATAGAACAGCACCCGTTCGGTGCAGGTGGTCTTGCCTGCATCGATATGGGCCATAATGCCGAAGTTACGGTAGCGGGAGAGCGGATAATCGCGGGCCATTGGTTCAGTCCTGACTTTGATTTACCAGCGGTAATGGCTGAACGCTTTGTTCGCGTCGGCCATCTTGTGGGTGTCTTCACGCTTCTTGACGGCAGTGCCACGGCCATTGACCGCGTCCATCAGTTCGCCTGCCAGGCGCTCTTCCATCGTGTGCTCGTTGCGCGCACGGCTGGACTTGATGAGCCAGCGGATCGCCAGCGCCTCGCGGCGCTCCGGGCGCACTTCGACCGGAACCTGATAGGTCGCACCGCCGACGCGGCGCGAACGCACCTCGACCGACGGTTTGATGTTGTCGAGTGCTTCGTGGAACACTTCGATCGGTTCGCGCTTCATCTTGCCTTCGACCCGCTCCAGCGCGCCGTAGACGATGCCCTCTGCAACGGACTTCTTGCCGTCATACATCAGGTTGTTCATGAATTTCGTCAGCACGCGGTCGCCGTACTTTGCGTCCGGCAGAATATCGCGCTTTTCGGCGGAATGACGTCGTGACATTTCGCGATCTCCTTATTTCGGACGCTTGGCGCCGTATTTCGAACGGCGCTGACGGCGGGTCGGGACGCCCTGGGTATCCAGCACACCGCGAAGGATGTGGTAACGGACACCCGGAAGGTCCTTCACGCGGCCACCACGGATCAGGACCACGGAGTGTTCCTGAAGGTTGTGCCCTTCGCCGGGGATATACGAGATCACCTCGAACCCGTTGGTCAGGCGAACCTTCGCAACCTTGCGAAGCGCCGAGTTCGGCTTCTTCGGGGTCGTTGTGTACACACGGGTGCAAACGCCGCGCTTCTGAGGACATGCCTCAAGGTGCATCGACTTGTTGCGAACCGGCTTTGGCTGCCGGGGTTTCCGGATCAGCTGTTGGATCGTGGGCATCGGGCCTCACCCCATCATTACTTCGTGCCTTGCGCCCCGGACAATTCCGAAACGCGCGAAACGCCAAAGGACGATCCGAAGATCGCCTTTGGCGTGGTGTCAGAGGATCGAGGACGAACCTGGATCATGTGCGCCAAATTGGGCTAAATTCTGATCACCGGCGGCGCGAGCCATCGGTGATGGGCGGCTTCTATGGGGAGGGAGGAATCATGTCAAGACCTACCTGCCCTTTCAGCGTACCCTCGCTGATTAATCCTTTGGCAATCAGTCTCGGCTCTGGGACGACCGCGCGAACCGGCACTGACAGGCATTTGACGCGCCCCTGGCAAGCCCCGGTATTGTCGGAATGACCTTACGTTCCGGGGTGCGGGGGCTTTCGCTGCTGCCCTGACAACTGCATCATGCACATCATTATGACAACCCGGCAGTCTCTCGCAGGCTGACCGATATCGGCAGGGAGCGCCACCATGTCCACCATCCTCCGCCAGCGCGATGTCGCTTTCATGTTGCACGATGTGATCGGCGTGGAACGGCTGTGCAATCAGCCCCTGTTCGCCGGTCAGTCACGCGAGGATTACGACCAGATGCTCGCGCTTGCCGAACAGGTCGCGACCGAGGCGTGGGAGCCGATGGCGGTGCCGCTCGATGTGCACGAGCCGACCTTTGATGGCACAAGCGTCCATATCATCGACGGTGCGCGCGAGGCGCTTCAGGCATTCTGGGATGCCGGGTTCCAGACCGCGACCTTCGGGCAGGATCGCGGCGGCATGGGCCTGCCCTTCTGCGTGGCGCAGGGTATCTCCGCCTGGTTCAACGCCGCCAATGTGTCGCTGAACGGATACACCATGCTGTCGGTCGGTGTCGGCAACATGCTCGTCGCCCACGGGTCCGAAGACCAGATCGAAACATACCTGCCACCGATCCTCGCAGGGAAATGGACCGGCACGATGTGTCTGTCGGAGCCGCATGCAGGATCCGGCCTCGCCGATATCCGCACACGGGCGGAGCCGCAGGCAGACGGCACCTATCGTCTGTTCGGGTCCAAGATGTGGATTTCGGCGGGCGAGCATGAACTGTCGGAAAACATCGTCCACATGGTTCTTGCCAAGATCCCCGGCGGCCCGGCGGGCACCAAGGGCATTTCGATGTTCATCGTGCCGAAATTCCTTGCCGATGGCAGCCGCAACGATGTGCGGCTGATCGGTCTCAACCACAAGATGGGCTTTCGCGGCACGACCAATTGCGCGCTGAACTTCGGCGATGCGGATGGTGCGGTCGGCTATCTGGTCGGCGAGGCGCATCAGGGCCTGCCCTACATGTTCCACATGATGAACGAAGCCCGGATCGGGGTCGGCCTCGGCGCGGCCTGCATTGGCTATACCGGCTATCTCCATGCGCTGGCCTATGCCAAGGACCGCAAGCAGGGCCGCAGCCCCGACAACCGCGACCCGAACAGCCCGATGGTGCCGATCATCGAACATGCAGATGTCAAACGGATGCTTCTTCAGATGAAATCCTATGTTGAGGGCGGGCTGATGCTGGTTCTTTACGCAGCGTTTCTGGTCGATCTTGAAAAGACCGGTGAGGGGGCAGAGGCACAGGATGCATCCGAATTGCTTGGCCTGCTGACGCCCATTGTGAAATCATGGCCATCGGAATTCGGGCTGCGTGCCAACGAAACGGCGATTCAGGTGCTGGGTGGCGCGGGCTATACGCGCGATTACCCGGTGGAGCGGCTCTATCGTGACAACCGCCTGAACCATATCCACGAGGGCACGCGCGGCATTCAGGGGATGGACCTTCTGGGCCGCAAGGTGCCGCAGGCGGGCGGTGCGGGCATTAAACGTCTGGCAGCCGAGATCGCCGCAACGGTGGCCGAGGCGAAGGCGGTGCCGGACCTTGCGGCGCTGGCAACGCAGCTTGAGGCCGCCGCAGCCGATGCCGGGCGCACGACCGGCGCGATGCTGGCCGCCGCCGGTGAGGCCGGGACATCGGCCTATCTGGCCAATGCCACGATCTATCTCGACATGCTGGGCCATGTGGTGGTCGGCTGGCTGTGGTTGAAACAGGCCCTGGTGGCGCAGGCCTTGCTGCGCGATGCCACCGGCGAAGAGGCGGTGTTCCTGTCCGGCAAGATTACCGCCGCGCAGTATTTCTATCGCTACGAACTGCCGGTCACGCGGACTCAGGGCGATCTGCTGCGCGGCATGGACCGGACCTGTCTTGAGGCCGACGCCGCCGGGTTCTGAAAAAGGTACGGCGCAGGGATCACCTGCGCCGTGCTTTGTGGTTCAGATCAGAACAGGAAGTCGTTCGCGTCGATGGCATCCGAACGGATGCCGTCAAGAATGATGCGCCCGCCAACGCCATCGAGGATAATCGTGTCGCCATTGTCAGACCGGATCGTCAGGTCATCGAATCCGTCAACACCCTGATGACCTGTGAAATCGAACTTGTCGCGACCGTCCTGATATCTGCGGATCGTATCCGTGCCGAACCCGTTGGAGAAGACGAACGTATCCGGACCGCCACCGCCGATCAGAAGGTCCTTGCCGCGCCCGCCGTCAAGAATATCGGCACCGCCACCACCTTTCAGGGTATCGGAGCCGCCGCCGCCGGACAGGTTGTCGCGACCACTACCGCCAATCAGACGGTCAGCGCCGCCGTCACCAGACAGCACATCATCGCCGCCATTGCCCTTCAACGTATCGCGGCCAGCGCCGCCCGAGATCGTATCAGCACCTGACTGGCCCATCACCATATCATTGCCGCTGCCCGCGCTGACATTGTCGTTGCCCGCACCGGCGCGCATCACCTCGTTCGCGGCGGTCAGGATCAGAATGTCGTTACCCGCCGTCGGAGCGGTGGCAGCCACCGGCCCCGGCGCTGGTGCAGGAGCGGCAGTTGATGTGATCGACACTTCCGGCTCGCCGAAACCTTCACTTTCCGAAGGGGCCACCATGACGCCGCCGATGGGCGGTGGCGCGAAATTACCACCACCGGGGAACAGCCCGTCGTCGTCAGCGAAGGCCAGCACCTCGGCAAAGGTGAAGGTTTCGCTGTCAATGATGAACGTTTCGACCTTGTTGAAAAGCCCGGAAACCGTGTCGTCGCCCCTGATGACAATCTGGTCCTGTTCGCCGATGGTGCCGAAGAAGGAGAACAGCAGATCCTCGCGCCCCGCCGTCAGCCGCGATACCCGCACGTTGTCGATGGCATGGTTCTGGATGATCAGCGTATCGACATCTGTTGAACGTCCATTGTCCTCGATGAACATGCGCTGCACGACGCCGGGGTCATTCTCGAAGATATAGGTGTCGTTGAGCGCCAGGCCGCTGAAACTGTCATTTCCGCCAGCCGAAGCCGGATCAGATCCGATATTCGAGAAGACATCTTCGTTGTTGACCTCGATCCCGAACTTCACATCGTTGCCCGGTGTCATGCCGTCGAAGTTCACACGCTGCTTGATGGCGGTGAGGTCGAGCGTGGTTGTGACCGGCGATCCGCCATCGACGCCATTCACCTCGATCGTCTCGATATCGTTGGCGCCGCTACTGTCCGCGCCCAGCAGAATGCGGATCGACCCTTCCGCCGTGGTGAACCGGATCAGCAGATCGCTCGCCGCTCCGGGGGCCATGCTGAAGATCAGGTCGGACGCCAGCGCCCCGTTGATGACCAGCTTGTCACCAGCCCCGGACGACTGATCGTCGATCACGTCGTCACCCCCGGCCCCGACAGCATAAATATAGGTATCGCCGCCGCCGAACCCGATCAGCAGTTCATCCGCCACTGTGCCGCGCAATGCACCGAGCGAAGCGTCGATGGTCGTATCGCCGTCGAGATCGATCCCGACATCAATATCCGCGTCTTCCCGCCCGCCAAAGATCGTCGCGCGCCCCGCATCGATCTGCGACTGGATCGACAGCGCCCTGATCTGATCGGAGGTCAGGGTGACATTGGTAAACTCGAAACTTTCGATTTCGCCGGTGCCGGTCAGCGCAAGCTGGTCGCGCACCCTCAGCGATCCACCGCTCACGAAGGTCAGGATCACGTCATCGGGCGCAAAGGGATCGCGCGATACCGCCACGTCCACGAGGCTGGCATTGATCCGGATGGTGTCCCCGGCGGAACTGCTGTCGTCAAAGACGGTATCGACGCCCTCGCCGACTGTAATGTCGTAAAGGTCCGCCGCGCCCAGCCCGTTCAGCAGGTCATCGCCAAGGCCGCCAACAATCGTATCCGCGATATTCGTCCCCAGCACAGTGTCATTGCCCGCAGTGGCCTGCTGCGCGACGAATTCCGCCAGCAATTCGACATCGGTGAAGCTTTGCTCTGCACCGCCCGCATCGAATGTGATGCGCTGATACCGCTCCTCTATGCCTTGCCGCAGGATATCGACGATCGTCAACTCGTCATCGCCAAAGTCGATAATCAGATCGTTCACCGCATTGGCATCGCGGCGCAGCGTGGCGTTCGCGAAAGCGGCACTGCCTGTGACGCCGGAGAAGATGTTGATGGCGTCCAGGTCCTCGAATGCATTGTCGAAGATGACATCCTTGCCACCCGGCGCCGCGCCGCCGACGGTGAACCGGTATTCGTCGAAAACCGAATTCGGGTCCGTGATATCCCCATTCCCGAGGGGCGATGTGCCCCCCTGAAGCAGGTCGTTGCCCGTGCCGCCTTCCAGAATGTCCGCCTGATCCGTGCCGAGAATGATGTCATTGCCCGCCGTCGTCTGACCGGCGAGGTAGAGCGTCAAAAGCTCGGAATCAGTCAGGGGCTGCTCTTGGGTTCCTCCGATGTCGAACACGATTTCCTGATACCGATTCGAGTTTTCGAGCCGCGTCAGGTCGGCGATGCGAATCTCGTCATCGCCAAAATCAATGATGATGTCGTTGGTATCGAACGGGTCGCGGCGGATGACCGCATTGGCGAGCGCGGCGCTGGTCGTGCCCTCCGCCGAGGCGATCTCGATCCGGTCGAGGTCGCCAAATGCCTGATCACTGATCAGATCGCGGCCATCGCCGCCGGTGCCCCCTGCCCCCACTTCAAAGCGATAGATATCCTGCCTCGACAGCACCCCGTTCACAGTCGGGTTGCCGCCACTGCCCCGCAGCACGTCATCGCCCGTCCCGCCAGTGATCGTTTCGTTGCCCCGGCCAGATGTGCCATCGTTCGTGCTGCCGAACCCGACCACCACATCATCGCCGCCGGTGATCTGATTATCGACGATGATTTGGCCGATATCATCGACTGTCAGCTGGGTCGTCCCGTTGATATCGGTCAGGGTTAACGTTTCGAGCGTGGTATTACTCGCACGCCAGTTTCTGACGGTGATGGTTTCATAATTCGCCTCATCCGGATCGCCGGTCTCGAACACGGTGATGATCAGGTCTGCCGAATTGGCGATAGACCGCTCGAACCGCACCTCCCCTAGGCTGCCCAGTTCGATGAAAATATCCGTCGATCCAAAAGACGAATTCTGCGTGATCACATCATTGCCGATGGCCCCGATGGTGAAACGCGCCTTGTCGCTTTCCACCACCGTACTTGGCCCGACACCGTTGACGCCCCCCACCAGAAATTCATCGGCACTGGTCGAGGTGAAGTCGAAGAAGTCGTCACCGTCGATGGTCGCTCCGGTTGTGGTATTCGCGGGGTCGGCGATCTGCGCGGCAAACTGGGTTGGAGTGAAGCTCTGCCCGTCGCCGGTGAAGGTGATTGTCTCGAACTCGGCAAAATTACGCACCCGCAGGAAATCACCACTGCCAAAATTGATCAGCACGTCATTCGGCAATCCGGGATTGATCGCGAATGTGATCGTGCTGCCGATGTCAGCGGCGTTGAACCCTTCGAGGATGATACTGTCGCCACTACCCTGGAATCCGAACTCCACGATATCGTCCAGCCCGTCCCCGGCGGCGAACCGATAAGTATCGTTACCGTCGCCGCCGGAGATGTTCATGTCGGCGCCAAGCGTGGAGTTGAAGGTATCATTGCGGTTCGACCCGATGATCGTCGTAGTTTCGATCCCGGCGGCAAGCTCCTGATCGATGATCAGTTGCGTGAGCTGCGCCGCGGTCATGCTCTCGCCGGAATCATCGATGATCTGTTCGATCTGAACATTGCCGCCATCGAAGTTGCGCAAAAGGATGATCTCGTCATCGCCACCTTCGGTGGGCCGAATGCGGACATGCGTGCCGCCCGACGTGAACCCTGCGGTGCGCTCGATGGTAAGATCCGCGAAATCGTAGTTGTTGATCTGGAGGATATCCGGCCCACCCGTTGACCGATCGTCGATGGTCCAGCGACCATCACCCTCAAAGTAGACATAGGTGTCATCACCGCCGCCGCCCGAAACGGTATCATCGCCCAGACCTGACTCGATGGTATCAGCCCCCGAAAAGCCGATAATCAGGTCATTCCCCGCCGACGCCTGCTGCGCGATCAGGATCGACAACAGGTTCTCTGACGTGATCCCCACCGTCCCGCCGTCGCCATTGAACTCCAGTTGCTCAATGACAAAACCCGCCCCCCGGTTCGCCTGACCATCCAGCCGGATCGACCCCTTGTCGGTGCCATTGTCGAGCAGGATCAGGATATCACCGCCGCTGCCCGGCAATTGCTGGAACGTCACCTGACTGCTGGCCTGCACGATGTTATTGGCGTCAACGATCAGATCAAAGCCATTCACGCGCAACAGGTCGGTATCGCCCGACCCGGAATCGCCGATGGTGTCATTACCGTCACCCGCGTCGTAGACATAGGTGTCGCTCAACTCCCGCCCGTCGAGGTGGTCGTCGCCAAGGCCCCCAGACAGAACATCCGGCGTCGGCTCAAAGCCGATGATTACATCGTCGCCATCGGTCCGGGCTTGCGCCACAAGCTGCATCCGCACCTGATCGGCGGTAAACTCGGTGGTTTCCGCGCCGCTGACGAACCGGATCACCTCGATCTCGGTGTTTCCGACATTGTTCAGCGTGCCCTTGATGCGGATGCTGCCCGTAAAGGCCGCACCATCGTCAAGGCGGATCAGCAGGTCGTCGGGGCTGCCCGCAGCCCGCTCGAATGTGACGTGACTGGTGGCGGGATCGATCAGGCCGTTACCGTCAAGCGCCACCGTAAAACCGTTCACGATCAACGTATCGGTGTTGCCGCTTCCCTTGTCTTCGATGACGTCGTTTCCGTCGCCCGCATTGTAGATATACGTGTCCTCGCCTCGCCCACCGTTCAGGCTGTCGTCCCCTGCGCCGCCCGTCAAAGTGTCGAACAGGCCATTGAGACCAAAACCCTCGATCACGTCGTCACCGGCTGTGGTGCGCTGATCCAGCGCAAGCTGCCTGAGATCGGCCGAGGTGAAATCGACATCGAGGAATTCGAACAGTTCGATCTGACTGACACTGTCGTTCGAGAATCCCCCCGAAATAGTGAGGACGTCGCCACCGCCGAAATCAAATTCCACGTCCAGCGTGTTCGGAATCTGACGGATCACCGGGATCGTCGCAAAGGGCCCGCCGCCGGTATCCAGCAGATTGAACCCGATAACGACGGCATCGCTCCCCGCGCCCCCCATATCGGCAAATGTGATCCGTCCATTACCCGGTGCGTATGTATAGGAGTCACCTCCCGATCCGCCGATCACCAGACCGCCATCAAGACCGACAAGGATATCCGCCGTGCTGTAGCCCTGAATGAACTGCATGCCAGCGAAACGTTCCTCCGTCAGCAGAGCGAAGGCAACCTGATCGCGGGTCAGCGTCACGCCGTCATCGAAATGCAACTGGTCAAACTGGCCGGTTGAACTGGACGAAAGTGCATCGAGCAACAAGAGGCCATTTGTCAGCGAATCCGGCTCGGTCGCCAGCGATACGACAATGTCATCCGTTTCATAGCTGAACCGGCGGAACACCACATCGCCCGAATTCACCCCGGCAAATACAACGCGATCAACGTCGCCGATGGCATTGTCGCGGATCGCATCGAACCCTTCGTCAAACCTGAAGACGTAGACATCGGCAGCATCACCGCCATTGATTGAATCGTTGCCATCCCCCGAAAAGATGACCTGCGCCGTATTATCGCCAAGCGTCGGCACCGTGGTCGCATCCAGAACTTCGCTCGCTGCGGTGCCGCTGATGGATTCCTGCGTGATGGTCAGCCAGGTTTCGATGCTCGTGCTCTGACCCAGGTCATCGGTGGCAGTGATCTCGATCCGGGTGAAGCCCAGCGCGCTGGTGATCGGCGTGCCACTGATGATGCCGGTCGCCGAGTCGATGGTCAGCCCGCCCGGAAGCGGTTGCCCGCCGACCTGCTGCGCCGAGAAGGTCAGCGCACGCCCCTCCGGATCGAAGAAGGCGGAGCCGACATCAATCGAGTTCGCAGTATCCGCCAGCGCGACCAGCGTGCCCTCAAACCCGTCACTGAACGGCGCGTCGTTCAGGATGAAGGAGCCTGAAATGGACGTAAAGCCGCCGTTGCCATCGCTGACGTTCACATTGACGGCCTCGAAACTGTTGGTCGTTTCGTCCGCCGTGAAGCTGAATGTTCCGTCAGGGTTCAGGTTGAAAATGCCATTGGGCGGTGTCCCCGAAAGGCTGAATTCAAGCGCATCGCCGTCCACATCGGTGGCCGTAAAGGCACCCGTGAACGTCATCTGGCGGGGGACTTCGAAACCCCCTTCACCCGCCACCGGGTCATCGTTCGCGCCCTGCACCACGATCACGGATGTGAAGGGGGTCGTGTTTTCATCGTCGATCAGGTCGAATGTGACGGTCAGAATCTCGAATTCATCGACACCCAGATCACGGAACTGGCTGAAATCTATATCGACCAGCGGATCGAAGAACCCGTTGCCCGCGTCGGTCGTCGAAAATTCGAATTCCCGCACGGGATTGTCGGACGTGATATCGACATTGTCGATGAACAGCGCGCTGCCTTCGGGATCAACCGCAAAAGCAGTCACATCAATGCTGATCTCGCCATCGGCATCGGTCACATCAAAGCTGATCGTGTCGATATCCGCGACATAGATATCGTTCACATTGCCGGATGTGACGCGCTCATCGAAATTTCCAGTGACGGTGCCGGACGCGAACGCGATGACACGGCCATCATCCGAAATCGACGGCTGCCCCCCGCCCGGTTGTTCCAGAAAATCGGGGGTGATGGACACACGGATGATCTCGTCCAGGATGCGGTCATAGACCATGACATCATTGTCGCCGTTAGTATCCGGCGTGATGAAGTCGAGATTGCTCGCCTCGGTCTGAAACGCGACATAGCGGCCATTACCGCTGATATCGGCGGAAAAGCTCCGCCCGTTCGCCTGCACGTTGTTGAACGAGATTGAAACCCGCTCTGTCGTGCCCAGCAGCAGGTCGCGGACGAACACGTCCTCGACGCCGTTTGTATCATTGTCCACCAGATTGCTGGCCTGCGAGACGAAGGCGACATAGCGCCCATTGGCCGAAATGGACGGCGTCGAGGTCAGCGCAATGTCCCCAGCCGATGTCGATGTCGAGTCGGCATTCCCGACCGTGCCTTCGGTCGATTGCGACACCAGCGCATAATTGCCGGTGGCTATATCGTAGGCATACACGTCGATCGCGCCGTTCGTATCGCTTTCGACATAGCTGTTTTCCGAGAGGAAAATGATGGTTGAACCGTTGGCGGATATCGTCGGGGCAAAGGAAGCACCGGTTTCCAGAATGTCACCGCCGGATTGGCTGATTTCCACCGTCTCGCCCAGAACCCGGTCGAGCAGGAACACATCGACGACGGCACCGTTGTCGCTGAATGTGGTGGTCAGGTCGGTCGCCGTGCTCTGATACACCACGAACCGGCCATTGCCCGAAATTTCAGGATTGAGGGAATCGCCATTCGCCGCAACGCCGCCGACCGACAGGGACAGGAGTTCAATCTGACTCTGGTTGAAATCATGAAGGTAGATGTCGAATGCGTTGTTTTCGTCCACCGGGCCAAAATCTGTGGCGCTTGCGTGGAACACCGCAAAGCTTCCATCGCGCGACAGGGAACCCTGACCGACCGTTCCGGTCCGTGGCTCAAGCGATCCATCGTCGCTCCGGCTGACAAGCTCGAGAAGCGTGATCTCGGAACCGCCTTCCCCCGCCAATTCCGCGCGATAGATGTCGCGCAACCCGTTAAAATCCGCGAAAAAGAGATTGGTCGCATCAGACTGAAAACTGACGAAGCCGCCATCCGCCGAAATCTCCGGCCCGAGCGATTGATCGTTGCCGCCCTCCACTTCGTCAAAACTGATCGTGATCAGGTTGACGGACGTAACACTCGGCAGCAACGCACCGGGCACATCGTCAACACCGAACACGAGGATATCGACCGTCGCGCTATCGGTCGTGTCGCCATTGTCGAGCGTGTAGGTAAAGGACACGGTCGTCTCTGCATCAAAACCCAAGTCATCGAAATCGAACAGCGGATCGAATGTGAACGACCCGTCGATGTTGAAAATGAGGTCGCCCAGTTCGGGACCGCTGTCGAGCGTGTAGGAGCCGCCAGCCACCTCGTCATTAGCGGCGACAGAGGCGGAGAGGGGCGTATTTTCGTTAGTATCGAAACTGTCGTCAACCGCATCGACAGCGGCGCCTTGCTCGACCCCGGTCACCGTCAGGGTGAAATTGTTCTGAACGGCAGCGCCAAATTCATCGACCACGTCATAGGTGAATTCGATATCAGTCGTCTCGCCCTCGGCAAGAAACGACAACGCCGTCGCATCGAGCGAAAAGATAGACCCGTTGACGGTCGCGCCGAACCCACTATTGACCGGCGTGAAATTCTGCACCGACAGCACCGCACCGTCATCCACATCGGTCTGTCCGGTCAGCAGATCGAAGGTATAATCCGTCTGCGTCTCATCCACCCCATCGCTGAGGGCGGTGACGTCGGGGGCGTCATTCACACCGAGGATGGTGATGGTGGCGGTCTGGACGCTGCTTGTACTGTTGCTGTCGGTCACAGTGAACGAAAAACTGTCGATGAAGGTCGCGCCCTGCGCCAGATTTTCAAACGCGCCGTTCGTCAGATAAGTGTAATCACCGGACCCGGAAACCGCGAGTTGCGCCCCTGACCCGAGGTCGATGATGATCGTCTCGGATCCAACTGTGGTGCCATCCACATCCGTCACGGAAAAGAGGTCATCCTCAGGATCGAAGGTGTTGCTGTCGTTGAGCAAGTCGCCGCCGGTGCTGGTATCCTCACCAACGCTGATGCTGATGCCATCACCGACCGGCGCGTCGTTCACCCCGGTGATAAGAACCTCGATTTCGGTTTCAAGCGTGCCGCCATTGCCGTCGGAAACGATGAAGGAAACGATGTCTAAGTCGGTCTCGCCGTCTGCCAGTCCATCGAATGCGCCAAGCGGATCATAGGTGAACGTGCCATCAGCGGAGGCTGTGACCGTGGCCCCTGACTCGAGGGCGAACGTGACCGGCCCGCCTGCGGAAAGATCAACACCCTCGACGCTTTCTATGAAAAGAACATCGCTCTGATCGCCGTCGGCGGCTGCGGTTTCCTCAAGCAGATCAACCGTAAGACTCGTGTCCTCGTCGGTCGTCGCCTCGGCGGCACCCCCGGAGGGGGCCTGGTTCACACCATTGATGGTGATCGTGACGTCCGCCTCCGACGTGATGCCGTTTGCGACCAGTTGATAGGTGAAAGTCTCCGTCGCGGTTTCGCCGACCGAGAGGAAGTCGAATTCCTCCCTGGTATCGAACGAGAAGGAACCGTTGAAACCGAGTGTCAGCGACCCGCTCGCGACGTCCTGAAGCAAGGTGAAGACCGCGTCCGTACCGACACCGTCGTTATCCCCGACACTACCGACCACGACCGCATTATCATCGACTTCGAAGCTGTCATCTGCAGCCAGCCCGGCGGGCGTATCACCGGGCTCCAGCGGCGATCCGTCCACGAACAGAAGGATGTTCTCGACCTCGGCTACGCGCAGCGGGAAGGATTGAAACTTGAACTCCGCGCCTTTGCCCGGATCGCGTCCGGCTGCCAATTCCGCCGCATAGGCGACAATTTCCGCCTCGCGCGCCGGGGTGTAATCGGCCAGATCGAAATTGAGAACCAGAGTGTCGGACCCGGCACCGCCGAAAAATCTGTCTTCGAACTCGCCACCGTCATCGGCGAATGTATAGATCAGGAAATCGTTCCCGACGCCGCCATAAAGAACGTCGTCGCCGCTGGTGCCCGAAAGCTCGTCAGTGCCCGATCCACCGATCAGCGTGTCATCGCCATCCAGCCCGATGATCGTGTCATTACCGCGGTCGCCATGAATGATGTTGTCGCCACCGTCACCCGTAAGCGTGTCGTCGCCAAGAGACCCGACCAGTCCAATCGCAGAACTCAGATCTTCCATGAACCCCTCATCGCCGTATTTTCGAAACCGCTTGGTAGTCAGAAACGCGCACGGAACAAACACAAAGTCTTGCGGAAGAGTTAAAACCACATCGTGCAGAATTGCACAGTCCCCAAAATTCACTTTTCGCGCTGAATTCACGCTTCGGCTTGCTGTTCGTGAGAATAATCACACCCGTTTGCATAGGTCGCGGATAGTGTCCGCACCCAGAGGTTGAAGAAGGGACTTTGACTTGATTTTCCTGTTTTCGACCTTCGGTTCCGTGTTAACTACAGTAAAGTTTTTGTGTGAATGGGGGCAGCAAGGCACAATCATGGTTTGGCGAGCATCAAAATCCATAGGTCTGGCGCTGGCGCTTCTCGTCGCCGGTGGTGCGTCTGCGCAGCAGGCGGCCGTCAGCGATGATGACTTGCGCATCCGGCAGGAAAAACTTTTCGAGGCCATGCTGGCGGCCCCAGACAATCTTGACGTGATGTTCGAACATGCGCTGACATCCATCGCGTTGAAGGATTACGAGGCTGCGATCTCCACATTGGAACGGTTGCTGATCTTCAATCCAAGTCTGGCACGCGCGAAGGTGGAACTGGGCGCAGCCTATTTTCGCCTCGGTGCCTACGAAAATGCGCGATATTATTTCGACGATGTCCTGACCAACGACAATCCGCCCGATGACGTGCGCCTGCGGATCACCGCCTTCATGGACGAAATCGGGCGGCGCACACAGAAGACCGGCGCGGCTGGTGTCGCGACCTTCGGTCTGACCTACAGCTCCAATGCCAACCTTGGCCCGAATGACGCCAATGTGTTGCTGTTCGGCGCGCCAGCCGTGCTCGACCCGGATTTCGTTGCCAGCGACGATATCGGTGCGCGGGCCACATTGAACGGTCGACATTTCATCGACCTCGATCAACCGAATGGCGATGTCTGGCTGACCGATGTGTCGATCTTCGCACTGCACTATCTAGACGAGAACCGTGGCGACATCGACAGTGTGACCATGCGCACCGGGCCGCGCCTGTCCCTTTCGGACGAGACTTTCGGCCCGAAGGTCCGTCCCTTCATCGAAGGTGACATTGTCGTATCCGGGGGGCAGACCCTCTATACCACCATCGGGATCGGTGCCGAGTACAGCGACACGATCAATGATGAATGGAATGTCTTTGCCAGCGCGCAATCTTCGTGGCGCGAATATATTGATCGGAACGATTTCGATGGCTCCACCCATCGGGTCAATCTTGGCGCGACCTACAGCCCGGATACGAGCATGGGCATCACCGGGCTTGTCTATGTCGAAACCGACTTCGCCGCCGCCGACCAGAACTCCAACTACGAATTTGGTACGCGTCTTTCAGGCACCTATCGGTATGACAGCGGGTTCGCCTTTTCAGACCGGCTCTGGTCCCTGTCCGGCTTTGTCGGCGGGTCTTATCGACGGTTCCAGGACCCTGATCCGGTGACCAGCGCGACCTTCTCGCGTGAGGATTTCGACCTGCGCACCGGGGTCAGCCACATCTTCTCGCTGACGGGTGGCTGGTTTGTTCAGGCCGATGCAGACTTCCTGTTGCGTGACAGCAATGTCTCGAATTTCGATATCGACAATATTGGCGTGGCCCTTTCCGTGGGCCGCAGTTTCTGATCCGAAAGGTCGACCGATGAAAAAGACCGCTCTTCTGGCATCTGCCGCCATCCTCGCCCTCGGCGCACAGGGTGCGCTCGCGAACACGATCGGTGCCGTCTCGGCGCTGAACAAGGATGTCGATGGCACGCCGCCCGCCGCCGAAACACGGCAACTGGTTCTGGGCGACGGTGTCGTCCTGAACGAGAGGATCGAAAGCTCTCCGGTCGGGTCCGGTCAGTTTCTCTTTCTCGACCAGACCTCGCTGACCATCGCCAAGCAGAGCGTTCTGGTGCTCGACAAATACGTCTATGACCCGGCGACAAAAACCGGCGAATTCGCGATGTCGATGAGCCGTGGCGTCCTGCGGTTCGTTGGTGGCCGGATCACCAAGCAGACCGATGCCGTCATCACGACACCGACCGCGACCATCGGTATCCGGGGCGGCATGGCGATCGTCATCATCGATCAGGACGGAACGACGCGCGTGATGCATATCGCTGGCGATTACACCCGCGTGACCACGCTGGACGGCGAGGAGATCGTGGTGACGCGCAGTAATGGCGTCGTCGAGGTCACGAATGCGGCGATCACTTATCTCGGCGTGGCGGACGCCCGTTTGGTCGAGGAGACCAGCCAGGCGCTGATCGGGCGCGGCGATGCGGGCGAGCGGATTGAACCCGAAGACCCGGATGTGGTCGAAAGCGGCCTGCCGGATGCCAATTCGGGCCGCAAGGGCGCGTCTGAAGAAAGCCCGATCTCGACCCGCGGCGAAGCGTCCCCGGACCGAACCGGAGAGGACGAGGAGCCGTCCGGCTTTACCCGGAGCGAAGAGGAAATCACCACGATCATCGTCGATGGTGGATTGCCGCCGGTCATCAACCCGCCGGAGCCGCCGGCACCGCCTCCGCCGCCGGTCAACCCGCTGACCTTCCTGCCCGGTGTGACCGGCGCTGCATCGTTTTCGGGATCGACCATTCCCGGTGTTGTCGGCGGCGGGGGGCAGAATTTCATCTTCACGCAGGTTTTCGAAGGCTCGCGCGTCGGCATCACGGCGAATAACGAGGTATTCAGCATTCCGGTCGCTAACGGCTTCTTCGACTTCACCGCGCAGCAGGGTGCATCGCCGCTTGGTGGCATTGCCGGATCGGGTTTCTTCAATCCGAATGCCGAATTCACCTATGCGGTGTTCCAGACCGCATCAGGTCGAACCGGCGCATTCCTGACCGGAACGCCGTCGGCGGCGTTGCCTTCGGCAGCGTCGGGCATGACGACGATCCGATCCTACACCTTGTCCAATGACCTCTTCACGAAGAATGGCGCACCGTTCGTGCCCGGCACCGTGACCGGATTTTCGGCGGACGGGCGCAGCGCGCTGACCCTTCTGTCGAACACCGGCGGCGCGGCAACCGGCGGCAATGCCCGCGCGGTGGCGACCTATCTCGACATCAACGGAAATGGCGTCAACCAGACCTCCGGGTTCGGGGTTCTGACGGCGAATGTCGTGGCATCGGACAAGGGCACGCCGGCATTTTCAGACTTTTTCGAGGGTTCGTTCAACAGCGGCACCGCAGGCGCAACGCGGATCGAAACCAATGTCGCGACAGCCGAGGATGGCCAGGGATCATCGGCATTCGGCGCGGGTGCCCAGCATTTTGCCCTGACCAACAGCCGTAATCTGGGGGCGAGCGCCGCGCCCGGACGAGCGATCTCCGCCACCGGTACGGAAACCTTCTTCGGGTCGAACAATGTCGCCAACCGCAGCAGCGTCGCGAATGTGGAAACGGGGGGCTCTCGGGTCTTCGATGGCGGGTTCGCCGCGATCGGCGGGCAGGACCTTGAAACCGGCCAACGCTATGTCGGGCGCACCGTATTCCGCGAGGACGGCTTCACCGGCTTTGTCGATCCAGCGTTGAATCAGGCAAGCGCCCAAATCAGGCTCGATGAGTTCTTCACCGGTGATTTCGACAATGAAACGATTGATGTTCAGGATGTTCGCTTCAACTTTGGCGGCGGTGACGGCAGAAGCGCCGCGATCAACGGTGACGAATTCGCCATGCGCGACAGCTTCGACACTGGCGAGACGTCCAACAATGTGAACGGCGTCGAAGGTTTGCCATCGGACGGCATCCGCGACGGGCAAGGTTCGCTTCGGGGTGCCCTTGCATCCGCAGATCTGGCCGGGAACGCCCAGTCCATCTTCCCGGCAGGTATCACACCGACTTCGAGTGTGCTGTCTTGGGGCTGGTGGTCGGCTGAGTTCCGCCACGACCCGGATCAGATCGGCAACCCGAATAATGAAGGACAGGAGTTGAGCAGCGATCAGCGTTATCACCTCGGTGCCTGGGTGGCGGGCGACCTGACCGCGAACCTGCCGCAGGTCGGGATCGCAACCTATGAAGGCTTCGCCGTCGTCTCCGCCGTGCAGAATGGCAGAAGTTTTGTGGATGGCGCCGGGTTCGCGCTGAACTTCAACTTCGGCGACCGATCCGGCAACGCAAACTTCACCGATATTCTGGGGGCGGATGCGAATGTCGCTGTCAGGCAGAACGAGGGTGGCGCTGTCTATGGCGGCACTGCCGACATTACGATCGCTGGGGACGAAGGTATAATTTCCGTGGATGGGTCATTCTTCAACGACCTGAGCGGGGCGCCCGCACGGGGCACTGCCGGATCACTCGGATTTGCCACGAACAATGGCAACACGTTTGGCACCGGCGTGTTCGCCGGGGATCGGACGAGTTTCTCGCAGGGCGAGACCGAGATACCCATCACAGGCGAGTTCGGGCAGTAAATTCAGCGATCTCGCGATCTGCTTCACAATCGGCGGGCATCCCTTTATGACAAGGGTGCCCGTTTCCTTTTCCGGACTTGATCCATGTCACTGACGAAGCCACTGATCGGCCTTTCCCATTCCCCCGGCCGCGAAACCCATGATCTGGCGACGCTCGCCGAATGGATCCGGACCAACCGCATTGACGAGATTGAATGCGTGACCCCTGATCTGGCCGGGATCGCACGCGGCAAGGTGATGCCCGCATCGAAATTCGCGCGGGGCGGCGATGTGCGGCTGCCGGTGTCGATCCTGATATCGACCATCACCGGCGATTATGCCGATGTGGCCCGCGATGATTTCGACAGCGACAGCGACCTGTTGCTGCGCCCCGATTTTTCGACGGTGCGCGCGGTGCCTTGGGCATCCGACCCGTCCTTGCAGATCATCCATGACCTGATCGACACCAACGGACGCCCGGCCAAGGCCGCGCCGCGTCAGGTGTTGCGCCATGTGATCGGCCTTTACGAGAAGAAGGGCTGGACCCCGGTCGTCGCGCCGGAGCTTGAATTCTATCTGACCAAGCAGAACACCGACCCGGATTACCCGCTTGAGCCGCCAGTCGGCCGTTCCGGGCGGCAATCGACCGGCAGTCAGGCATTTTCCCTGTCCGCCGTCGATGAATACGACCGGGTGATCGAGCATATCTATGACTATGCCGAGGCGCAGGGGCTGGAGATCGACACGATCATTCAGGAGTCCGGCGCGGCGCAGCTTGAAATCAACCTCGTGCATGGTCACCCGATGGCGCTGGCCGATCAGGTGTTCTTTTTCAAGCGGCTGATCCGCGAGGCGGCGATGCAATGCGGCTGCTACGCGACCTTCATGGCGAAACCGATGGAAAATCAGCCCGGCTCCGCGATGCATATCCACATGTCCGTCGTGGACAAGAAAACCGGCAAGAACATCTTTTCCGCACCGGATGGCAGCGCGACGCCGACCTTCTATCACTTCATCGGCGGGCAGCAGAAATACTTCCCCGCCGCAATGGCGATTGCCGCGCCCTATGTGAATTCCTATCGGCGGCTGGTGCCGGAACAGTCGGCGCCGATCAATGTCGAATGGGGCACCGACAACCGATCTGTCGGCATCCGCTCTCCGCGCGCAACGCCGGAGGCACGGCGCGTCGAAAACCGGCTGATCGGATCAGATGCCAATCCCTATCTGGCCCTCGCAGCAGCGCTCGCCTGTGGCTATCTCGGCATGACCGAAAAGACCGAGCCGAGGCCGGAACTGTTCGGCGATGCCTATGCCAAGACTGAACGCGACCTGCCCGACAGCCAGCTTGACAGCGTCATGCTGCTGGAGGCGTGCCCGGAATTGCACAAGGTACTGGGCAAGGAATTCGTCACCGTCTATTGCGCCGTCAAACGGGCGGAGCATACCGAATTCATGCGTGTCATCAGCCCGTGGGAGCGGGAGTTCCTGTTGCTGAACGTCTGAGACCAGGTGCCACATAACCCGCATCCGGTGCCGCTTTATTGACTGCGCGAAGGTGGTCCCCTGCCCCTGTGACATAGCGGCTGCTTGCAGGGGCATGCTTTTTCACAATATCCCCTTGTTAAATACTGATCGCGTGAGAAGGACGCCAGACATGAACCTTAATCTGATCGACTATGCCTATGGCCTTGGCGGGGGGCTGCTGATCGGCCTGTCCGCCGCGCTTTACCTGCTGTTCAACGGTCGGATCGCAGGGATCAGCGGCATCGTCGGCGCGCTGATTTCGGCCCAGGCACCGGGCGACCGGGCGGAGCGGTTGTTGTTTCTGGCGGGCATTGTCGGCGCACCCGCGCTCTGGGTCCTCCTCGGCAACATGCCTGCGGTGAACGCCTCAACCTCCCCCCTGATCCTGATCGTCGCGGGACTTCTTGTCGGCATCGGGACGCGGATGGGCGGAGGCTGCACCTCCGGCCACGGGGTCTGCGGCATGTCGCGCCTTTCGGTCCGGTCCATCGTCGCGGCAGTGACATTCATGTTCGTCGGGGCCGTGGTCGTGACCATCGGCCGCCACCTGATCGGAGGGTTGTAAAATGCGCAAGCTGATCGCCCTTGCCTCCGGCACGATCTTCGGGGCAGGCCTCGTGGTTGCCGACATGATCAACGCAGCACGCGTTCAGGCCTTTCTCGACCCGTTCGGGGCCTGGGACCCGACGCTGGCCTTCGTCATGGGCGGCGCGATGATCCCGATGATCGTGGCATGGCTGTTAACCCGCAACCGCCGTCCGGTCTTCGCAGCCGAGTTTCCCGGCAAACCCGGCCCGGTCGATATCCGCCTTGTCGCCGGTTCATCCCTGTTCGGCGCAGGCTGGGGCCTTGCCGGGTTCTGCCCCGGCCCCGCGCTCGCGTCGCTGTCCTTCGGCGGCTGGCCGGTGGCGCTGTTCGTGGCGGCAATGATGCTGGGGATGGGCGCGCACACGCTGTTCCTGACCCCGAAACAGGCAGCGGCCTGACAGAAAACGCCGCCCCCTTTGCAAGGGGCGGCGCAACCAACGATCAGTGCAGGACGGCGGCCTGCGGCGGCACCGGTTTCGCGCCCGGCATCGGGCGAACCACCCCGCCGATCAGGATGCCTTCGTCGCTGGCCGAGGTTTCGACCGTCGATCCATCACGGATCTCGCCCGAAAGCAGCATCTCCGCCAGTGGGTTCTGCAAGGCCCGCTGGATCACCCGCTTCAGCGGACGCGCGCCGTAAACCGGGTCATAGCCCTTGTCGCCCAGCCAGGTCTTTGCCTTCTCGTCCAGCACAAGCGTGATCTTCCGGTGGGCCAGACGTTCCGTCAGGATCGCCACCTGAACATCGACTATGCCGGTCATGTCGGCACGGGTCAGCCGGTCGAACAGCACGATCTCGTCAAGCCGGTTCAGGAATTCGGGCCGGAAATGACCGCGAACCGCGTTCATCACCGCGCCCTCCGCATCCTTCGCCTTCGCACCCTCCGGCAAGGTCGACAGCGCCTCCGATCCCAGATTCGAGGTCAGGATCATCAGCGTGTTCTTGAAATCCACCGTGCGCCCCTGCCCGTCTGTCAGCCGCCCATCATCGAGCGCCTGCAACAGCACGTTGAACACATCCGGATGCGCCTTTTCGACCTCGTCGAACAGCACGACCTGATAGGGCCGACGGCGCACCGCCTCGGTCAGAACCCCGCCCTCGTCATACCCGACATAGCCGGGAGGGGCACCGATCAGGCGGCTGACCGCATGTTTTTCCATGAACTCCGACATGTCGATCCGCACCATCGCGTGTTCGTCATCGAACAGGAACGCCGCGAGCGATTTGGTCAACTCGGTCTTGCCGACCCCGGTTGGCCCGAGGAACAGGAACGATCCGATAGGGCGGTTCGGGTCCGACAGACCCGCCCGCGCCCGGCGCACGGCATTCGATACCGCAACCACCGCGTCGCGCTGGCCGATCACCCGTTTGCCGATCTCGTCTTCCATGCGGAGCAGCTTGTCACGCTCGCCTTCCAGCATCTTGTCGACCGGCACGCCGGTCCAGCGCGATACGACGCCCGCGACATGTTCGGGCGTCACAGCCTCCTCGACCATCACGTCGCCGGTGTCTTCGGCTGCGCCCAGCTTCGCCTCCAGATCGGGGATGACGCCATAGGACAGCTCGCCCGCACGGGCGAGGTCGCCCTTGCGCTTGGCGATTTCCAACTCGCTGCGGGCATGATCCAAAGCCTCCTGCACCTGCCGCGCCCCGGCGAGCTTGTCCCGCTCCGACTGCCAGCGCAGAGTCATTTCCGCCGACCGGCCTTTCAGATCGGACAATTCTGTCTCGATTTTCGCGAGACGGTCCTTCGATGCGGCGTCGGTTTCCTTTTTCAGCGCCTCCGCCTCGATTTCCCGCTGCATGATATCGCGGTCGAGCTGGTCCAGTTCCTCCGGCTTCGAATCGACTTCCATGCGCAGGCGCGATGCCGCCTCGTCCATCAGGTCGATGGCCTTGTCGGGCAGGAACCGGTCGGCGATGTATCGGGCGGACAGGGTCGCCGCCGCCACCAGTGCGCTGTCGGTGATGCGCACACCATGATGGAGTTCGTATTTTTCCTTGAGGCCGCGCAGGATCGAAATCGCATCCTCCACCGACGGCTCGTCAATGAATACGGGCTGGAACCTTCGGGCAAGCGCCGCGTCCTTTTCCACATGCTTGCGATATTCATCCAACGTCGTGGCACCGATGCAGTGCAATTCCCCCCGCGCCAGTGCCGGTTTCAAGAGGTTGGAGGCATCCATCGCCCCATCCGCCTTGCCTGCGCCGACCAGTGTGTGCATCTCGTCGATGAACAACAGGATACCGCCCGCCGCCGCCGTCACTTCGCTCAGCACGGCCTTCAGCCGTTCTTCGAATTCACCGCGATATTTGGCCCCGGCGATCAGCGCACCCATGTCGAGCGACATCAGGGTCTTGTCCTGAAGGCTTTCCGGCACGTCGCCATTCACGATGCGCAGCGCGAGGCCCTCGGCAATCGCCGTCTTGCCGACACCCGGCTCGCCGATCAGGACCGGGTTGTTCTTCGTGCGCCGCGACAGAACCTGGATCGTGCGCCGGATTTCCTCGTCGCGCCCGATCACCGGGTCGAGCCGCCCTTCGCGCGCATCCGCCGTCAGGTCGCGGGCATATTTCTTCAATGCCTCGAAACTGTCTTCGGCCCCGGCACTGTCTGCCGTGCGGCCCTTGCGCAGGGTGTTGATCGCCGCATTCAGCGCCTGCGCGGTCAACCCGGCAGATGCCAGCGCCTTGCCCGCATCGGTCGATTTCGCCAGCACCAGCGCCGTCAGCAACCGCTCCGCCGTCACAAAGCTGTCCTTGGCCGTCTTGGCCAGACCCTCCGCCTCGACCAGCAGTTTGGCGGTGGTGGTGTCCATGTACATCTGGCCATTGCCACCCTCGACGCTCGGCACCTTTTTCAGAGCTTCATCATTGGCCTGCCGTGCGAGCGCGGGGTCGGCACCGGCGCGGGCGATCAGGCCTGCGGCCATGCCCTCCGGGTCGTCCAGCATCGCTTTCAGAACATGTTCGGGAAGAAACCGCTGATGGTTCTCGCGCAGCGCGATCGTCTGCGCGGCCTGAATGAACCCGCGCGCGCGGTCGGTGAACTTGTCCAAGTTCATGGCAACACTCCTTTAGCCCGGCTTTTCTCAGCGTCCGAAGCCCGCCTCACAGCCGTCCATATGATCGATGTGACGCCCGAAAAGCGCGTCTTTCAATATGTGGTGTTTTGGCAACGCAGGCGCAAGAGCCCGCGCGCCCGGCTTCGCCCGGATCAGGCCTGTCGCCCGGTCCCGAAATGCGCCCATGCCGCGCCCAGACCTTCGACCACGGTGCGCGCGATGTCATCCGCCGTCAGTCCGGCATCGGCATACATCGCATCCGGGCTGGCCTGTTCGATGAACCTGTCCGGCAGGGTCATGGTGCGGATTTTCAGCCCCCGGTCCAGACCGCCGGTCGCCGCCAGATGGTGCAGCACCATTGCGCCGAAACCGCCCTGCGCACCCTGTTCGACCGTCACCAGCATTTCGTGATGCGCGGCAAGCTGTGCAATCAGACCGGTGTCGAGCGGTTTGGCGAACCGCGCATCCGCCACGGTGGTCGAAACCCCGCGCGCCGCCAGCCCCTCCGCCGCCTTCAGGCATTCGGACAGATGCGCCCCGAAGGACAGGATCGCGACCTTGCTGCCCTCGCGCACCACACGGCCCCTGCCGATCTCCAGTACCGTGCCCCGTTCGGGCAGTGCCGCGCCGGTGCCGTTGCCACGCGGATAGCGGAATGAAATCGGGCCGCCATCATGGGCCGCCGCCGTCGCCACCATATGCACCAGCTCCGCCTCATCCGCCGCCGCCATGACGGTGAAGCCGGGAAGGTTCGCAAGATAGGCGACATCGAAAGACCCGGCATGGGTCGCACCATCAGCACCGACCAGCCCGGCCCGGTCGATGGCAAAGCGAACCGGAAGCCCTTGCAGCGCCACGTCATGCACGACCTGATCGTAACCGCGTTGAAGGAAGGTCGAATAGATCGCGCAGAAAGGCTTCAACCCCGATGCCGCCATCCCGGCGGCGAAGGTGACACCATGCTGTTCGGCGATGCCGACATCGAACACCCGTTTGGGAAACTGCCGCGCCAGAATGTCCAGCCCGGTGCCCGCGGGCATGGCCGCCGTCACCGCAACGATGTTCGGGTCGCGCCGCGCCTCGTCCGTCAGCGCCTGCCCGAAGACCGAGGTATAGCTGGGCGTATTGCTGACCGATTTCTGCTGGGTGCCGGACACCACATCAAATCTCGCAACACCGTGATACTTGTCCGACGATTGCTCGGCCGGGGCATATCCCTTGCCCTTCACCGTCAGCGCATGGATCAGGACCGGGCCCTTCGCGCGGGTCCGCGCCGCGCGCAGCACCGGCAGCAATTCGTCGAGGTTATGACCATCGACCGGGCCGATATAGGTGAATCCCAGTTGTTCGAACAGCGTGCCACCGCCCGGCATGCCGGTGACCAGTTGGCGCGCCCGCTTCGCACCCTCGCGCAGCGGGCCGGGCAGCGCCGCCTCGAACCCCTCGGCGATCCGGTGCAGTGGCGTATGGGCGTAAAGGTTGGAAAGATAGCTCGACATCGCGCCGACCGGCGGGGCGATGGACATCTCGTTATCGTTCAGGATGACGAACAGACGCCGCCCCTGATCGCCCGCATTGTTCATCGCCTCATAGGCCATGCCCGCGCTGATGGACCCGTCGCCGATCACCGCGATGGCATCGCCGGTCGGGCGGCCCATGTCCCGCCCGACAGCGAACCCCAGCGCAGCAGAGATGGAGGTGGACGAATGCGCCGCGCCGAATGGATCGAATTCGCTTTCCGACCGTTTGGTAAAGCCTGACAGACCGCCCCCCATGCGCAATGTGCGCATCCGGTCACGCCGCCCGGTCAGAACCTTGTGCGGGTAGCATTGATGCCCGACATCCCAGACCAGCTTGTCGGTCGGGGTGTTGAATACCGCATGGATCGCGACCGTCAGTTCGACCACGCCGAGCGACGATCCGAGATGGCCGCCAGTTTCCGACACGATGTCGATCACCTCGCTGCGCAATTCATCCGCGAGCACTTTCAGATCCTGATCCGACATGCCCTTCATGTCCGCAGGTCCGGCGATGCGATCCAGCATTGTGCGGGCGTGGCGGGTCATGATGCGGTCCTTTCAGAAAAAAGCTCCGCCGGCCGCATGTGCGATCGGGCGGAGCCAGTATCCTGCATGTAACAGGAGGGGGAACCAGAGGCGAACCTCTGGTCCTCAAGCCCCGGGAGGAGCCTGAGGCAGGCGGGACGGGCGGTCATCACCGCCCTGCCCCTATTCGTAGACGGGCGCACCCGACCCGGCCAGTTCAGGCCAGTCGGCGATCATCGACGCCCCTTGGAGAGGCTGCGACCATCCTTTGTGGCAGGTGGCACAGGCCGCCTTCGGCGCATCGCCGTGCACGGGGCCAAGCCGGTTTTCGGGCAGAACTTCGCCCAGCGGTGTCAGGTATTCCTGATTCATCTCCCGCACCATATCGATCCCCATCAGCGCGGTCGCCCATTGCGGGGTGACCTGACCGGGGTCATAGAACGCCCGGCTGTTGTGACAGAAATTGCAGTTCACGTTCAGTGAGTTGGCGAAGTAGTTCATCAGGGAATAGGTCCGCTCGGTGTCCTGGATGGACGCGGTCCCCGCGTTCGGCTCGCGGCTGGTCAGAGAGTGAACCTTGATCAGCCCCTCCTGCCCCAGCAGCAGATCCAGCGCATCCGAAGGCAGCGAGCTTGAACCCGACTGCACCGTGACGCGGTTCTGGTTCGCCGACCAACCCGACATCGCTTCGTTCACCGGGTCGATCTTGAACCAGATGTTCGACGGGACATTCTCGCCCCGATGGCAGGTGTAGCAGTTCACACCAGCTCCATTGACCTGCGTGTGGCCGCCCCAGTCATCGTTCAATGTCTGGGTCATCTGGATCATCCGCCGCGAAACGACCTTCTGATAAAGGTCGTCCGCCGCGAAATTCCCTTCATCGCCGTGGCAATAGGCACAGCCTTGCTCGGGCGCCACCCATTCGGTGACCGCGAGCATCAGACGGTTGAAATTATCCTCCGTCAGATCGCCCAGCACCTGAACGTTCTCATAAACGTCCTTTGCCAATGCTTCTCCGCCCTCCGGCTTGATCACCGCTTCGGTGTAATAGGTCGCGATGGTCGGATCATCCGCCGCATTGACGAATTTGGTGACCGACATCCCAGTGCCGCGCGGCCCGGTCTGGACCGAGGCGGTGGCATAGGGCTGCCCCCAAGTGACGATCATCGCAGCGACGAACACCGCCCCGCCAACCGCCCCGATGAGGATCGCAGGCCCGAAGATATCCTTCGGATTCTCCGAGTTCCACTTGTTGAACCACTTGGGAAGCATGTTCAGTTCCCTCCCGCGCTATAGGCTTCGTAGCCGTAATCGCCCGTGTATTCGGGGGCGAAATTGTGCTCGATGGCCCAGATGTACCAGTTGTCGACGACGGTGCCGGTCAGAAGGATGCCGATGCCGCCCGTGATCGGGGTCAGAACCGCAAACCACCAGGCCCAGCGATGGATACCTTCCATCGTCGCGTTGAAACCCATCGTCCAGCGCCAGAACAGGCCCGCCCGTTCGGACGCCGTGCCACGGTCATAGATCTGTTCCAGTTCCCGGTCGCCGCCGAAGCGGGAGACCGCGAGAATGGTCGCGCCGTGCATCGCGAAGAGCAGGACGGAGCCATAGAGGAACACGATCGAGAGCGCGTGGAACGGGTTGTAGTAGAGGTTGCCGTAGCGGATGGAGAATGCCGTTGTCCAATCCAGATGCGGGAAGATGCCGTAGGGCACGCCCTCAGACCACGACCCCATCAGAACCGGCCGGAACAGACCGAGCACGAGGAAAAGCCAGATCGCCGAGGCGAAAGCCCAGGCCACATGCTTGCCCATCTTGTGTTCAGCCGCGAGCAGATAGGCCCGCAACCACCACGCGATGACACTGACCAGCAGGAAGAAGGACGAGATGATATACCAGCCGCCATCGTCCAAGGGTGGCATCCGCAAGCCGTATTCAGGGCTCGGCGGCTCCAGCGCAAGCCAGAAAAGCTGACGGATGAATTCCGGGATCGACCAGCCGACCTGCGCCAGCATGTTGATCCCGATAATGTTGATCGCAAGGCACCCCGTCGCCAGGGCGATGACCCCGGACCAGCCCAGATAGATCGGGCCGAGCTGTGCATTGCCGAGCCACCCGACGAGGGAGGAAAAGCCGGGGGTTCCGACCCTTTCCTTCATCATCGCGCCGCTGTCGTCCATGCCCATGTCGGGGACGCCGCGCACCTGCACCTGGGTGAAGATGTTCTGATATTCAGCCATTTCAGTTCCCTCCCATCGCGGATGAGGTCACGGATGCGGTGGTCGGGCTCGGGTCCGGCCAGATCGGCAGTTCGAGCCACCAATTCCACCACTCGGGCCAGCCCTCGGTCCATAACGGGCCGGAGATGACGATACAGACTGCCGAGAAGAACACCGCGTTCAGCGCCAGCAGCAGGCCTACACGGTGAATGCCGAGCGTGCCGACCGAATAGCCGATGAAATCGCGGAAGAACGTGTCCTCGTGATCCGGGCTTTTCGCTTCCTCACCCTTTTCGGGGTTGGCCGCAGACAGGATCAGCGCCCCATGCAGCGCCAGCGCGAACGTGGTGGTGAAGAACAACGTCACCGCCAGCATGTGCGCCGGGTTGTAGTGGAAGTGCAGATAAGCATAGCCGGTGTTCGACACCCAATCGAGATGGGAGAAGATTCCGTAAGGAAAGCCATGCCCCCACGCGCCCATCAGAACCGGGCGGATCACCACCAGCGTGACATAGGCGAAGATTGCGAAACTGAACGCGACCGGCACATGGTATCCCATGCCCAGTTTGCGGCAGATTTCCACCTCGCGCAGCGCCCAACTTACGAAGGCGCCGATCGCACAGATCGTGATGATCTGCCAGAGGCCCCCCTCCATCAGCGGTGCAAGGCCGAGGCCATAGGACAGATCTGGCGGCGCGATGTTGATCAGCCAGGGATTGAATGTCCCCTGCTGCGACGCGCCCCAGAAGATCAGGATGGTGCCCAGCGCGGCGAAAAACGCTGTCGTGACACCAAAGAAACCGACGAAGAACGGACCGACCCAAAAGTCGAACAGATCACCACCGATCAGCGTCCCTCCTCGGACGCGGTATTTTCGCTCAAAACTCAGCAATGCCATGTCTTGCCTCCGCGTTTGCTGCGGCCCCTTCTCAATCGGTCGTCAGCCGGTCATCGTTGTGGTTGGTTGGTGCGGGCGAAGCTTTGGGGCTTCGCCCGCTACCGTCTTGAATCGACTGGATGTCCCGTCGGTCAGAACGCAATGGGCGTCAGCCCGCTGCCTTCATCGCGGCCAGTTCAAACCAGTTGAAGTGCTCTGTGCTGAGCAGGACGAGGTGAATCATCGCCGCCAGCAGGAAGAGGAAAACACCCTGTGCGACAAACACACGGCGCGGATCGAAGATCAGCCAAATCTTGTAGAACTTGCTCATTTCTGAATCCTCCTCAGAACCACGGGCGCCAGATGAACACAGCTACGTGAGCCACGACGGCCACGACTGTGAACAGCCAAAGTCCACTCATGTAGACCGAGTGCAACTCTTGCGCCTGGTCATCGGTGAGACCTGTAAAAGACAGGTCGGTACGATCAGCCATTAACTATCCTCCGGATGGTATAACTGATGCCGCGCACCCCGCGGCCAGGTTCCTTCGGGGCTGCGCCCCTCCGGGTATTCACGGTGCGAGCACCGCAAATTTCGTATGCCCGGCAGATCGTCATGCCGAGAAAATCAGGGGCGTGATTTCCCACGCCTTGTCGTATGCGCGCCCGATCGGGCCGCGTCCTTCGCGCCCGGTCAGCGCGGCAAAGGCCCAGAAGCCGAGCGCGAAGGGCAATGCCACCACGAAGATGATCGCGAAGTAGAGCCAGAATTCCGCACGCGGCTTTCGCTCTGAATGCATCGGCACATGCGCTGTGTGATGGGTCATGTTTCATCTCCGGTTGAGGGGGCTTTGGCCGTTTTCGGGCTCAGGGCCGCAACGGTTTCGAGGACAACCCGTTCGTCGCCCGCCGCAAGCGCGGCGGATTCGGCGGCATCGCGCAGGCTCTTGGCTGCCGATATCCGGGTCAGAATGGGATGCTCGGACACGATCCGGTCGAGCAGTTCCTGCGCATCGCGATCCCAGGGGAAATCGCGGCGAAGGGTCGTGGGCGTCGCGGCGGCACTGTCCATCTCGCTGCCGAGCGGCAGGATGTGGAACAGCGCGTCGAACAGGGAATTGCAAACCTCCTGCAAGAGGTATGTCGCACCGGCATATCCCATGAAGGGCGTGCCAGTGGCACGGCGGATCGCAGCCCCCGGAAAGCTGGCCGGGATGAAGGCCGGTTTCGGGCCATGCCCGCCGGACATTTCGGCCATGTACATCTTTTCGTTGATCGATCCCATGACGACCAGCGGACGCTTGGTGTGGATCAGCGCGCGCACCTCGTCATTGTCGGTTTTCTTGCCCGCTTGCCGCGCAACGGCGAAGGCACAGGGCAGGCCGAGATCGACCTCGAGGAAATTGCGGATGCCCCGCGCGTAGGTCTCGTTCGCGACGATGGCGAAGGACGCGGTCCCGAAGAAATCTTGCGTGACAGACCGCCACAGATCCCAGACCGGCTTGATCGTCGAATGCTTTTCGCGCTCGATGAACGGCTCCGGGTCGAGGTTCAGCATCTCACCCAGTGTGCGCAGGAACTTGGTGGTGGAGGCGACACCGATCGGGGCCTGAAGGTAAGGTTTGGCCAGCATTTCGGCGAGGCCACGCCCGAATTCGCGATACATCACGATGTTCACTTCGGCATTCACCAGCTTCGGCATTTCATGAAGATGGGACCCGAGCGGCATCACCATGTTCACCTCCGCCC
>CAYGRU010000039.1:0-31889 GCA_964352385.1 uncultured Candidatus Planktophila sp.
GATCGTGCCGATGTTGCAATGCGGCTTGTTCCGCTCAAACTTCGCTTTTGCCATCTCTCTGGGTGTCCCTAGTCAAATATGGTCAGCGCGCAAGACCACGCTCGCGCGGCGAAATAGGCGATTAAGTGCCAAGAGGCAACAGGCAATCTGGCCGCGTTACCGGGTTTCGCTCAGCCACCGCCATGTGCCGTCGCGGATGATGTCCTGCAAATACGACAACTGGTCCTGACCGCCCGATGCAGACAACAGGCCGATCACCCCGCCGCGCCCGATATGATCGAAATTCAGCGTCTCGCGCGGCTTGATGACCACCCCGGACGCCGCGTCGATCAGCTCGAACGCTGCCGACACTTCGTTTCGCGCGCAGCAGAACAAGACCTCCAGCCGCGAAAGAATGTCGAACCGCTCCACCTCCACTTTCAGAACGGCATCCAGCACGCCGCCTGACCTGCCTTCGATGGCTTCTTCGATTCCGATCCGGAACAGGGTCGCGATCAACGCAAGCTCTTCTCTATTCGGGGCAGAGATCGGATAATTCCATTCGATATAGGCTGACTCAGCGAAGGTCACATCGACGGCAATCGAACGGAAGGCGACATCCGGCTGCGCCGATTGCGCTGCGGCGGGCGGGGCAATCAGGGTCAGGACGATCAGGCAAGCCATGACGACGGCTCCCGCAATGACCCGAAACTGACCGCTTCGCTGCATATTTGGGCCCTATCGCATCCGCGCCTGCCGGTATTCGATTATTCAGATATCAGTAACAGTGCGGTATCGAAGTGCAGAAATTCACCAATGGGTGCCCGAGGGCGGGGAAATTGATGGAGCGGGTGACGGGAATCGAACCCGTGTCTCTAGCTTGGAAGGCTAGGGTCTTACCATTACACAACACCCGCGCGCCCCGTGACGGGAAAGGTATCTGCCGCCCGTGTGCCGGACGGCAGATGCGCTGATCAGTTGACGGCGTCGGTCGCGGCTTTCGCGGCCTTGAACTTCACCGAAGTCTTTGCGGCGAAGGTCATCGTCTCACCCGTGCGCGGGTTGCGACCCTGACGGGCTTCCTTGCGGACGGCGCTGAACTTGCCGAGGCCCGGCAGCGTTGCGGCGGCACCGGATTTCAGCGCAGCGAGCGTTGCTTCTGCATATGCATCGAGCGCAGCAGCGGCCTGAGCCTGCGTGATGCCTGCACCTTCGGCCATTGCGGCCACGACTTCAGATTTCTTTTCCATGAGGTAATCTCCTGCCTGTGTTATTGCTGAAGCACCGGCATAGGCGGCGCGACGTCGCTCTTCTTATCCAAGTTTTCCTTGAAGAAAACCGCGAAAACGCATTTTCCATCGCGAGATCGTGAATTTTCTGGCCTTATCACGGGAATAACGCAGTTTATTGCAGGCCTTGCGCCCAATCGACGGCCCGCTGGACGATGGCGTCCGTCTGGCCGGGGCTGACGATATCGCCTGCTATGACATGTGCGGATGTTGAATCGCCCGGTCCCGGCGTGACGGTCATGACATCCGCCGGCCCGCCCCAGGCTTCGATCGCCTCTCGCGTCGCCACCGGATCGACCACCTGATCGGCGTCGCTGAATACGAACAGCGCAGGCACCGACAAGGCGGCGGGATCGACCCGCCGCGCGGCATCCACGATCGCCGCCATCTGGATGATGGCGCGCGACGGATACCGGGTGGTCCACCATTTGCCATGTTCGGCGTTGTCCGGCGCCCACGCATATTCCGCGCCGAACAGCACCGGCAGGACCTGTGTCGCGAAGGGCATGGTCAGGACTGCCATCGGCACCGCCTTCACCGCGAAATTCGGCGAGACCGCGATCAGCCCCACAATATCCTTCGACAAGCCGGGATCGGACAGGGCCAGCACCGCCAGCGTCGCGCCGGTCGATGTGCCGACGACCAGAACCCGGTCGCCGATCCGCCGACCGATGGCCAGTGCCAGCGCGACATCGGCCATCATCTGATCCGCCGTCGCTGCGCCCAGACCCGCGCCGCCGACACCATGCCCGGCGAGCCGCGCGTAGAACAGATTGGCCCCCAGGCTGGCCGCGAGCCGATCCGCAACCGGGCGGATTTCATGCTTGGTGGCGGAAAAGCCGTGCAGATAGACGATTGCAATGTCCGTCTTGGCCTGCCGGGCCGGATCAGCCCAGACAATCTCAGCCTCCGCGCCGGGGATGAGATCGGGCACAGCCGCCTCCCGCTGCGCAAGCCATCCAGCGATATCTTCTGGGATTGCTGGCAGCGCAGCCGCATCGGGCATTTTCAGCACGACACGCGGCCCGAACAGCCACAGCACCGCGAGGGCCAGCACCACCACCCCACCGATCAGACCGATCCGCCGCATTCCTGCATCCCCCCAATTGCCAAGGCCACCATTCACCGCGATCATGACGCCGAGACCGCCCTGCAGCAATGGCGGGCGAGGCGCAGACCGGAAGGCGATGAGATGAAGACAATACTGATTACAGGTGCCAATCGCGGCATCGGGGCGGAAATGGCGCGTATGCTGACCGTGCGCGGCGATCATGTCATCGCTTGCGCCCGCGATGTCGCATCGCTGTCATCCGCAATGGCGGAGGCGCGGGCGCTGGATGTGACCGATGGTGCCGCGTTGGATCGGCTGGCGGCGGATATGGCCGACCGGACGCTGGACCTGTTGGTCTGCAATGCGGGTATGCTCGCGGGGCGCGGCGGGATCGAGGACAAGGATCTGACCGCAGAGGCCTTCGCCCAAAGCTTCGCCGTCAACGTCACCGGGGTTTTCCTGACGGTGCGCGCCTGCCTTCCGGCGCTGCGCCGCGCCAAGGGCAAGGTCGCGGTGATATCATCGCAGATGGGATCGACCGAACGGGCGAAGGGTGCGGCCTATGCCTATCGCGCCTCGAAATCCGCTGCGACCAATCTTGCGGTCTGCCTGTCGCGCGAGCTGGCAGCAGAGGGCATCGCCGTTGGCGCCTATCATCCCGGTTGGGTGCGCACCGATATGGGCGGCGCATCCGCCGATATCTCCGCCGAGTACAGCGCCGCCGGGTTGATCACGCGCTTCGATGAACTGACGGTCGAAACCGCCGGGCGGTTACGGTTCTATTCGGGCGAGGACATCCCGTTCTGACCCGGCGCGCCCAAAGGGACGGCCCGGACAACAAAAAGGGTGGCCGAAGCCACCCTTTTCAAATTCTGCATCGTGGGGCCGCTGCTGCGGCGCCCGAACCTGAAATCAGGCCTTTTCGATGGTGCCAACGGCGGTCTTGCCGGTGCGCTTGTCGACTTCGGTGTCGAAGCGAACCTTCTGACCTTCGGTCAGCGGCGGCATGCCGGCGCGCTCAAGCGCGGTTGCGTGAACGAAAACGTCCTTGGAACCATCTTCCGGCTCGATAAAGCCATAGCCCTTTTGGTCGTTGTAGAATTTTACTGTGCCCGTAATCATAACGAAGCCTCCTTAGATGCCGTTCCTGCGGATGTGCAGGAATTCCAGCGGATGATGAATTTCGATAAACACCATTCAGGGCTTCGTCGTCGCAACGCGCGACTAGCAATCCAGACGTTCAACCAAAGTTCAGTGGCACGCATTTAGTGAGAATCAGCAAAAATAGCAAGAGTTTATGGTGGAAGGCCCCTGCGCTACCGCAACCGTGGCGGCTTTGACTTGTCCATGCCGGGCGCGACCGGCTCCGCCCGGACATCCTGCGACGGATCATGCGGTTCGAACCCGAGGCCGACCTTTCGCGCCGCTGCAAGGCGCGGATCATTGCCTGCGGTGACGGCAATGTCGAACGCCGCCTTTTCACCGCCCGCGAACCGCGCAGTTTCCGCCAATGCAGCGACGACCGCACGCTCCGCCTCCGGCACCCGCAGGGCAACGCAGAGGATCAGACCCGCCCGCCGCCCGGCACCAAGCCCGCAAAGCCAGGCTTCCGTCACCTGACTGCCCATGCCCGAAATCCGCGCGTCGATCCGGCCCAGAAGATCGGGCGTGACCATGCGGGGCACTGTCAGCGCCATTGCCTGCCCTTCCTCTGCCTCGATCGGTTGCTGCAAGGCGGCGGCGGCCCAGTCGACCGCCGCAACTGGCAGAACCGTGGCCGAAGGCGCATCGCCGAGATTGACACCGAGTTGCACGCCGCGCCCTGCGAACATCGCCAGCACGGCGCGCCCGGACAGGGTCAGATGCGCCGCGCCATCCTCGACAAAGGCCGCCATGCGCGCTTCGGTGTCGAACACCAGCGCGGTATCGGTGCCCTCGACCGGGAACAGCAGCGGCTGCGGGGTCACCCCTTCGGTCAGCGCATCGCCGTCGATCAACAGATGCAGTTCCGCCGATGCGAAAACATCGTAATAGCCCGCCATCTCGGCATCCCCGGCACCGGGTGCCTCGGTCGCGGCCCAGGCCTTGTCGAGCGGTGTGGTCATCATTCGATTCTGCCCTCTATCCAACCGGCAACGTCCTTCCAGACCCGGCGCGCCTGCAAATCCCGAAACAGCAGGTGCCATCCCTCGGGGTAAACAATCAGCGTCTTGTCGCCGGGCACCGCGTCATAAGCCGCCAGAACGGCATCCTTCGGCGCGACTTCATCCTTGTCGCCATAAAGCATCAGCACCGGCACGGCCAGATGCGGGGCGGCGCTGACCGCATTGTCCATCAGCCGGATCAGGCCCATGAATTCGCGGCTGGACGGGCGATGCAGATAGACCGGATCGCGGCCCAGCGCGCGCAGCATCTCGATATTGTCCGACGCCTGAATGCGCACAATGCCATCGCCGGTCCAGCGTTTTTCAGGCAGCACCAGCGCCCCGGCCCAGGCAGCGGCACGATAAGGCAGCGCCAGCCGATCACCGCCCCAGACGGCGGGGGCCGCGAGGATCAGCCCCTCCGCCTGCCCCGCCTGCACGCCTGTTATTGCAACTGCACCGCCCATTGAATGGCCGATGACGAACAGCGGCAGATCGGGATGCGCGGCACGCAGCGCCGCCACCACATCGCCGAAGTCGTCGACCAGCCGCGCCGCGCCCGGCCACTGACCTCGGCTTGCGTTACGGCCAAAGCCGCGCTGGTCATAGGCATAGGTCAGAAACCCCTGCTCGGCCCAGTATGCCGCCGGGCCTGCAAAGGTGGACGGACCATAATCGCCGAACCCGTGCAGCGCGAGGATCAGCGCGCGAGGCGGCTGATCGGGCCGCCAGACCGAATAGGCGAGCCGATCGCCCGTTGCGGAGGTGATCTCGCCGCCATCGTCGCCCGCCGCCGCAAGTTGCGCTTTGCCCAGCGGCGCGGAAGGCGTAATCGGCCCGCCAACGCAGGCCGCGAGAGATACCAGCAGGACGAGGATCAGCCCGCGCATCAGGTCAGCACCGCGATCCGCGCCCGCAACACGGGCAGAAGGTCGGCCTCGAACCACGGGTTGCGCTTCAGCCAACCGGTGTTGCGCCATGAGGGGTGCGGCAGAGGGATGATGTCAGGCCCTAACGAGGCCCAGTCGCGCACCGTCTCGGTCAGCGATGCGCGGGTCTTCAAGGCCCATTTCTGCGCATATCCGCCCACCAGCACCGTCAGCGCGATCTGCGGCATCGCGGCCAGCGCCCGGTCGCGCCACAGGGCGGCGCAGCGGGGCGGCGGCGGCAGGTCGCTGCCTTTGGAATCATAGCCGGGAAAACAGAACGCCATCGGCAGAATCGCAACGCGGGATCGGTCATAGAACGCATCGCGGTCCAGCCCCAGCCAATCGCGCAACCGGTCGCCCGAACGGTCGTCGAAGGGAATTCCGCTTTCATGCACCCGCGCGCCCGGTGCTTGCCCCGCGATCAGGACGCGGGCCTCTGCCGACAACCATTCGACCGGACGCGGCGCATGTGCGGTGCGGGTCAACGCAAAATCGTCGGCGCATTCGCGGCAGGCGCGAATGCCTTGGCGGAGGGCGTCGATATCTGGTGAGGGCACGGGCGGCATGATGGTGCTGAGGATCAGCAGCCTGCCGTCACTGTCAAGACGACCAAGACTGGCACGCGCATTCGGCGATCAGTGCGATCTGCGCTTTTCCACCGTGGATTTCTGCGTGAGCAGTTCTTCAAGCCCTTGATAGGCGCTTTCGAAGTCCGAAGCCGCCCGATCTGCCCCGACAATGCCCACGATGTTCGGCTGTTCATCCACGATCTTGCCGCTGACGAGGATCAGGGCGCCGGGAACCGCGATCCGCACCGCGACGATCAGACGGGCGGTGTTCGTCAGGCTCCGCAGCCCGCTTGCCGAAAGCCCAATCAGAAGGCATTGCGCATCCTCCAGCGCCGCAATCAATTCGTCATGATCCTTGCTGGTGATGAGGTCGATCTGCCAGCCCCGTTCGCGGAACAGGTCCGCCGCCATCGAAACGCCAAGGCTGTGCGATTCGCCCGGAACGGTCGCGAAAACGGCATGGCGCCGAAGTTCGGGATCATGTGCGATGAACGAAGACCGAAGCGCCCGCATGATCGCATAGATGCGTCCGGCACCCACCGTCACCTCGACAAAGGTCACCCGATCCGCATCCCACCAGTCGCCCAGCAGCCGCGCCGCCAGCGCGAGGTGATTCAGATAGATCTGCGACATCGTCGCGCCCGACACCCGCAGACGTTCCACCCGCCGGAACGCCGAATCAGGGTCCGCGCGCAACAGGTCATAGGCAAGGTCTTCGATTTCAGTCTCGCCGGGTTGATCATATTTCGTGTCATCGACAGATCTGTTGCCTGTCTGCATGGCCCGCCCTGCAAGCCGCGACACCACTTCGCGCGCCAAAGCCTCCACCGCCTTGCGCGGCATTCGTGCCGTTATCGTCTCTATCTCGGCATTGGCGCGCTGATAGACCGCCTTGTCGATTGGTTGAAAAGCCCTCTGTCCGCCGTGGTCATCTGACGACATAGCACCCTCGCTTCATCCCGGTTTCTGCCAGTTTCTTTTGACTGGCTCCCCCTGCACCCTTGCCGGCGTCAGGCTGTTGGTAACAGAGTTGTCATAAACGGCATGTCAATCAACATTGACGACCCGACAAGCGCCAATGACCTGCCTGCAATTCCACGAGGGGGAATGCCATCCATGTGATGGCAGGGTGAGGCCCCGACCAACGCTGTCACATGCCGCTTTCAAACCATCCGCGCATGGACAGGTGAAGAATCAGGCTTGCATAATTCGATGAAGCTAGTTATTTAGAATTCATGAGCGAACATCACCACACACATCCGCTGTTCGACAGCCTGCCGCTCGACCCCGAAGAAGCCGCCGGCGGATTCGCGGCACTTGGGTCGGAATCGCGCCTGGACGTGGTCCGCCTTCTGGTCCGCGCGGGGCCGGAGGGGATGACGGTCGGTGCGTTGAAAGATGCCACCGGTGCGGCGGCATCGACCCTGTCGCATCATCTGCGCTTTCTCAGCCAGACCGGGCTGATGGTGCAGGAAAAACAGGGGCGGCAAATCATCTGCCGCGCCGATTTCGACCGGATCAATGCGCTTGCCGCTTATCTGACCAATGAATGCTGTGCCGACGCGCCGCGTGCGACCATTCAAGAGGATGCCTCCCAGCCATGACCGATCTCAGCGCCTCGCTCTCCGATCTGTGGACGGCACGCCGCCGGATTGACCTTGCATGGGCGGCGATCCCGCTCGGTTTCATTGTGATCGCCGTGCTGGCCCCTACAGAGGTGTCGGGGGTCGCTGGAAAGATGATGCAGTCTTTCCTGTCCACCCTGCCCTTCATCCTTTTTGCCGTGTTCGCGACCGCCTACCTTCGGGCCGCCAGCGCCGAGGGGTTGGCCGGGAAGGCCTTTACCGGCAATCCTGTCCGCATGGTGGTGTTCGCCGCAGTGGTCGGCGGGTTGTCGCCTTTCTGCTCCTGCGAGGTGATCCCCTTCATCGCGGCGCTGCTGGCGATGGGTGCACCGCTTTCGGCGGTGATGGCCTTCTGGCTCGCCTCCCCCCTGATGGACCCGGCGATGTTCGCGATCACCGCCGGTGCACTTGGCACAGATTTTGCCATCGGCAAGACCATTGCGGCTGTCAGCATCGGCCTGATGGGCGGTTTCGGTGTCATGATGCTGGCGCGCACGCCGGTCTTCGCCGATCCGCTGCGCCCTGACGGCATGGCGGCACGGCGCGCATCATCCTGCTGCGGCACCAAGTCGCCATTCCGCGAAAAACCCGTCTGGGCGTTCTGGAACGAGGCTCCCCGCCGGGCGGAATTCATCAGCACATTCCGCGAGAACGTCCTTTTCCTCGGCAAATGGCTGCTGCTTGCCTATCTGCTGGAGGCGGTGATGATCCGCTGGGTCCCCGCCGACTGGATCGGCGGCGCGCTTGGTGGCGACGGTCCGGGAACGATCCTGCTGGCCGCCGTTCTGGGTGCGCCCGCCTATCTGAACGGATATGCCGCTGCACCGCTGGCCGCCGGTCTGATCGAACAGGGCATGAACCCGGGCGCCGCGATGAGCTTTCTGATCGCGGGCGGGGTCACCTGCATCCCGGCGGCGGTGGCGGTCTACAGCCTCGTCCGGCTGCGGGTGTTTGCGGCCTATATCGGCTTCGCGACCTTCGGCGCGGTGCTTGCTGGGCTCGGATTCTCTGCCTTCGCGGGATGACCCTGACCAAACATTTGAACTGAGCCGCTATTGTCATTAGGAACGGTGGCGCAGGCGATCCGATCGCCGATGTCATCGCCGAATGAAGGATCAGCCTATGTATCGTGTCTGGGGATTTCTGGCCGAATATTCGTTGTTGCTCATCATCGGGGCGGTCCTCGCCCTGATCTGGGCGAATACATCACCTGACAGTTATCATGCCTTTGTCGATTATGTGCTGGTCGACAATGCCTGGGTCGGCCACGCCCATACCGATGCCGAAGGGCATGTGCACCGGACGCTGACTGTTCATTACCTCATCAACGATGTGCTGATGGCGTTCTTCTTCGCCATCGCCGGCAAGGAAGTGTGGGAGGCGGTTGCCCTGCGCAACGGATCGCTGCGCGGCAAGAAGGCGATGACCCCGCTGATCGCCACCGTGGGCGGCATGGTCGGGCCGATCAGCGTCTATCTCGGCCTTGCCGCGATGTGGGGCGTGCTGGAACAGGTTTCCAATGGCTGGGCGATCCCTACCGCGACGGATATCGCGTTTTCCTATCTGGTCGGTCGCCTGATCTTCGGCAGCGGCCATCCGGCGGTCAGCTTCCTTCTGCTGCTTGCCATTGCGGACGATGCTGCTGGCCTCATCATCCTCGCGATCTTCTACCCCTCTGGCGAACTGGCCCCGGTCTGGCTGTTGTTGTCATTTGGGTCCGCCGTGGCTGTCTATCTTCTGTTCAACTGGCTGCCGCGCCGGATGGACCAGAATAACCAGAAACGCCCGTGGTCGACCTATGTGAATGCGCGCCTCGGCTTCTGGCCCTACCTGATTGCCGCCTGCGCAAGCTGGTATGGCTTTCAGGAGGCGGGCATTCACCCTGCCCTCGGCCTGCTGCCGATCGTACCGACCATCCCCCATGCCGACATCGCCTTCGGGATCTTCGCGCAGGCCGAAAAATACCTGACCGACCTTTTGAACCGAATCGAACATGGCTTGAAACACCCGGTCGAGCTGATCCTGTTCTTCTTCGGTCTCGCCAATGCCGGTGTCGAATTCTCGTCGATCGGCGAGGCGACATGGCTCGTGCTGCTGGGGCTGATCGTCGGCAAACCGCTCGGGATTTTCCTGATGGGCTGGCTGGCGGCAAAACCGCTCGGATTCGGCCTGCCGCAGGGGATGAAGACCAGTGATCTGTTTGTCCTTGGCTGCGTTGCCGCCATCGGCTTCACCGTGTCGCTGTTCATTGCTGCCGTGGCGTTCGATCCGGGTTCGGTTCAGGATGCCGCCAAGATGGGCGCGCTGTTCAGCTTCTTCGCTGCCGTCCTCGCCTTCGCGGCGGGTTATGTCTGCAAAGTCGAGAAAAAGAACTGATGGCACCTAACCCTGCGGCCCCGCCGGAAGCGTGGGCGGATGCCCTGCGGGGCGGCCCGCCAATCCTCGTGACCGGGGCCGCCGGGTTTATCGGCTATTTCCTCTGCGACCGGCTTTTGCGGGCGGGGGTCGGGGTGATCGGCCTCGACAACATGAACGACTATTATGATCCGGCGCTGAAACAGGCGCGGCTGGCGATGTTGCGGCAGGAAGCCGGGTTCCAGTTCGTCGAGGCCGATATCGCCGACAGCGCCGCCATCACCGACTGTTTTGCGACCCACAAGCCAACGCATGTGGTCAACCTTGCGGCGCAGGCCGGTGTTCGCCATTCCATCGACAATCCGTCGGCCTATGCCGCATCGAACCTTACCGGGTTCCTGAACATCCTCGAAGGCTGCCGTCATAACGCCGTTCAGCACCTCGTCTACGCGTCATCCTCTTCGGTCTATGGTGGCAATGCCCGCCAACCGTTTTCGACCCATCATGGCGTCGATCATCCGGTCAGCCTCTATGCCGCGACGAAAAAGGCGAACGAGCTGATGGCGCACAGCTATGCGCACCTCTATGGCCTGCCCGCGACCGGGCTGCGGTTCTTCACCGTCTATGGCCCCTGGGGCAGGCCCGATATGGCCTATTTCAAGTTCGCCGATGCGATCCGTGCGGGCCGCCCGATCCAGATCTACAACCACGGCGACATGGAGCGGGATTTCACCTATGTGGACGATATCGTCGAGGGCATCCTGCGCCTGATCCCGTGTCCCGCCACACCGGATGACAGGTTCGACCCGAACGCCCCCGATCCTGCCTCAAGCTGGGCACCGTGGCGGGTCTACAATATTGGCAACCGCCGCCGCGAAAAGCTGATGGACATGGTCACCATACTTGAGCGGGAACTGGGTCGCGAGGCGGTGAAGGAATATCTGCCGATGCAACCGGGCGATGTCACCGCCACATGGGCCGATATCGACGATCTGGAAACCGCTGTCGGCTTTCGCCCCGATACGCCACTGGCGACCGGTCTGGCGCGGTTCGCCCGCTGGCATGACACGTGGACGACGCGCACCTGAAATGGATGTCGCGCTGTCCTTCACGCCCGGTTAACGACGTTTTTGCTAATTGGAACGCGCAAGGGTAGATTACCGCAGCGAAAGCAGGTTCAGAACCGAACCTACGCCTGCACCGGGATGTCAGGGCACAGCACATGCTGCAATTCGAAAACGTCAGCAAATCCTTTCTGTTCAAGGGCAGAATGATGCCTGTGCTGTCCGATGCCAGCTTCACCGCCCATTTTGAGGAGAATTTCGGCCTCGTCGTGCCACCCCGATCCGGTGCCACGACGATCCAGAACCTGATTCTGGGGTCCGAACAGCCAGACAGCGGCAAGGTCTATCGCTATGGCAAGATCAGCTGGCCGGTGGGCGGTGTCGGTGGGCTGATCAACAGCCTGTCAGGGTCGGAAAACTGTCGCTATATCGCGATGATCTATGGGTTGGACCCGGACGATGTTCTGGCCTTCACCGTCGATCTGGCGCGGATCGGCAGATACATGGACATGCCTGTAAAAACCTATTCATCGACCCTTCAGAAACGCCTCTCGGTCGCGCTTTTGCTGTCGCTGGAATTCGACATGTATCTTGTCGTCAATGGCGCATCTGCCGGTGACCCCGAATTCACGACAAGGGCAGGCCCCCTCTTGAAAGAGAAACTCAGCCGGACACCGATCATGTTCATGGCGGATCGGCTGGAAAAGATGAAAGAATTCTGTCATCGGGTGGCTGTGGTCGATGATTACAAGATCTACGACTTCGACAGGATAGAAGACGCCGAGAAATTCATCGCAAGTGAGGCCGCCTCCTATGGATGATGGACGCCCGACTGACGGTCCGGATGACCGCCTTGAACAAAGCAAGGAACGGCGCGAGGCGCGCCGCCGCATCCGCGTGGCGATGAACGAGGCGGCCTATGCAGCATCCGCCGCAGCGGCACAGAAAACCGGCGCGCCGGATGGCGTAGCCAAGGACGGGTCGGCGCAGAACAAACCAGCGCAACAGCGGGATGCGATCCTGCCCGCACGGTCCCCCGCACAGGCAGAGGCCGGTGGCCGGGACAACACGCAGCGTGATGAAAAGGCACAGGAAAGCGACAGCAAGACCGCCCTGACCCGGATCAGGCCTACATCGCTGCGCACCGCAGACGAGGCGGCACCCCTGCCCGCGCCGGGCGATGTGGGGACAGACGCCTTCGAGGTGGCGCATTTCGCGCGTGAGGCGCGGATGCGCCAGATCCGGCAGGAACTGCGCCGCCGCCGCCGTCTGCGGGCGCTCGGCATTCTGGTGCGCTTCGCCCTGTTCGTGCTGATCCCGACCGCGATCGTCGGCTGGTATTACTATGAAAAGGCGACGGACATGTACGTGTCCGAAAGCACGCTAATCTTCAAGAGCGGCACGGCACCCACCACCGGCGGTGGCGGTCTGCTCGGGTCGCTGATCGGCGGCGCAGGGTCGCCGCAGGACAGCGTTGCCTTGCAGGAATACATCCTGTCGCGCGATATCCTGAAACGGTTGGACGCCGAACACGGCTGGGTCGCGCATTTTCAGGACGAGCAGATCGACGAATTGCATCGCCTTGCCGAGAACGCGAGCCTCGATGAGGCGCATGACTATTACGCGGGTGGGTATTTCGGGATCCTGCCCGGCAAGGTTTCAGTCAGTTACGACATCGCCGAAGGCATCATCCGCCTGTCAGTGACCGCCGCTACGCCGGAAGCCGCCAAAAGGTTCTCGGATGCGATCATCGGCTATGGCGAGGAACTGGTGAACTCGCTCAACGACCGGTCCCGGAATGACGGCGTCAGGTCAGCGCTGGAGACCGAGCAGAAAGCGCGCGAAGATCTGAGAGCGGCGCAGCGCAAGGTCGCCGAGGTTCAGGAACAGCTCAGCATCTTCGATGTGCAGTCCGAAGCCGGTGCGCTTCAGGGCCGGATCGTCGGGCTTGAAGCCGAAATTGACGGAATTTTCGCTGAGATCGAAAAGCTGAAAACCGTCACCAGCAACCCGAACGACAGCCGCTTCGTGCCCCTCCGCACCAATCTGGAGGTGAAGACGCGGCAGCTTCTGGACCTGCGGAACCGGCTGACCGGCAGCGATCAGTCGAATGGCAACCTGCCGTCGATGGCAAAGCTCGGGTCGGAACTCGAACTGGCGCGGGTCGATCAGGCGACGGCGCAGATGATGTATGCGTCGGCCATCACATCACTGGAAACCGCCCGCGCATCGGCGGCGCAACAGTCGCTCTATCTCGAAACGGTGGTTCAGCCGACGGCCCCGGACAAGGCATCGAAGCCGGAGCGGTTGCAGAACACCGGCCTGGTGTTCCTGATCCTGTTTGCCGTCTATATCGTCGGGCTGCTGACCATCTCGCTGATCCGCGAACAGGCGGCGATCTGAAGGGACATCATGACCAGCATGAAAAAGGGCGTCACCGTCGGCGGAATGACCATTGGCGCAGGCGCGCCGCTGGCGCTGATCGCCGGTCCCTGTCAGCTTGAAAGCCTCGATCACGCGCTGATGATCGCTGACCGGATGGCGTCCGCCGCCGCCGATGCCGGGTTCGGCTATATCTTCAAGGCGTCCTACGACAAGGCCAATCGCACCTCGCTAAGCGGTCAGCGCGGCGTCGGCATGGCGCGGGGGCTGGAGATTCTGGCCGAGGTCCGCAGCCGCATCGGCTGTCCGGTCCTGACCGATGTTCATGCCCCCGATCAGTGCGCGGCGGTGGCGGAGGCGGTGGATGTGCTGCAAATCCCCGCCTTCCTTTGCCGTCAGACCGATCTGTTGCTGGCTGCAGGCGAGACCGGCGCGGCGATCAATGTGAAGAAGGGCCAGTTCCTCGCGCCCTGGGACATGAAGAATGTCGCCGCCAAGATCGCCAGCACCGGCAATGACCGCATCATGCTGTGCGAACGGGGCACCTCGTTCGGATACAACACTCTGGTCACCGACATGCGCGGCCTGCCCGAAATGGCGAAAACCGGATGGCCCATCGTGTTTGATGCCACCCATTCCGTGCAGCAACCCGGCGGGCAGGGCGGGTCCACCGGCGGGCAGCGCGAATTCGCGCCCGTGCTGGCACGCGCTGCCGTCAGCCTCGGCGTCGATGCGGTATTCATCGAAACCCATCAGGCCCCGGATACCGCCCCGTCGGACGGGCCGAACATGATCCCGCTGGATCAGATGCCCGCCCTTTGCGCGATGCTGGCGGCGTTTCACGGCCTCGCCCGCGCGCACCCCATAAGCCTTTGAACGGAAACACCATGCCCCTGATCCCCCGCCCCGTATCCATGCCGAACACCTGGGATTTCCTGCGCGAGCCGATGATCGCGCCGACCGGATTTCGCGAATACGATGCCCGCTGGGCCTATCCCGACGGGATCAACCTGCCGGGCATTCAGGCGCTCGGCTTCGGTCTCGGCACCCAGATTCACGAGGCCGGGCTGACGCCGCGCGTCGTCGTTTGCAACGATTACCGGGCCTATCAGCTCAGCGTCAAACAGGCGCTGACCATTGGCCTGATGCAGGCGGGCTGTCACGTGCTCGACATCGGCAGCGGTCTGTCGCCGGTGGCGTATTTCGCCCAGTTCCACCTTGACGCACCGGCGGTCGCGATGGTCACCGCGAGCCACAATCCCAACGGCTGGACCGGGGTGAAGATGGGCATGGACCGCCCCCTGACGCACGGGCCGGAGGAAATGTCGCGTCTGCGCGACATCGTCATGAACGGCGAACAGATCGCCCGCCCCGGTGGTTCCTATGAACGGGTGGACGGTGTGCAGGACGCCTATATCGACGATATCTGCGGCGATTTCAGAATGAAGCGCAAGCTTCGGATCGTCTGCGCCACCGGCAACGGCGCGGCAGGCATGTTCGCGCCGCAAATCCTGAGGCGGATCGGGGTGGAGGTGATCCCGTCCCACAACGACCTCGATTACAACTTCCCGAACTACAATCCCAATCCCGAGGACATGAAGATGCTGCACGACATGTCGGCATCCGTGAAAGCCTCCGGCGCGGACATGGCGCTCGGCTTTGATGGCGACGGCGACCGCTGCGGCGTGGTCGATGACGAGGGGGAGGAGATTTTCGCCGACAAGGTCGGGGTCATCATGGCCCGCGACCTGGTGAAGCTCTATCCCGGCGCGACCTTCGTTGCCGATGTGAAATCCACCGGCCTGTTCGCCTCCGACCCCGTGTTGAAGGCGGCGGGTGCCAAGGCGGACTACTGGAAGACAGGGCACAGCCATATTAAGCGGCGGGTCAAGGCGCTTGGCGCGCTTGCCGGGTTCGAAAAGTCGGGGCACTACTTCCTCGCCGGTCCGATCGGGCGCGGTTATGATTGCGGAATGCGCGTAGCGTTCGAGATTTGCCGCATGATGGACCGCAACCCCGATCTGAAAATGTCAGACATGCGCAAGGCTCTGCCAACCGTCTACAATACCCCGACCATGTCGCCCTTCTGCCCCGATGAAGACAAATACGCGGTCATCGCGCGGCTTCAGGCTCGGATCGAAGTGCTTTGCGCGGAAGGCGCATCGCTGGGCGGGCGCAAGATGGACAAGGTCGTCACGGTCAATGGCGCGCGGGTCATGCTAGAAAACGGGGCATGGGCGCTGGTGCGGGCATCGTCCAACACGCCGAACCTCGTCGTCGTCTGCGAAAGCCCGGACAGCGAGGCGGAACTGCGCGCGATCTTCAAGGATATCGACGCGATCATCCGCGAGGAGCCGTTGGTGGGGGATTACGACCAGACCTTCTGATCCGGGGCCGTGCCAGCGAATTTTCGGCAAATCCGTTGGAAGATGGTCGCCGATTGCCCGGCACGCAGCGCGTAGCCGTTAACGATTGATACACAGGCCGCCACTATCCCCGTCGCCATAGGGCACATGTATCGTGCCCGATTGTTCCGCCCCCGCTGTTTGGGGGCGCTCAAGTGGTGGTGTCGCGATGAGTAACGCAGAGGGCGATCACGCCCATGAATACGCCTGCGCATGTTCAGCCTGCGCAGCGAATTGTTCGTCTGGGAATGACCCGGATGAACATCGGGCAATGGCCCAATCTTCCTATTTCCTGCCCTCATCCAATGGGGGTGCAGGTCTGATCTCGGGCCGGGTCTGGGCCGATACGGCGCTCACCTATGCCTTCCCCGAATCCCCAGACAGTTTCGATACCGACCAGTCCACGCCCGGCATCCAGTATGGATCGGGCGAGCCGCTGACCGGGTTCGCCGCGTTGAACGCGGCGCAGATCGCCGCTGCCGAATTCGCGCTTGATCAGTACGCCGCTGTCAGCGGCCTCCGCTTCGCCCGCCTCGCACCCGAAGACGCGGCCAGCGCGACATTGCGGCTGGCGCAAAGCAGCCAACCCTCCACCGCCTGGGGCTATTACCCCTCCACCTTCGACGAAGGTGGCGATGCGTGGCTGGGCCGTGCGTCCGAATATTACCTCTCACCGCAGCGCGGAAATTACGCGTGGCATACGATCCTGCACGAAATCGGCCACACGCTCGGCCTGAAACATGGCCATGATCAGGGCGGTTTCGGGGCGCTTGCGGCGTCCGAGGACAGCATGGAATTTTCCGTGATGACCTATCGGTCCTTTATCGGCGACCCGCTTCAGGGCGGGTATTCCAATGACGACGACAGCTTTGCCCAGACCCTGATGCAGGCCGATATCAGCGCGATCCAGCAGATGTATGGGGCGAATTACGATCACCTGAGCGGCGATACGGTCTATCGCTGGAACGCCGCCACCGGCGAAGCGATCATCGACGGCGTGGCGAAAGGCGCACCCGTCGGCGGGCGGGTGTTCATGACGGTCTGGGATGGCGGCGGGACCGATACATTCGATTTCAGCGATCATCACACCGGCATCCGCATCGACCTCGCACCCGGCGGCGGCACAATATTGTCGGAGGACAGGCTCGCCTGGCTGAACCGGTATGAGGCGGCATCGGAGGTGGTGCACGCCTCCGCCTCCATCTACACAGCGAGGCTGTTCGAGGGCGACACGCGGGCGCTGATCGAGAATGCGCGCGGCGGGCGCGGCGATGACGCGATTTCCGGAAATGACCTGCGCAATGTCATCAGCGGCGGGCACGGCCATGACACGCTGTCAGGGGGCGGCGGGCGCGACCGCCTGACCGGCGAAGCAGGCCGTGATGCCCTGTCCGGCGATGCGGGCGACGACATCCTTCAGGGGCAGAATGGCGCGGACACGCTTTCAGGCGGCAGCGGAAATGACCGGCTGAAGGGCGGAAGCTGGCATGACCTTCTGTTCGGCGATGCGGGCGACGATACGCTGGTGGGCGGGGGCGGCGATGACCGGATGACCGGCGGCGCGGGGGCAGACCGCCTGACAGGCGGCGGCGGTGCCGATCGGTTCGTGTTTCTGGGCGGCGACGACGATGATGTCATCACGGACTTTGAAAGGGGCCGCGACCTGATCGACCTGTCGTTGCAGGGCATCGGCTTTGCCGACCTGACACTTGCAACCATCGGAGGCGACACAAGGATCAGCTTTGTCGGCGGCACGATCACATTGGATCAGATCCGCGGCGATCTGCTGGATGCCAGCGATTTCAGCTTCTGACCGGCGGCGGATAGCCGAGCCGCCGGTAGTCGCGGGCATAGATTTCGTGGATGCGGGCCGCGCGCGCCGGGGTCATCACATCGGCCAATGGCACAGTCATTCGTGCGGCAAGGGCGCTGACCACACTGGCAGCAAGACGACCATCATCCGGCACATTCAGGCGGCCGAGCACATAGCCGAGATCGGCCTCCGCCCGCTCCAGCCGCCCGACGAAATCCGGTGGCGTTTCCTCGGCATAGGCCGCGATCAGCAGCGATTGCGGGGCCCATGCGGGGTCTTGCGGCGCGGCCGTCCGCCCCGCCATGTTGTCGGCCACGAATGACAGAAAGGCATCGAACCCCGCCGCCCGCGCCGCCGGGTCGGTCTGCATCGCGGGCACGCTTGGCGCACCATAGTCGCGGATCATCACCCGGCGGGCATCGTCGAAGGCCGGGTCAGCGCCGTGGAGTATGCGACCTTGATACACCTCCCATATCCGCGCGGCGGGATCGCGGACAAAGCTGAACACGAACCCACCACGCCCCCTGCGACGTTCGAGCTGTCCCGGTTTCAGCCCGGTGACCATCGGTTTGTCATTGCGCCCGATCCCGGCTTCGGCAGCCTCCAGCATCGCGGTGATCGCCTCGGCACCCGCACCCGGCACCGGGGCGAACACAACCTCGATCCCCCGGCTGACGATCAGCGCATCCAGCGCGGCGAAACGCGGGCGCGGCGCGGCAGGCGTCATCCGACGGGCGGAGCCGGTGACGGGCAGGTCGGCGGGGTTTTCAACCTTCTCCGCCGCCGATTCCGGATTCTGGCGCTGGATACGGGGCGACAGCCGGTCCTTCACCTCAGACGATCCGGCAAAGCGGGCCGCGCCGTTCATGATGTCATTGGACTGGAGGTCCTCATAAGCGATTTCGAACGCCGCCTGACCCGCCGCGCGGATCATTGTGCGGACCTGATCGTAATGGCGTGCCAGATCATCGCGGTAGGCCGCGAATTCCCCGGAATCGAACCGCACCTTCGCCAACTTGCGGTTGCCTTCCTTGCGCAGCATCCACTGCCCGGTTTCACCGGCGATCTTCAGCGACAGGAAGCTGTCCAAAGGATCGCGGTGTAGCACGAACTTCGCGCACTGCGGGTCGCGGGCCGCATGGGCCATCATCCGGGCATCGTGGCCGCGAAAGATGCGAAAGCCGGGAATCTGGCCGGGATGGGCCGCGATCACCCGCTCCAGAAACCCGACCGGATCGAGATTGCGTTCCGCCAGCGTCGTGCCGAACGCCTCCAGCTCCTTCGGGCCGCCGATGAAATGCTGGTTGAACAACTCGCCAAGTCCGACCAGCCCTTCGTAATGATCGAGGCTGCGCTCCAGCAGGTTCGATCCGGTGCGCATGACCCCGAAAATGGCGAAATACCGAATTGCGGTCATCGCATAACCTCCTTCGCCGCATCGTCCAAGGCATCGCCCTCGGGACGGTCGTTGCGTGGCAGCAACCCGGCCTCCACCGCGCAGCCGGCCTTACGCAGGGCCCGCAGGAATGGGCGTGCCTGATCCCAGCCGGGTGGCGCGAAGACCGGCGGCGGCTGATCGCGCCGTCCTGGTCTTGCATTGGCGACCGCCAGCATATCCGCCACCGCCCCGGCGGGATCGTCGATCAGCGACGCTGCTGACTGCACGATCAGCGACGCCCCGGCCTTGCGCATGGTGGCGAGAAGAGCACGCTCCGCCACCGCAGCGGCGCGCGCCTCTTCGGCCAGAGTATCGCCATCTGCCAGCGCGGACCGACGGTAAAGGTCCAAAACCCACGCGCCGCGATACCAGATTACCGAAGCGCCGGGATCGTTCGCGATGTAGTCGCCGATCCTGAACCGATCCTCCGCTGACAGGCAGAACGCCACCGTCTGCCCCGCGCCGCCGCGTGCCAGATTGATGACGAACTGATCCGGCCAGAAGGTGCGCGCAGCAACCGATGCGGGCAGCGACCCCGCCGCCATGTAGGCGGCGCCGTGAAACTGCACCGCTTCCGGGTCGAACAGCCGACCATGGGCGGTAATGTCGCCGCGCCGTGTCAGGGCCTGCGAAATCGCCTCCGCCGTTTCGGTGCCAACGCCGCCGATGACGGTATAGGGGTTGGCCGAGGCACGTTGTGCCTTACCCTTCAGCCGGGGAAATCGGGCGGGGGAGATCAGGTTTTCCCGCCCGTGGGTGCGGCTGCGCGCGGCGCGGGCAAAGCCATCCTCCGGCGCATGGCCCGCAAAGGTCAGCATCTGCGCCGGGGCGGCAGCGCGGTCGAGGCAGGCCTGGCGCAGGCGCAGCGCCCGGGGATGGACCTTGCGCACGAGGAAATGGTCGCTTTGCGACAACAGCGCCCCGTGGTCGTCGTGGAAGACATAAGGCATGCCATCAGGATCAAACTTTGCCAGAGTCAGACTGCGGTTCAGGCGGGTTTTGCCGTGACGCCGCGCCAAGGTCTGGAAAAAGCTCTCATCCGGGATCCAGCACCAGCGATAGAACCGCTTCAGCGCGGGCAGTTGCGGATCGGCGAGGATCGCCGCCAGTGTCGCCCGTGTCAGGGTCCACCATTGCGACCCGAGCGCGGGCGTGACGCCCGGCGGCAATTTGCGGTGCACGGTCAGCGCCCGCTGCACAATTACATTGGCGTCAAACAAAGTGCGCTGCGTGCGCCAGTTGAACGGATGGAACAAGCGAAACCGCTCATCCGTCAACCCGTCGATGACCCAGCGGCGTTCAGACAGTTCCACCGCCTCGATCATGTCGGTATCGGGATGATTGGCCAGAAACCCGTCCAGCTCCGCCAGCGGGCGCAGCGGCATGTCTGCCCCGCTGACAAGGGTGGCATGGCTGAACGCGGCATCCGATTTCAGCAGGGCCGCTGCCGCATCCAGCGTTGCCGCGACCAGCCCGAACATCCCCCAATCGCAGCGCCGACGCTTCACCCGGATCAGCGCCGCGCTGCCTGCCGCGCGGTCGAAATCCGCCACAGCCGAAGCTGGCGCACGGGCGTCGATATGCACCGCGACCGGCCTTCCGCCAGCGGCCAGCGCTGCGGCCAGCGCCCCGGCCTCCGCCAGATGGTCATGCGCCAGCAGGATGAAGGCGGAACGCGCGGTCACAGCCAGCCCCCCCGCGCCATCAGACCCAGCGATACCAGTTGCCGCCAGTCGCGATATTCTGCGGAATGTTCGCACCACAGGGTTTCCGCCGCCGCAATCTTTTCGGCATAAGCCTGATATTCGCGCCCGCCCGCAAAATGTTCGCCGCGCTCGATCTCCTCCGTCACCTTCGGGGCGAGTGCCGCGAGGAACTTGGCATGGAGCAACACCCCGGTCAGCCGCTCCCCCGCCGCCTCGTCATAGGTGACGTTCAGCGCGCGGGGCAAAAGCGCGTGGGTGGACGACACGAAGCAGTTTCCCCTGCGCCAGTGCACTAGCGGGATCTTGTTCAGCGCAGGCGCATGCATCGGGCGGTCGGCGAAAAAGGCCCGAAGCCGAGGACCGCCCTGAATCCAGAGATTGCGATACCGGTCATCGCGCCGGATGAAATAATTGGCGGTATCGAACCACGGTGCCGCCGCAATAGGGTCTTCATCCGGCGCGCAGAAGGTCTGACTGATCGGCCCCTGTCCATATAGGTCGAGCAATAATGTGCCGAGCGACCGGCGACCGGAGGCTTGCAAATGTTCCGTCAACACCCGGATGTCGCGCGTATCGCAATAGGGATAAACAAGATATTCGTCGGGATCGACGCAGAGTATCCAATGCCCGTCGGCATATCGATGCGCCAGCGCATTGACCCAGTGCACCCCGAAATTCGCCCGGCGGTAACTGCCGGTCGTGGACCAGAGCGATATGTCGGACTGTTCCGCCAACATCTCCGCCGACCCGTCATCCGAACCATTGTCGACGATCAGGAAATGGTTCACCCCCCGCGTGCGGTAATAGTCGAGGAAGAACGGCAATCGCGCCGCCTCGTTTCGCAAGGTCGCGAACAACAGGATATCGCCCTTGCGGATCGCCGCCGTGCGCTTTGCCACCACCTTCAATTCAAACGCCCGCAAGCCCGCCGTGATCAGGCGGCGCTTGCGTTCGTATCGGCGCGAATAGGCGGCTAGGGGCTTCATGCGACCTGAATGACCATCCTTTTGAACTGTCCCAGCAATACCTGCGCTTGGACGCGGAAGAAAGGGCGCGCTTGGCGCGATTCAACCTGCATCATCAGTTCACAACAACCGAATCAACCAAAGCGAAATGATCTTCCCATGTGGGCGGGTGCCAGTGATCGCGGATCTGACGGGCGCGTTCCGCGCGCAATTCGGGGGACTGCATCAGCCGGATCGCAACAGTCCATGCGGCGGGATCGTCCGGCGCACACCAGATCGGCAGGTCGCCGCCGACCTCGCGCAGTGCAGGCAGATCGGATGCGATCACCGGCACATGCAGCGACAATGCCTCGGCCAAAGGCAGGCCGTACCCCTCGGCGAAGCTGGGGAACAGCATCGCGGACGCGCCTGCCAGCAAAGGACGCACCGCAGCATCGTCGAGGCTGCCATGTTCGATGACATGCGGCGGCTTGCGATCGAGCCGGGCAAAGACATCGGCATTCATCCAGCCCCGCCGCCCGATGATGTGCAGCTTCGGTGCCGCCGCGCCCATCGACGCCCAGAGGTCGAGCAACAATGCGTGGTTCTTGCGCGGCTCGATCGTGCCCAACACGACGAAGCCGCCATGCGGCGCAGCCTCGATGGGCAGCGCCGGATCGACGCCCAGCGGTGCTACGATGCCCGGTGGGAGGATCGCGTGCAGCGCCGCCCGTCGCTGCGTATCGCCGGAATTATAGATCACCACATCGGCGCTTGCCGCCGCCGACAGCCGCACCCGCATCTTTTCCGGCCCACCGGGGCGGGCGAAGGCGGGATGGTCCAGCGGGATGACATCGTGGATCATCACGACACAGCGCCGCGCGCCCATCGCGCGAATGGCGGCCAGCCCATCGAGGCTGAGATTCGAATGCCCAACATTGGCATAGACCAGCCCACGCGGCACAGGCATCGCCGCCCGGCGCACCCCGCTTTCGATCTGCCGCATCGGCATCCGCGATTTCAGCGAGACGCGCCCGCGAAGATCGAGCCTGGGCAAAGGCGCGCGTCCGTCCAGCGCTGCCAGCAATCCGCGCATCGCTTCGGCAGGGACCGCGTGCAACCCGCTGCCGCAGCGCGCGATGAACCACGCTGCACCCCAGCGCCCCGCAAGCGCCGCGTCGATCCATGCCCGCTCAACCCGGTCGATACCGGTCAGCGCCCCCTGCCCCGCACGCGAGACCGTGCGCGTGATATCGAGGAGGACGCCGCCCGCATTCACTTCCGGTAAAGCCCTGTCGCGCGCCAGCGCCAAGCGTCGGCGATGATATCGGCCATGTTCGACCGCTCCAGCCGCCATCCGAGCGTCTGTTCCGCAAGGCTGGAGCCGGAAACGAGTTTCGGCGGGTCGCCGACCCGGCGCGGCCCGGTCTGACGGGGCACCGGCTTGCCGGTCACTGCCTCGGCTGCGTCGATCACCTCTTTCACCGAAAACCCCGCGCCGGTGCCAAGGTTCAGCACCAGATTGTCACCGCCGCGCAGCAGGTGATCCACCCCGCGCACATGGGCGTCGGCAAGATCCATCACATGCAGATAATCGCGGATGCAGGTGCCGTCCGGCGTGTCGTAATCATCGCCGTTGATCGTCAATTGGGGCCGCGCCCCCGCGACAGCGTCCAGCACGATGGGAACCAGATGCGTCTCCGGCTCGTGATGTTCACCGATCTCCGCCTCCGGGTCGGCACCGGCGACGTTGAAATACCGGAACGTGACCGCCTTCAGGCCGTGCACGGCGACATAGTCGAAGATCATCCGCTCCATCGCCAGTTTGGATTGGCCGTAAGGATTGATCGGGTTCTGCGGGTGATCCTCGGTCAGAACCTCGCGCTCCGCCATGCCATAGGTCGCGCAGGTGGACGAAAAGACCATGCAGCGCACATCGGCGGCCAGCATTGCATCCAGCAGGTTCATCGATCCGACGACATTGTTGCGCCAGTAAAGTTCCGGCTTCGCCGTCGATTCACCGACATTGGACAGCGCCGCGAAATGCATCACAGCCGCCGGGCGGTGTTCTGTGAAAGCGGCAGCCAGCGCATCGGGGTCCAACAGATCACCTTCGATGAAGGGCCCGAATTTCACTGCATCGCGCCAGCCGGTGCGCAAATTGTCAAAGACAACAGGCACATGCCCCGCCCGCGCCAGAAGCTTGCAGGCATGGCTGCCGATATAACCCGCGCCGCCGGTCACCAGAATCTTTGCCATCTCGTCCTACTCCGTCATGCTGACGCGCCGGTCAGATCGCCTTGATCAGTGCGGCGACAACCGGTTGCGCCGCGCCGGTATGCAACGGCTCCGCCACAAAGCCAACCAGCCTGCCACCAAGCGGCGTCGGACGCAGATCGCCCACCTGGAACTTGCGCGAGGTCGGACGAACGATCACGTCGAAATCGCGGCGCGCGCCGATCCGCTCCAATTCCCGCGCCACCCTGAGGCAACGGCGCGGCATCGGCAGCGGCGCATCGAACCGGTCGCGGCCCAGCACACCGCCGACATGATGCCAGATGCCATCCTCGAACCAGACGCGCAGGCGTTTGGCGCGCAACTGAAAATCGATCAGCGACACCTCATATCCCTGCCCCGCCAGAACCGCAGCCGCGCGATAGATCGCGGACCGCGCCAGCCCGCCAACCACCAGCGCGACCCGTGTTCGCCGCGGCGCGGACGGATCGCGAAAGGGCAGTTCCGCCCGGATATGCGGCGCGGGCGCACGCGGCAGGCTGTATCTGGTGCCACCCACGAACCGCCGTGCCCCTTCTGCCAGCCCGTCTTCCAGCCGCGCCAGAATAGCCGCAGCCTGTCGGCGGGAGATGCGACCCAACTGGACGAATTTCGCCATTCGCGCGGCCTGTTCTTCGCGGAACTGCGCGACCTTCACCTCCTGCCAGTCGGGATGCCCGTAGACCCGGCTGAAATAGGCGCGGCTCGCGGCAATCTGGAACAGATCGCGCGGCGCACGGTTCGCCTTGCGCTCCGACGATTCGGCATAGGCATGATGCACCTCTGCATCCGGGGCAAAGACGATGCTCCATCCCGCCTTGTGCAGGCGGATGCAGACATCGCTTTCATCCAGAAAGTAATGCAGATTTTCATCGAACCCGCCAATCGCCTCCAGCGCCGCGCGGCGGAACGCACCGTTGACGCCGACGGTCGAGACAAAGAATTCGCCATCATCCGCGCCGAGGTCGGGGCGCAGCAGGTCTTCGACCGAAATCGGGAAGTGGCCGCCATAGCGGTCGACCAACGCGCCGCGCCATTGAAAATCAATCCCGTTGCGACCCCGCACGAACCCGCCGACCGCCCCGACGCCTTGTCGCTCAAACGGCACCACGAGACGGTCGAGCCAGTCTGGCTCCGGCGCGGCATCATCGTCGATGAAGGCAATGATGTCGCCCGACGCGAGCGAGATTCCGATGTTCCGGCTGAGCGAGATATTCTGTTCGACGCACTGGGCATAGGTGACGCGGCGCGCCGCCTCTGGTGCGGCACCATGTTTTTCGGCGGTCTCTTCGGCGCCGACCACGATCACCTCGAAATGGCGATAGCGCTGCAACGCGAGCGCATACAACACGGCGCGGAATTCTTGCGGCCGGTCACGTGTCAGCACGATGACGGAAACCGCCGGACCCGCCCCCCGTCGCGGTTTCGGGCTGCGCCGGTCGTGCAGGATGCCGCCACGGGGTGTCACGGCGGCAGGTGTCACCGGACGGCCATCGCCGCCATTGCGGCCTCGATCCGCGCGACATCTTCGGGATTGTTCAGTTCCCAGAATACCGCACCGCGCGCCTCCACCTCGACACAGAGGATGTCTGCGCCGTTTTCGAGGAACCGCAACTGCTCCAGCCCCTCGCGCCGTTCCAGCGCGCCTTCGGGCCAGCCACGATAGGCGCGCAGTGCGGCGGGGCGAAACCCATAGACACCGACATGATGCCAGACCTCCGGCACCGCATCCTGCCAGCCCGGTTCGGTATAGGGCAGCACTTCCTTGGAAAAATACAGCGCCCGCCGATCCGGCCGCATCACGGCAGTGGTGCCACCGACCCGTCCTGCGGCGCGGTCCGCCTGAAACCCGGCCAGCGCATCCGCATCGCAGCGCAGAACCGGGGTCGCCATGCCGACCTCGGGCGCCGCGCGCAGGGCGGCGATCAGATCCTCGACGAACCAAGCCGGGGTCAGCGGCGCATCGCCTTGCAGGTTCACGATGATTTCGGCGTCGGGGGCGATAGTTTCCATCGCCTCGGCGCAGCGTTCGGTGCCGTTGCGCGCGTCGGGCGATGTCATCACGACCTCCGCCCCGAACCCGGCCGCATGTTCGCGGATGCGGTCATCGTCGGTGGCGACAACCACCCGGTCGATACCGGTGACCGCGCAGGCCGCATCCCATGACCGCCGGATCAGCGATTTCGCCACACCGTCCGGGCCGCGCAATTCAACCATTGGCTTGCCGGGATAGCGGCGCGAGGGATAGCGGGCGGGAATGATGATCGTGACGGACATGATCTAGCGCAGCTCCACCCCCGGCGCATAGGCGATGAAGAACGGGTTGTCGTCCCCCGGCTTGCCATAGGCCAGCGGCACCGCCGGATCGTCCATGCGCACCACATGCCCCCCCGCCGCGCGCAGAACGGCGTGACCTGCAGCGGTATCCCATTCCATCGTCCGACCGAGGCGCGGATAAAAATCAGCCTCCCCCGCCGCCACCAGACAGAATTTCAGCGATGACCCGGCGGGGCGGAACGCCGCCACCTGATAGCGCCCGATATATTCGTCCGTCGCCGCATCGCGGTGCGAGGCGGATGCAACCACATTGAGCGCGGCGTTGTCCGGCGTGCTGACCCTGATGGTGCGCCGCGGGCCGATCTGGTCGGGCGCAAAATCGCCGGTTTCCTCCACCGCCACATCGCCCAAAGTCTGAAACAGTCGCCCCTTTGCAGGAGCATAGACCACCCCCGCCACCGGCACGCCATGTTCGATCAAGGCGATGTTCACGGTGAAATCGCCGCCGCGCTTGACGAATTCCTTGGTGCCGTCCAGCGGATCCACCAGAATGAACCGTGCCGCGCGGACGCCGCCGTGGGTCGATGCCTGTTCTTCGGTGACAAGCTGGATGTCGGGGAATGCGGCGGTAAGCCCGGCCCGGATCAACTGGTCTGCCGCCAGATCGGCGCGGGTCACCGGGCTGTCATCCGCCTTGGCCTCGACACCGAGATCGCCGGAGCCGTAAATTTCCATGATCGCGGCACCAGCCTCGATCGCCAGCCGACGGAACACCACGTCACCCGTTTCACCCATGCCTGCAACTCCCTATCGGCATTCTCGTCTTTTCGCCGTATATACCGAAGATAACGAAATGATAAAGCTAACCGCCCTATTCAGGGGGCATGACACAGGCAAAAACACACAGCATGGCCATCAAGCCTTATGAGAACCCGAATGCGACACTGTTCAACGGTCTGTTGAACTATTGCTTCCTGATGTGGGCGCTGGTCGTGCGCAGCCTGCGGGAAGAAGCGGGCGGTGCCGCGATCGGGTTTCTGAAGGGCGTCCTTATCGCGCTGGTCTTCTGCCTCGCGTTCTATTTCCTCATGACGTTCTTCGGGCTGGGCGGCCTGACCGTGCGCGGCGACATGATGGTCTTCATCCTGATCGGCGTCGGGTTCTTCTTTGCGATGAAGTTCACCATGATTGCGGCGATGCAGGCCATGCAGTCGAGCTGGAAGATGGCGGCGCATCCGCATCTCAGCCCGATCCTGTTCGTTTATGCCGACAGCCTCGGCGTGTTCTACAACTGGTTTCTGGCGATCTGCGTGATCTTCATCGGCAATTCGTTCGTCACCGGCAATGTCGAGCTTGAACACCCGATCATGTTCTTTCCGATCTTCTTCCTGACCTGGCTGACGGGCATGGCGCTCGGCATGGTGCTCGGGTTTCTGCTGTTCTACTTTTCGTGGTTTATGATGGTGAAGCGCATCCTGTTCAAGCTGATGTTCTTCACATCAGGCAAGTTCACCAATGCCAACCTGATCCCCGGCGACCTGTTGTGGGTGTTCAAGCTGAACCCGCTGTTTCACCTGATCGACCAGATGCGCGAGGCGGCGTTCGTGAATTACGAGGCCCACCATACCAACATGGTCTATCCGCTCATCTTCTGCTTTGTGCTGCTGCTGGCGGGGCACATTCTGTACGATTACATGCTCCGCCGCCGCAACGTGATGAGCGGCTAGAGCGCTTTTCGATCAATCTGGTTCACCAGATTGATTGGAATGTGCAATTTGCCCAGTCCGATCTTGTCTTGGTTTTCGATCAATCTGTTCCAGATTGATCGAAAACCGCTCTAGACGATGGCGGAGGGGCGATGACGCATCACCTCCAGCCACGCCGTCAGCGCATCGCACCCGTCGGGCACACCCCGGCGCAGGACGCGCATGAAATCCAGCCCGACCCAGGCGGTGATATCGGCGATGGTGAACCGGTCCCCGGCCACGAAAGGTGATTGCCGAAGGCGGGCGTCCAACCCGCGCAGCGCCTCCTCCATCCTCGGCACGCAGGCCGCGCCCCATTCCGGCACCTGCACATGCTCCAGCGCCTGCATGGCCGGGATCGAATGGCGGGCGACGAAGGCGATGTTCATCAGGACCGAAAATTCCATCCGCCGCTGCCACATCTCGATGATCGCCGCCTCGCGGGCATCGGTGCCCATCAGGTTCGGCTCCGGGCACAGCGCCTCGATGTAACGGCAGATCGCCACCGTCTCGGTCAGGAAGGTGCCATCGGCCAGTTCCGCCACCGGCACATGGTGGCTGCCCGCCTTGGCGCGGTGCCCTTCCTGAAAATGCTCCCCCGCCATGATGTCGACCTCGACACGCTCCACCGCCATCCCCTTTTCCGCGAGGAAGATGCCGACCCGGCGCGGGTTCGGGGCGCGGCGGCTTTCGAAGATGCGGGTGATCGCAGGCAGGGACATGGGGGTTTCCTTTCAGGCACGACGTATGAAAAAGGTCAGCACGCCCATCGACATCAGGGCCACGCCGCCGCTGCGGTTCATCCACCGCAGCACCGATGGCCGCCGGATGCGTTCGCGCAACTGGCTGGCCGCCAAGGCATAAAGCACCGCATTGACGGCGGCGAGGCAAGTGAAAGTCAGCGCCATCACGGCGAATTGCGGCGCGGGCGCGGCGGCCGGGTCAAGGAATTGCGGCAGGAAGGCGATGAAGAACATGTTGCTTTTGGGGTTCAGCGCGGTGACGACGAAGGCATGGCGCAGCATCGCCCGGCCGGAGGCATCGGCCGCCCGCCCCTTCACCGCCGCCCCCTCGACCGGCGCGGTCAGCAGCTTCCAGCCCAGCCACAGGAGATAGGCCCCGCCGATCCATTTCAGGAGGGTGAAGAGGCTGGCGGAGGCGGCGAGGATCACCCCCAGCCCCAGCATCGACAGGGTGATCGCGGTCAGGTCACCCAGGAACACCCCCGCAACCGTCCACAACGCCGTCCTGCGCCCCGCCCCGACAGCGTAGGACACGACGAGCAGGATCGTCGGGCCGGGAATGGCGAGGAGGACGGCAGAGGCGGCAGCGAAAGCCAGCCAGATTTCGAGGGACATGAGCGCGCTCCGATGGTGATGTGCGGAGGGAGCCATTTTGGGGAGGTGGGGTCAAGCGGGGGGGAGAGACAACTGGTTTGCGCTGGAAAAAGAACCTAGTCCTCAGTAATTAGATTAATCTAGGCTCACGGGACACTTAGGGGCAAATTATGACAAATAAATTGCCAATTTTAGCGGCGCACAGCAACCAATCCCGCCAGACCCCTTAATACAGTCAGAAGCTCATCCCGCTTATTCGACCTATTGTTAATAATATCAGTAAGAATATAAGTACGACTTACATCTTTCGTCGCCTGTAGTCGAGAAGCAACCTCTTGAGTAATACATGCAGCGACAAGAATTGTTTCTGCACTGGGGGCGACACCCAGTATCTTGTCAAAAGACTTAAGCATTGCACCATGCCGCTCCAATGCAGCAGCAGGATCAAGCCCTGCCTTGATCTCCACACCGGCAGTTGTTTTTCCATTAGGATCTACGATAGTAATGTCAGGTTCGCTTGCAAAAAGCGCAGCAGAACCATTAGTGAAAGTAGCAGATTGAATATCGACTGTCTTCGCATCTAACCAAGCTGCGTCGATCTCCTTAGCGTCAACAATGGCACCAGATTTCAGAGTAACAGCCTTTAACTCCGCCTCTTCATGACATTTCACCAAGAATAGGGAACGGATAACTCGCTCTCCTTCTGCGCCAATCGCATTTCTCCAACTACCGTCCATCGACGCGCCTGCTGTCGCATACATAATCCCCTTCATTTTTTCATCCGATGGTAATGAAACATCATACATGCCAGAGAGCACTCGATTAATGGCTGCCGCTAAACGTTGAGCTGTTTCAGGTGTGCATTGTCGCGTCAAGTTCTCGAACTTCTCAACAGATGATACACCGGAAATAGCTTTCAGCCCCTTTTGAGAAAGCACGGAGATACATCGGTAAAAGACCAAAAACTTTGCGTTCGCCACCAAGACGTTGGGATGACAAAAATAGATCGAAGGGTCCTTGCCCGCTAAAATGAACTTTTGGTAAATCTCTTCGCGAACTTGGAACTCTGCTCGGTTTGACCAATCAAGGACTTTGGAGATCTTTCCCAAGTTTTCAATAGCAAACTCAAAAAGCCCTATTATCTCAAGGCTTTCCAGTCGACTAGCAAAAAAGGTTGCCTTAAGTTCGTACTGTTGCGCTGTAATCTCTGGTGGAACATTTGACATCATTCGTCCTTCAATATGCTTGCTATTAAACTCACAGCGATGGCTTGTGCCAATCTTGGCGGCACTGCATTCCCAATCTGACCGAACTGTGTCATCGTTGTTTTTCGTTTGCTACTATAACTATCTAGTCTTACTCCAACAATTTCCCATTCTACGGGAAAAGTCTGTAGGCAAGCCAATTCTCTAACCGTAAGCATTCGGTCCTCGGTTGGATGAATAAAGTCTCTGTACCCGCTTCGCGTTATTGTCGGACAAGGCAAACTTGGACAAAGTCGCCGATATGTTGAACCGAACGTTTTATCAATGTCAGACAATTTCCGGCCCTGGGGCACTTTTTTGATTTTTTCTAAAGTGGAAGGGGCGTGTGCTGTCACAACATGATTCTTAATAGCCATGCTTCTCTCTTCTGCCTTTTATCGTTTGAGATACCCTCAACGCTGTTTGAGATGGTTGTTCCGGTTTTGGTAGCTTTTTCAAGACCTCCCCAACATTTACCGGCTCCAATAATTCTTGATCATCCTTCCTTTTGGGTGACCTATGGGTCGGCGTAGGAAACCGCATTTTCTTTTGAAGACGGTTCCCTACAACAAAAATTCGCTCTCGATACTGTGGCACACCAAAGTTCACAGCGTCCAAAATTTGGTGTTCTACGGAATAATTTACGTCATTTCCATCAACCATGATAGGAACAGCGAATGCCCTTTCGACTAATTCAAGAACAGCGCCACCTTGCCAGTTTGCCATGCCCTTAACGTTCTCCATTACAAAGGACTTCGGGATTATCTCTCGAACAAGTCTAATGAAATGCCCAACTAGTTCGCCCCTTGGATCATCGAGGCCAAGCCGGGAGCCCGCGAGACTGAATGACTGACAAGGAGGGCCACCAAAAAGACAATCGACCTCACCTACCTTGATAGAGGCAATCTCACAAATCTCAGCGCCTGATAGTGTTGTTATGTCAGCCTCTAGGACTCTCGTAGACTTCAAGTTTGCGCGCAAGGTATCGCAGCATGACGAATCTATCTCGATAGCGAGACGCACGTCAAACCCTGCGTTAGAGAATCCGATATCCATACCTCCAGCACCGGAAAAAACTGAAATTGCCGTTAGTTTGGACATATTTAGTTCCTTACTTGCTATCTATACTTGTGCCAGCAACACATTTGACAAGACAACTTCTCTACATGACAGGAGTGCCCGGTTTGGGAATCTATCTGCAACAGTCAATAGAGGGGTTGTGGGGGCGTCATTGATAGGCAGACTACCATTGAAATGGGTAGGGTAAATGTTCAATCAATGAAAATCAAAAAAACGATATCTCTCGCGCCAGCCAAACT
>CAYGRU010000040.1:0-31349 GCA_964352385.1 uncultured Candidatus Planktophila sp.
AGAGCAGAAGCTTCCCAAGCTTACGACGAGGGTTCGATTCCCTTCACCCGCTCCATCCCTTCACGGATCGCCCCACCACCGCAGGATCCGGGTGGTCAACGTCCCTCGCGACCGATACCACCCTTCGCATGAGCACCCCTGCCCCCATCCCGCTTCGCACCTGGTTCGACCTTTTGCTGCTCGCCCTGATCTGGGGCGCGATCTTTCTGTTCATCGAACTGGCGTTGCGGGGGATGACCCCGCTCTGGATCGTGTTTCACCGCGTGTTCTGGGCGATGATCCTGCTTTGGGCCTATGCGATCTGGCGCGTGTTGCCGATGCCGCGCGGGGCCGGGATCTGGGCGGCGTTTCTGGTCATGGGCCTTTTGAACAACGTCATTCCGTTCGGGCTCATCACATGGGGGCAGACGGAGATCGAGAGCGGGCTTGCGTCGATCCTGAACGCGACGACGGCGTTTTCCGGCATTGTCGTTGCGTCGATCTTTCTGGCGGATGAACGGCTGACCGCGCAGCGCGTCATCGGCGTTGTCATCGGGGTATTGGGGGTCGGGGTCATCATCGGGCTCGATGCGCTGAAAGGGTTCGATCCGCGTGCGCTCGGCCAGCTTGCGATCCTTGGGGCGACCACGTCCTATGCCTTCGCCGGGGTCTGGGCGCGGACCCGGATGAAGGGGTTGTCGCCCGCCGTGTCCGCCGCCGGGATGCTGACCGGCTCATCGCTCATCATGCTGCCGCTGGCGCTGATCGTCGAGGGGCCGCCTGCCCTTCCCGCCTCGGCGCTGTCGCTCGTCGCGCTGGGGTATATTTCGGTGATCGGCACCTTCGCCGCCTATCTGCTGTATTACCGGATTCTCGCCGTTGCCGGGTCGGGCAACCTGATGCTGGTGACCATCATCATGCCGCCTTTGTCGATCCTGCTGGGTGCGCTGGTTTTGGGGGAACGTCTGTCACCCTCGACCTATCTCGGGTGCGGTCTGATCGCATTCGGTCTGATCGTGCTGGACGGGCGCGCCGCCGGGATGCTGCGCGCGCGGCATCTTGGCAAGCCGCCGAGGGGCGCGTAAAGCTGCGGGACACAGCGCGAAGGAGCCAGCCGCAATGACCTTTCTGTCCGCCACCCTGTCGAAGGTGAAGCCGTCTCCGTCAATTGCGATCTCCACAATGGCGCGGGAATTGAAGGCTGCGGGGCGCGACATCATCAGCCTCAGCGCAGGTGAGCCGGATTTCGACACGCCGGAGAATATCCGCACCGCCGCCAAGGCCGCGATTGATGCGGGCCACACGCGTTACACCGCGCCGGATGGCATCCCGGAGCTGAAGGCCGCGATCTGCGCCAAGTTCAAGCGCGAGAACCGGCTGGACTACAAGCCCTCGCAGATCACCGTATCGACCGGCGGCAAGCAGGTGCTTTACAATGCACTGGTGGCGACGATGAACGCGGGGGATGAGGTCATCATTCCCGCCCCTTACTGGGTATCCTATCCCGACATGGTGATCCTCGCCGGGGGCACGCCGGTCTTTATCGAAGCGACGATCGAGACGGCCTTCAAGATCACGCCCGCGCAATTGGAGGCGGCGATCACGCCCAAGACCAAATGGCTGATCTTCAACTCCCCGTCCAATCCCAGCGGCGCGGGGTATTCGGCGGAGGAGTTGAAGGCGCTGACCGATGTTCTGATGCGTCACCCGCATGTCTGGATCATGACCGACGACATGTATGAACATATCGCCTATGAGGGGTTCACCTTCGCCACCCCGGCGGAAATCGAGCCTCGGCTTTATGACCGGACGCTGACCTGTAATGGCGTCTCGAAAGCCTATGCGATGACCGGCTGGCGGATCGGATATGCCGGCGGGCCGGAACCATTGATCAAGGCGATGGGCAAGGTCCAGTCGCAATCCACCTCCAACCCCTGCTCCGTCAGCCAGTGGGCGGCGGTGGAGGCGCTGAACGGGCCGCAGGATTACATCCCGTGGAGCCTTGCGCATTTCCAGCGGCGGCGCGATCTGGTGGTGTCCATGCTCAACCAGGCCAACGGCATCAAGTGCCCGACGCCGGAGGGGGCATTCTATGTCTACCCCTCCATCGCCGGGTGCATCGGCAAGACCGCGCCTTCCGGCAAGGTCATCACCAATGACGAGGAATTCGCCACCGAATTGCTGGACAGTGAAGGCGTCGCGGTCGTGTTCGGCGCGGCCTTCGGCACGTCGCCCTGTTTCCGCATCTCTTATGCCACGTCCGACGAGGAACTGACCGACGCCTGCGAGCGTATCCAGCGGTTCTGCGGCGCGTTGAGGTGAGCGGAGACGGCGACAAGGCCGCATTGCGCACAGAGCTTTACGCCCGCCGGAAGGTCGCGTTCAAAGCCCGCGCGGATGCCGTTCCGGCGGCAACTGCGCGGATGATTGCCGCGATTGACGCGACGGAGGGGCGCGTCATTTCCGGCTATTGTCCGATCCGCACCGAACTTGACCCATCCGACGCGATGCGCGCGCTGCATGAAGCCGGTGCGCGCTTATGTGTGCCGGTGATCGTCGAGGCGGGACAGCCGTTGCAGTTTCGCGTCTGGGCACCGGATTGCGCGATGGTGCCGGGCGCGTTCGGCGCGCCGATCCCGGCGGCGGGTGACTGGCTGGAGCCTGATATTCTCATCACCCCCCTGCTCGGCTGGGATCGGCACGGCTGGCGGCTCGGCTATGGTGGCGGCTTCTATGACCGCACGCTGATGCGGCTGCGCGGATTACGCCCGACCCGCGCCATCGGATTTGCCTTCGCCGCGCAGGAGGTGCCGAATGTCCCGATCGAGCCGACCGATCAACGGCTCGACGCGCTCGTGACCGAGACTGAATTGGTGGAGTTTCGTGAATGAGACTGTTGTTTCTGGGCGATCTGATGGGCCGGGCCGGGCGCACCGCCGTAATCGACGCGCTGCCCGGTCTGCGCACCCGGCTGAAGCTGGATTTCGTGGTGGTCAACGCCGAAAACAGTGCCGCCGGGTTCGGTTGCACGCCGAAGATTGCCGAGGACCTGTTCGCGGCGGGGGCTGATTGCGTGACGCTGGGCGATCATGCCTTCGATCAGAAGGAAATGCTGACCTACATAGATCAGGAACCCCGCATCCTGCGGCCCCTGAATTTCGCCAAGGTCGCGCCAGGCGCGGGCGCGCGCTTGTTCGAGGCCCCGCGCGGCAAGCGGGTTCTGGTGGCGCAGGCATTGGGACGGGTGTTCATGTCGAAACCCTATGACGACCCGTTTTCGGCGCTGGAGACAGCGCTGAACAAGCACCCGCTGCGCGGCGGCGCGGATGCGGTCATCATTGATATCCACGCCGAAGCCACGTCCGAGAAAATGGCCATCGGTCACTATTTCGATGGAAAGGCCAGTCTGGTGGTCGGCACCCATACCCATGTGCCGACCGGCGATGCTATGATCCTCGGCAAGGGGACCGCCTACCAGACCGATGCGGGAATGTGCGGTGACTATGATACCGTCATCGGCATGGACAAGGCGGAACCGCTGCGCCGGTTTATCACAGGGATGGCGCAGGGGCGGTTCACGCCTGGCGAAGGCGAGGCGACGATTTCCGGCGTTTATGTCGAAACGGACGACCGCACCGGATTGGCCAAACATGTCTCGGCATTGCGGATCGGCGGCAAGCTGTCGCCGGTGATGCAAGAGTGAGGCATTTACTCGCCTTCAGGCTGCGCTATAAAGTGCTGAAGTCACAAGGATAAGGAGCGCCCGCGGCGTGTCCGTCTTCTCTCCCGAAATGATACCTGCGCTGTTCACCCTTTTGGTGGTGGCCGTGATGTTCGCGCTGTTCGTTGCAGAATGGTATTCGACCGAGACTGTCGCGATTGCCGGATGCGCCGTCCTGCTCGCCACCGGCATCCTGTCGGTCAGCGATGTGATGCAGGCGGTGGCCAACCCTGCCCCGATCGCCATCGCGGCGATGTTCATCATATCCGGGGCGCTGGTGCGGACCGGGGCGCTGGGGGCTGCCACCAGCCTCATCAGCGCGGCTGCCGAACAGCGCCCGGTGATGACACTCGGCATGATGGCGGTGTTCATCGTGTTTGCATCAGCATTCATGAACAACACGCCTGTCGTGCTGATCCTGATCCCGGTGGTAACGCAGATCGGTGCACGGCTTGGCGCGTCGCCGTCCAAGGTGCTGATCCCACTGTCATACCTCGCGATCCTTGGCGGTGTCTGCACCCTGATCGGCACATCGACCAATCTGTTGGTCGATGGGGTCGCACAGGCGGAGGGGCTGGCGGCGTTCACCCTGTTCGAAATCACCCCTCTCGCGGTGATCCTCGCGGTCATCGGCATGGCCTTCATCGCCCTGGCCGCCCCCCGCTTCCTGCCGGAGCGTGAGGCGTTGATGGGGTTTCTGGCGCAGAAACATGCGCCAAAATTCATGACGCAGGTCGCCGTCGTCGAAGGCTCGCCGATGATCGGCGAAAAGCCGCTGGAATATGAACTGTTCCGCCGTGACGGGATGCGAGTGGTCGACGTGCTGCGGGGCGATGCCTCGCTGCGGCGTAATTTCTCGACCGTTACCTTCGAGGCAGGCGATATCGTCGTGATCCGCACCGGCGTCGATGAATTGCTGACGCTCCGCGAATCCCGCCAGATCGCGATGGTGGACGAGATTGCTTCGACCGAGACGGTGACGGTGGAGGCGCTGATCGGCCCTGATTGCACGCTGGTCGGCAAATCGCTGGGCCGTTTGCGCCTGCGCCGCCGATATGGCGTCTATCCGCTGGCGGTGCACCGGCGCGAACAGCGCGTCGGGCAGAAGCTGGACGATGTGGTGGTCCGCGTCGGCGACACGCTGCTGCTGGAGGGGGACCACGAGGATATTCGCCGCCTTGCGGAGGATGTGAAGCTGGTCGACCTCGAAGAACCCTCCGCCCGGTCCTATCGCCGCGATCGCGCGCCGGTGGTCCTGCTGGTGCTGGCGGCGGTCGTCGGGCTTTCTGCGCTGAACGTCGTGCCGATCACCGCTGCGGCCATCATCGGCGTCGCGGTCGTGTTGCTCGCCCGCTGCATCGACGCCGACGAGGCGTTTTCGGTCATCGACGGGCGGCTTCTGACGCTGATCTTCGGGATGCTGGCCATCGGGCGGGCGTTGCAGACATCGGGCGCGACGGAATTGATCGTATCGGGCATCGCGCCGTTGTTGCTGATGGTATCGCCGTGGGTCGCGCTGTGGCTGGTCTATCTGATCGCGTCGTTCATGACGGAGATCTTGTCGAATGCCGCCGTCGCCATCGTCGTCACGCCGATTGCCATTTCGCTGGCAGGGACGATGGGCGTCGATCCGCGCCCCTTCGTCGTGGCGGTGATGCTCGCGGCATCGCTCAGCTTTGCGACACCCATCGGATACCAGACCAATACGATGGTCTATGCCCCCGGTGGATACAAGTTCACCGACTTCCTGCGGCTCGGACTGCCGCTGAATATCGGGCTAGGCCTTGTCGCATCCTTGCTGATCCCCCTTTTCTGGCCTTTGTGACAGGTCTATAAGCCGCGCACACGAAGTCAGAGACACGAGGGGTTCCCATGGCGGGCCATTCCAAATGGGCGAATATCCAGCATCGCAAGGGGCGTCAGGACGCCGTGCGGTCGAAATTGTTTTCCAAGCTGGCAAAGGAAATCACCGTTGCCGCCAAATTGGGCGACCCCGACCCCGACAAGAACCCCCGCCTGCGCCTCGCGGTGAAAGAGGCGAAAAGCCTGTCTGTCCCCAAGGACGTGATCGAACGCGCGATCAAGAAATCGCAGGGCGGCGACGCAGAAAATTATGATGAAATCCGATATGAGGGCTATGGCCCCGGCGGCGTGGCGGTGATCGTCGAGGCGATGACCGACAACAAGAACCGCACCGCATCCAATGTCCGGTCCACCTTCACCAAGAACGGCGGCAACCTTGCTGAAACCGGTTCCGTCAGCTTCATGTTCGACCGCAAGGGCCAGATCACCTATCTGGCCAAGGTCGGCAGCGAAGACGACGTGATGATGGCGGCGATCGAGGCCGGCGCGGAAGACGTGGAAAGTGGCGCGGACGGGCATCTGATCTACACCGCCGCCACCGATCTTGCCGAAGTGTCGAACGCGCTCGAGGCCACGCTGGGCGAGGCGGAATCGGTCAAGCTGGTCTGGAAGCCGCAGACCCTGACCGAAGTGGACGAAAGCAATGGCGAGACGCTGTTCAAGCTGATCGGCGCGCTTGAGGATGACGACGACGTGCAGAACGTCACCGTCAATTTCGAGATGTCCGACGCGGTGATGGAAAAGCTGATGGGCTGACGCCCGCTGCGCTGACGACAGGAGACGATTTTGACGCCAGCGCCCCATGCCCTTTCCGCCGATCTGCGTTTCGTGGCGTTTCACGACCTGACCGCGCGGATGCTCCATGACATTCTCAAGCTGCGCTTTGATGTCTTTGTTCTGGAACAGAAAAGCATCTTTCCGGAGATTGACGGCGCGGACCCGGATGCGCTGCATTGCATGTTGCACGACACGGGCAAACTGTGCGGAACCCTGCGTATCCGCAACCTCGATGCACCTGACGGCGCGGTCAGGATTGGCCGGGTGGCATTGCACGCCGATCACCGTGGCAGCGGGCTTGGCAGAGAGATGATGCAGGCAGCGCTGGCGTATATCGACCGCATCGCGCCTGGGCGCGCGGTCAGTCTTGATGCCCAGATCCAGTCGGAGGCGTTCTATGCCAGCCTCGGCTTCGTGCGCTGCTCGGGAATTTATGACGATGGCGGCATCGACCATGTGGACATGACGCGCCCGCCAGCCGATGAAGGCGCATCATGACCACCGCGCGCGACATCATCACTCTTCTGGGTCTTAAGCCACACCCCGAAGGCGGCTGGTATGCCGAGACATGGCGCGCCGATGCTGCGGCGGGCGAGCGTCCCAGCGGCACCGCGATCTACTTTCTGTTGGAGGGCGACCAGTATTCGCACTGGCACCGGGTGGATGCGACCGAAATCTGGCACTGGCATGCCGGCGCGCCGCTGGCGCTGTCACTGTCCGCCGATGGGCATGATGCGGAGGCGCGCATCCTCGGCCCCGAACTGATGCAGGGCCAGCGCCCGCAGATCATCGTCCCGAAAGGGTGCTGGCAAACCGCCGCATCGCTGGGCCATTTCACGCTGGTGAGCTGCACCGTCAGCCCCGGTTTTACCTTTGAAGGCTTCGAACTCGCGCCCCCCGATTGGCGCCCGATGCCCCGCACGCCCGGAGGGCAGACATGACCGACACCCAGAACGCCGCACATCAGGATGAGGGCGCCCGGCTCTATCTGCTGACACCGCCGCTCAGCGGCCCCTCCCCCTTTGCGGAGGCTTTGAAGGCGGCGTTGGATGCCACGGCGGTGGCCTGCGTGCGCATCCGTTTTGCGACAACCGACGAAGATAACATCCGCCGCGCCGCCGATCAGGTGCGCGAGGTGTGCCACAGCTTTGATGTGGCGCTGGTCATCACCGACCATTTCCGCATGGTGCGCGCGCTCGGCCTCGATGGCGTGCATCTGGAAAACCCGCGCCTGTCGGTCAGGGATATCCGCCGCGATCTGGGCGAGGATGCAATCATCGGTGCCTTTGCCGGGGCATCGCGGCATCAGGGCATGGTGCTGGCCGAGGCGGGCGCGGATTATGTCGGCCTTGGCCCGGTCACTGCCTCCGCGCTTGGCGATGGCACGATTGCCGATGCCGACCTCTTTGAATGGTGGGCCGAGGTGATCGAAACCCCCAGCGTCGCCGAAGGCGGCATGACGCTGGCATTGGCGGAGGCACTGTCGACCCATGCCGATTTCATCGCGGCGGGGTCCGCGATCTGGGATCATGAGGGGGGGCCGGGGAAAGGCGCGGCTGCGTTCGCGGCACTGCTGGGTTAAGGGCCTCCGGTTGATCCGGTCCCAAGCGAGGCGGTTTCAGATCAAATCCTGATTTCGCCAACCCCGACGCGGGCCTTCACGCCGGTATAGTCCGGCTTCCACTTTGTGGCGCTCAGCATGCATTTCGCCTCTGCCCCGATAAGATCGGACTGGTCTGCGGTTATGGAGGCGAAGGGCACGCCGGTCTGGATCAACTCACCATTGATATAGACGCTTGCGGCCCGCAGCACCGCCGCGATCCAGTCGGCGCTTGCGTCCGGCGCACCCTCGAGACCAAAGGCCGCGCAGACGCGCGCCTTGCCATCCTGTTCAAGCGCGGTGACCGCCAACATCGCCATCTTGCCCGATGGCGTGCTCAGCGGCAGACGGTCGAAGGCTTCGGTCACGGTGACGGCAGGACCTGCCTGCCGCATGAGGTTCGCACAGCCCACGACGCTGACGGCGATCAGGGCACCGAGGCCGATGGCAGTCAGCCGGTCAGGCATCCATACCCCCCGCCGCCCGCATTTCCGGTGGAAAGGCGCTGAAGACATCCGCCTCGCATTTCGCGGTCAGGGCCTTGCGGTCGGTCCAGTCCGATGCGCGCATCGCCTCGTGGAAGACCACCTCGACGGTGCCGCCGCGCGACCGCTGCGCGACCTCCCAGATGTGCCCTTCGAACGCCATCGTGCCCCACCAGCCATAGAAATTGCGCGGCAGATCCTGCTTGGGGTTGGGGCGATAGACCAGCGAGACCGGCTGCACCAGCGCGTGTTCATGCACGCCCTCGATGAACAGAACCGACATCAGGGCGGATTTGAACGGCAGCACCCGCAGGCCATCGGTCGAGGTGCCTTCGGCAAAGATGCACAGCAACTCGTCCCGCTCGATCCGCTCCAGCAGATCCCGCTGCTGCCGCTTCGCCTCCGTGCGCTTGCGCTCGATGAACACCGTCTCGCAGATCGTCGCGACAAAGCCGACGCCGGGCCAATTGCGCACCTCCGCCTTCGATACGAAGTTGATGCGCGTCACCGACCGCAGCGCCAGAATGTCGATCCATGAGGCATGGTTGGAGACGAGGATACCGCCCTTGCGGATCGGCGTTCCGCGCACCCGCAATTTCACCCCGACCAGCGCCAGCATCAGCCGGGACCAAAAGCGCGCGACGCGATAGTGAAAGAACACAGCATCGCCGAACAGGTTCTTCGCGCCCCGCCCGAGGATGAAAATGCTCAGCGCCAGCGCGGTCAGCATGACGATCAATGCGACGCGCACCGCGCCGCGCAGCTTTTCCGTCAGTGTCGCCGGGGGCAAGGGCGATGGTTCCGCCGCCTTCCATGTCAGGGTTTCAGACATTGCTCAGATCAGCCAAGTATACGGTCCGTCGCGCCGCGCGATTCCCGCTGATAGAAGGTGCGATAGCGATCGACCATGCGCGCGGTATCCATCAGCAGGCAGACATCGACGGTGTTGAACTCGTGGTCGACATAGGCCCCCTCACCGACAAATCCACCAAGGCGGATATAGGCCTTTATCAGCGCCGGAATCTGCTTCATCGCTTCGGTCCGCTTGATCTGATCGACCGGGATCACATCCATCGGCACGAAGAATTCATCGCGCGTGCGCACCCGCAAATCCTCTGGCGCGAGGTGGTTGTGGTGCAGATATGACAGCGGCAACGCGAGCGCGGCCGGATCATTGCCGTGAAAACTGGCGACGCCGAACAGGATTTCGATGTCGTGATCGGCGACATATTGGCCAAGCCCGGTCCACAGCAGGTGCATCGCCGCCCCGCCGCGATACTGGATATCGACGCAGGATCGGCCAAGTTCCACCGTCGGGCGGGGGTACTGCCGGATCTTGGCCAGATCATATTCCGCCTCGCCATAAAAGCCACAGCCCTGGGCAGCCACATCACCGCGCAACAGGCGATAGACACCGGCGACGCGGTCAAGCGGATCTTCGGCGTGGTTTTCGTTGTCGATCAGCAGAAGGTGGTCGAAGAACGGATCGAACCTGTCCCGCTCGCGCCGCAATTCGGCGTCGCCGGGGGCGGGCTTCGCCCCCATTTCCTCGACAAACACGCGATAGCGCAGACGCTGTGCCGCAGCCACGTCTTCCTCGGTTTCCGCCAGTCTGACTGTGAACCGGCCCGCGTCTATCCGCACTGTGTCTGCTCCTGCATGAAAAGCCGATCCTGTGACCCGCTTTCCGTCGGACATTATGGGACCATGAAGATCGACGCAACATTGACCCGCCGACAGTGCGCGCCATAGGGTTACACAATCTTAACGTGTATGTCGGAATAATTATTGCCAATCAGGCGAAACCAGTTCGAGTTCACCAAACCCATCTGCGAGGACGATCTTGCCAGCATGTTCGAAAGTCACGGTAATCCGCCCCCGCACATTCGATTGCACCTGTCCCAGCCCCCAGTCTGGGTTCGAACGGCTGCGGACCAGTGCGCCAACCTCGAACACGCTCATGATGGCTTTCCTTTTGCTGCGGCGACATTATGACAGATGATATGTTGCTGACGGGGCTTGTGTCATCGCGGATCTGCCATGACCTTATCAGCCCGATCGGTGCCATCGGCAATGGTCTGGAATTGCTGCATCTTTCGGCGGGTCCGGGTGCATCTGCGGCGTCGACGGAGGAAATGGCGCTGATCGCGACCTGCGCTGAGACGGCTTCCGCCTCGCTTCAATTCATGCGCCTCGCCTTCGGGACCAGACCGCCCGATGACCCTGTTTCAGTGCAGGAGGTGGCGCGCATCACCGCCCCCTATTTCGTGCGGCGGAAGGTCGTGTTCGACTGGGGCGATACCGAGGACCGCGTTCTGCCCTACCGATCCGTGCAGACCCTGCTGATGATGGCACTCTGCGTCGTTGGCATCTTGCCGCGTGGCGGGGACGCGCGCCTTATCCCAGAGGGGGAGCAGGCCTGTTTGGGCTGGCAGATCAGCAACGGCACGCTGCACGTGACGGAACGGTTCCGCGCCCTTCTGACCAAAGCGCCCGAACTGAAACACCTCGCCCCGGCAGAGGTGCATCATGCGATCCTGTGGCAATTGCTGGCATCTGTCGGGCAGGTGCCGCAGTGGCGCGAAGCGGAGGCGATGATCGCCGCCGCCCCGCGATAATCAGCCGATCGGTTTCAGATCGGCCCGAAACCGCATCATGTTCTCCCGGTAATGCGCGGCGGAGGCGCGCAGCCCCATGATCGCCGCCGGGGTGAGCGGTTTTACCGCCCGTGCGGGCGATCCGACGATCAGCGACCCGTCGGGAAAGGTCTTGCCCTCGGTCACCAGCGCATTCGCGCCAACCAGACAGTCGCGCCCGATCACCGCACCGTTCAGCACCGTCGCGCCCATCCCGATCAGGCTGTTATCGCCGATGATGCAGCCGTGAATGATCGCATTGTGGCCAATGGTGCAGCCCATACCGATGGTCAGCGGGCTGCCGGGGTCGGAATGCATCACCGTCCCATCCTGGATATTGGTGTTCTCGCCGATGGTGATCGGGTCATTGTCACCCCGGATCACGGCGTTGAACCAGACGGATACGCCGCGCGAGAGGATGACACGGCCCATCACATGCGCGCCGGGCGCAATCCAGATATCGCCATCCTCCGGCAGAACCGGTTGACGGGCGCCGAGCGCGTAAAGACCGTTCATCTTGTCCTCTCCTCAAATTCGCGATTGAGGGCGTGAACGAAATCGTTCAGCCCCTGACGCCGTTCACGCCGCAGACGTTCCGCCCTCAGGATCGCGGCAACCTCTTCGGTGCAGTTGGCGATATCGTCGTTGATCAGCACGTAATCATAGGATCCCCAATGGCTGATCTCGTCGCGCGATTTGTCCATCCGGCCCTTGATGACCGCGTCGCTGTCCTTTCCGCGCGCGCGCAGACGCGCCTCCAGCTCCGCAATCGACGGCGGCAGGATGAAGACGGATACGACCGACATGCGCAGTGGCGAATTGTCGATCTGCTGCGCGCCCTGCCAATCGACATCGAAGATGACATCGCGCCCGGCACTGATCGCCGCCTCTACCGGGCGGCGCGGGGTGCCGTAGAGATGGCCGAACACCTCTGCATGTTCCAGCATCTCGCCGGCTTCGACCATCGCCTGAAACGCCTCGCGGCTGCGGAAATGGTAATCCTGCCCGTCAACCTCGCCATCCCGCCTTGGCCGCGTGGTGGCGGAGATGGAGAATTCGAGCGCACTGTCACGCGCCAGAAGGCTGCGCGATATGGTCGATTTTCCGGCACCTGACGGGGATGACAGGATGAAGAGCAAGCCATGACGGGCCGGTTTCTGGGGCATGATGTTCATTCCACATTCTGCGCCTGCTCGCGCAACTGGTCGATGGCCACTTTCAACGCTAGCCCGATGGCGGTCAGTTCGGGCGACCCGGATTTGGAGCAGAGCGTATTCACCTCCCGGTTAAACTCCTGCGTCAGGAAATCAAGCTTGCGCCCGACCGGGCCCTCATCCCGCAACAGCGCACGGGCGGCAGCGATATGCGATGTCAGTCGGTCGAGTTCCTCGCGGATATCCGCCTTCACCGCCAACAACGCCAATTCCATTGCCAGCCGGTCGGGGGCGATATCAGCCCCGGCACCGATCAGCGCCGCAACCTTCTGCGCCAGCCGCGCCGGGGCGGTGTCCTGCTGCGCGTCGTAAAGGGTCGCTGCGCGCAGGCTCAGCACCTCGATTTCGGCCACCAAGGTCAGGAACGTATCGCAGAGGCGCGCGCCCTCTTCCGCCCGCGCCTGTTCCAGCGCGTCGACCAGCCTCTGAAAGCTCGCCTTCGATTCGGCTTCAAAATCCGGCCCCCCGAAAGCCGCCCCTGCCCCGGCATCGGTGACACCGCGCAGGGCAAGGAAATCGGTGATGGTTGCCGGGGCCAGATGCACACCCGCCGCCGCCGCGATGTCCTCGGCCTGCCGCGCCGCCTCCATCGCCGCCCGCAAGGCATCGGGGTTCAGGGTCAGCGCGCCATCCAAGGCCTCCGCCTCATAGCGCAGTGAAAAGGCGAGGTTCCCGCGCTTGATTGTCGCCGCTGCCACGGTGCGAAATGCGGGTTCAAACCCCTCCCACGCTTCCGGCAGGCGAAACCGCATGTCGAGCCCGCGTCCGTTCACGCTCTTGCCTTCCCAGCGCCAGCGCAGCCCTTCGATTCCCCCCTCCGCCGTGGCGAAGCCTGTCATTGACCGCATTTGAACCATCCCTCTTGCTGTCCTGCACCTTACCACCGCACAGCCCGACGCCAAGGGCACCCGTTGGCAGGGTAATTGCAATAAATTTTCCAGAACCCGTCCAACCAAACGGGGGCTGGCTGATAACCAGTTGAATTCTTGTAAAAAGAGGCAGCAAAATGAGCGATATTTGCGACGAACCGAGGCGAGGCCGGATCAGGATGACACAGATGACCCCCGACAGTCTTGGAATGAGGCATGAGGGTAGTGTCGGCCTTTATCGTTACTGGCTCCACCTGCGGGCAGGACGCCCTGCGCCCTATCGCGCCGAGTTCACGCCCGAAGGCGTCGGGCGCAGCCTCGCCGCCAACACCTTCATTCTGGAACGGACCGGGGCGGCGAACCTGCGATTCCGCCTGTCGGGCAGCGCTCTGTTCGACATTTTCGGGGTGGAATTGCGGGGGATGAGCGCCGCTTCGCTGATGCGCGAGGAGGACCGGAGCAAGATCGCCGCCCTCGCATCCTCGGTTTTGCTTGGTGGGCGCGTCGCGGTCGGCCATTGCGTTTTGGAGGCCCCGGACGGCAGCACGACCGATGCGGAATTGTTCATGGCACCCTTGAAAAGCGATTTCGATCAGATCGACCGGATTCTGGGCGCTGTCCATATCTTCGGTGATGGGCCGATCAGCGCCATACCGCGCCGTTGTGCTCTGCGCGGCACGCGGATCATCGAACTGGACGAGGGATCAGGCGCGCAGCGTCACGCAACCACTGCACTGCCGGGATTCGCCGAGGCGGCGCAGCCGTTCGGTCGCGCTACCCCGCCTCTGACCGCCATCGCGGGCGGCAAGCCTGCCGGGCATGGGGGCGATGGCCGCGCGCCCACCCGCAAGGCCCATCTGCGCCTCATCAAGAACGATCTTCAGGAAGACCCGTCAGACGGCTGAGGCCGCCTGCGCCAATGCGGGCGCGAGATCGCCATAACCGGTGAACCGCCGTTCATACCGCAACCCGAGTCGCCGCGCGGCGTCCTCGGCTTTCGCATCCAGCGCCGGATCATCGACCTGCGCCAGATAGATCAGGCTTTCGTAATTGCCGAACAGCATGTCGCGAAGCTGCGGATGCCGGTCGAGGCCCATCGGCCGCCAGACAAAGGCATCGAACTGCTTGACCAGAAAATCGGTCAGGTAGAAGGCCCGCATTTCCGCATCGCCGCGCGCCTCGAACCGGTCATTGCCATCAAAGAAGGAATAGCAATGCGGGCCTGCGACCCGCTCTACGCCTTCCTCGGCGCAGACCTTGTCCAGCATGCCGCCGGTGCCGCAATCGGCATAGACGACGAACACCTCGCCATAGCCCTTGTCGCGCCCCGCGTGGATCGCACCGCGCACCGCCTCCGGGATCCGATCCGGGAAAAGGTGAAGCTTTGCAGGCAGGCAGGTCAGATCGAGGTGATCCCAGCCGTTCATGTCGGTCAGGGCGAGGATCTCGCGTGCCAGTGCGCCGCAGGCGATCAGCAGGACACGCCCCGCCCCGCCGCCACTGGCCCGATCCAGCCCGGTCTCGGTCAGGTCACGATCAGTGACCTGTCCCATCACGCATTCATCTGGTTGTGCTTGCGTGCAATCAGGTCCTTCGCCGTTTCCACGGCGACCGCGGCATCGCGGCAATAGGAATCGGCGCCGATCGCCTTGGCGAATTCTTCGTTCAGCGGTGCGCCACCGACCAGCACGATGAAATCGTCTCGCATGCCCTTTTCGACCAGCGTGTCGATCACGACCTTCATGTACGGCATGGTTGTCGTCAGCAGCGCGGACATGCCGAGGATGTCGGGCTTTTCACGTTCCAGCGCCGCAATGTAATTTTCCACCGGGTTGTTGATGCCGAGGTCGGTGACCTCGAATCCGGCCCCCTCCATCATCATCGCCACAAGGTTCTTGCCGATATCGTGGATATCGCCCTTCACCGTGCCAATGACCATGCGGCCAAGCCTTGGCGCGCCGGTCTCGATCAGCAACGGCTTCAGGATGAACATACCACCCTTCATCGCGTTCGCGGCCAGCAACACCTCGGGCACGAACAGGATGCCGTCGCGGAAGTCGATGCCGACGATCCGCATCCCCTCCACCAACGCCTTGGTGAGGATGTCATAGGGCGACCAGCCGCGTTCGAGGAAGATGTGGACAGCTTCCTCGATCTCTTCTTTCAGGCCGTCATAGAGGTCGTCATGAACCTGCTGGACAAGCTCGTCGTCACTCAAATCGCTCAGGACGATGTCGTCATCTTCGTCGGCCATTGACCACTTCCCTCTGCATTATGGGAGAACCTCCCATCGGAATCCTATCTCATGTTAGTGATGCCGCACGCGCGAAACCGCCGCGCGAATGGCGACAGAAGAGCGCATTATTGCGACCTCGGCGGCGCAGTTGCGATCAATCGCGCCGCCGCCGCCGTTCCCGCTTCGGCGCGGCCTCGCCGGATGTGCCATCATCGGCGGACGTGAAGGCACCGAGTTTCGCCACAATGGTTTCCAGATCGGGGCGCGGCCCGGCGGCAGGGTTTGCCTCCAGCGCCGCGCGCATGGCGCGGATGTGCTCGGGTTTCGACCCGCAGCAGCCACCGATGATCCGCGCGCCCGAATCGCGGGCGAGCAGCGCATAATCGGCCATCAGTTCCGGCGTGCCAGTATAGTGGATATGGCCGTTCTCGTAATAGGGAATGCCCGCATTGGCCTTCGCGATCACGACCGAATCCGGCGCGGCCTCGGTTATGCCGAGAACGGTGCGCAGCAGATCGGATGCGCCCGTGCCGCAATTCGCCCCCAGCGCCAGCGGCGTGGTGGCAAGGGTCGCGGCAAGCGCGGCATAGGCGGACGAGGTGACGCCCATCATCGTGCGCCCGGCGGTATCAAAGCTCATCGTGCCGCAGAACGGCATGTTCACCCGCGCGGCGGCTTCGGCGGCGGCCTGCATTTCCTCCGCCGAAGAAATCGTCTCCGCCCAGAGGACATCGACACCACCATCGACCAGACCGCGCGCCTGTTCCTCGAACATCTCCACCGCTTCGTCATGGGTCAGCGGCCCGACCGGCACCAGCAATTCGCCCGTCGGCCCCATCGACCCGGCGACGATCACCGGACGGCCGGCCTTGTCGGCGGCATCCCGCGCCAGCGACGCGGCGATCCGGTTCAATTCGTGCACCCGCCCCTCTGCCTTGTGCAGTTTAAGACGGGCGCGCGTGCCGCCGAAGGAATTGGTCAGGATCAGGTCCGATCCGGCGTCGATGAACCCTTGGTAAAGCGCGGTGATCTTTTCCGGCTGCTCCACATTCCACATCTCGGGCGCTTCGCCCGCCTCCAGCCCCATCGCGAACAGGTTGGTCCCCGTTGCGCCGTCGGCCAGAATCCAGGGGCGTGTCGCCAACATCTCTTGCAGCAAGTTCGTCATGTCATGTCCGATTGTTTCAGCGTGTCACGGTCCTGATACTGACCACGGGCCGGGATTACAAACCAGAGTTTGGGACCGGCGGATACGAAAAAGGGGCCGCAGTTTGCGCTGCGGCCCCTTCATCACGTCAGGTGGGATCAGACGACGCCGAAGGCCAGCATCGCGTCGGCGACCTTCTTGAAGCCCGCGATGTTCGCGCCCTTCACATAATCGACATGGCCGTCGCTCTGCGTCCCCTGGGATACGCAGGCCTCGTGAATGTCGCTCATGATCTTTTTCAGCGCGGCGCGGAGGTCATCCTCGGTGCGGTGCAGGCGGGCGGAGTTCTGGCTCATTTCCAGACCCGACATGCCGACACCACCCGCGTTGGATGCCTTGCCCGGCGCATAAAGGATCTTGGCCGAAGCGAAGGCGCCGATCGCCTCCATGTCGCAGGGCATGTTCGCGCCTTCGGATACGGCCATGCAGCCGTTCTTCACCAGCGTTGCGGCCTCTGCGCCGTTCAGCTCGTTCTGGGTCGCGCAGGGCATCGCCAGATCGCAGGCCACACCCCAGGGGCGCTTGCCCTCGTGGTAAGAGGCCTCGCCGCCGAATTCGTCCACATAGGCCGAAATCCGTGCGCCGCGCTGTTTCTTGTGTTCCTTGATCCAGTTGATCTGTTCCTGACTGAACCCGCCCGGCTGGTGGATGAAACCGGCACTGTCGGACATGGTCAGCGGCTTGCCGCCCCGATGCAGGATCTTTTCTGCCGCGTGGGTCGCCACGTTGCCGGAACCGGAGATGACGGCGGTCTTGCCGTCGATCTCGTCGCCCTTGTGGTGCAACATGTTTTCAAGGAAGTAGACCGCGCCGTAACCGGTTGCCTCCGGCCGCATCAGCGACCCGCCATATTCCATGCCCTTGCCCGTCAGCACACCTTCGAACGAGTTCGTCAGGCGCTTGTACTGCCCGAACATATAGCCGATCTCGCGGCCACCGACCCCGATATCACCGGCGGGAACGTCGATATTCGCGCCGATATGACGATAAAGTTCCGTCATGAAGGATTGGCAGAAGCGCATGATTTCATGCTGCGATTTGCCCTTGGGATCGAAATCCGCGCCACCCTTGCCGCCGCCCATTGGCAGGCCGGTGAGCGAGTTCTTGAAGGTCTGCTCGAAGCCGAGGAATTTCAGGACGCCCTGGTTCACCGACGGGTGAAAGCGGATGCCGCCCTTGTAGGGCCCGATGGAGTTGTTGAACTGAACGCGGTAGCCGCGATTCACCTGAACCTCACCATTGTCATCAGCCCATGACACCCGGAACGAGATGGTGCGGTCAGGCTCTGCCATCCGCTCCAGCACCTTGATCTTTTCGTAGACCGGATTGTTGTTGATGAACGGAATGACGGTTTCCGCAACTTCGTGCACCGCCTGATGGAAAACTTCTTCTGCCGGATTGCGTGCTACCACCCAATCCATGAAATCGCTGAGATTGATCGCCATGACCCCTTCGGCCTCCCCTGTGTTGCGCGGTCATCATGATGCCGCATTTCTCTGGCCGAACCGTCTGCCAGAAGGTGAAGCGGGTCAAGTGAGTCTGCGCATGGATCGTGAGGGTTTGCACACGAACGTTTGTCGGCGACTCTGTCGCTCAGAGACGGGACGCGGCCAGACACCAAGGCGGCGCGAAACCGCAAGTTGGTGCCAGGAAAATACAGAACAAGAATAGCGATGAAACAGCCCACGCCGTGAATTCATGCTTTCCACCTTTAATTAGGCTTTCGGGAACTTTATAAAGCGGACCAGCGGTTGTGGGATTCGCTAACGGGAGAATAGTAATGTCTAACCATAGATGGGCTGCGGGCATGATGCTCGGCGCTGCCCTCTTGCTCGGTGGTTGTGTGGCGCCGCTGATTTCGGGAACCGATTTCTCGAAGGGGTCAGGGGCAAGCAACGCCGATGTCGCGTCATGGTCGCTCAGCGATGTGATCGTTCAGATTCCGGACGGCATGGCGGTCTCGACCGATGGAAACGTGCGGTATCCGCCGGCTGATATGCTGGTTTGGTATGGCGATCCTCCGGGTGATCGGAAGGCTCAGGTTGCCACGCTGCTTGCCGACGCCGTTCGCGCCGGGGCGATTGATGCCATGATCGGGACACGGCCGGTTGTGATGAGGATCAATATCGACCAGTTCCATGCCATGACGCCAAAGGCGCGGGCAACGAATATCCAGCTCGGCGTGCACGAAATCCGCTTCGACATCGAGGTGATCGACGCGGCAAGCGGCGAAATACTGGCAACGGAAGCCGACGTGAATGCCGATTTCCGGGCCTTCAGCGGATCGCAGGCCATTCTGGCGGAACAGGCTGGACAGGGTCAGAAAATCCGCATCCAGACGCGGGTGTCTCAGGTCATCAGGGCCTGGCTTCTCGCCTGATCCCTGAAATCTCTTGGCGGGGCGCGGCATTGATGGCCGCGCCCCCGCTTTATCCGCTATCCAGCGGCGCGCGCGATGTCGGTGATCCGGGTGACCATCGCCCGCAATCCGTTGGATCGTTGGGCAGACAGGTGCTGATCCAGCCCGAGGTCGCGCAAGGCACCAGGGATATCGCGATTCACGATATCCGCAGGCTTTTCGCCTGAAAGCATCAGATGAAGAACGGCGATCAAGCCCTTGACAATCATGGCATCGCTGTCGCCGCTGAAATGCAGGCGCTGTTCGGCACCCTCCCCTTCCAGACGGGGCGCGATCCAGACCTGACTGGCGCAGCCATCGACCTTTGTCAGCGGCGATTTGAGGTTGTCATCCATCGGCGGCATCGCCTTGCCGAGGTCGATGACATAGCGATACCGATCTTCCCAATCATCGAGGAAAGCAAAGGTTTCCGTCACCTCTTCGAAAGTCTCGGCGCTCATCCGGTGGCCTCCTGCACGTAGACGTTGTGCCATCGCAGATATCCATCGCGGCACCCAAGGTCCAGCACTGCCCCTTTTCTTTTTCCGCCCAATGTGTCCATTTACCGCGTGAGAAGAGCAGGAGGGCACCCATGCCGAGACTATCGACCGTATTTGCTGGCGTCGTCACCCTTTTGGCCATGTCCGCATGTTCCTATCTGCCCGATCTTGGCCTGACGGACGATGCGCCGGTGGTGAACCCCGAAGCCGCATTGCCGGACAAGGTCGCGGTTCAGCGGATCGAGAACCTTGAGCTTGGGCGCCTGTTCGATGGCTACATGCTGTCCGTCATCGGGATTGCGCCGGGCCTCGGCTATTACCAGCCTGAATTGCGGATCCGCTATGGTGGCGAATTGGGCCCGGACGGATTTTACGAGTATGATTTCGTGGCCCGCCCCCCGGAAGACCCGCAGCAAGGGACGTCAGCGCCGATCACCGCACGGTATATTCGTGCGGATGCGGAACTGACGCCGATCATGCTCCGGTCGGCACGCGGCGTGCGGATCTGGTCTGCACGCGATTCGGTCGAAGGGCGGTTCTGACCAAGGCGAGGACGGCCGTCGTCACACTTCGACGGCCCGAACGCCCTTGCGCCCGACCGCAAGGGCAATTTCGCCGCGCTTGAGGCGAAGCGCATCCTCTCCGAAAACCTCTCGCCGCCATCCGGTCAGAACCGGCATCGTTTCGTCATCCGAATGCGCGAGGTCCTCGAGATCGGAAGCGGAGGCGATGAGCCGCTGCGCAACGCCCAGATCATCCGCCCGCGCCTTCAGCAATACGCGTAACAATTCCGCCACGGCCTGCCCGCCCGGCTTTTGTGACCTGTGCACCCGCTCCGGCACGTGGCGCACCGGCGCTTCGGCACCGGCCCGGATCAGTTCGAGGATCACATCACAGGTTTCCGCCTTCCGCCCCTCGCGTTGAAGCGAACGGGAGGCAAGCAAGGCATCGCGTGTCGTCGGCCGGCTCGCAGCCACTTCGAGGATCACATCGTCCTTCAGGATCCGCCCGCGCGGCACATCGCGCGCTTGCGCCTCTCTTTCGCGCCATTCCGCCAGCGCCCGCACGACACCAAGGAATTTCGGGTCGGTCGATCGGGTCTTGATCCGTTTCCACGCCTCCTCAGGCTCCACCACATAGGTTTCGCGGGCGTTCAGCACCGAAAGTTCGGATTCGACCCATTTCTCACGCCCGGATTCTGCCAGCTTCTTGGTCAGAAATTCATAGATCACACGCAGATGGGTCACGTCGCCCGCCGCATATTTCAACTGCTTGTCACTCAATGGTCGCCGCGCCCAATCGGTGAACCGGGATGACTTGTCGAGCGCTTGCCCGGCGATGCTCTTGACCAGTGTTTCGTACCCGGCCTGATCGCCATAGCCGCACACCATCGCCGCCACCTGCGTGTCGAATATCGGCGAGGGCACCTCGCCCATGAGGTTCACGAATATTTCGATATCCTGACGGGCTGCGTGAAACACCTTCAGCACCGACCGGTTTTTCATCAGGTCGAACAGCGGTGTAAGGTCGAGACCGACCATCGGGTCGATCAGAACCGCATTTTCGGTCCCCGATTCATCCAGCGGCATCGCCAGTTGCACGAGGCAAAGATGCGGCCAATAGGTCCGCTCCCGCATGAACTCGGTGTCTATGGTCACGTAAGGCGCTTGCGCCATTAAACCACAAGCTGAATCGAGATATTCTTGGCCAACTATCAGGCGGTGTGTCGTGTCGTTATGCACAGTTTCTACCTTAATTTTGCTTTTTTCTTTTGTAAATCACACGGTGGACAGTGTAACAACCTGAAGCGCGTGCACCGGATTTTCAGACTGCACCTTGCATAAGATGCGTTACGCGAGGTGGCCAGTCTAAAGTCTGGGGGGTTGTGGGACCCTGGATTGCGTTTGTGGAGAGAAGACTATGTATCAGGGGCGTATCGAAGAACTCGCGCTGCGAGAGGCTTTCCCTCGCAAGCGTGCACTTTCTTCCGGATTGTTCGCATGGGGCAAACCTCGGCTTGGCGTTCGGCGGCAAGCATCTGGATGGGTTGAGTTTCTTGCCATTTTCTTCGTTCTCCCGGTGCTTGGCATCTTTGGGGATGCTGTAAACTCGCTCCCCGTCATCACAACGCTGATCTTCGGCTTTTCGGTCCTGCTGCTTTCCATGACCCGCAGTTTTCATTGGGGCGATCTGCTGCCAGTGGATGTCTTTTCAGAATGGCGCCTGTTCGTTGGTGTGTCCTTGGGATTCGCGGCCGCGTCGTTTCTTGTGACCGTGACATTGTTTCCGGGTATGCTGTTCTCCGCATCCGGCCATGTGATCTTGATGCTTGTGGCATTCCCGCTCCTGACGGCGCTTCCCATTGAAATCGTCTGTCGCGCCCTGTTTTTCCGCCGTTTCGGATACCTGTTTCAATCCGAACGATCGGCGATCATTTGCGGCGCCTGTGCCAGCGCGCTGATCTATCTGATGATTTCTGAAAGCATCTCCGGCGCATGCTTCGGTTTTGTTGTCGGCCTCGTCCTTGGCTGGACCTACCTGCGCACCGGGCAGTTCATCCTGAACGTCGCCCTGCACTGGGTCGCATCCTTGTGCATCTGGCTGATCGGACCGGGTCTTCTGATCTTCTGAGGTCGCCTGCGGCATCTTTGCCGAATGGCTGCCTGCGTCCGGACCGCCGTAATCCTGCCGCATCCCCGTATCATGGAACGAATAGCAATGCCGCGCGTTGAGATGCGGTGTAACAGGAGAATTCCATGCTGAAACAAAGTATCATCGCAATCACCACTGCGGGCCTGATCGCAGGCTGCGCGCAGAACGGCGGCGTCGGCCAGAACACCGGCGCCGGCGCGATCATCGGTGCCGTTGGCGGTGCCGTGGTCGGTGGGTTGATTGGTGGTGGCCGCAAGGGCGCGCTGATCGGTGCAGGCATCGGCGCTGTTACCGGCGCGGGTGTCGGCGTCTATCTGGATAATCAGCAGGCCGAGCTTGAGAAGAACCTCGAGGGCACCGGCGCGACCGTCACCAATAATGGCGAGGAATTGCTGGTCAACCTGCCGTCGTCCATCACCTTTGCGGTCGACCGGTCGGACATTCAGCCGCAGTTCCGCGAAAGCCTGAGCAAGGTCGCATCGACCCTTGTGCAATATGAAAGCAGCCTCGTCGATGTGATCGGCCATACCGACAGCACCGGCGCAGACGCCTATAATCAGGACCTGAGCCAGCGCCGCGCCGAATCCGTCGCGGAATTCCTCATCGGCCGCGGCGTGATCCGCGACCGGGTCGTGGCCTTCGGTCAGGGGGAAACCCAGCCGATCGCATCGAACGACACGGCAGAGGGGCGCGCCCAGAACCGCCGGGTCGAATTGCGCATCGTGCCGCTGACCGAGACCAACTGACGTCTGCCTGAATCTGCGACGACAAAGCCCGCCAAAGCCTTGCTTTGTGCGGGCTTTTCTCTATCTCACCCTCCATGCAGAATTCTTCCCCAACCGCCGGTGCGGCACCCGCCTCCAGCCTGATCCGCCTCTGGCTGGAGTTCACGGTCCTGTTCATTGGCGTGCCGATTGCGATGGCCATGACCATCGGCCTTTATCCGCTTCTACCGGTGGTCACAGGCTTCGCGGTCTTGTCCTGCGTCCTGCTCCACATCACGCCCGGCTGGCAGTGGTCGGCATTAACGCGCGGGCCGGTGTTTGGCGAATGGCGGATCATCCTGATCTATACGCTGGCGACCACGGCGACCTGCCTTGCCGTGGTTTTCACCCTCGCGCCGCACCGGTTTCTGGAATTTCCACTGAACCGGCCCGAATTGTGGATCATGGTCGTTCTGCTTTACCCGATCTTTTCGGCCCTGCCGCAGGAGATCATCTATCGGTCGCTGTTCTTCGAACGTTACGGCGCGCTGTTTCCAAATGCCGCCACCGCGATCATCGCAAATGGCGTCGCGTTCGGGTTCGGGCATCTGTTCTTTGGCAATTGGGTGACGATCACCATGACCGGTTTCGGCGGCGCGATCATGGGCTGGGCCTATCTGCGGCACCGCGCGGTCGGCCTGCCCTGGGTGCTGCATGCGGTCGCGGGGCAAATCATCTTTACCGTCGGTCTTGGCGTCTATTTCTATCACGGGGCCATCGGCACCACACCTTGACATAAGGGGCCTCGCGTTGTGTATCCGGGCCATCGCGCGGCCCGGCTGCGCCGTTGTTTTTCCGAGGGGTTTTTCCCAATGCACGCCTATCGCAGCCATAATTGCGCGCAGCTTCGCGCCACCGATGTCGGCCAGACCGTTCGCCTGTCTGGCTGGGTCCACCGGGTGCGCGATCATGGCGGCATCCTGTTCATCGACCTGCGCGACCATTACGGCATGACGCAGGTGCTGGCCGACCCTGACAGCCCGGCCTTCAAGGACATTGAAAAGGTCCGGTCCGAATGGGTGATCCGGATTGATGGCGAGGTGAAGGCCCGCGATCCGCAGCTTGTGAACCCCAAGATCCCAACCGGTGATGTGGAGGTGTTCATCCGCGCGGTGGAGGTGCTGGGCGCAGCAGATGAATTGCCGCTGCCGGTGTTCGGCGATGTCGACTACCCCGAGGAGACGCGGTTGAAATACCGTTTCCTCGACCTGCGCCGCGAAAGCCTGCACAACAACATCGTGTTGCGATCCAAGGTGATCTCGTCGATCCGCCGCCGCATGACCGATCTGGGGTTCATGGAATTCCAGACGCCGATCCTGACCGCATCCAGCCCCGAAGGCGCGCGCGACTTTCTGGTGCCATCCCGTCTGCACCCCGGCAAGTTCTATGCGCTGCCGCAGGCGCCGCAGCAGTTCAAGCAGTTGATCATGGTGGCGGGCTTTGACCGCTATTTCCAGATCGCGCCCTGTTTCCGCGACGAGGACCCGCGCGCCGACCGCTCGCCGGGCGAATTCTATCAGCTCGACCTCGAAATGAGCTTTGTCGAGCAGGAGGACGTGTTTCAGGCCATCGAGCCGCTGATGCGCGGCGTGTTCGAGGAATTCGGCGGTGGCCGCCCGGTGACGCCGGAATTTCCCCGCATCCCCTATCGCGAGTCGATGCTGAAATACGGGTCCGACAAGCCGGACCTGCGCAACCCGATCGAAATGCAGGTGGTCAGCGAACATTTCGCCGGATCAGGCTTCAAGATCTTCGCCTCGATGCTGGAACAGCCCGGCAAAGAGGTCCGCGCCATTCCCGCCCCGACGGGCGGCAGCCGCAAATTCTGCGACCGGATGAATTCATGGGCGCAGGCGCAGGGCCTGCCGGGCATGGGGTATATCTTCTGGCGTGAAGAGGCCTTCCCCGACGAGATTGATGTTGAGGGCAACGATCCGATCTGGCTGGTTACGAAGTCTCAGATTGGCCAGAAAGAACTTGAGTTGATTGATCCCAAGAAGGCTCGGCCCCTGAACTACATTGCAGGCGCTGGCCCCTTGGCTAAGAATATCGGCCCAGAGCGAACCGAAGCGATCCGCAAACAACTTGGCCTCGAGGCAGGCGACGCCGCGTTCTTCCTTGCCGGGGAGCCGCGCAAGTTCGTCGATATCGCGGGCAAGGCGCGCAACGAGATCGGGCGCGAACTGGGCCTGACCGCGACCGACCGGTTCGATTTCTGCTGGATCGTCGATTTCCCGATGTATGAGGCCGACCCGGATACCGGCAAGCTGGATTTCAGCCATAACCCGTTCTCCATGCCGCAGGGCGGGCTTGAGGCGCTGAATGCCCAGGACCCGCTCGATGTGCTCGGCTATCAATACGACATCGTCTGCAACGGGGTGGAACTGTCATCGGGGGCGATCCGGAACCACAAACCGGATATCATGTATGCCGCCTTTGAAAAGGTCGGCCATGACAAGGCCTTCGTCGACAGCCATTTCGGCGGTATGCTGGATGCGTTCCGCTTTGGCGCGCCGCCGCATGGTGGCATTGCGCCGGGGATCGACCGCATGGTGATGCTGCTGGCCGATGCGGAGAATATCCGCGAGGTCATCATGTTCCCGATGAACCAGCGCGCCGAAGACCTGATGATGGGGGCTCCGGCGGCCCCGACCAACGAGCAGATGCGCGAATTGGGGCTGCGGGTCATCCCGAAGGAATAATTGCCCTGATCTTGCCACCGGAATCTGCGTATCTGTTCGTGTGACAGAAACAGGCAGTTCAGGAGGGTGCCCTTGGGGCCATCGGCACAGACCATCGCGGCCATACGCTTCGGCTATGGTTTTCATCCCGATCAGGTGCCGCCGCGCGACGCGGATGACCTGATGCGGAGCCTTGCACCGGGTGCGGCCTTTGCGCCGGACCTTGGCGGGCCGCCGATGGCCGTGCGCGCGCGGATGTTCCAGACGTTCTTCGACCTGAGGGCGCGAAACCGCAACAATGATCTGAAACCGAAGATGCGCACCGCGAACCGCGAAATTCAGGCGATGTTCAGGGCCGACCTCAACCGCCGCATCTTCACCCCGGTTCGATCCCCCTATGGGTTCTATGAACGTCTGGCATGGTTCTGGGGCGATCATTTCGCCGTGACCGGGGCTGCACTGAAGGCCCGCAGCATGATCGGCAGGTTCGAGGCGGATACGATCCGCCCCCACATTGCCGGGCGGTTCAGCGACATGTTGCGGGCGGCATCGACGCATCCCTCGATGCTGGACTTTCTGAACCAGACCAATTCTGTCGGGCCGAATTCGGTGGTCGGGCGCAGGCGCGAGGTCGGGTTGAACGAAAATCTGGCGCGGGAAATCATCGAGCTTCACACGCTTGGCGTAAGCGCCACCTATACTCAGAACGATGTCCGGCAATTTGCCGAACTGCTGACTGGCCTGACATACGAGCCGGACACCGGCGCGATGATGTTCACGCCCCGGCGGGCGGAGCCGGGGGCGGAGGAGGTTCTGGGCGTGTCCTATGGCGGGCAGGAACCCCGGATCGACGACATCTATCGCGCGCTGGACGATCTGGCCGTCCACCCCGCGACCGCCCGGCATATTGCCGAAAAACTGGCGCGGCACTTCACCTCCGACGATCCGTCCGCATCGCTGATCGGGGCGATGGAGGCGGCGTTCATCCGCAGCGATGGTGATCTGCCAACCGTCTATGCCGCTCTGCTGGATCACCCGGACAGTTGGGCGAGTTTTGGTCAGAAGGTGAAACAACCCTTCGATTTTGTTGTCTCGTCGATCAGGGCCACCGGCCCGACCGCCGCCGATATGGCCGATTTCGGCGGTGACGAAAACAAGGGCCGATCAGCCTTTCGCGCGCTGCGCAGGATGAACCAGATGCCCTATACCCCGCCCGGCCCGCAAGGCTGGCCCGAGGCACCCGATGCCTGGATCACGCCGCAGGGCCTGACGGAGCGGATCTCGTGGGCGTCGAATATCGCGCGAGCCGTCGAAAACCGCATCGACCCGCGCGATTTTGTCGAGACCGCCCTCACGGACCATATCACCGAAGAGACACTGTTCGCCGCCACCCGCGCCGCCGAACGGTGGGAGGGGATCGCGCTCGTGCTCGCCTCGCCCAAATTCAACCGCCGCTGAGGATCAGATCATGACCGGCACAGACGATCACGACATGCAGACGGGCGGGATCAACCGCCGGGGGTTTCTGCTCGGCTCGCTGGGCGTCGCCTGCTCGGCGGCGGCATCGCCGCTGCTGACGCCGGTATCGGTGGCGGCGGCACCGGGCGAAAACCGGTTGGTGGTCATCATTCTGCGCGGCGCGATGGACGGGATCGGCGTGTTCGCGCCCTATGGCGACCGCGATCTCGCCCGGCTGCGACCAACGATCGGGATGACGCCAGACGCGGGGCTGATCGACCTCGATGGACGGTTCGGCATGGATGCGCGCCTTCAGGCGCTGCATCCGATGTGGCAGGGCGGCGAACTGGCCATCGTTCAGGCAGTTTCCACCCCCTATCGCGGCAAGCGGAGCCATTTCGACGGACAGGACATTCTGGAGACTGGGCAAATCGCGCCCGGCGGGGCGGACAATGGCTGGCTGAACCGCGCCCTGCCCCATCTCGGCGTGACCGAGGCGCAGTCTGCCATTGCCGTCGGGCGCGATCACATGCTGCTGCTGAACGGTCCCAATCCGGCGCAAAGCTGGTCACCCGGCAGCCGTCTGGTGCTGGAAAACGATGAACGTGCCCTGTTGCAGATGATCTATGCGAAAGACCCGCTATTTGCCGAGGCGGCGGCGACAGCCGGGTTCCTGACCGACGCAAAGGCAGGGCCGCCGCAGCCGAATGCCACCGGCGCCATCGCAGCCTATGCCGCGTTACGATTGAAGGCGGAGGCACGGATCGCGGCCTTCTCCATCGGGGGCTGGGACACACATGCCAACCAAAAGGGCGCACTGAACCGCCCGCTGGCGGATCTTGCGCTTGCGCTGGCCACACTGAAAACCGACCTCGGGTCGCACTGGGGCCAGACGATGGTGATCGCGATGACCGAATTCGGGCGGACGGCGCACGAGAATGGCAATCGGGGCACAGACCACGGCACCGGCGGCGCGGCGATTCTCGCGGGCGGCGCATTGCGCGGCGGCAAGGTCTATGGCGACTGGCCAGGGCTGAAGCCCGCCGACCTTTATGAAGGCCGCGACCTGATGCCGACGCGGGATGTGCGCACCTATCCGGCATGGGCAATGGCCGCGCTTTACGGCGTGGATCGGCGCGCCGTGGAAAGCATGATCTTCCCCGGCCTCGACATGGGTTCGCGACCGGATTTCATCGCCTGATCGGGCAGCCCAAAATGCTGATGCCTTGACAGGAGCCGACCCGGAGACGACATGCAGGGGGCTTTGAAGGACAGGATGACCATGCCGACCCCAAACCACGCTGCGCTCGATTTTCTTCTGACGCGCCGGTCGCGACCGGCCAAGACGCTGGACAAGACCGCCCCCGACGATGCCGCCATCGCAACGCTGCTGACCGCCGCCGCCCGGACGCCAGATCATGGCAAGCTGGAGCCGTTCCGGTTCATCGTGATCCGTGCCGATGCGCAAGACAGGCTGCACGACGCTGTGTCTGCACTGATGAACACGGCTGGTGAAGCCCCTGAAAAGATTGAAAAACAGGCGGGATCGTTCCGTCATGGCGGCCTGATCATCGCGGTCGTCGCCAGCCCGAAACCATCGGACAAGGTGCCCGAATGGGAACAGAATCTGGCGGTCGGTGGTGCCTGCCTCGCGCTGTTGAATGCCGCGCTGGCGATGGGCTGGGGCGCGAACTGGCTGACGGGCTGGGCCTCGGAATCCCGCGCATTCCTCGAAACGGAGCTCGGGCTTTCCGCCGCTGAAACATTGGCCGGGTTCATCCATATCGGCGGCGAGACAGTCACCCCAGCGGACCGTCCGCGCCCCGATCTTGCGGCGATCACAAGCTGGATCGACCGCTGAAATGCTGAACGACATCACAAGGGCGCTGACGCAGATTTTCGACCGCCGGTTCATCGGCGTTCTGGTGAAATCGGTTGGGCTGACCGCCCTTCTTCTGGCGGCACTCGTCGCGTTGACGATCTATCTGATCGGTTTCATCCCATCGCTCAGCTTTACCATTCCGCTGATCGGGTATGAGGTCGCCTTCCTCGACGAACTGGCGACCAGCGCGTCCTACGGGCTGATCCTGTTGCTGTCGACGGTTCTGATGTTCCCTGTCGCGGCGCTGTTTGTCGGACTATTTTTAGACGAGATCGCAGATGCGGTGGAGCAGCGGCATTATCCGCATCTGCCGGAGCCACGGCGGCAGGGATGGGGTGAGATCATCACCCAAGGGCTCGAATTTGCGATGGTGCTGATCGGTGCGAACGTGCTTGCGCTGATCGTCTACCTTGTCGCGACGGCCTTTGCGCCGATCGTGTTCTGGATGGTGAACGGGTATCTTCTGGGCCGCGAATATTTCGAGGTCGTCGCCATGCGCCGGATGGATCAGGAATCTGCCAAGGCGCTGCGGCGCAAGCATTTTCTGGCTGTGTGGTTCGCCGGAATTCTGATCGCCATACCGCTGTCGGTGCCGATCCTGAACATCATCGCGCCCCTGATCGGGGTCGCGGCCTTCGTGCACCTATACCACCGCAAGATGGGCACGGTAAAATCGCGGAGCGCCTGAACGCTCCGCGTCGTGGCTGGATCAGGAACCGGCCGAGGGCTGAACGGTCGGTGCTTCTGCTGACTTTTCGGAATTGCCCATGCAGCCAGCCGAAGCGGTGCTTGCAAAGGCGAGCGTTGCGATGAGGGCTGCGGTGATCGTCAATGCTTTCATCTCAGTCTCCTTTTCGAAGGGCCGCAGGATGCGAACCTGACGAACAAGGTGCCTCAGGTTCCCCGCATTTCAATATCACGCTTTCGTGAGCGGCCTATTCGGGCCGCCCGAATACCGACGCGATATCGGCGACGGTGATGACCTGACTTTCGATCACGACAAAGGCGATCACCCAGATGATGGTGGCGGCGATGGTCGTCCAGATCAGTTTCTTTTTCATCAGGGGTTCATCCGGCGCACCGGCGGACGTGCCGGGCACGACCTCCCCCGCCTCCTCCTGATTGCGGATGAACAGGGGCAGGATCATGAACAGCGACATGAACCAGAACACGGCATAAAGAACGATCCCGCCGGTGATGCCCATCAGACCTGCTCCAACTCGACCAGTGTGCCCTGAAAATCCTTGGGGTGCAGGAACAGGACAGGTTTGCCATGCGCGCCGATCTTCGGCTCGCCGGTGCCGAGCACGCGCATCCCGTCCGCCTTCAGCCGGTCACGGGCGGCAATGATGTCATCGACCTCGTAACAGATGTGATGAATGCCGCCTGCCGGGTTCTTTTCAAGGAAACCGGCAATCGGGCTGTTCTCCCCCAGCGGATACAGGAATTCAATCTTGGTGTTCGGCAACTCGACAAAAACCACTGTCACGCCATGATCCGGCTCGTCCTGCGGTGCGCCGACCTTCGCGCCCAGCGTTCCCGCATATTGTGCGGCGGCGGCGTCAAGGTCCGGCACGGCGATGGCGACGTGGTTCAGGCGTCCGATCATGCAAGTCACTCCCTCAGGTTCAGTCCGTAACAGGTATCCGCGCCGCCAGAACGGCACAAGAGGCAGGCGATCAGCCCTGTTCCGGCTTCGCCTCCGGCCACGGCATCGCCACCACGGCGGAGATTGAGTTTTTCGGCGATCCATCCACCAGCTTGTCGGAATAGCTGAGATAGATCAGCGTATTGCGGGCCTCGTCGTAGAACCGCACGACCTGAATTTTCTTGAACAGGATGGACGTGCGCTGGCGGAACACCTGCTCGCCTGCCTCCAGCATCACCAGCACCTCGGCAGCCGGGATCGGGCCGGTCTGGCGGCAGGCGATGGACGCATCCGACGTATCCTCGGCCAGACCGAGCGAGCCGGATATGCCGCCGGTCTTGGCGCGCGAGATGAAGCAGGACACGCCCGGCACATCCGGGTCGTCGAACGCCTCGACAACGATCTTGTGATTGGCGCCCAGCAGCTTGAACGCGGTGGAAACCTCGCCGATCTCGTCCGCCGCCGCTGCGCCGCCGGTGATCGGGCCGAGAGTGGCCGCGAACAGGATCGCACTCAAGAATGCCGTAGGGATGGCGCGCATGTCAGGGTCCTCGAAAACTGTATTGGGCTTGTTACATAGGGTGCCTGCGGTGGGACGCCATAGCCGGGGGCGATCGCAAGGGGTGCACGCCCGAACAGAAGTCTAGAATTCCTCCACATGCAGGACGCCTGCCGACGCCTTGATCGCGCCACGGATCGCCGGTGACACCGGGTATTCCCCCGGCAGCGCGATCTCCGCCTCCTGTCCCAGTTCGGCCAATGTCAGAACGATGTTCACC
>CAYGRU010000041.1:0-31302 GCA_964352385.1 uncultured Candidatus Planktophila sp.
TGCGGCGATGACGGGCATACTGCCATGCTGCTGGGTGCCGCGAAATATCTGGCGGAGACGCGCAATTTCGACGGCACCGTCGCGGTGATCTTTCAGCCCGCAGAGGAAGGCGGCGGCGGCGGGCGCGAGATGGTCAATGATGGCATGATGGACCGGTTCGGCATTCAGGAAGTCTACGGCATGCACAACATGCCCGGCACCCCGGCGGGCACGTTCGCGATCCGGCCCGGCCCGTTGATGGCAGCGGCGGACCTGTTCGAGATCGACATTGTCGGCAAGGGTGGCCATGCCGCGATGCCGCACAAGGCCGTCGATACGACACTGGTCGCGGCGCATATCATGACCGCGCTTCAATCCATCGTGTCGCGCAACCTCGACCCGATCGACACGCTGGTCATCTCCGTCACGTCCTTTCAGACGGAAACGACCGCTTATAACGTCATCCCCGACAGCGTGAAGCTGAAAGGCACCGTCCGCACCTACAAGAAGGAGGTGCAGGACATGGCGGAGGATCGCATGGGCGCCATTGCCGAGAATGTGGCGAAGGCGTTCGGCGCGACGGCGAAGCTGAACTTCATGCGCAACTATCCCGCCACGGTGAATGCCGAGGAACAGACGCAGAAGGCCGCCGATATCGCTGCCCGGATCGTCGGCGAAGACCGGGTGAACCGCGACACGCCGCCGGTGATGGGCGGCGAGGATTTCAGCTTCATGCTGAATGCCCGCCCCGGTGCATTCATCTTCATCGGCAATGGCGATACGGCGTCGGTTCATCACCCCGAATATGACTTCAACGACGACATCATCCCGGTCGGCTGTTCCTATTGGGCGAAGCTGGTCGAGGAATTGATGCCCGCCGCGTGAATGCCCGGCCCGCCGCTGCCAGAACCGGGGCAGCGGCGGCGATAGGCTGGTCAGGCGGCGGCGTGGGCCAGAGACAGTTCTGCCAGATCGGCCCCGCCAAGTCGGTCGTATTCGAACAGGTCGAAATCGCTGGCATACGCATGTTCGATGGCGGCCTTCGCCTTTGGGGTGATCGCCGCGCGCCATTCGTCAGGGTCTGATGATACATTCGCCCGTTCCAGCGGGCGCGGCGCGGTGCGGCGGCGGGTGATTGCCGACAGAACGAATTCGAAATCGGCGTCGAACTGTTCCACACGGCCAATGAAATCGATGCCGTCCAGCACCGCGCCATCAGGATCGGTCAGCCACCAGCTTTGCGGTTTGGCGATTTCGATCGCTCCGGTCTGAAACGCCTCCGACATCACGAAGGCCTCGAAGCTCATCGCGCCGATCTCTGCGTGATGCGGGCCATCCTTCCACTTTTGCAGGAACCGCCATGCCGAAAAGGCGCGGGCATAGGGGTTGCGGACAAAGGCGAAGACGAAGAAGCCGCGCCAGACCTCAGGCCCGGCCTTGGCGCGGATCTTGCGGCCCGGCGAATGTTTGCGCAGGTCGAACCGTGACGCATACATATCCTGAATTTTCTCGCCATACTGTGTGCCGCCAACCTCGATATCGCGAAATGTCGTCAGGCGCGAAAGCTCCCGCGTCACGGACGTGCCGGCGGTTTTCGGCACATGGATGAAGATGAAGCGGCGGCTGTTGCTGATGATCATAGGACGGGTCCTTCCCTGTCGCAGGCATTGCTGATTCCCGGCTGAGATTCGCCGCTCAAGGTTAATCAAGCGATAAGAACGAAAGCCGAACACAGATAACAATCCCTTCTCAAGACCAATGTCCGAGAAATCAAAATCGCTCATGCCCCATAACCAGCTGGTCCGCCGAATTCGCCGAAGCTTTCTCCAATATTACCACCAGCAGCGCTAATACCGGCGCTAACCCCCCCAATGCCGCCGAGACCACTGTCGGAAAGACCTCCAAAACTCTCTCCTGCCGAGATCATAAAATTTCAATCCTCATATAAATTGCATTACGAAAATTGTTCACTCTACATTTACTGCTCGGCCAAAGAATTCAAATAATTGTATTCTAATCTTATAAATATCAGAAATATCTAGCCTATCCTTCACGGGAAATAAATATTCACCAGATTTACAGAATTTATTTTATTCAGATATATTTAATTTTAGAAAGAGACTTAGATCATCTTTCAGTATAAGCTTTATCGAATGAATACAGTCATCCAAAAAGATCAGGTCTTGTCGATTCACTTCATCAGCTTCGCCCTGACTAGCCTCAACGAATCGGACAAAAAATACTTCCCCTTCAGGGAAAGATTTCTTATTAAAAATCACCATATCTTGCCCAGCTTCATTTATAGTTGCGAACGACATTATGTTTTGCGCAACAGCTGTGTTAGTGCTGCAAATCAATATGATTAGTAGTATTCGAATAATTTTTGACATTAAGCCGAAATTGCACTCCGCTGTTAGGAGATATTTCTTTATCGCGCCGATATATAAATACATGAAAAAGGTCTGAGTGATTTTGTCAACCATTTCTGAGTCAGAAAAAGCGATCCGCCGCCGTATTTCGATATCATATGCGTCCTATACAATTTGGCAGAGTGACGTTCTTAGAATCTGACTAAAACTGTCCCTGAAATGTCGCAATCGTGAGACGGCGGTAGACTGCGGGAATCGGTGCCATCAATCCAAATTTAACGCTGTCGGACGACTTTCCGCCTCCATCCCCGGCGACTCGTCGGTTCCTGACAGGTGAGAGGCACCCCGCATGTTCACATTCGAAAAGCAGAAGCAGAAATTCCGTGCCTGGGCCCGGCGGGAAATCGCGCGGGAGGCGCAGACGACCATGCTGACCTATCAGGCCGCTCGTCAAAGCCTCGACCTTTATGAGATGCGCCTTGAAACGCTGGATACCCGCCTGTGCAAAAGGCTGCGGGAACTGGAGGATCGGGTGGCGGAGATGGAGGCGACGCTGTCGCTTTATGTCGATCAGCAGGGTGAGTTTGACCAGCGAAAGGCGGGCTGACCGATGCCCTGTATCTGGAGCCCGCTGCCGCCCTCCCGCTCGGGAATCGCGAATTACGTGGATGCGATGTATTTGCAGGGTTCCGATTTCGACAATCTGCATTTCATCGCGTCGAAGGCGGAGGAACGGGGTCATCCTTCGGCAATGACACCGGATTCGGAGGGGGCGGAGGACCGGCGCGCCCTGTTGCAGATCGGGAACAATGTCCACCACGATTTCGTCTATGAACGTGCCACGAAAGGCGGTGCGATTGTCGAGATGCATGATCTCTCGCTGCATCACCTGCATACCGAACTCACCCTTGGGAGGGGCGATTTCAACGCCTACCGCGAGGTGCTGGAGGCCTGCGAAGGTGAATGGGGGCGCAAGCTGGCCTTTCAGCGCAGCAAGGGATTCTATTCCCCCAATCTGGAATTTCACACCCGCGTCAACCGGACCATCACCGACAAGGCGGAGGCGGTGATCGTCCATTCCGCCTGGGCCAGGATGCAACTGGAACTTCAGGGCTGCCAGCGGCCGATCTATGTGATCCCGCACTATGCGCTGACGCCCGATCAATCGCCCGCGCGCTGCACCAACCGGGCGGAGGCGCGCGCGCAACTGAAAATCCGCGACGATGCCTTCGTCATTCTGGCGGCAGGATATGTCACCCGCGCGAAAAAGGTGGAATGGACCGTCGAGGCGTTCGAGGCGCTGGCAGCGGATGACCCGAATGTGTTGCTGGTCATTGCCGGGGCCTGCGATTTAGCGCCCGTGGCCGCGCAGATCGAGGCGTCGCCCTGGCGCGATCGTATCCGCGTCACCGGCTACACCTCCGATGCCGATTTCTGCGACTATACGCTGGCAGCGGACATCCTGCCGATCATGCGCTTCCCCTCGGCGGGCGAAAGCTCCGGCGTTGCGGCGCGGGCGATGGGCTTTGGCCGCCTGATCGTGGTGCCGGAGTTGATGGCATTCTCCGATCTCGACGATGGGATCTGCGAAAAGGTGGAACTGGACCGCGACCCGGTGGAACAACTGATCGCGATCTTTCGCCAATGGCGCGACGATCCGGCGGCACTGCGGGCGCGCGAGGACAAGGTTGCCCGATACGCGGCAGCCAATCTTTCGCTTCACGATCTGCGCCGCGACGTTGCGGCGATTCTTCAATGGCACTGGGCCTGACCGGCCCCCGCCCATCAACCCGAGAGGAACACATATGACCGGTATTCTCTGGCTCACCAATATCGAAACCGCCGAACCTGTCGGCGTGCCGCTGTCGAAGCTGTTGCTGATCGAACAGAAACGGGCGCAGGATGGTGGCGCGGTCGCGCTCTATCTCGATCATGGGCGCGAGGTGCATGTATCCGAAAGCCTCTCACGGGTGCATGAACTCATCGGTTTTCTGACCCATGAACCCATCAGGCGATCAGCCCCCGATCCTCAGCACGGCTCACCGGGTCACATCGTGGCGACAGGCGAACCCCGGCCAATGCAGGGACCGAAGGCGTTGGCGATCACGGCCTGACGGGGTTTGCGGGCGCGCGGTCATCCGGGCGAGGGCGATGGGCTGAAACCGCATGTCACCCTCCGGTTCGCGATCTTGACCGCCCGCTGCTGATCCGCCATCCCACTTGGGCGGGGCTGTCCCGTGCGGATGGGGGAGGCGCGCCCGGTGACGAGGCCGAACAATCGCTGGGCGAATGATGGGCGGGTCAGCGCCTGTCAGGTTTCTGGCTGGCGCGGGCGCTATCCAAACTGGGTTATGCCTGTTCACGCGGCATGGTCCGGGCCGCACGGCGTATGACCGGCGTGGCAGCACTCCAGCCCGCGAAATCGTGCGATGTCGTCATCATCGGCGCGGGCGCGGCAGGGCTGTTCGCCGCGGCGGAGGCGGCGCGGCGGGGCCGGTCTGTCCTGATCCTCGACCACGCGAAAAAGCCTGCCGAAAAGATCAGAATCTCCGGCGGCGGGCGCTGCAACTTCACCAATCTGCACACCGCGCCGGAGGCGTTCCTGTCGGACAATCCGCGCTTCTGCATCTCCGCCCTCAGCCGCTATACCCAGCATGATTTCATCGCGCAGGTCCGCGCCCACGGCATCGGCTTTCACGAAAAGGCGCTCGGCCAGTTGTTCTGCGACGAACGGTCGGACGGGATCATCCGTATGCTTCTGACCGAGGCCGGGGATGCGGGCGCGGACCTGCGCCTGTCCGTCGCCGTGGACACCGTCGCCCGGTCCGATGGCGGGTTCAGGCTTGCCACCACGATCGGCATGGTCGACTGCGAATCGCTGATCATCGCGACCGGTGGCAAGTCGATCCCGAAGATGGGCGCAACCGGCTGGGGTTATGACATCGCCCGGCAGTTCGGGCTGGCTGTCACCGAAACCCGGCCCGCGCTGGTGCCTTTCACCCTGTCACCCGACCTGTTGGACCGGCTGAAGCCGCTGGTCGGTGTCGCCGCGCCGGTGACGGCAACCGCTGGCGCAGGGCGTTTCGATGAGGCGATGCTGTTCACCCATCGCGGCCTGTCCGGCCCTGCGATGCTGCAAATCTCCTCCTACTGGCGGGAAGGGGAGGCGATTTGCGTGGCTTTCGGCGGGGCGGAGGCCTTGTTCGACGCCTTGCGCAGCCAGCGCGCGCAAAATGGCCGGCAGGCGCTTCAGACTGCGCTCGCGCGCCTTCTGCCCCGCGCGCTGGCGCAGATGTTCGGCGAGGCGTTGGGCGAGGGCAAGACCCTCGCGGATCTCTCCGATGCCCGCCTCCGTTCCATTGCAGGCACGCTTTCGGAATGGGAGGTGAAGCCGGTCGGCACCGAGGGATATCGCACCGCCGAGGTAACGCTGGGCGGCGTGTCGACCGATGCGCTCGACGGGCGCACGATGGCGGCGCGCAGGGTGCCGGGCCTCCATTTCATCGGTGAGGTGGTCGATGTCACGGGCTGGCTGGGCGGCTACAACTTTCAATGGGCCTGGTCGTCCGGCTGGGCGGCGGGACAGGTGGCCTGACCGGCTGTCGCGACGTCCCTGTTGCAAACCCTGTCAAGGCGCGGAATCGTTCTGGCACCGAAGCAGGAGTGACAGATGACCGAGGAAACCCCGCTCGACTTCGCCCGCCGCATTCTGGCGAGCCAACCGATGTCAGTGCTCATGAAGGCGGAGATTCTGGCCTTTGGCAATGGCGAGGCAGAGGTTGCAATGCCGCTGCAACCGGAGTTTCTGCAACAGCACGGATTCGCACATGGCGGCGCTGTCGGCTTTCTTGCGGATGTGGGTATGGCCTTCGCCGCTGGCAGCGTTCTGGGCGACGGTGTGACGCTGGAATACAAGATCAATTTCATCCGCCCGGCCAAGGGTCAACGCCTGATCGGGCGGGCGAAGGTCATCTCCGCCGGTCGCACGCAGGCGGTCGTGGCCTGCGAGCTTTTCGTGGTGGACGGCGACGCCAGCAAGCTGTGCGCCGCCGCCCAGGGAACCATGCGAAAGGTCTGACGACCGATCGGTCAGGCCGCCTTTGGCAGTGTCGCCGCAAGGGCACAGGTGGCCAGCGCGGCGCGCGCCGCCTCCTGCCCCTTCAGCACGAAATGGTCGCGAAAGAAGGTTTCGTGCGCGTCGGTTTCCTGAAAGTGATGCGGTGTCAGCACGACGGAAAACATTGGCGTATCCGTCGCAAGCTGCGCCTGCATCAACCCGCCGACGACAGTTTCGGCAACGAATTCATGCCGATAGATGCCGCCATCGACCACAAAGGCGGCGCCGATGATGCCGTCGAAAAGACCGGATCGGGCCAGTTTCTGGGCCGTCAGCGGAATTTCGAACGCTCCCGGCACATCGAAGACATCGGTGATGGCCGCGCCGTTGGTGCGCCGCGCGATTTCGTCGATGAACCCGATGCGGGCCTGATCGACGATGCGATCATGCCAGCGGGCCTCGATGAAGGCGAAGCGAAGCAGTTTTGCAGATGTGTTTGCAGTTTTGGTTTCGGTGCTCTGATCCATAGTCAGCTCCAGCAAGAGAAGCGTTGAATCAAGGCGACGAGCAGGCGCACGGCTGCCGCAAGGGCATCCGCACACTTCACCCGTTCTCTCTCATCCGGACTATACCGTCGGCTCCGGCATCGCACCGGATCTGCTGACCCTTGCCCCCCGCAAAGGGGCCAAGGCGCTCGCGGGCTTCTGGCCGTGGCCAGTTACCGCCGGTGGGGAATTGCACCCCGCCCCGAGAACGCGCTGCCCGAACACCGGGCAACAGGCGAAAGGTAACCATGCAGGGCCGTCACCGCAATCGCAAACCGGGCTTCAGTCAAACACACCCGTGACGCGGGCCAGCACCATGAAGGCGCGACCGGTTCGGGTATCCGCCGCCTCCAGCACGATGGCATCTTCGCCAAGCTCGCGGTCGATTCGTTCGATCAGCCGGTCAAAGCGGCGCAGAAAATGCAGTGCGGTGTCGCGAAACACCGCGTCCTTGCGCAGCCGGGCACGTGAAATCGCCAGCGCGACCTCGTCGCCGATCCCGCCAATGGCCGCGACATCGCGCCCGCGCGTGCCCGCCGCATAGCGCCGCCAGACGGCAACCGGCGCGATCTCCGGCTCCAGATCTTCCATGTAGAGCCCGTCTTCGGCCAGCAGGGTCAGAATATCCTCAGCCGCCTGCAACAACTCGGCGAATTCGCGATCGACGACGACGGAGCGGAGGTTGTCGAACCCCTTGCGATCCGATGCGTCCTTCGGGAAGTCGAGCGCGCGCACAACATTGTCCCAGGGAATGCCACCATGCCCGACTGCGGCGATCTGGGTGTCGGTGCCAAAGGGAAGGGGCGGCTGTTCACGGTCGGCGGCAGCGATGATGCCGGTTGTCTTGGCGGCGCGTTTGGCGGTGCTCTCGCGGCCCTGTATCTGATCCATCATCGACTGGGTTTCGGCAAGTGCCGCGTCGATCTGCGCCAGCGCCGCTGCCAGCGCGGTCTTTTCCTCGGACAGGGTGGACCGGGCAGCCGTGGTCAGTGCATTCGCCAGTTCATGCCCCGACGGCACGGATCGCGGCACGACCGCGACGCGCAGCGCGTCGATGGCTGATGACAGGCGCGCGGTTTCTACCCGGATTTCCTCGGCCTTGTAGGACAGAAGCGCGCCATAGAAGAACAGGGTAATGGGCGCGAGCGCGGCCAGCAGGAACAGCGCGATTTCCAGCGCAGAGGCGGAGCGCGGCGTCAGAAGCGTCGCCTCGAACAGGCCGAAGAATCCCGCCGCATAGGCAATGACGCCGCCGAGCCAGACCAGCGAAAGGGCCGCAGCGGCCACGAAGGCGCGGTTCGACGCCATCAGCGACCGCACCTTGCGTGCCGTCCCGGGCCGTTTCACCCTGTCTTGCTGCTGCATTGCCATTGGGAAAGCCCTGTCGGCACGCATGCGCCGTTAGATGAATTTGACTGAGACGACCTCATATCCCTTGCCGCCACCGGGCGTCATGACCTCGATGCTGTCGCCCTCTTCCTTGCCGATCAGCGCCCGTGCCAAGGGCGAGCGGATGTTCAGCTTGCCCTGAGCGATGTCGGCCTCGGTTTCGCCGACGATCTGATAGGTCTTTTCCTCGTCCGTATCCTCGTCGACCAGCGTGACCGTCGCGCCGAACTTGACCGATGTGCCGGTCATCTTGGCGGGGTCGATCACGTCGGCGCGGGCGATCAGGCTTTCCAGCTCCTTCACCCGGCCTTCGATGAAGCTCTGGCGTTCGCGGGCCGCGTGGTATTCGGCGTTCTCGGAAAGATCGCCATGTTCGCGCGCCTCGGCAATCGCCCGGATTACATCCGGGCGTTGAACATGCGCCAGATCTTTCAATTCGCTATTCAGCGCGGCGTATCCTTTCGCCGTCACCGGAACCTTCTCGACCATTTCGGGTCTCCCCCGTCTCGCTCTTGCGGCAAAATTCGAAAGACGGGGCGCGCCATTTTGCGGAACCACCCGCATCAGGCGCGCCCCGCCTTATTCCTTGAGCATAGGAGCGCATGAATCTGAGTTCAAGCGGCACGGTATTAACCCTCTCGCAAGGATTTGCGCCTCCTATGGTTAAGCAATCGGAAATGGAGTGTGGCAGAGATGAAGGATGATGGCATGGCGGAGATGCCGCTTCTGGGGCTGGCCGCGTTCGACCCGCCCCCGGCAAAGGTCCCCAAACCGCATTTTCACGACCACCGCAAAAGATTGCGCGAACGGTTCGTGCAGGCGGGGTCAGATGCGCTGGCGGATTACGAGATGCTGGAGCTGATCCTGTTCCGCGCCATCCCGCAAAAGGATGTGAAGCCGCTGGCGAAGGCGCTGCTGGCGGAATTCGGCGATTTCAACCACGCGATCTCCGCCCCCGCCGCGCGGTTGCGGCAGGTGCCCGGCCTTGGCGAGGCGTCCGTGACTGAATTGAAGATCGTGGAGGCCGCCGCTCATCGGCTGGCGAAGGCGCGCACCCTGCGGCGGGAGGCTTTGTCGAGTTGGTCCGCGCTGATGACCTATTGCAAGACCGTGATGGCTTACCGTGAGACCGAGGAATTCCGCATCCTGTTCCTCGATCGCAAGAATGTCCTGATTGCAGATGAGGCGCAGGCGCGCGGCACGGTCGATCATGTCCCGGTCTATCCTCGCGAGGTCGCGAAACGGGCGCTGGAGCTGAACGCGTCTGCCATGATCCTCGTCCACAATCACCCGTCCGGCGATCCGACGCCGTCGCAGGCCGATATCGACATGACGCAGCGGATCGAACAGGCGCTGAGCGCGGTCGGGGTGACGCTGCACGACCATGTGGTGATCGGCAAGGAAACCGATGTCAGCTTTCGCGAAAAGGGGTTGATCTGACGGGGGTGGCCGGGCGTCACCCGCGCAGGCGGGCGAGCATCACCGACGACGAAAGCCCGACCAGCGACAGCGCAACACCGATTCCATAGGCACCGCCGCCGAACGCCGGATAGGCCCATGCGGCGGCGAAACCGGCCCCGGCCATCACCGCCCCGCCCGCCATCGCGCCGACCATGCCCTGCGCCGTTGCCGCGAGGCTGGGCGGTGCGGTTTGCGCCACCATCGCGATGGCACCGAGGAACGCAGCGGTAAAGGTGATCGCGTGCAGGCCCTGAAGCGGCCAGAGCCAGATCAGCGCCGGATCGCCCATCATCACGCCCCAGCGCAGGATGCCGACAACCCCGGCCAGCGCCATCGCCCCGGCGGGGGTCAGGCGGGCGACCAGCCATCTGCCCGCGAACAGCATCAGCAGAACCTCGAGCAACACGCCAAGCGCCCAGAGCGCGCCAATGGTCTGATCGTCGATCCCCTGCGCCCGCCAGTGGACCGAGCCGTAGGTGTAAAGCACGGCATGCGCGCCCTGAAGCGACGCGCTGGCGATCATTGTCAGGATGAAGGCGGGCAGCCGCAGCAATCGCCCCGCCTCCGCCAGTCGCGGTCGGGGCACCGGAATGCCCGCCCCGCCCGGATGGGTCAGGCCGAGCCAGATCGCCGGGGTGAGGCTGAGCACGATCCACCACAGCGCCGCCTCCGACCCGAAGCGGGCGATGGCGAGGCCGCACAGGATGCTCGCGGCCAGAAACGCCGCCGACCCGGCGCTGCGCGCGCTGGCATAGGAGAACCCGCCCCGGCCCGCCGCGCGAATCGTCAGGGCATCGACGATCGGCAGCGTCCCGGCGCTTTTGATCGTCACCCTCCTCGTCTCCGGTGTCTTCGCCGCGGTCAGCCCCCAATCGGCGAGCCAAAGCGGCCAGAACGGCAGATGCGCGCCGAGCGCGAGGAACAGGAACCAGTAGAACAACGCGGATCGGGTCCACCCCTCAGACACACGCATCAGATGCCGAAGCCTGAATAGGGCAGATAGGCGACCGGATCGCCCACCGCGATATCCGGCCCGCCATCAGGCAGATCGACCAGCCCGTTCGCCCAGACCAGCCCCCGGATCAGGCCGGAACCTTCGTTGGCGAAGCTTTCCACCCGCCCATCCGGCAGCAGGCGTGCGCGCAGATAATCCCGCCGCCCCGGCTTGCGCCGCTTGGTGAAGGCGGCGGGGCGCATTTCGGCGACAGGTTCGTGCCAGCCCGCGCCCGACAGGGCCAGCAAGGCAGGGCGCGCGAAGATCAGCGCGCAGACGAAGGCGGCGACCGGGTTGCCGGGCAGACCGAAAACCGGAACCCCGCGCCATCGGCCCAGGGCCAGCGGGCGGCCCGGCTTCATCGCGATGCGCCAGACGGCCCGCGTGCCCTCCGCGCCTAGGAGGCGCGTCAGCCAATCCTCATCCCCCGCCGAAGCGCCGCCGGAGGCGAGGATCACATCCGCCTCCGCCGCGCCCCGGTCCAGCGCGGCGCGGACTGCGGCGGCGCTGTCACCGGCGATGCCCAGATCGACGCCCGCGAACCCCCATGACGCCGCCAGTCCACTCAGCAACGGACGGTTGGCATCATGGACCTGGCCGGGCGCAAGAGGCGCGCCCGGTTCCTGCACCTCGTCGCCGGTCGAGAGGATACCGACGCGGAGGCGCCTGAACACCGAAACCTCGGTCAGGCCCGCCACCGCCGCGTGCCCCAGCGCCTGCGGCGACAGCCTTGTGCCGGCGGTTAGGGCGACACGGCCCTGTTCTGCATTTTCGCCGGCCTTGCGGCAGTTCATGCCGGGTTTCAGGCCGGTCGGGCCACGCAGCATGTCGTCGGTGATACGGCTATCCTCCTCCAGCATCACCGTATCCGTGCCCATCGGCAGGATCCCGCCGGTCAGGATGCGCACCGCCTCGCCCCGCGCGACCGTCCCTGCAAAGGGCACCCCGGCGGCAGAACGCCCGGCGATGATCCGCATCGGCCCGAAGCGATAGCTGTCATGCGCGAAGGCATAGCCATCGACGGCAGCATTGGCCGCCGCAGGGTGCGAAACCAAAGCGACAGCATCCGCCGCCAGCATCCGGCCCAAGGCGTCGTTCAGCGCGATCGTCTCGACCCCGACCGCCGTGCCGACCGATGCCCGCAGCGCCGCCAGCGCAACATCGACGGGTGTCCAATCGATGTCGGGTGGCAGGGCGAAGCAATCATTGATCGGGCGGCGGTCGTCCGTCATCAGGCAAGGCCGGTATCGGTCAGGATGAACGTCGCGATTGCCGCCGCGTCGTCCAGCGGCAGCACCGGTTGCGTGACCTGCACCGGATCGTTGGATGCGACCAGCCGGATCGTATCGTCCTCCTCCGCAATCAGGCCCTGCCCGGTGGCGGCGCGATGCGCCTCGACCTTCGGATGACCACCGCGCTTGAACCCCTCGATCAGCACCAGATCGACGGGGGCAAGACGGGCGATCAGGTCATCGACCTCCGGCTCCACGCTGCCGCGCACCTCATGCATCAGTGCGAATCGCTTGGCGGAGGAGATCAGCACCTCCGACGCGCCCGCCTCGCGGTGGCGAAAGCTGTCCTTGCCGGGTTGATCGACATCGAACACGTGATGCGCGTGCTTGATGGTCGATACGGTGAAGCCGCGTGCGACGATGTTCGCGACCAGCCGTTCCATCAGCGTGGTCTTGCCCGAATTCTTCCACCCGACGACACCGTATATTTTCACAATCCGTGCTCCTGCGCGATCCGTTCCGCCTCGCGCATATCATCGGGCGTGTTGACGTTGAAGAAGGGATCGAAGGGGTTCGCCTCGAACCGCACCGCCGCCGCCCCGTGCCGGTCGGCCCAAAGGGCGACCTTGCGGATGCCGTCCTGCAAGGCGGCGCGCAGATCGGACCGCAGATCGACGGGCCAGAGGCCGAAGGTCGGATGCCGCGCCAGTGCCCGCTCCCGCCCCGCTCCACCATCCGGGGTGGCGGCGAGGGCGATGGGGGTTTTCGCGCTGATCGCGGTGCGCAGTCGCGTGCCAAGGTCGGGTGGAAAATAGGGCGTGTCGGCGGCGGCGGTCAGCACATGCGACGCGCCGCTGGCGGCGGCCCACTCCATCCCCGCCAGCACACCGGCCAGCGGGCCGGGATGATCGGCAATGTCGTCGGCGATGACCGGCAGCCCGAATGCGGTAAACCGGGCCGGGTCGCCATTGGCGTTGATCGCCAGTGCCGCGACCTGCGGCGACAACCGCCCGATGACACGGTCGAACAGCGTTTGCCCGGCAATCAGCCGCATCGCCTTGTCACCGCCGCCCATGCGGGACGCGAGGCCACCGGCCAGAATGACACCATGAGGGGGAAAGCGATGTTCCATCAGGCGACCATAGGCCGGACGACGCGGCGCATGAAGCCTGTTGCGATGAAATCTGCTGTCCCGATCACGATCCTGACAAGAGGCTGAAACCAAGAACAGATCGCCGGATCAGGCCTTGGCGTGGTGCACTCAAGAAACCGTGATGGGCTGCGGCGGCGGACAGCGCCGGGATGCGCGTTTAGAGGATAGCGCCTGATGGGCAGTCGGCGCGCGCCCGGTGGCCTTTGGCCCCCTCTCGGGTCACCGGGCGCTCTTGTTCCCCGCCTCTTTTCCCGCCGCGCGCCAGTCTGACGCATGCGACAGCCTGTATCTCGTCTTTGTTCCGGTCCCGTCCCATTTCCTGTATCATCAATCGGAGTGGTGGAGGACCCCAGCATGGACGCCCTGATCTTGTCGCGGATTCAATTCGGCGCGAACATCTCGTTCCATATCCTGTTCCCGACGATCACCATCGCGATGGGCTGGGTTCTTCTGTTCTTCAAACTGCGCTTTTCCCGCACCGGGGACGAGCGGTGGATGGCCGCTTATCGGTTCTGGGTGAAGGTCTTTGCGCTGTCCTTTGCGCTGGGTGTGGTGTCGGGCATCACGATGTCCTTTCAGTTCGGCACCAACTGGCCGGGCTTCATGGAAAAGGTCGGCAACATCGCCGGGCCGCTGTTGGCCTATGAGGTGATGACCGCCTTCTTTCTGGAGGCGGTGTTCCTCGGCATCATGCTGTTCGGGATCAACAAGGTGCCGGGCTGGCTGCACACGCTGGCGACCTTCCTCGTCGCCTTCGGCACGACCATGAGCGCGTTCTGGATCATCGTGCTCAATAGCTGGATGCACACGCCGCAAGGGTTCGAAATGCGCGACGGCGTTGCCTTTGCCACCGACTGGCTGGCGATCGTCTTCAACCCGTCGATGCCCTACCGGCTGTCGCATATGCTGCTGGCCAGCGGTCTGACCTGTGCTTTCTTGATTGCGGGCCTGTCGGCGTTCCGCCTGCTGATCGGTGATCGCGGCGGCGAGGCGCGCCTGACCTTTCGCGCGGCGGTGTGGATGGCGTCGATCCTGATCCCGATCCAGATCTTCGCGGGCGACATGCACGGGCTGAACACGCTTCAGCACCAGCCGCAGAAGGTCGCGGCGATGGAGGCGAATTGGGAAACCGGGCCGAATGTGCCGCTGGTCCTTTTCGCCATGCCGAACGAGCAAACCCGGTCCAACGACATGGAGATCAGCATTCCATCGGGTGCCAGCATGATCCTGACCCACAAGGCGGATGGCGTCGTGCCCGGCCTCAACGATTTCGTTGCCGAGGACGGAACCCCGCTTCACCCGCCCGTCGCGCCGGTGTTCTGGTCGTTCCGCATCATGGTGGCGACGGGGATGGCGATGCTCGCCCTGTCATGGGGTGCGCTGTATCTGACCCGCCGCACATGGCGCGACGGGGCGATCAACCCGTGGCTTTTGCGCGGGTTCGTGGCGATGAGCTTTTCCGGCTGGGTGGCGACGCTGGCCGGGTGGTACACGACCGAAATCGGTCGGCAGCCCTGGCTGGTGCAGGGCGTGCTGTCGACCAAGGAAGCGGTGGCCGATGTGCCCGCGCCGATGGTGGCGGCCAGCCTGACGCTTTACCTGTCGGTGTATGTGGTGCTGCTGTTCGCCTATATCTCCATGCTGTTCGTGCTCGCGCGCCGGGCGGCCAAGGGCGATACGCTGCCGGATATGACGCGATCCGGCGCGGCCCCGGTCTTTGTGGCGGCGGAGTAGGGCGATGAACCTGTTCGGCGATCCCGCAATCTGGCTTCCCCTCGCCTTCGCGGGGCTGATGGGACTTTCGATCCTGATCTATGTGGTTCTGGACGGATTCGACCTTGGTGTAGGGGCGCTGATGCCCTTCGCCACGGGCGAGGAGAAGGACCGTATGGTCGCCTCCATCGGCCCCTTCTGGGATGCGAACGAAACCTGGCTGGTGCTGGCGGTGGGGCTTTTGCTGGTCGCGTTTCCGGCGGCGCATGGCACGATTCTGACCGCGCTTTATCTGCCGGTCGCGATCCTGATGGTGGCGCTGATCCTGCGCGGCGTTGCCTTTGAATTTCGCGCCAAGACCACCGGGCGGCTGCACCGGCAGTGGAACTGGGTGTTTTTCACCGGATCGGTCAGCGCTGCTGCATCGCAGGGGTACATGCTCGGCCTTTACATCATGGGGCTGGACCGGTCGCCCGCGACCATCGGGTTCGCGTTGGTCTGCGCCTTTGCGCTGACGGCGGCTTACGGGTTCATCGGGGCGTGCTGGCTGATCCTGAAAACCGAGGGCGCGTTGCAGGCAAAGGCGATCCGCTGGGCGCAGAACGGCCTTTATGCCGTCGTCATCGGCTTTTCGATGATCTCGCTGGCGACGCCGCTGGTCAGCCCGCGCATCTTTGACAAGTGGTTTTCCTTTCCCGAAATCCTGATGCTCGCGCCGCTGCCGCTGGGCTCGATGGCTCTGACGGTGGTTCTGTGGCTGTTACTGCGCCGCCTGCCGCTGTCGAATGACCGGCTGGCATGGGCGCCTTTCGCCTGCGCGGCGGGGCTGTTCATCCTTGCCTTCGCAGGGCTCGCCTATTCGTTCTATCCCTTTGTCGTTCCCGAAAAGATGACGATCTACGAGGCGGCCAGCGCGCCGGAAAGCCTGATCATCATCCTGTTCGGTGCGATCTTCGTGCTGCCCGCGATCATGGGATACACGATCATCGCCTATTACGTCTTCCGGGGGAAAGCCGAAAAGCTGAGCTATTACTAAGCGCTGGCTCACTCCATCGGGGTTAGTGTCTTCAGATAGGCCATCACCGCCTGACCGACCGGATCATCCGGCGCGCCCGCGCCGTCGAGCGCAGCGGCGACATCCTTGGGCAGGATCGCGATGGTGTTGTCGGGGGCGAACCCGTCGCGCGCGAATTCGATCTGTTCGAACTGCGATGCGAACCAGTTCTGGCCTGAACTGTCATGCATCAGCGCCAGCAGTTTCGCCCGGTCCAGCCCCAGACCGGTTGCCCAGTCCAGCACCCGTCGCGTGGTGGCGACATTGGTCGCGGCGACGTAGTTGTTCAGAACCTTGGCGGCCATGCCTGCGCCGAACGCCCCCATCCGGTGAAATTTCGTGCCCATCGCCGCGAACAGGGGCTGCATCCGGTCCAGCAGGGCCGCATCGCCGCCCAGCATGAAGGACAGGCGCCGTTCCTCCGCCGCGATCTGCGCGCCTGACATCGGGGCGTCGATCAGGTGGATATGGTTCGGCACGCTGCCCCGCAGGGCGGTGACAAACCGGGGCGACAGGGTGGAGGAAACGATCAGCGTGCGCACCCGCCCCGACAGCGCCGCCTGCGCGCCGAACAGCAGCGCGTCCGTCTCCGCCGCGTCGCGCACGACGGTGATCAGGATATCCGCCTGCTGCATCGCCGCCGCATCGACCATGTGACCGGCGAAATCGTCAAAGGCAGGGCTGGGTCGCACATCATGCCCGCCCGCATTGAACCCCGCCGCGCGCAAGGCACGTGCCATCGGCAGGCCCATCCGCCCGCAGCCCGCAACGACGATCCGCCCGAATTCCTGCATGTGATCCTCCGGCCCCCTTTCTCCGCAACGCTAGGGGATTTGGCGCATCCCGCAAGGCCAAAGCACTTGACCTTGGGCGGCGCGCGACGGATGCAGCGTTCATGCTGATCTACAAGATATTCACGGCGGACCAGTGGGCCGCGCTCGACCGCGACGGGGTGACTTCGGGTGCGCCCGTCGACCTGTCCGATGGCTATATCCATTTCTCCACCGCCGCGCAGGCGGCGGAGACGGCTGCGAAGCATTTCGCCGGGCAAGCGGGGCTGATGCTGGCGGCGGTGGAGGCGGATAGGCTCGGCGCTGCGCTGCGGTGGGAGCCGTCGCGCGGCGGCCAGTTGTTCCCGCATCTCTATGCGCCCTTGTCGCGGGACGCCGTTGTCTGTGCGAAGCCTTTGCCGCTGGATGCGGCGGGCCTGCATGTGTTCCCGGTGCTGGGATGAGAGGGCTGGAGCCGCTGGGGCTGAAGGCCCTGCACATGTTCGACCCGGAAACCGCACATGGGCTGGCGCTGAAGGGGCTGCAATCCGGCATTCTGGCCGCCGCCCCCGCTGCGGACCCGATCCTTGCCACGCGCGTTCTGGGGATCGACCTGCCGACGCCGATTGGCGTTGCGGCGGGGTTCGACAAGAATGCCGAGGTGCCGGATGCGATGCTGGCGCTGGGATTCGGATTCACCGAAATCGGCGCCGTGACGCCGCGCCCGCAGGCAGGCAACCCGCGCCCGAGGCTGTTTCGCCTGACCGAGGATCGTGCCGCGATCAACCGCTTCGGGTTCAACAATCAGGGACTGACGGTGATCGCCGGGCGGCTGGCGGCGCGGCGCGGCGGGCATATGCGCATCTGGGCCAATCTCGGGGCCAACAAGGACAGCGCCGACCGGGCCGAGGATTATGTGACCGTCATGCAGGGGTTGCATGGTCTGGTCGGCGCGATGACGCTGAATGTCTCGTCCCCCAACACGGAAAAGCTGCGCGACCTGCAAGGCCCGGCGGCGTTGGAGGCGCTGCTGGATCGGGCGATGAAGGCGCGCGACCGGCTGGCGGTGACGGGGGACCGGACGCCGATCCTGTTGAAGATCGCGCCTGACCTGACGGCGGCGGAACTGGATGACATCGCCGCCGTGGCGCTGAACGCGCGGATCGACGGCATCGTCGCCACCAACACCACCCTCGCACGCGACGGCCTGTCGTCGCGTTTCGCGGCGGAGGTCGGGGGCCTGTCCGGCGCGCCGGTGAAGGCAAAGGCGCTGGCGGCGTTGCAACGGCTGCGCCGTACCAGCAAGGGCCGCATCCCGCTGATCGGTGTCGGCGGCATTGCCACTGCCGCCGATGCTTTTGAACGCATCCGCGCCGGGGCATCCGCCGTGCAGCTTTACACCGCGATGGTCTATGACGGCCCGCGCCTGGGCCAGACCATCGGCGAGGGGTTGGCCGATCTGCTGCGCAAGGCCGGGTTCGAGAGCGTGGCGGAGGCGGTCGGCGCCTAGCGCAGCCCGTCCTCGCCCTTCACATCCTCGACCTGCAAGCCGCCCATCCGGTGATGCACGCGCGGGCCGCGTGTCATGGCGAGCGCGAACAGGATTTCATCCGCCTTCGGCCCGTCCGGCACGCCGACCTCCATCGCGTCGAAATGGCTGCGGACATAGGCGGCGTTGATATGGCCGAGCGGCACGTCGATCCGCGTGCCGACGCCGCCGGTTTTCATCGCTGACGGCACGATCGCCTTCGCCTCGCCCAGTCGGGCGCGCATCGCGTACCCGCCGGGCACATGCCAGAGCGCGGTATGCTCCAGCTCCCCCGCCTCGCCGACCAGCCCGGCCTTGCCATAGCCGTCGATCCCTTCGATCTCGCCCATCGCGGCGATCAGCGCGTCGGTCATCATCAGGCCGAGCGGTTTCAGATCGTCCATCGCTGATTGCAGATCGGCCTCATATCGCCCGGCAAACGGGTTCTTCACCAGCGCGACAATCGCCGCGCGGCGGCGTGGACTGGCAAGGGCGGTGCCGCCATCGTGGTGAATATCCTCGATGAAGGTCATGGTCTTGCGCAGGGTGAAATCAGGCATGTTCAACCTCTTTGGTGGGGTCTTTGGAAAGAAGGGTTATCGGCGCGCCGATCAGTCTGGACCGACCCTGAAGGAACAGCGCCGCGCCGCCGATCAGGCCCCGGCGCAGCAGCATCGCGGCATGGGCGGCCCCGGCGGAAAGGGCAGTATCCGCCTCTGCCAGCGTCAACAGCGGCACAGCTGTGGTGACCAGCCGCGCGCCGAGATCGCTGTCGGCAGACAGCGCATTCGCCGGGCTGCGCCCGATCCCGCGATGGCCCGGCAGATCGACGCGGTTGGCGATCATCGTGGCGGCGGCATCGGCGGCAGCGGCGTTGCGGGCGACGACCGTCACCGCATCGGCGATGCCGCGCGACCAGCTTCGCCCGCGCCAGCCCGATGTCGCAACACCGCGCCACGGGTCGTGCGCGCCGAGGGTCAGCAGGCTGCCGCCCCCGGCCATCGCCACGCGGGCGCGCTGCCCGCTGGACAGCAGCAAGGCGATATCGCCGCCATTGTTCACGATGGCCCGTGATATCCCGGCGCACCGCGCGATGGTTTCGCACATCTCGTCCGCGACGGCCCCGGCAACAGCGGCCATCGGGGTGATGAAATCAGGGCAGAACGGCGCGGTCGCATCGACCATCCGCTGTGCAACGCCGGTGCCGACCCGCGTATCGGGATGCGTCGGCGCGCGCAGGGTTGGCAGATCGCCGACCAGATCCTCCAGCACATGATCGAACCGGGCGATCAGCGCCGCCTCCGCCCCGGCGCGGCCTTCACCCTCGATGGTGACGATCAGGTCGATCGGCCCGTGATGCAGATGCAGCCGCCCGTCGGGCAGGCGCGCGGCGCTGGCGCGATCCATGTCTAGCGTCCCTTGACCGGCGGCACGCCGAGCGTGGCCATGCCATATTCACCGCCCTTTTCCGCGATGTCAGCGACCGACCGGATATCCTCCATATGCCCGCCAAGCGCCGCGTATTCGTCGCGCGGCATGGTGAATTCCAGCGGCGCGACGATGGCCGGGGTCGGGACATAGCCGAAGGACCGATCCGGCATGTCCATCACATCGACCATCACGGTGATGCCACCGCCGGGCCAGACATAAGCCTCTGCCCCGCCGCAGGTGACCTTCGTTGCACGGCCCTGTACAGACCGGGTCAACCGCACCGGATTGCGCGTAACGCCGGAGCGGAGCGATCCGCCCGCGCCGCCCATGAACATCACGGTGCAGAGCGCCGGCTCGCAATTCTCCGCAATCAGATCGACCGTGGCGCGCAATGCCTCCGGCATCGCCGCTGCAACCGGCTCCAGCGCTTCGTTCAGCACGTAATAGGCCGAATGCTCGCCGGTGGTGGATACCATGAGGATGGTCAGGCCGGGCCGCGCGCCCTTCTTCTCCTGCCACGGGCCGAGGATCGACAGCGGATCGGCGATATTGGTCCCGCCCCAGCCGAGGCCGGGTTCGGCCACCTGAAAATACCGCCCCGGCGTCGACTTGCGGCCCTTGATGCGGATGCCGGTATCGGGCCAGTCGATCACCTTGCCTGCCTGATGTTCGGACACGACGCCGGTGATGTGGTCGTCCACCACGACCACCTCGTCCGCAAGGCCTTTCCACTGCGATGCGAACATGCCGATGGTGGCCGATCCGCAGCCGACGCGCATCCGCGCCTCCGGCACCCCGTCGACAATCGGGGCCATGCCCGCCTGCACCCGAACGGTGGAGCCGCCGTCGATGGTCAGGTCCACAGCCTCTCGGTTTAGAAGCCGCATCAGGGCATCGCAGGTCACGCGTCCCTCTGCCTTCGATCCGCCGGTCAGGTGATCGACCCCGCCCAGCGACATCATCTGGCTGCCATATTCGCCGGTCATCATGTGGCCGATGGCCTCGCCGTCGCAGCGCACGGTCGCTGCCTCGTGGCCGAGATGGCGGTCGGTGTCGATCTTCACCTTCACCCCGCAATAGGAAAAGATCGCCTCCGTCACCACTGTCACCACATCGGCCCCGTCCAGCGCGCGGCTGACGATGAAGGGTGCGGGCTTGTAATCGGGATAGGTCGTTCCCGCGCCGATGGCGGTGACGAACACGTCCTTTTCCGCGAACAGCTCGCCATTCCAGTCGGCGGCCAGAAACGGGCGCATCTCGTCGCCCTTGGCAATCCGGCGGTCGATGATGGTCAGCGGGTCCGACCGGACGATCTGCCCGCCGAGATTGCCATAGCGGTCGCAGGCCCCGGTCTGCCCTTCGGCGATGTAGCACATGACGGGACAGGCATCGCAGCGGATCTTTTCCGGTCTTGGGGTGTCTGTCCGGTTCATCGTCCCGCCGCCTTTCGGATTGCCGCGAGCACCCGATGCGGCAATGCGGGCGCGCGGGTGATATCGGCCCCCGTCGCATGACGGATCGCGTTGAAGATCGCCGGGGCAGTCGGGATCAGCACATGCTCACCCAGCCCTTTCGCGCCCATCGGCCCCTCCGGGTCGGGCTTTTCGATCAGGATTGACGTGACCGGCGGCATGTCACCGACCGTGGGGATCAGGTAATCGTGCAGGTTTTCGGTCCGTCCCGGAATGAATTCCTCCATCAACGCGAGGCCGAGGCCCTGCGCGATGCCGCCCTCGATCTGCCCTTCCGCCAGCAGCGGGTTGATGACACGGCCAAGGTCATGGGCAGCGGTGATGTGGTGCACCTTTACCGTGCCAAGTTCGCAATCCACCTCCAGCTCCACCATCTGCGCGCCATAGCCATAGACGGCATAAGGCGTGCCCTGACCGTCGGCATCGAGACCGGTGGTCGGCGGGTCATAGGTTTCTTCCGCTGACAGGACATAGCCATGCGCATCGCGCGGCAGGTCTGCCAGCGCAATCTGACGCACAGCGCCGCCTTCGGTCGCGATCAGCGTGCCCGCGTGCAAGGCCAGATGTGCCCCCGGCCCGGCATTGGTCAGCCGCAGCACCGCATCGCGCAGGGCGTGCCCCGCCGCCTCCGCCGCGCGCCCGGTGACGAAGGTCTGGCGCGAGGCGGAGGTCTTGCCGCAATCGGGGGTCAGGAATGTATCCGGCCCGATCAGGTCGAAATCCACCACCGGCAGGCCCAGCGCATCGGCACAGATCTGGGTGATGACCGTGTTCGACCCCTGCCCGATATCGGTCGCGCCCTGATGCAGCGATACCCGGCCCCCGGAAGTGATCCCGACGCGGATGGTGGACGGATTGGGCAAGCCGGTATTGCCGCAGCCATACCAGCAGGATGCGACGCCGACGCCGCGCTTCATCACCGTCGATCCGGCATTGAAGGCCGCCGCATCGGCCAGCGCCCGATCCCAATGCGGCGCAAGCGCATCAAGGCATTCCTTCGCGCCGACACCGTGCAGCACCTGCCCGCAGACCGTTTTCTGCCCGTCCAGCAGCGCATTGCGGCGGCGGAATTCAAGCCGGTCGAGGCCGCAAGCCTCCGCCAATTTGTCGTAAAGCGTCTCTTGCAGGATCGCGGCCTGCGGCACGCCGAACCCCCGGAACGCGCCGCCAATCGCGGCATTGGTATGCACCGCCCGCGTCTCCGCCCGGTAATTCGGGGTCAGATAGGGGCCGGAGGCATGGACCGGCACCCGCGTCGCCACGGTCGGGCCCCAGCTTGCATAAGGGCCGGTGTTGAAATCGCCGTCGAAGGTCATCGCGGTGATCCGCCCGTCCGCGTCCGCGCCGATGGTCGCCACCATGTCCGCCGGGTGGCGCTTGGTAGTCGATGCCATGCTTTCGGCGCGGGTATAGACCATGCGGCAGGGCCGCCCGGTTTTCAGCGCGACCAGCCCGATCAGCGGTTGCAGCGAAATGTCGAGCTTGGACCCGAATCCGCCCCCAGCGGCGGCGGGGATGATCCGCACCCGGTCTTGCGGCAGGGCGAGGATCAGCGCGACATCATCCCTGTCCATCACCGGGGCCTGCGTGCAGGCCTGAATGACCAGCGTGTCACCGTCCATCCACGCCGCCCCGGCCTCTGGTTCGATATAGGCGTGCTCGACAAAGGCGGTCTCGAAGGCACCTGTCACCACATGCGCCGCCGCCGCGAGCGCCGCATCCGGCGTGCCGCAGGCGACGCGGCCCTTCACGAGGATGTTGCCGGGGCGATGGGCGTGCAGCACCGCCGCCCCGTCTGCAAGCGCTGCGCCGGGTGTCAGGCTTTCTTGCTGCACGGTCCAGGTGATGGGGAAGTCGGCGAAATCCAGCGCCTCCACCACCGCGCGCGCACCGGCGATCACCGCGACCGCCTCGCCTTTCAGCCGTGCGCTGCCCTCAGCGAGTGCAGGCTGATCCGCCAGCGGCGGGATGACGCCGAAACAGTTTCTGCCGGGAATGTCGGCAGCGGTGAACACCGCCTCGATACCGGGATGCGCCGCCTGCCACGCGGCCAGATCGCCAAAGGCGAAATAGGCGCGATGATGCGGCGACCGCAGCGCGCGGGCGACCAGCGCATCATCCGGCCAATGGTCGGCCCCGAATACCTCTGTCCCCATGACCTTTGGCATCCCGTCCAGCCGCGCGATCCGGCTGCCGACCGCCTGTCCGGCCTCAGCCACATGCAGCGGGGCGCTGCCCGCATGGTCGAGCACCGCCTCGACGATCTTGCGATAGCCGGTGCAACGGCAGAGGACACCGCCGATGGCATCCTCCACCGCTGCCTGATCGGGGGTCGGGTTCCGGTCCAGCAGGGCCTGCGCCGCCGTCAGCATACCGGGCGTGCAGATTCCGCATTGCGCCGCGCCGTGACGCAGAAAGGCCGCTTGCAGCGGCGATGGCGTGCCGGTGTTCAGGCCGATCACCGTGGTGATGCTGCGCCCCGCGGCCTGCACCAGCGGCATAAGGCAGGCGCAGACGGGTTCGCCATCCAGCAACACCGTGCAGGCCCCGCAATCCCCGGCATCGCAGCCGATCTTGACCTCGCGCGCATTCGCATCCTCGCGCAGGGCATCGCTGAGCCGCCGCCCCGGCGTCGCCGCCAGCGTGACAGGCGCGCCGTTCAGGGTCAGGTCGATCATCTTGGCGCGAATGTTCATGCGGTCCCCTTCAGCAGATCGGCAACCGCGCGGCGGGCCAGCACCGCCGCCGCGTGAGCGCGGTATTCTGCATCTGCGCGGATGTCGTCGATCGGCGACAGCGCCGCCGCGATCATCGCATCGGTCATCAGATCGGCGGAACCGAGCAGGGCGGGCGCGCCGGTCAGCGCCGCCTCCGCCGCGCCGACCCGGGTGGCGACCGGGCCGCAGGCCCCGATGGCCAGCGCCGCGCCGGTGATTCTGCCCCCCGCGACCACGATCCGGGCGGCGACCATCGCGATGGAGATGACGAGGTATCTGCGCGCCCCCAGCTTGCGGAACGCCGCCGTGCCGGTCGTCGCCGCGCCGGGGATCAGGACAGCGGTCATGATCTCGCCCGGTCGCAGCGCGGTCTGTCGCGGTCCGGTGATGAATTGCCACAGCGGCAAGACCCGTGTGCCGACCGCAGAACGCAGTTCAACCGATGCGTCGAGGATCAGCAACGGCGGCACGCCATCGGCGGCGGGCGACGCATTGCAAAGGTTTCCGGCAATCGTGCCCGCATTCTGAATCTGCACCGAACCGACCTCGCGAGCGGCGGCTTTCAGGGCGTCGAAGGCGGGCGGCAGGTCGGCGCGGATGAGGTCGGTCCAGGTTGTCGTCGCGCCGATGCGCCAGCCTGATGCGCCCTGCCCGATGCCGCGCAGACCGGCAACCGCCGTCAGGTCCATCACCGCCGCATGGGCCAGTTCCAGCGAGGGGCGGCTGGTGGCCGGAAAAAGGTCGGTGCATCCCGCTGCCGCGCGGGCACCAGTCGCGGCGACCTGCAATGCCGCATCCAGCGTTGTCGGGCGTTCGTAGCTCAGCGCAGCCTCCTTCGCGAAAGTCATTCGCATACAAATGAAATGCTGCCTAAGCCCGTCGCCCATGTCAATTTTTGGTTTGGGCTGATATGAAAGAAAGATCGCAGAAAAAGGCAGATTCATGAAACCGGCAGAAACCATCGAACGTGACACCTACCGGCTTGAAGATCAGGTTGGCTTCGTCATGCGTCGCGCCAATCAGCGGCATCTTTCGATCTTTGGCAGTTTCATCCCCGATTTCACGCCGACCCAGTTCGCAACGCTTGCGAAGCTGTTCGATCTGGGGGCGGTCAGCCAGAATGATCTGGGCCGTCAGACGGCGATGGATGCGGCCACGATGAAGGGTGTCGTGGACCGGCTCGCCAAGCGCGATCTGGTGGCGATTCGCCGTGACCCGGATGACCAGCGCCGCATTCTGATCGAACTGACCGATGCGGGGCGCGCGGCCTATCTGGCCAATGAAGGTGCGGCGCAGGCGATCAGCGAAGAAACGCTGAAGCCCCTGTCGAAGGCGGAGCGGGCGCAGTTTCTGGCCCTGCTGGCGCGTCTGACGGGGTAAAGCCTAGACGCCGAGCCGTGCCGCCAGCCGCGCGGGATCGGCGCGCAATTCGTCGCCCGATGCGGTTTCCACCACCCGGCCATTTTCCAGAAACACCGCCTGATCGGCCATCGACAGGATCGCCTCGCTGCGCTGTTCCACCAGAATCACGGCGGCGCCTTCGTCCCGCATCTTCAACGCGACCTGACGAATGCTTTCGATCATCGACGGCTGCAACCCCTCGGTCGGTTCATCCAGCAGCAACACACGCGGGCGCACGCACATCGCCCGCGCCATCGACAGCATCTGCTGTTCGCCGCCCGACAGTGTTTCGGCGCGCTGTTTCAGCCGCTCACGCAGGCGGGGAAAGATGTCGAGCACCCAATCGCGGGTCGCCGTGCCCTCGCCGCAGGTCATCAGGCCGATCTCGATATTCTCGGCCACCGACAGTTCGGTGAATAGGCCCCGGCCTTGCGGCACATAAGCGATGCGGCGTTTCGGCACCTCATGCGCGGGCAGGCCGCTGATTGCCGCGCCGTCCAGCGCGATGCTGCCCGCACCGGCAGGCAACAGGCCCATCAGCGCGCGCATGGTCGTCGTTTTGCCCGCACCGTTGCGGCCCAGAATGCAGGTAATCTGCCCGGCTGCGGCGGTGAAGCTGACGCCGAACAGGATTTGCAGGCGGCCATAGGCCACGTCCAGATTGCGCACCTCCAGCATCTAACCGGTCCCCAGATAGGCGGCCTGCACCGCCGGATTGGCCTGCACTTCCGCCGGGGTGCCCTCGGCGAGGATCGCGCCGAAATTCAGTACGGTGATGCGGTCGGCGGTTTCCATCACGACCGACATGTTATGTTCGACCAAGAGGATCGTGGTGTCCCCCGCCAGGCGGCGCACCAGCGCCTTGAAGACCGCAATCTCGCTTTCCGCCAGACCCTGCGTCGGCTCGTCCAGGATCAGAAGGCGCGGCGCCTGCACCAAGCCCATCGCGATTTCCAGCAGGCGCTGATGGCCATAGGACAGATCGCCCGCCACATCCCCGGCGCGGTGTTCGAGGCCGACCTCTGTCAGGGCCGCCGCAACCCTGTCAGACAGGGTGCCCTGTGCTGCGCCTGCCGACCGGCGCGCGGCAAGGCTGACATTTTCCGCCGCTGTCAGGCCGCCGAAGATGGAGGTGATCTGGAACGTGTATGCCATGCCAAGGCGAATGCGTTTGTGCGCGGGCAGGCCGGACACATCGCGCCCGCCAAAGCTGACAGTCCCGGCGCTGGGCTGGATGCGCCCGACCAGAAGCCCGATGAAGGTGGACTTGCCCGCGCCATTCGGCCCGATCAGCGCCCGCACCTCGCCCGGCTCCAGCGTGAAATCGACATTGTTCACGGCGGTCAGGCCGCCAAAATGCCGGGTGAGGCCGGAGGTTGCGATCAGGCTCATGGCAACCACCGCCACAGGTGCCTGCGGATCGCCCCGGCAATGCCGGTGGGCGCAAACAGTGTCAGCAAGACCAGCGCGACCCCGACCAGCAGAAGGTAGGCAGAGGTCAGCGAACTGGTGAAATCAATCAGATAAAACATCAGAACTGCGCCGATCAGCGGCCCGATCGTGGTGCCCGCACCGCCGAGCAGAACCCAGAGCAGCGGCAGGATCGAATATTGGACCGACGCAAAGGTCGCGCCGACATACCCGAACAACAGCGCATAGGACGCCCCCGCCGCGCCCGCCATCGCCCCCGAAAGGATCATCGCCAGCCATTTCAGCCGTGTCACGTCATAGCCGAGCATCGTCGCGCGCTGTTCATTCTCGCGGATCGCGACCAGCGCGCGGCCAAAGCCCGACCGCACGGTCAGGGCCGTGATCAGCAGACTGACGGTGAACAGCGCCAGCGCCGCGAAATAGCGGTTCACGTCATCCGACAGGTCTATGCCGCCGACCGACCGCGCCGCCGTGGCGATCACGAACCCCTCGTCCCCCCGCGTCCATTCCCCGAAATAAAGCACGGTCAGAAACCCGGCCTGCGCGAACATCAGCGTCACGATCATGAACGCGACGCCTGCGGTGCGCAGCGCCAGCGCACCGATGACAGCCGCCAGAACCCCGCCGGATAGCACGCCGATCAGAAAGGCCGGGATGGCAGCGACGGCCAGATGCTGCATCACCAGCCCCAGCCCATACATCCCCGCCGCAAAGAACATCGCATGGCCAAGCGACAGGAGGCCGGTATAACCAAAGACCAGATTGAACCCCATCGCGAACACGGCCAGCACCATGATCCGTGCCAGATTGCCGACGTGATAGTCGGGCAGCACGAAAAACGCCGCCAGAAGGCCCGCAATGATGCCGCCATGCAGCAGCGCCGCTTTTGCGTCGTCAGCGGTCATGCGCCGCGCTTTCCGAACAGGCCCTGCGGGCGGAACACCAGCACAAGCGCCACCGCCACCGTCGCGATGATCTTGGCCAGCGTCGGCGAAAAGAAGACGGAGATGATGCCATCGCTCATCCCGATCAGGACAGCGGCGACCACGGTTCCGCCGACCGACCCCAGCCCGCCGATGATGACGACGATGAAGCTGAGCAGCAGCGGGTCTGCCCCCATCAGATAATGCGCCTGCTGGATCGGGGTGATGAGCACCGCCGCCAGCGCCGCCAACCCGGCACCGAGGCCGAACACCAGCAGATAAACCCGGTTGACCGGAATGCCGAAGGCGGTGGCCATGTTGCGGTCAAGCTGCGTCGCGCGCATCACAAGCCCGATCCTGGTGCGGGAAATCAGCAGCCAGAGGCAGAACAGGATCGCGGCGGCGGCGGCGATCACGAACAGCTTGTAGCTGGTCGTCGCGAATCCCCAAGGGTAGAAGAACGCCAGCCCGTCTTCGCCATATTCCAGCCAGGGTAGCGCGATCCGTTCATTGAACGGCGGCTCCACCGGCCGTGCATCGGGGCCATAAGTCATCAGCGCGACCTGCTGGATGATGTAGAGCATGCCGATGGTCGCGACGATGGTCGCCTCCGGGTCGTAATTCAGCCGTTTCAGCACCAGCCAATCCGCCGCCATCGCGATCACCGCAGCGACCAGCGGCGCGATCACCAGCGCGGCCATGAAGCCGAGCGCCGGATGCCCGGCGATGAATGAGGTGACCCACCATGTGACCACCGCGCCGATCATGAAGAATTCGCCATGCGCCACGTTGACCACGCGCATCACCCCGAACACGAGGCTGAGGCCGACAGCGGTCAGCGCCAGCACCGCCGCCGTGACCGCGCCTTCGATACCGGCGAAAACGAGGTAAGGTCCAAAATCCATGCAAGGGGTCCGATACGCGCAGGTTTTCAGGGTGTTGCAGGCGGGGCTTGGCGGGCAGGCACCGCCCGCGCGCGGGGCGCGGGCGGCGATCTGTCTGTCCGGGCGGGGCCGTCAGGCCCTGTTCAGGGCGCGGCGGCCCGCCCGGTTGCCGATGTCAGAACGACATCTTGGTATAATCGACCTCGTCCTCATAGAACGTGTCGGCAATGGACGTGGTATGCGCCAGCGTCAGCTTGCCGCCCTCGACCTTGGAGATGTACTGGTGGCCAAACACCTGATGGGTCTTGCCGTTGAACACCTTGGCACCCTGCGGATGCGCGGCGCTCGCCTGCATGATCGACATCGCCTCGGTCGCCTCGACCAGGGCGGCGCGATCCTGCGGCCCCTGATACCCGGCATCCTCCATCGCGGCTTTCACGATGTGCAGCGTCTCCCAACACCCGAACATGTGCGAATAGGTCGAGATGTCCTTCGGGTCCGACACCGACGCACCATTGTCATCGACCCCGACAGCGGCCCGATAGGCCTTGTCATATTCCGTCTGATTGGCCTGCGCATAGCGCGGGTTGCCTTCCCAGAAATACGTGCCTTCGAGGAATTCGAGACCCGGCGAGGCGATATCCACCGCCTCCAGACTGTCGAGGAAGCCGAAGATCGCCGGGGCGTTCGGGCCGAAGAATTCGCCCATTTCCTTGACGAAGGTCAGGACGGCAGGGCCGACCATGACGTGATAGATCACCTCGGTATCGCGGGGGATCTGGGGGAAGTATTTCGAAAATGACGCCTCGGTCGGCGGGATCGCGATCTTCGCCAGCACTTCGCCGCCCTGCGCCTCGATCGCGGCTGAGAAGTAATCGCGGTGATCGTGGCCGAACGCGAAGTCCGGGTAGATCATCGTGACCTTCTTGCCGAGGTTGTTGGCAACAAAGGGTGCCATCGCCTGCACCTGAGATTTCACATCGGTGATGCCGGGCTGAAGCGTCCAGCGGTTCAGCTTGCCGGATGCGACGTGATGCCCCTCGGACACCACGAAATAGGGCAGCTTCAATTCGCCTGCACGGGGGGCGGAGCCGAACACCACATGGCTGAACAGCGTGCCGAAGGCGATATCGCAGTTCGATTGCGTTGCGAATTTCTCGACGACTTCCGCACCGCGCTTCGGATCGGTGCCGTCATCCTCGATCACGATCTCGATCGGGCGGCCATTGATCCCGCCTTCGGCATTGATCTTGGCGACGGCGGCATTGGTCGTGCGTTCATACCAGCGGCCATAAGAGGCCCCGATGCCGGTCTTGTGGCACTGAAAGCCGATCCGGATCGGTGCGGCGGACTGGGCAGAGGCGAACCGCGCCGGGCTGAGGAGGGCAGCGGCCGCAGCCCCCGCGCCCATCAGTTTCAGTGCCGAACGCCGTGAGGGTCTGGTGGTCAGGTCATTCATGGTCATTCTCCCTGTTGAGAACGGAGGAAACGCTGAAATGGTGCAGCGCATTTTTTGTTTGCATACAAACAGTCTCCGGCAGATGCCGTGTCGTCAAGCCCCTTTTGGCGCAGCCAGCAACCAAAGACCGAGGAAAGTATAGCCTATCATGAAGATCGCCAGCGGTATCTGGCTGATCGTGGCGCGGCGACGATCCCGAAGCAGCCGCATCGAAATCGCGTGCGACAGAATCACCGAAAGGACATGGCCCGCCACCACGGCCCCGGCCTGCGCCTGAAAGATCGCCTCGACGGTGTCGGCGGTGTTCAGGAAGCTGGTGGTCACATAGAAGGTGCCGAGACCCAGCCAATCCGCCCCCGTTGCCATCGGATCGGTCAGCGCCGCCAGCGCATATTGCCCGTTCACCATCGCCGCCGTGAGGTAGTGCGCGAAGTGATATGCGACCGCGATGGGCAGGATCGTCGGCGCGAGGGCGGCGAAGGCCACCGACAGGCGCAGATCCGTCTGCGCGAGCCGAAGGCCGGCGGCGACGGCGGCGGCGAAAACCGCGAACAGGATCGCGATGACCGCCAGAAGCCCGCCGACGGTTTCCATGATGATCGCGGACCGGCCCGGAAATTCCAGCGGGTTCACGCCGATTAAGCCGAGCCACCAGAACGTCTCGTTCAACCCGTCGAAACTGCCGATGGCCAGAAAAGTCAGCGCGAAGGCCCCTGCGGAAAGGCTCGCCCTGGTCGCCATCAGCCGCCAGCCCGGCACACCGCCACAAAGCCGCCCGTCGCAAATGCCGAAGGGTGACAGGCTGGCCACCACTGCCATCAGCACGGTGACGAATTCTCCCTGTGTCAGCCATGCCCGCCCGAACAGCAGGAGCATCGCCAGCGTCGCCACCCAATAGACACCAACGATCATCGCCAGCCGCGCGGGATCGTCCGGTGCCGGATCGGCCAGCGCGAACAGCGTGAACAGGATCAGCACTGCAATCGCGGGCCACTGGCCAAGCCATGCAGGCAGAGACAGCGGCGGCGCGCCGGTCGCCGAAAGCACGCGATGCAGCCCGGTCCACGGGTTGAGCCAGTGCCAGAGATTGCCGAACACCGCCTGCGCCAGCACCAGCCCGACCCACCATATGGTCCAGATCATCAGCGGCAACGGGTTCGACAGCGGATCGCGCGCACCAGTGTAGCCAAGCCAGATCAGGAACAGAAGCAGGGCCGCCGCGGCAAGGCTGGTCACGACCGGAGGCAGCGCCGGCACAGGGAACAGCGCGACGCCGGTGAACAGACGCTCCGCCACCGATGCGGGCAACAGCGCCAGCGCCACCACCGTCAGGCCGACCG
>CAYGRU010000042.1:0-30510 GCA_964352385.1 uncultured Candidatus Planktophila sp.
CCCCCGAGCCGGTGCCTGAGGCGACAGAACAGGAAACGGCGGCGCTTGCGCCCGACCCTGCGCCGCCCGCCCCGCGTGAGACGAACGGGCTGCCGCCCTACCAGGCATTCGCCGAGATTTATCGCGGCGATGCGTCCCTGCCGCTGCTGGCCATCGTTCTGACCGGCATCGGCGCGGAGGAGGGCGAGGAATCCGCGTCCATGATCGACGAGTTGCTGTTGCTGCCCGGCCCGCTGTCCATCGTGATCGCGCCCAACGTGAAAGACCCCGAAGCGGTCGCGCTCGATATCCGTGATTCCGGGTTCGAGGCGTTGATGGGTGTGAACGGGTCGATCTTTTCGGGTGAGACGGATGCGATCGCCGCAGTTGTCGAAGCGATGCGCGGCGCGGGCGAGGTGATCGGCGTCGCCACGCTCGGCGAGCAGATGGAAGACAGCGCCGCTGCGCTGGCCGTGGTCGAGGCGGCAGCCGCAGAAGGCATGGCCATTCTCGATGCAACGCGCGATGGCGGATCGGTCGCCTATCGCCTAGCGGATGCCCGCAACCTGCCCGCAGCAAGCACCGGACGGCGGTTCGATGAGGATCAGTCAAGCGCGCTGGTGTTCCAGTCGCTTGAGCGTGCGGCCTTCGATGCCCGCCGCACCGGCGCGTTCGTCGTGGTGGCCGAGGCGACGCCCGCCGTGCTGACGGGGCTGCGCCGCTGGATGTCGGTGAAGGCGAACAAATCCGTCGCCGTCGCGCCGCTGTCAGCGGTCATCGACAAGATCGTCCGCCAGTAGGGTTCAGCGGTTTCCGCGTCGGGCGAAGCGGGCTGCCTCTTCGGCGGCACGCACCACGGCGTTGGATTTGTGGACCGTTTCCTGACGCTCCATCTCCGGGTCGCTGTCCCAGACGACGCCGCCGCCTGCCTGCACATAAAGCGCACCATCCTTGATGACGGCGGATCGCAGGGCGATGCACATGTCCATGTCGTCGGCGGATGAGATATGGCCGACGCCGCCCGCATAGGGGCCGCGCTTTTCCAGCTCCAGCTCGTCGATGATTTCCATCGCCCGGATTTTCGGTGCGCCCGAAACCGTGCCTGCGGGCAGACCGGCCAGCAGCGCGGACAACGCGTCATGGGCGGGGTCCAGTTCCCCCTCCACATTCGAGACGATGTGCATGACATGGCTGTAGCGTTCGACCTTGAATTCCGAGGTCGGGCGCACCGTGCCGATCTTCGCCACCCGCCCGACATCGTTGCGGCCGAGGTCGAGCAGCATGAGGTGTTCGGCCAACTCCTTCGGGTCGGCCATCAGTTCGGCCTCCAGCGCCTTGTCCTCTTCCTCGGTCTTGCCGCGCGGGCGGGTTCCGGCGATGGGGCGGATGGTGACGATGCCGTCGCGCACCTTCACCAGAACCTCAGGCGAGGCCCCGGCAAGCTGGAAGCCGCCGAAATTGAAATAGAACATATAGGGCGACGGGTTGGTCCGCCGCAGGGCGCGGTAAAAACTGAAGGGCGGCAGCGGAAAATCCATGCGCCAGCGTTGCGACAGGACGACCTGAAAGATGTCGCCCGCCTCGATATAGTCTTTTCCCTTCTGCACCATGTCGAGATAGGTCTGGACAGGGGTGTTCGAGACCGGGCTGCCGACCTCTGCCGCGTCGCCGAAATCGCGGTCGATCGGCACGGGGCGGTCGAGCGCGGCAATGGCATCCGACAACCGCTCCGCCGCCTGGGCATAGGCGGCGCGGGCAGGCTGGCCATCGGTGGCCCAGACCGGCGCGATCAGCGTGACCACATCCTTCACCGCGTCCATCACCGCCACCACCGTCGGGCGCATCATCAGGCTGTCGGGCAGGCCGAGCGGGTCGGGGTTGGCGGCGGGCAGGTTTTCGGCCAGCCGCACCATGTCATAGCCGAAAAAGCCGAACAGCCCCGCCGCGATGGGTGGCAGGTCCTTCGGCAGGTCGATCCGGGATTCCTTCTGAAAGGCGCGGAGACTGTCGAGCGGCGGCACCGCCTCCGGCACGAAGGCATCACGGTCATAGCGGGCGGACCGGTTGATCGACGCTTCGGCGCCGATGCAGCGCCAGATCACATCCGGTTTCATGCCGAGCGCGGAATAGCGGCCCTTGATCTCTCCGCCCGTCACGGATTCGAGCAGGAAGGAATTCTCCGCCGCGCCGGTCAGTTTCAGCATCAGCGACACCGGCGTGTCGAGATCCGCAGGCAGCACCGTATAAAGCACCTGATTTTCGCCCGCCTGATGGCGGGAAGCAAATTCGTCGAAGCCGGGCCGGATATCCATCGGTCAGAAGGTCGTGGACAGCAGCGATTCGATCAGCCGGTTATCGACCGACACGCCGATTTCCTGCTGTTTCGCCATCATGTAGAGCGTCAGGGTGTCATCCCCGGCCATCGCGTTCAGTTGCTGTGCCAGCGCATCGCGCAGCGCGCGGTTTCGGGCGTTGTCCTCGCCGGGTGCGATGGATGTCACCTGTGCGATGGTGACGGCGTCGAACCGGCCCGGCGCGAGGGCGCGACCGGCAGGCGTGCCATCACGCGAGAACAGCGCCTGAAGCAAGGCGGGGCTGAGCGCATCCCAGCCGTCGAGGCGGGTTTTCGGCCCTTCGCTGGCGATCTCGACGCCGAATTCCGCCGCGACATCGCCTAGCGTGGCGCTGTCATTGTCGATCCGCGCCAGTGCGGCATCGGCCTTCGCCTCCAGCGCGGTGCGGATCGCGGTGACGCGCCATGCGGCCTCGACGATCGGGCGCACGTCCTCCAGCGGGCGGACATAGGGTTCGGTGATCCCGTCGAGCCGGAGGACGAAATAGCCGCCGAGCGGGGTTTCGACCAGATCGCGTTCTTCCCCCTCGGTTGCATCGAACAGTTCGGACAGGAATTCAGCACTGGCCGCGATGCCTTCGGCCCCGGTGCCGTCGCGGGCCACGTCGGTGACCGTCAGCAGGGGCAGGCCCATCTCGGTTGAAATCTCCTCCAGCGTCTTGCCACCGGCGCGCAGGTCATCGACCTCCCCCGCCAGTTCGGGGGCAATGTCGCGGGCGCCTTCGCGGCGCAGATCGACCGCGAGTTCATCGCGCGCATCCTCGAAGGGAACGATTTCGGCGGGGGTGATCGCGGCGACATCCACCAGCGCAAACCCGAACCCGGTATCAACCGGGCCGGCGATGCCGGGGGCAGTCAGGCCGAAGGCCGCATCGCCTGCGTCGGATATCACATCCTCGCGCTTCACCTCGCCCAGCGACGCATCGGCGCGGGTCTCCCCCCGCTCGGTCAGGATGGCGTCGAAGGTCGCTTCGCCGGAGGCGATGCGCGCGGCGGCGGCGGTCGCCTCCGCCTCGGTGCCGAACACGATTTGATAGAGTACGCGCGTTTCGGGGAAGTCATAATCGGCAGAACGCGCGTCATAGAGTGCGCGCAATGCCTCCTCATCCGGTTCCACCGTCTTGCTGAGCGCGTCGACGGAGATGTGCAGATAGGTCGCGGTGCGGCTTTCGGGTGCGGTGAACGCCTCGGCGTTCTCCTCGTGATAGGCAACCAGCGCCGCCTCGTCAGGCGCGGCGATCTCACCGGCCTGCGCTTCGCCGCTCAGGATGATGTAATCGACGGCGCGGGTTTCGGTCTGGTACTGATAGATCGCGTCAACCGTGCCGGTGGGGGCGGTGCCGCCGACCGACAGGGCCTGCGCCAGCGCGGCGCGGGCGATCGACCGCCGGGTCGCATCCTCATAGGCCTCGATGGAGAAATCGGCCTGCGCGAGGCGATAGCGATATGCCTCCTGATCGAACTTGCCTTCCTGATCGGTGAAGGACGGATCGGCGGTAATGATCCGGCTGACGGCGGCATCGGGGGCGGAGACGCCCAGATCCGCCATTGCCTGATCCAGCGTCGCCTCTTGCGCCATGCGGGCGAGCACCTGCTGGTCGATGCCGAGCGCCCGCGCCGTCTGGCCGTCGATCGGCTGTCCGAACCGCTGCGACTGTGCCCTGATCTCGCGGTTCAGGGCGGAGGCATACCGCTCCGCCGTGATCTTCTGCTCGCCGACCGTGGCGACGGAAGAACCGAGGCCGTTGCTGAACACATCGCCAATACCGAAAATGGCAAAGCTGACGACCAGAAGGCCGAAGAGCAGCTTCGCCACCCAAGTTTTGACGCCGCGGCGCAGAAGATCGAGCATGTGTCATCCCTGTTCAGGTTGGGAAAATTTCGCCGGACCATATGCGGCGGACGCGGCGGGTTCAAGCGACCCGCGCGCCAGTCAGGTGACGCTGCGCAGACGCCGCGCGGTTTCGGCAATCGCGTCGGTTCCGACATTGGCAAAGGCGATCCGCATGGTCTGTTGCGCCGCCCTGTCGCCCTCAGGCGCGAAGAATGTGCCCGGAAGGATCAGCAGGGATTGTTCATGGACGAGGCGTTTTGCCAATGCCTCCGCTGGTTCATCGAACGGGTGGCGGACAAAGGCAAAATAGGCCCCGATGCCAAGAAGCTGCCAATCGCCGATACCGGCGGCAAATTCAGCCTCCACCGCGGCGCGCCGGAACAGAAATTCCGCCCGCTCCCCCGCGACGAACTGCGCTTGGGTGCGCAGGCCTTCTAGCGCGGCAATCTGGCCGATGCGGGTCGGGCAGATGGTGACGGTGTCGAGGAAGGTTTCAATCTGCGTCAGACGCGCCGCGCCGGTGATGATCGCGCCGATCCGGTGCCCGGTCAGGCGGTAAGCCTTGGAAAAGCTGTAGAGGTGGATCAGCGTGTCCTGCCACCCATCCCGCCCGAACAACCTGTGCGGCGCCCCGGCGGCGGAATGGAAATCGCGGTAAGTCTCATCGACGATCAGCGCGATTCCGGCCTCGCGGCAGAGATCGAAAAACGCATCCATCAGGGCAGGGGGATATTCCGCGCCGGTCGGGTTGTTCGGGCTCACGAGCGCAATCGCCTTGGTGCGCGGGGTGATGAGGGCGCGCGCCGCCTCCGGGTCGGGGAGGCAGGTATCGTCGCAGGGCAGCGGCACCGCCTTCCCGCCGATCATGTCGAGCCACATCTTGTGATTGAAATACCAGGGCGTCGGCAGGATGATCTCGTCTCCGGCCCCGGCCAGCGACAGGGTGGCGGCGCAGAACGCCTGATTGCAGCCCGAGGTGATGCCTACTTCATCGGCGGCAATCGCGGCATCATAAATCCCTGACCAGTGCGCGGCGACTTCAGCGCGCAGCGGATCGTCGCCCAGCACCGCACCATAAAGATGCGCCGCCGTGTCGTTCAGCACGGCCTCCGCCATCGCCTCGCGCAGCCGTTGCGGTGGCGGGCCGACCGGTGCGGCCTGTGCCAGATTGATCAGCGGGCGATCGGCGGGAAAGGTCGCCGCACGCACCCATCCGCCCGCCGTCATGATCGGCGAGGGAAGCGTGGCCGCGAGCGCGGGGTTGAAAGGAGTTTTTGTCATCATGCGGTTAAAGAACGCCGCGAGACGGCGCGCAAGCCCTCTGCTTGTGGCGGTCAGGGCGCGCGGCGGCATTGTGGGGAGTTGACCTTGCCCCTGCCGCCGGATACCCGCCGCAGGATGGCACAACCACCTCTTCTGACGCTCGAATCGGTTGCCCTTGGTTTCGGGGGCGATCCGCTGTTTTCAGACCTTTCGCTGTCGGTGGAGGCGGGGGATCGCCTGTGCCTCGTGGGGCGCAACGGCTCCGGCAAATCGACCCTTTTGAAGATCATGGCGGGGCAGGTGGAGCCGGATGAGGGCACGCGGTTCGTCCAACCCGGCACCAGCATCGCCTATCTGCCGCAAGAACCGGATTTCACCGGTTTCACCAGCCTGGGCGATTTCGCGGCGGCGGATCTGGAAGACTATGAGCGTTACCTCGCCGAAATGGCGATGGAGGGGTTGCAGGTTCGCGAGGATGTCCACCCCGACGCCGCATCGGGGGGAGAGCGTCGCCGCGCCGCGCTGGCGCGCTGTCTTGCCGGGTCGCCGGACCTGATGCTGCTGGACGAGCCGACGAACCATCTGGACATCGCGGCCATCGAATGGCTGGAGCAGACCCTGCTGAACACCCGCACCGCCTTCATCATGATCAGCCATGACCGGCAGTTCCTGACCGCGCTCAGCCGCGCGACCATGTGGCTGGATCGCGGCCAATGTCGCCGCGCGCCGCACGGGTTCGGCGAATTCGAAGACTGGCGCGACAAGGTGATCGAGGAAGAACGGGCGGAACGGCACAAGCTGGACCGCCTGATCAAGGCGGAGGCGCGCTGGGCGGTCGAGGGCATCTCCGCCCGCCGCAAGCGCAATATGGGCCGGGTGCGGCGGCTGGGCGAATTGCGCGACACCCGCGCGGCGCAGATCGGTGAAATCGGCACCGCCGCAATGGCACTGGGCGCAGCGACCACATCTGGCAAGCTGGCGATTGATGCGCGGGACATCGCCAAGCGGTTCGGCGATCGGGAAATCCTCGCGCCGTTCTCGATCCGCATCGCGCGCGGCGACCGGGTTGCGCTGGTCGGGCCGAATGGCGCGGGCAAGACGACCCTTTTGAACATGCTGATCGGCAATCTTGCCCCCGACGAGGGGACGGTGAAGCTCGGCTCCAACCTCGAAATGGTGCTGTTCGATCAGAACCGCGATGCGCTGGACCCGACCAAATCGCTGTGGGAGACGCTGACGGATGACAAACTGCGCGGCCCGAAAACCCGGTCCGATCAGGTCATCGTGCGCGGCAACCCGCAGCATGTGGTCGGATACCTGAAGAGCTTCCTGTTCAACGAGGCGCAGGCCCGCAGCCCGGTATCCGCCCTATCGGGGGGGGAGCGGGCGCGGCTGTTGCTGGCAAAACTGATGGCCCGCGACAGCAACATGCTGGTGCTCGACGAGCCGACCAACGATCTGGATATGGAAACGCTGGACCTGTTGCAGGAACTGCTCGCCGACTATGACGGCACCGTCCTTCTGGTCAGCCATGACCGCGATTTTCTGGACCGTGTTGCGACCTCGGTGATCGCGTTGGAGGGGGATGGCCGCGCGGTGGAATATCCCGGCGGCTGGTCGGATTATCGCCGACAGCGTGACGCATCGCTTGGCGGGGCAGGGCAGGGCGCGAAGAAATCGGCACCGGTTGCAGCGGCAGTGGCGGAACCCACCCGAACCGCCCCCCAGAAGCGCGTGAAGATGAGTTTTGCGCAGACGCGGCGGCTCGACCTGTTGCCCGCCGAAATGAAGCAGCTAACCGCAGAGATCGCGAAGCTGGAGGCGCTGCTGTCCGATCCGCAGCTTTACAGCAAGGAACCCGGAAAATTCGCCAAGGCGACAGCCGCGCTGGAAGAACGCCAGACCGCGCTGGCGAAAGCCGAGGATGAATGGCTGGAACTGGAAGCGCTGCGCGAAGGCGCGGCGTAATCAGGCGTGGCGGGCGTTCAGCCCTTGTGGATTACATAGACCCAGGCCTTCAGGTCGATGCCCGGAATGTGATCGCCGTATTCCTTCATCAGGATCGACACTTTCCCTGCCTCTACCAGAGCATCGACAAAAGCGGCGTGACGGCCATCGGCCATCGCGTGATCGTTCAACGAGAACACGATCAAACCGCCCGGCTTGAGAAACCCGAGTATCTGATCGAACGCCTCGGGCGGCGCGAGGCCGGGGCCGAGAACACCTGAGGCCGTAACGCCAGCATAGGTGCCCGGTGGTGCCGTCAGCGGCCTTTTGGGATCGATCTGGCGCAGGACACGATAGACATGCCGGTTTTCGGCTCTCTGGAGCATTTTTGCGGATGGGTCCCATCCGTCTATGGACCGGAACCCGATTCGCGCCAGAGCGGCACCGGACAGGCCCGTGCCGCAGCCGAGATCGAGGATCGGCGCCGATTTGTCGGGGGAAAATTCTGCCAGCGCGGCAGCACAGCGCGCCGGGGTCGCATACTGGACCTCTGTCAGGTCCTTGTCATAGGACGCCGCCCATTCGTCATAGAACTCCGACGCAGCTTTGCTGGACGAAACGTCATAGGCGCGATCGAGGAACGTCCTGTCCATACTGATGACCCCTTACGTAAGGTAAACATGAGGGCTGCGGCCCCCATGTCAACAAATCGTGAAGTCATCATGCCGATCTTGTCACAGCGGCGTGCCAAGCCATGCTTGGAACGCATCCTTGGCGCGCGACGTGTAGGCCAGCTTTCGGTCTGCCTTGCCGCGCCGCCCCTTGCGGGCCTCCTCCGGTGGAGGAAACAGACCGAAATTCACGTTCATCGGCTGGAAGGTTTCCGCCTCCGCCCCGCCGGTGATGTGATGGATCAGCGCGCCATGCGCCGTGGTGGCAGGCGGCGGCACGAGCGCCTTTCCCAACCGCTCCGCCGCCGCGAGCCGCCCCGCCATCAGGCCCATCGCGGCGCTTTCGACATAGCCTTCGACACCGGTGACCTGCCCGGCAAAGCGCAATCGCGGGTCGGCCTTCAGCCGCATCTGGCCATCCAGCAGCCGGGGCGAGTTCATGAAGGTATTGCGATGGATGCCGCCCAGACGGGCGAAGCGGGCCTGCTCCAACCCGGGAATCATCGCCAGCACCGCAGCCTGCGCGCCGTATTTCATCTTGGTCTGGAATCCGACGATATTATAGAGCGTTCCCAATGCGTTATCACGCCGAAGCTGCACCACGGCATGCGCCTTGACCGTCGGGTTATGCGGGTTGGTCAGTCCGACCGGTTTCATCGGGCCGTGGCGCAGTGTCTCGCGCCCCCGTTCCGCCATCACCTCGATCGGCAGGCAGGCCTCGAAATAGGGGGTGTCGGCCTCCCATTCCTTGAATTCGGTCTTTTCGGCCGCCAGCAGCGCGTCGATGAAGGCGTCATATTGCGCCTTGTCCATAGGGCAGTTGAGGTATGCGGTGCGCTCCGCCTCCGTCTCGCCCTTGTCATAGCGTGACTGGAACCACGCCTTCGACAGATCGACGCTGTCGGCATAGACGATGGGGGCGATCGCATCGAAGAACGCAAGGCTCGCCTCGCCGCCAATCTGCCGCACAGCCTCCGCCATCGCGGGGGAGGTCAGCGGCCCGGTCGCAATGATGACCGACGACCAGTCGGCGGGGGGCAGCCCGGCGATTTCCTCACGCATGATGGTAATCAGCGGATGCGCCTCCAGCCGCGCGGTCACCCCGGCGGAAAAGGCATCGCGGTCCACCGCCAGCGCGCCGCCTGCGGGCACCTGCGCCTTGTCGCCCTCGGCCATGATGACCGATCGGGCCTGCCGCATTTCCCAATGCAACAACCCGACCGCGTTGGATTCGTCATCATCCGAGCGGAAGGAATTGGAGCAGACCATTTCCGCCAGACCCTCGCCCTGATGGGCATCGGTGCCGCGATGCGGGCGCATTTCATGCAGGATGACCGGCACACCGGCCTCTGCCGCCTGCCATGCCGCCTCGGACCCGGCCATGCCACCGCCGATGATGTGAATTGGATCCATTTTCCGCCTCCGATTGCGAGGTTTTGTTAACGAACAGGCTCTATCCGCTTTATTTGGTCGGCGCGAGGCTTGGCGGCCAGAATTGCCTTATTCGCGCCGCATTCTGTTGGAAAAAGCCAGTCGTGGGGCACTGACATGACGAAGTCTGGAAGAATCATGAAGCCACGTTCCCGCGCATTCCTTCATACGGCGACCCTTATTCTGGCCGGAGCAATCTTCGCCAGCGGCGTTTCCTCCGCCGTTGCGACCGATGGTGCCGTGCGCGATCTGACGCGGATCGGGCTGGTCGAGATCATCATTCAGAAACTGGCGAACTGAAACGCGCATATCCGCTTGGCGTCGTCAGCGCGCGAATACATCCGAAAGATCGACTACCCATCAGGCCCCAAGCAGGGCAGGCGGGGTCTTGTCCCCCCGCCAGCACCTTCCTGACCTGTGCCCGCAGCGCGGGCGACGGTCATGCCTCGCCTTCGCCCTCAACCGGCTCGCCGCGTTCCGCGATCCATGCGACCGAGACGACCTTTTCGTCAGACGATGTGTTGAACACCCGCACACCGCCCGCACTGCGCGACCGGAAGGAAATGCCTGATACGGGGCAGCGGATTGACTGGCCCGCATCCGTCACCAGCATGATCTGATCGTCAAGTTCCACCGGGAAGGACGCAACCAGCGCCCCGCCGCGCATCGCCTTGTCCATCGCCGTGACGCCTTGGCCCCCGCGCCCCCTCACAGGGTAATCATGGGAGGAGGAAATCTTGCCCGCACCGTTTTCGGTCAGCGTCAGGATCAGGTTCTCGGCGGCCGACATCTCGACATAGCGTTCGTTCGGCAAGGCAACTTCGGCGACCGCCTCCTCATCGCTGTCGACCTCATCCTCGGTTTGCCCGGCGACCGCACGGCGCATCTTGAGATAGGCTTGGCGTTCCTCGGACGTGGCGTCGAAATGCCGGATGACGGACATGGACACGACCTCGTCGCCCGCCGCCAGACGTATGCCGCGCACGCCGGTCGAGGCCCGTGACTGGAACACGCGCACATCGGTCGACGGGAAGCGGATCGCCTTGCCGCGCGCCGTCACCAACATCACGTCGTCGTCGTCGGTGCAGATGCGGGCATTGACCAGCGTCGCGTCCTCATCCTCGCCTTCGAATTTCATCGCGATCTTGCCGTTCGATTTCACATTGGTGAAATCCGACAGCGCGTTGCGCCGCACGCCGCCCTTGGATGTGGCGAACACGATCTGAAGATCGTCCCAATCCTCCTCCGGCTTGTCCACGGGCATCATTGCGGCGATGGAGACGCCGGGCTGCACCGGCAGCACGTTCACCACCGCCTTGCCCCGCGTGTTGCGCCCGCCCAGCGGCAGACGCCAGGTCTTGAGCTTGTAGGCAATGCCATCGGTGGTGAAGAACAGGATCGGCGTGTGGGTGTTGGCGACGAACAGGGTGGTGACGAAATCGTCATCCTTCATCGACATGCCCTGCGTGCCCTTGCCGCCGCGCGCCTGCGCCCGGTATTCGACCAGCGGCGTGCGCTTGATGTAACCGCCGTGGGTGACGGTCACGACCATGTCCTCCCGCTCGATCAGGTCCTCGTCGTCCATGTCACCGGCGTAATCGACGATCTCCGACCGGCGCGGCGTTGCGAATTGTTCCTTCGCGTCGGCCAGTTCGGCCGAGATGATCGCCATGATCCGCTCCCGCGACCGCAGGATGTCGAGGTAATCGGTGATCTTCACCGCGAGGTCTTCCAGCTCGTCCGTCACTTCCTTCACGCCGATGGCGGTCAGACGTTGCAGACGCAATTCGAGGATCGCGCGGGCCTGCGTTTCCGACAGGTTATAGGTCCCGTCCTCGTTCATCTTGTGGCTTGGATCGTCGATCAGCCGGATATAGGGCGCGATGTCCATCGCAGGCCAGCGCCGTTCCATCAACGCGGTGCGCGCCGTTGCCGGGTCGGGGGAGGCGCGGATCGTGCGCACGATCTCGTCCACATTCTCCACCGCTACGGCGAGACCGCACAGCACATGCGCCCGCTCGCGCGCCTTGCGCAATTCGAATGCGGTGCGCCGCGTGACGACTTCCTCGCGAAAACTGATGAAGGCGGCGAGGATGGTCTTCAGGTCCATCTGCTCCGGCCGGCCATTGTTCAGCGCCAACATGTTGCAGCCGAAATAGGTCTGGAGCGGGGTAAAGCGGAACAACTGGTTCAGCACCACCTCTGGCGTTGCATCGCGCTTCAACTCGATCACCACCCGCACGCCGTGGCGGTCGGATTCGTCCTGAACGTGATGCAGGCCGTCGATCTTTTTCTCGCGCACCAGTTCCGCGATCTTTTCGATCATGGTCGATTTGTTCACCTGATAGGGAACCTCGTCGACGATGATCGCGAAACGGTCCTTGCGGATTTCCTCCACATGGGTTTTCGCACGGATGATGACGCTGCCGCGCCCCTCCAGATACGCCTTGCGCGCACCGGAGCGGCCCAGAATGATCGCGCCGGTCGGAAAGTCAGGCGCCGGGATGAATTCCATCAGATCGGTAACTTCGAGGTCCGGCGTGTCGATCAGCGCCAGCGTCGCGTCGATCACCTCGCCCAGATTGTGCGGCGGGATGTTCGTTGCCATGCCGACGGCGATGCCGCCGGCGCCGTTGACCAGCATGTTGGGAAACCGCGCGGGCAGGACCGTCGGTTCCCGGTCCTTGCCGTCGTAATTGTCCTGAAAATCGACGGTTTCCTTTTCGATATCGGCCAGCAGGAAAGACGCAGGCTTGTCCATCCTGACTTCGGTATAGCGCATCGCTGCCGGGCTATCGCCGTCCATCGACCCGAAATTGCCCTGACCGTCCAGCAGCGGCAGGCGCATGGAAAAATCCTGCGCCATGCGCACCAGCGCGTCGTAAATCGCGCTGTCGCCATGCGGGTGATATTTACCCATCACGTCGCCGACCGGGCGGGCGGATTTGCGATAGGATTTGTCATGCGTGTTGCCGGTTTCGTGCATCGCGTAGAGAATGCGGCGATGCACCGGCTTCAACCCGTCGCGCACATCGGGGATGGCGCGGCTGACGATGACCGACATGGCATAGTCGAGATAGCTCCGCCGCATTTCGTCCTCGACCGAAATCGTCGGGCCGTCATAGGCGGGGCGGGGCGGCACGGTATCTTCCGGGCCGTCATTCAGGTCGTCTTCACTCACGGGGCAAATCCTGCTCTCGGGGCCATGTTTGGCATTGTGCCGACTATATCGGCAGCGGCAGGGCGCGTCCACCAAAGCGGCGCGTTTTCAGCCCGATTATGACAGGTTTCTGACACAAGGTCGGGCGCATTCCCGCGGATCGGATACGCGCCCCGCGAACGCGCGCCGACAGGTGAAAGGATCGCCGGTTCAACCCTCTGCCAGCAAGCGAAGGAATTTGGTTTTCAGGCGCGGCAGGCGGTCGGGACGTGGAATCGTGCCGGGTGCGCGTGGCATGGCCTTCATCTGCGGATGTTCCGCCCCGTGATGGTTTTGGGCGAGGGGGACAGTGTCGATCTGCGGGCGGACCTGCGCCGGGGATCCGTGCGCCTGCCGACCGGGGATCGGGATCCTGACCGTCTTGCCCGCGATCAGCCAGACATGGGTGGTGGGATCGGGAATGTCTGCAACTGCCGCTTCGGCAGCGCTGTTCGTCATGATCGAAGCAGGAGGTGTCGAAGGCGACGGGGGCAGGGGCATTGGACGCTCCACTTACAAACCTGAGTATTATTATCAGGTAATGGTGGAGCCATGATTCTGTCAAGCTGCCAACCGGCAATGCGCCGACGATTACGGCAGTGTTGCGATGCCCCGTGCCGCCGGGATAAGGTCGCATATCGCAACCTGTTCTCGGAGTTTCGCCATGTCAGACGCCATCGTCATCGTAGGTGCCGCGCGCACGCCAATGGGCGGTTTTCAGGGCGATCTTGCCGATGCGACAGCATCCGACCTTGGCGGTGTCGCGATCCGCGCGGCGCTGGCGCGCGCAGGCGTTGATCCGGCGGATGTGGACGAGGTGCTGATGGGCTGCGTTTTGCCCGCCGGGCAAGGGCAGGCCCCGGCGCGTCAGGCCGCGTTCAAGGGCGGGCTGGGCGAGGGCGTCCCGGCATCGACCCTGAACAAGATGTGCGGATCGGGGATGAAGACGGTGATGGTGGCCCATGACCAGTTGAAGGCGAGGAATGGCAGGGTCGTGGTAGCGGGCGGCATGGAATCGATGACCAATGCGCCCTATCTGCTGCCGAAGATGCGCGGCGGCGCGCGGCTCGGCCATGCGGCGGCGCAGGATCACATGTTCTTCGACGGGCTCGAAGACGCCTATGAAACCGGCCGCCTGATGGGGTCTTTCGCCGAAGAATGCGCCGAAAAATATCAGTTCACGCGGGAGGCGCAGGATGCATATGCGCTCGGCTCGCTTCAGAACGCGCTGGCGGCGGAGGCTTCGGGGGCCTTCACCACCGAAATCGAGCCGGTGACGGTGACGACCCGTAAAGGCGCGGTGATGGTATCGGGCGATCAGCAACCGAAGGAGGCCCGCCCGGAGAAGATTCCGACGCTGAAGCCAGCGTTCAAGGCCGATGGCACGGTGACGCCTGCCAACGCATCGTCCATATCGGACGGTGCGGCGGCGCTGATCCTGATGCGTGAAAGCGATGCACGGGCGCAGGGCCTGCCGATCCGCGCCTATATCCGGGCACATGCCAGCCATGCGCAGGCCCCGAACTGGTTCACCACAGCGCCGGTGCCCGCGATGAAATCGGTGCTGTCGCAATGCGGCTGGTTGGTCGATGATGTCGATCTGTGGGAGGTGAACGAGGCCTTCGCCGTCGTCCCGATGGCGGCGATGGTGGAAATCGGCATGAAGCGGGATCGGCTGAATGTGAACGGCGGGGCCTGTGCGCTGGGCCATCCTATCGGCGCGTCCGGCGCGCGGATTCTGGTGACGCTGTTGCACGCGCTGGAGGCGCGCGGCGGCACCCGTGGCGTCGCCTCCCTCTGCATCGGTGGTGGCGAGGGGACGGCGGTGGCGATCGAATTACCGTAAGGCGAGCATTATGGATCGAGGCCCCGGCGCAGGGCCGGGGCGACGGTTCGCTTTGCCGGTCGTCCCGGCCTCGCGCCGGGACCCCGAAGGACGCTGCGCCGCCCCCACGGCAGGGCTTTCACCGCTTGATCCGATCCGTTAGCCTTCGACCAAAACCGCAGGGGAGGCATCATGCAGCAAGCCACAGATTTCCATGACGAGGCGGAAACCCTCGCCGCCGCGATGAGCGATCTGACCGATGCCGATTTCCGGCGCGAAACCCTGTTCAAGGGCTGGACCATCGGCGATGTGATCGGCCACCTCCACATGTTCGATATCGCCGCTGAACAGAGCCTGAAGGACGAGGCGGCGTTCGCGGCCTTCCTCGCGCCGGTGTTCAAGGCGATGGGCGAGGGGCGGTCGATGATCGACGCGCAGAACATCTGGCTGGCCGAGAAATCCCTTTCGGGCCGGGCACTGCGCGATGCCTGGGCGGCGCAGGCGGCGGCGACAGCGCGGGCATATGGCGATGTCGACCCGAAGCGGCGGTTGAAATGGGCCGGGCCGGACATGTCGGCCCGATCCATGATTACCGCCCGCCAGATGGAAACCTGGGCACATGGGCAGGAAGTGTTCGATGTGCTGGGCAAGGATCGCATCGAGGCGGACCGGATCAAGAATATCTGCCATCTGGGCGTGACGACATTCGGCTGGACCTTCGCCGTGCGCCGCCAGACACCGCCCGCGCCCGTTCCCTATGTCCGCCTGACCGCCCCGTCCGGTGCGATCTGGGAATGGAACGAGGTTGACGAGGCGAACATGGTCAGCGGTTCCGCCACCGGGTTCGCGCAGACCGTGGCGCAAACGCGCAATGTCGCCGATACAGATATCGAAACGACCGGAGAGGCCGCTGCGCTGTGGATGGCGAATGCGCAATGCTTTGCCGGTGCCCCGAACGACCCGCCCGCGCCGGGCACCCGCCACAAGGCTGAGAGGCACTGACATGACGTTGGAAAGCACATTCTTCGCGGTCGGCATCGACGGCCATGTCGCACATCTGCGGATGAACCGTTCCGAAAAGGCCAATGCGATGTCGCCGGATTTCTGGGCCGATCTGCCGCGCCTGACCCGCGCGCTTGCCGCCATGCCCGCGATCCGCGCCGTGGTGATTTCGGGCGAGGGGCGGCACTTCACCTCCGGCATGGACCTGTCCGCCTTCAGCGGCATCATGGATATGACGGGCGGAGAGCCGGGCCGGGCGGCGCATGCCCTGCGCGCCCATATCCTGCATCTTCAGGACAGTTTCACCGCGCTGGAACAGGCGCCATTTCCGGTGATCTGCGCCATTCATGGTGCCTGTGTCGGTGGCGGGATCGACATGGTGACAGCCGCCGATATCCGCCTCGCCGCCGCCGACAGTTATTTCGCGGTGGAGGAGATCAATATCGGCATGGCCGCCGATGTCGGCACCTTGCAGCGCCTGCCGAAGATCATCGCGCCGGGCATCGCGAAAGAGCTGTGCTATACCGGGCGGCGGTTCGGCGCGGAGGAGGCGAAGGCCATCGGGTTCGTCAATGCCGTCCATGCGGATCGCGAGGCGGTAATCGCCGCCGCGCTGGCACTGGCCGCCGAGATTGCGTCGAAATCACCGCTGGCAATGGCGGGGATCAAGCGATCGCTGAATTATGCCATCGACCATCCGACCACTGATGGGCTGGAGCAGATCGCGACATGGAATTCGGGGATGCTGCGCCCGGAGGACCTGATGAAGGCCATGCAGGCGCGGGCCGCAAAGCAGGTCGCAGAATTCAAGGACCTGGCGGGGTAGGGCGGGCACCGGCCCGCCCGCTATGCGTCAGCCCAGAACGGAGCCGAGCTTCATCGCGACGCCCATGTCGCCCTCTACCTTCAGCTTGCCCTGCATGAAGGCGGCGGTCGGGTCGAGGTCGCCCGCGACGATGGCCTGAAGATCCTCCATTGCGATCCCGATGGTGCAATCGGCGTCCTTGTCGTCGGTGGAAATCGTCTGGTTGTCGATCACCAGAACGCCCTCTTCAGTTTCGAACTTGATGACGCTGTCAAAGGACCCGCCTTCGACCTTGTCTTTCAGCGAGGCGGCGAGGTCTGCCATGCTCATATCGGTCACTCCGGTTTGATTTTCAGATCGGGCATGACCATGCCTGCCGCGACGTGGAAATCAAGGGCGACGCTGCGTCAGAGGTGGAGATTCCAGATGACAGAACGATTGGTCTGTTTATGGTCGCGTAAAACACCGCAGGAGGACGCCATGCAGTTTACCGATGAACACCGCCAGTTGCGCGACACGGTCGCAAAGTTCGTGGCGACCGAGATCAACCCCCATGTGAAGGACTGGGAAGCGGCGGAGCAGTTCCCGTCGCATGAGGTTTTCAAGAAGATGGGCGATCTTGGCCTTCTCGGGATCAAGTATCCTGAGGAAGACGGCGGCCTTGGGCTCGACTTTTCCTATTCGATGGTGATGGCAGAGGAACTGGGCCGGGTCGATTGCGGCGGTGTGCCGATGGCCATCGGGGTGCAGACCGACATGTGCACCCCCGCGCTGGCCAGTTTCGGATCGGCGGACCTGCGCGAGGCGTTTCTGCGCCCGGCCATCGCCGGTGACATGGTCGGCTGCATCGGCGTCAGCGAACCCGGTGCCGGATCGGATGTCGCGAATATCCGCACCCATGCCCGGACCGATGGCGACGATTACATCATCAACGGCCAGAAAATGTGGATCACCAACGGGTTGATGGCCGACTGGTGCTGCCTTCTGGTGAATACCGAGGATGCGGCGGCGCACAAGTCCAAATCCTTGATCATGGTGCCGATGGACAGCCCCGGCATCACCAAGCAGCGCATCCACAAGATCGGGATGAATTCATCCGATACGGCGCAGTTGTTTTTCGAGGATGTGCGTGTGCCGCGCCGCAATGTGATCGGCCAGCCGGGCATGGGTTTTCAGATGCAGATGATGCAGTTTCAGGAAGAACGCCTCTGGGCGGCGGTCAATGTGCTGCCGTCGCTCGACCGGATGATCGACGAAACCATCGAATATTGCCGCCAGCGCGAGACATTCGGCAAGAAGCTGATCGAGAATCAGGTGATCCATTTCCGCCTTGCCGAATTGCGCACCGAGGTGGAGCTTTTGCGGGCGCTGACCTGGAAAGCGGTGGAGGATTATATCGGGGGCAAGGATGTGGTGAAGCTTGCGTCGATGGCCAAGTTGAAAAGCGGGCGGCTGAGCCGCGAAATCTCGGATGCCTGTCTGCAATACTGGGGCGGCATGGGGTTTACCCGCGACAACATCGTCAGCCAGTTCTACCGCGACGGGCGGCTTGGCTCCATCGGCGGCGGAGCGGACGAGATCATGCTGGGGATCATCTGCAAATACGAGGGGACGCTGCCGCCGCGCAGTCAATAAGGGGCGGGCGCACACCGAATGACGCGCGCGCCGCCAATGCTGGGCGCGCGCTGCCCCGGGCGCGCGCGGCGGACCGACGGTTCAGGCCGAAAGCGCCTGATGCGGGGCGGGCGCCGTCTTCGGCCCCTCACGTCCCGCTTTTGCCGGTGCACGCAACAGCGCCATGATCGGCTGGTGCAGTTTTTCGGCGGCCCGCACATGCATTTCGGGTGAAGGATAATATCGGTTTTCCGTCACGGGGATGCCGAACGGGGTTTGCAACACAGGCTTGCCATCGACCAGCAGCGACTGCGGCAATCCCTCACCGCCGGAGCAATAGACGACTTCGTCCACATCTGGTCGGACAGCGTCGATCATCGCCTGGGTGATGAATTGCGGGTATTTCAACATCATCTGCCCCTCCCGGTGCTGGGTGGTATCGTCCGGCGTTCGTTCGGAGAACCAGAACAGCACTTTGCGTGTGGTGATGGCCTGCAACAACGACCGCGTGCGCGCGACCCATGCCTTTTTCAGTTCCGCCTCGACCTCGACGAATTGTTCCGGGTCAGCCTCGGATATCTGGTTCAGCATGTTGTGGGCATAGGTGAATGTGTCGAAATCCACGTGCGGGAACAGATCCTCCAGCGCCTTGGATACCGCCATGATCCGGGCGTTGCGCTTTGGCTTCACCTTGAACAGACGGTTGGAAATCGACCTCGCGCTCATCACCTGCACGACGCAGACCTCTGCCCCCGACGCGGCCTCCAGCGCCACCGGGTCGCGCAGGAAAAACCCCGGCCCGGCGCCGCCCGTGCCGAGATTGGCGACGGTCATGCCGAGCTTGTCTCCGAGGATCGCGGGGAAGGGCCGTTTCGCATAGCGACCGAAGGTCTGCGCCGCACCGATGCAGGCGACATAGGGGCGCGACAGATCGGGCTGCGGCCCGCGATAGATCTGGTCAAGCTGTCCCCATTTATAGACCTGATAGTCGATGAAGGCCCGGTCCGGCTTCTGGTATGTCATGACTGTTTCCTTCGCTGTGAGGGGCCTTGGGGGCGGGGCTTTTTGATGCTGCCGCGATACCGGCGCGTGATGGGCTGGCGGATCGAGGCTGTGCATTCGATCCGCTGCCGGTATCTTCACCGGCCAGAACATGCGCGAGCATACTGATGACAAGGGCTGCATCGGGCTTTCCGGCCAGCCGGGCCTCGCAGCGGTCGCCCGACGCGAGGCAAGCCGTGAAATGGCCCGCGTCATTGTCGCCAAAAAACCGGTCCACCGCAGCGGCGTCATCCGACAGCCTCGTTTCCAGCCGACTTCGTTGCAGCGGTGTCAGGACGAGCGGGCGGTCGGAATCCTGACAGGCCCGCAGTGCCGCGGCGCTGATCCGCGGCGCGAGGAGTCGCGCCGCAGCGGGCCGGAGGTGTTCTGACAACGCGGCATTCACCATGCAGATCAGAGTCAGCGCCCGCGCGCCGGGCGCGGCATTCACAGGCGGTGCTTCCCCCTGTTCGTGATTGAGGCCAAGCATCCGCACCAGAAAATCGGTCGCGATGTCGCCGTCTTCAAGCCGCCGCTTGTCATAGATCACCGGGATGAATTGTGCCGCCATCGGCTGCTCCGCCAGATACAGCGCCCCTGCCGCCGCCTGCCAGCGCCGCAGCCGCGCGGCATAGGTAAAGCGTTCTTCGGCAAGACCCTGTTCGATCCAGTCATCAAGGTCGAACGGGCCGATCCCCCTGCGCACCCGTTCTGCGAATGAAGACAGGATGCGGCCCTGATGATCGCGGACATAGGCAATTATATCGACCCGATCGATGATCCCGGCAAAGGCACTGTGCAGTGATGCAACAACGAGGTCCGGGTCCTGAAATTCGAACGCCTCGGCAGACAGGATGATGGTCGGTGCGTCTGCGCCCGCGCATTCTACCGCCACATCGGACCAGCCGCCGAGCGCGGGCTTGAACCGTTTGTCGCTGCCGCTTTGCCAAGCGAGGTTATGGTGGCCAGCACCCTGCGCCCGCCCGGCACGTGGATAAAGAACCGCGTCACCCGCCGCCCCGCCGCTGAGCGCGCGCTGGAGCGTGGAGGTGCCGGTCTTATGATCGCCGATATGGAGGATGAGTCGTTTCATGAGGCTCACCCTGCCGCCTCATGGTGAAAACTCTCTTAAGCCGCCACTCTGTTCTGATGCCGGATCAGCGCCCTTTCCAGACCGGATCGCGTTTCTCGGCAAAGGCCACCGCGCCCTCCAGATTGTCCTCCGAGCCATAAAGCACATCGACCGTGGCGAACTGGCGCTTGGTGATCATGTTCATCGCCTCCTGAAAGGTCATCCGCTCCGCCTCGCGGACGATTTCCTTGATCGCGGCATAGACCAGCGGCGGGCCGGAGGCGATCAGCGCCGCGAGATCGCGCGCAGCAGCCAGCAGATCGGGTTTCGGGTGGATCGAGCGGACGATGCCCCAGCGCATCGCCTCCTCCGCGTCCATCCAGCGCCCGGTCAGCAGCATGTCCATCGCGACGTGATAGGGGATTCGTTTCGGCAGCTTTATCGAGGCCGCGTCAGCGACCGTGCCGGAGCGGATTTCCGGCAGCGCGAAGGTCGCATCATCGGCGGCGAGGATCAGATCGGCGGACAGCGCCAACTCGAACCCGCCACCGCAACAGATGCCGTTGATCGCGGCGATGACCGGCTTGTTCAGGCCGCGCAGTTCCTGAAGGCCGCCGAAACCGCCGACGCCATAATCGCCGTCCACGGCATCGCCGCCCTGACCGTCGATCCCCGCCGCCGCCTTCAGATCCCAGCCGGGGCAAAAGAATTTCTCGCCCGCGCCGGTGACGATGGCGACTCGCAAGGATGGGTCATCGCGGAAATCGCGGAACACCTCGCCCATGATGCGCGAGGTCACGAGGTCGATGGCGTTGGCTTTCGGCCGGTCCAGCGTCACCTCGAGGATGGCGCCGTTGCGGCTGGTGCGGATCGGGCCTTGGTTCAGATTGGCGGTCATTCTGTCATTCCTCCGTGCGAAGTCTGATAAGCGCGTCGGCGGCGAAAGCGCCTTTTGCGCAGACGATCAGGGGGTTGATATCCAGTTCCTCCAGCGTTGCTGCATGGTGGGCTGCGAACGCCGCGAGCGACACCAGCGCGGCGGCGGCTGCCTCCAGATCGGCAGCGGGGCGGCCGCGAAACCCGGTCAGCAGGGGCGCAAGCCGCAGCGACAGGATCGCCCGCCGTGCCTCGTCATGGGTGATCGGCGCGAGAAGCGTCGCGATGTCCTGCAACAGTTCCGCCATCACGCCACCGCTGCCGACGGTCAGGATCAACCCATAGGCCGGGTCACGGGTGACGCCGAGGATCAACTCCGCTATGCCGCCCTCGATCATCGCTTCGACCAGATAGGGGCCGGGTCCCATGCGGCGGGCGGCTTCGGCGATGGTTGCGGCGGTCTGGTTCAGGGCGACGGCACCGGCCTCGGTCTTGTGAGCAATGCCGAGCCGTTTCAGCGCGACCGCCCCGCCCAGCGCGGCGGCGATCCCGGCGGCATCATCGGGTGTCGCGGCAATGCCGGATTTCGGCACCGCGATCCCGTGAACGGCGAGTTCTGCCTTCGCCTCCGCCTCTGTCATCAGGCGAAGGGGGGCGTCGGGATTCGGGTGCAGCGCGGGCAGGGGCTTTTGGCGGGCGAAGCGGACCGGTGCGCATGTCGCAGCGGCCTCGATGGCGGCCAGCGCATCGTCGATGCTGCAAAGCGGTGCGATCCCGGTGGCGGCGAATTCATCCGCAACGGCCTCCGGCAGGTTTTCGGGCAGGGATGCGACAATGGCGGCCCGATGGCCGGTGGCAGCGGCGGCGGCCTTGATCGCCGCAACGGTTGGCGCCCAGTCGGCGGCGCTGCACCGGTCGGCGCGGGGGAAGTCGATGATGAACAGCGTCAGATCGAAACCGGCTTGCATGACCGCCGTGAAACAGGCCGTTGTCCGTGCCTCGTCGCCCCAGATGAAGGTTTGGTAATCCAGCGGGTTGGCAATGGTCACCATGTCCGACAGCGAGGCGCGGATGCGTGCCCGATCCTCGGCTTCGAAGGCGGGAAAGCTCACCGCCCGGCCCTCGGCGGCATCAGCAACGAGTGATGCCTCACCGCCCGAGCAACTGACCGAGCCGATGCGGGTGCCGGGCAGGGCCCCGTTAACATGGAGAAGCTTCAGCGTTTCCAGAAATTCCGGGATCGAGCGCAGCAGCGGCACGCCGCAGCGGGCGAAGAATGCCGCAGAGGCCGCGCCCGACCCCGCCAGCGAAGCGGTATGTGACAGGGTCGCGATCTGCGCGGCGGCGCTGCGCCCTGACTTGATGGCGATGATCGGTTTTCCGGCGGCCTGCACCATGTCGAAGAACCCGACCGGATCGCCGACCCCTTCGATATAGAACCCGATGGCGGTGACCCGGTCATCGGCGGCGAGCGCCGCGCCGATCTCCGCCAGCCCGGTCTGCGCCTGATTGCCGGCGCAGACCACATAGGCAATGGGCAGGCCGCGCGCCGCCATCGTCATGTTGATCGCGATGTTGGAGGATTGCGAGACGATGGCGACACCGCGCGTCACCCGCTTGCCGCCATGCTGATCGGGCCAGAGCAACGCGCCATCGAGATAGTTGATGACGCCATAGCAGTTCGGGCCAAGCATCGGCATCTCGCCCGCCGCCGCCACAAGGGCCGCCTGCCGGTCGGCATCGCCGGTTTCGGTGAAGCCGGAGGCGAAGGACACCGCGCCGCCCGCGCCCATCGCGGCAAGTTCCGCCATGATCGCGGGGGAGGCATCGCGGTTCACCGCGACGAAGGCCGCATCCGGCGCGTGGGGCAGCGCCGCGAGCGACGGATAGGCCCGGCGTCCTGCAACCTCCGCCCGTGTCGGGTGCACCGGCCAGACCTCACCATCGAACCCCATCGCCTCTGTCGCGCGCACGGCGTTGGCCGCCCAGCCGCCGCCGAGCAGGGCGATGGAGCGGGGGCGCAGGAGGCGGGAGAGGTCGCGGGTCATGCGGCGGCTCTGTGCGATGGCCGGTTGCGCCTCCGGCGGGGATATTTCGGGGAAGTGGAAAGCCTGGTCATGCGCCGAGCGGACGGAGCAGTTCGCGTCCGATGATGTGGCGCTGGATTTCGCTGGTGCCGTCCCAGATCCGCTCCACCCGCGCATCGCGCCAGAAACGGGCCAGGGGCAAGTCGTCCATCAGGCCCATGCCGCCATGAATCTGGATCGCGCGATCGGTAACGCGGGCCAGCATTTCGGTGGCATAGAGTTTCGCCGATGCGATCTCGCGATTGGCGGGCAGGTCCCGGTCGAGCCGTTCAGCGGCGGAAAGGGTCAGAAGGTCGGCGGCGTCGATCTCTGTCACCATATCGGCAAGCTGGAAGCTGACGCCCTGAAACTTGCCGATCTGCTGGCCGAACTGGCTGCGGGTGGCGGCGTGGTTCACCGCGTAATCGAAGGCGCGGCGGGCGCGCCCGACGCAATTGGTGGCGACGGTCAGGCGGGTTGCGTAAAGCCATGTGTTCATCACCGCGAAGCCGCCATCGACCGCGCCGAGCACCTGCGCGTCCGGCAGGCGGCAATCGTCGAATTCCAGCACCATGTTCTTGTAACCCCGGTGGCTGACCGAGGCATAGCCGGGGCGGATGGTGAAGCCGGGATGGCCGCGATCCACGAGGAAGGCTGTGATGCGCTTCTTCGGCCCGTGCGCGGTCTGATCTTCGCCGGTGGCAACGAACACGATCACGAAATCGGCGTGATCGGCGCCTGAGATGAAGTGTTTGGTGCCGTTCACCACCCAGTCGCCGCCATCGCGCCGCGCGGTGCATTTCATGCCGCGCACATCCGATCCGGCCTCAGGTTCCGTCATCGCAAGTGCGTCCATCCGCTCCCCCCGCACGGCGGGCAGCAGATACCGCTCCCGCTGCGCGCCCTCGCAGGCCATCAGGATGTTCTGCGGGCGACCGAAGAAATGGCAGAGCGCCATAGAGCCGCGGCCAAGCTCGCGTTCCACCAGTGCAAACTCGAGATGGCTCAAACCCGCGCCGCCGACCTCTTCGGGGAAGTTGCAGGCATAGAACCCCAGTTCCTGGCATTTTCGCTTGATGTGCTGTGCGACATCCGGGTCGACCTCGCCGCTGCGCTCCACTTTATCCTCGTGGGGATAGATCTCCCTTTCCACGAAGGTGCGCACTGTGGCGACGATCATTTCCTGCTCTTCGGTCAGGTGAAACGGCATGAGTTTGCTCCGGTTTCGCGGGTCAATGGCACGACGTGTGTCAGAACTTGCGCAAATTTGTGAAGGCTGTTGAAGGGGTTCACCCTTGTCGGGAACGGGCCGAATAGCGATATCACGCATCTCGGTTGACGCTTGCGCCATCCGTCGCGTCTCAGAGGGAGGGCAGGTTCATGCTCAGAACGATGTTGTTGTCCGCATGCCTTATGGCACCGGCGCTTGGGGCCGAGGCGGCACAGGTCACATCGGGAACCTTTGCTGCATGGCGGTTCGAGGTCGTGTCCAATACGGCACCCGGCGGAACGCGGCGCGTTGCCTGTTCGGTCGCGACCGGGCCAGAAACCACACCCACCCTGTTCCTGTCGTTCAGCCGTTCCGGCGATGATGAAACCGGCACGCTGTCGGGATTCGCTTTCGCCGAAATCGGGCCGCCGATGGGGGAAATGCCGATCGGCGCTGCTGCCGAAATCGAGTTCACCGCAGGCGACGTGCGGGCGCGGGGCAAGGTATCCGTCGCCGCCGCCCCGGATGGCGAAAACGCGCAGTCCGAGGCCTATCCGGCGAGCGAGGATGTGCCGAAACTGGTCGTGGCGATGCAGGGCAATCCTGCGGTGGCCCTGATGCGCGGCACCGAGACATTGCGCGCGATCCCGCTGGATGGGTTCGCCGATGCTTACGCCGTCGCGGCGCGGGCCTGTGCCTACAACGCCGTCATCACCGACTGACGGACGCCGCTTCATCTGGTCTGACCAACGGCGCGGCCCACCCCCACCGGCAGGGGCAGGGAAGCGTGGAAGGCGGCGATCTTGGCAAGCCGTTCTGAAACGGCATCGGCGGGATTGCAGGCGGTACGGGTCGCAAGGCTGACATGGATCAGCATGTGCTCCCCCGTTGCCAGAAGCCGCCCGTCAGCGTGGCGCAATTCGTGGAAAAGCCGCATCTTCTTGCCCGCGCCTTCGATCACCTGCGTCGTCGCGAAGATCGGCTCCAGCGCCTTCACCTCGTCGAGATGGCGGATGTGGGTCTCGGCGGTGAAATAGCTGAGGCCGCTGGCCACATAATCGGCATCCGCGCCGATGATCCGCATGAAGGCGTCGGTGGCGTCGGCGAAGCACTGGAGATAGCGCGCCTCGTTCATGTGGTTATTGTAATCGGTCCAGTCGGGCGGGACCGTGCGGTCAAGCGTGCGGATCGGTTGCGACAGATCGGCAGCGGGCGCGGCGGCCCCCTGATCGAACAATTTCGCCTCATAGGCGGCGAGGGTCTTGCCCGCGCCCCAGTTGTTGACCTTCAGCGCCTGCATGATCGCCACAAGATTGTCGTCGCGGATTGCAGCCAGATCGCCGGTTGTGAGGGGGCCTGCCTGCACGTCGCATTGGTCGCCGACCATTTCGACGAATTCGTCCGTCAGATCAGGCACATCCATCAGCTTGGTCCAGGGCCATTTCAGGCAGGGGCCGAACATCGCCAGCATCGCGCGCATCCCGCCCTCACCGCCTGCGAGGTGGAAGGTCTGCATCGTACCCATCTGCGCCCAGCGCAGGCCGGGGCCGAAGCGGATCGCGCTGTCCAACTCGTCCGCCGTCGCGACCCCGTCCTTCAGCAGCCACAGCGCCTCGCGCCACAGTGCCTCTTGCAGGCGGTCGGACAGAAAACCCTCGATCTCCACCCGGCAATGCAGCGGCTCCATCCCGATGGAGGCATAGAAACCCTTCGCCCATTCGATATGCGCAGGATCGGTCTTCTGCCCCGCGACAAGTTCCACCAGCGGCAGCAGGTAGACCGGATTGAACGGGTGGGCGACGATCAGACGGCCCGGCTGGGCCATTTCGGCCTGCAAATCCGTCGGCATGATGCCGGAGGTGGAGGATGCGATAACCGCGCTGTCATTGGCGGCTTCGATCTCGGCGAACACCCGCTGCTTGATGTCGAGCCGTTCCGGGACGCTTTCGATGATCAGATCGGCACCGGTGACGGCCTTCGCGATGCTGTCGCAAAACGTCACGCGGCCCTGTTTGCCGCGCGGTGCCATCGTCAGCTTGCCATAGGCGCGGTTCGCCGCCGCGAGCACGGCACCCATCTTGCGCGATGCTTCCGGGTCCGGGTCATGGACGGCGACGTCGATGCCGTTTTCGATCAGCCGCGCGGCCCAGCCGCCGCCGATAACGCCGCCGCCGATCAGGGCTGCCTTGGTAATGGTCATTCGAGGATCTCCGCGCAGCGCCAGATCGGGCGGTCTGCGTTCTGAACGGTGAGGGTTGCTTTTGCGTCTGTCGCCATGTCCCAGTCGAAAATGATGACGCTTTCCACATCGCTGGCAATCTCGCAGGAGGCCTGTACGCGGAAATCCGACCCGCCCAGCGGCGCACCGTTCAGCACGGTGCACAGAAGCTGGCCATAGCGCAGTTCGCGGTCGGTGACGCTGACGATGCGCCCGGCGCGCACATCGTCAATGCCGCAACCGGGGATTTCATCCAGCCGCCAGTGCCCCTGCACAGCAGACCAGTCGTCATTGGCAGGTGCCCCGCGTTCGGCAAGGGCGGGCGCGGCGATGCAAAGGGCCACGAGGAGCGCGAGCCGGGGCAGGGTTGGGCGGGAAACAACAGGGAACATGGGGCACTCATCTTTCGCTACGATCAAGGACAGGTCTGAACCGTAGGGCGAGGCTGCAAGAGGGGTCAATCGGTGTGTCCTAGCGCGGCATCCGTTTCTTCAATCCGAATTTCGCGCGGACCTCTGCCGGGGTCATCACCCTTGTGCCGAGCGCCTCGATAATGCCGACGGCCTTGCTGACCAGTTGGCCATTGGTTGCCAGCACGCCCTTGCCGAGCCAGAGATTATCCTCCAGCCCGACCCGCACATGGCCGCCCGCCAGAACCGCTGCCGCGACATAGGCCATCTGATTGCGCCCGATGGAAAAGGCGCTGAAGGTCCAGTCGGATGGCACGTTGTTGACCATCGCCATGAAGGTGTTTAGGTCATCCGGCGCGCCCCACGGTACCCCCATGCAGAGTTGAACCAGCACTGGTGACTTGATGAAGCCGTTCTCGACGAGGTTCTTCGCCAGCCACAGATGGCCGGTATCGAAGGCCTCGATTTCGATCTGCACGCCGCTTTCGGTCATCAGGCGGGCCATTTCCTCCAGCATCGAGGGGGTGTTGGCCATGATGTAATCGGCCTCTGCGAAGTTCATTGTGCCGCAATCGAGGGTGCAAATCTCCGGTCGGCTGTCGATCACATGCTCGACCCGGTTCAACGCCGATCCCATGTCGGTGCTGGGCAGCAGCGGCAACGGCGCGCTGGGCGGGCCGGTGAACATGTCGCCGCCCATGCCTGCGGTCAGGTTGATGACGACATCGGTGCCGTTGTCGCGGATACGCTCCACCACCTCGCGATAAAGTTTCGGATCGCGGGCCGGTGCGCCGGATTCCGGGTCGCGCACATGGCAATGGGCAATCGCCGCGCCGGCCTTGGCAGCCTCGATCGCTGCGTTGGCGATCTGTTCTGGGGATCGGGGCACATGGGGGGATCGGTCCTGCGTGCCGCCGCCGCCGGTGACGGCGCAGGTGATGAAGACCTCTTTCGACAGGGCCAAAGGCATGATTCTCTCCGCTTTGTTTCGGGCAGGATGGCGGAGCGTCGGATCTTATGCGATACGATTCGCGTGATGAACAGCTCGAAAAGCGCGATGCGATGTCGATCTTTACCCCCGTGACCACAGTAGATGCGCCGCCGCTTCGCATCGACCTTCTGATCCTGCCGGAAACCTCGCTCCTGTCACTTGCGTCGGTGGTGGAGCCGATGCGCGGCGCGAACCGGGTTGCCGGTCGGGCCTTGTTCGCATGGCGGTTGTTTTCGCCGGATGGCGCGGTGCCGCACAGTTCCTCCGGCCTGCCGATTGCGGTGTCAGGTCGCTTCGATCCCGATGCGGCGGCGGAGGTCGTGATCGTGCTGTCGTCGTTCAACGTGAACCTGCATGGCACGGCGGCAGTGCTCGGCCTGTTGCGCCGCACCGCCCGCCGCGCGGCGGCGATGGGCGGGGTTGAGGCCGGGGCCTGGCTTCTGGCGCGTGCGGGGTTGCTGGACGGGCGGCGCGCGACGACCCATTGGGAGGATCTGGAAGCCTTCGCGCTGGCGCATCCTGCGATCGACGTGCGGCCGGACCGGTTCGTGGTGGATGGGCCGCGCTTTACCACCGGTGGCGCGTCGCCCGCGCTCGACCTGATGTTGCATCTCGTCAGGGAGCGGCATGGTTATGCCATCGCGCTCGATGTCGCCTCGCTGTTCATCTATGACCAATCGCACTCGGCGGAGGCGCCGCAACCGCATGTCTCGCTCGGGCGACTTGCGTGGCGGGAGCCGCGATTGCGCGCGGCAGTGACGATGATGGAGGCTTCGCTGAGCGATCCGCTGCCGGTCGCAGACATCGCGGCTGCGGTCGGATGTTCGGCGCGGCGGCTGGAGGAGTTGTTTAAGAATCGCCTGAGCACAGGGCCTTATGGATATTACCTGACGCTTCGCCTGAATGCGGCGCGGCGTCTGGTGATCGGATCGGCGCAGACGATGGCAGAGGTGGCGGACATGACCGGGTTTTCCTCTGCCTCCGCGCTGGCGCGGGCCTTTCGCAGCCGGTTCGGCGAAAGCCCCTCCGCCGCGCGTCAACGGGCGGATCGGGGCGGTGGATAGGGGACGCTGTTGCGGCTTGCCACGGGGCGGAGGGCGGCTTACCTCCCTCCGCATGACCGGCGTCAAGATGATGACTTGCTGCTATTGCGGCGCGCGCGATGTGATGCGCATGGGCAAGGGGGCGCGGGTCGCTCTTTCATGCCTGTCCTGCGGTGCGCCGGTTCTGAAATTCGAGGCGATGAAGCCTGCTGAAGCGCCGCCGCCGCGCGCGCCGTTGCCGGAGCGGATCAACCGTCATCAGCGCCGCGCGCCGCACGAAGCCCTGCTCACACGCAAGCGCAAGAAACGGTCATCGTTGGTGGAGAGAATCTGGGACAAGGTGGAGGACGTGTTCGACCTCGACGATCTTCTGGACTGGGATTAGCCCACGATGCCCAAAGGGGCAGGGCGGATCACCTCCCCGTCCAGCACCACGCGGCCATCGAGATAGGCCGCCAGCGCCGCCGGATAGAGCCGATGTTCGAGCCGCAGCACCCGCGCCGCGAGCGCGCCGGCATCCGCCGCCGCGCCGATTTCGAGCATGGCTTGCCCAAGGATCGGCCCGTCATCCATTTCCGCCCGGACCAGATGCACTGTGCAGCCATGAAAGGCGACCCCGGCGGCCAAAGCGCGTTCATGGGTGTGCAACCCCTTGAACCCCGGCAGAAGCGAAGGATGGATATTGACCATCCTGTCCCGCCATTGATCGACGAAGCCGCCGGTGAGGATGCGCAGGAATCCGGCAAGGCAGATCAGGTCGATCCCCGCCTCCGTCAGGGTCTGCTGGATCGCTGCCTCGAAGGCGGGGCGGTCCTTGCCGAAGGGGCGATGATCGACCACCGCAGTTGGCACGCCGCGTGCGGCGGCCCAGTCGAGGCCTGCCGCATCGGCATTGTTCGACAACACCAGCGCCGCCTCCGCCGGATAGGCGGGATCAGCCATCGCATCGACCAGCGCCTGCATATTGCTGCCGCGACCGGAGATGAAGATCGCGGCGCGGCGACGCATCACGACAGCGATCCGCTGTAGCGGATGCCTGCCTCCGGCGTCACGGAGCCCATGCGCACCGGCGTCTCGCCCGCCGCCGTCAGCGCGGCGGTGATCGCCGCAAGATCGGCGACCGGGCAGACGACGATCATGCCGATGCCGCAGTTGAAGGTTTTCAGCATTTCCGCCTGTTCGATACCCGCCTCCGCCGCCAGCCAGCCAAAGATCGGCGGCAGGGGCCAGGTGGACAGGTCGATGGTCGCGCCCATCCCCTTCGGCAATACGCGGGGCAGGTTCTCGGTCAGGCCGCCGCCGGTGATATGGGCCAGCGCAGCGGCACCGGCGCGGATCGCAGCCAGCGCGGCGGGAACGTAAATCCGCGTCGGTGTGATGAAGGCATCGCCCATCGTGCCGGGGGCGAAGGGCGCGGCGTCTTCCCAGCCGAGGCCGGATTGCGCGACAACCTTGCGCACCAGCGAATAGCCATTGGAATGAATGCCCGATGACGCGAGGCCGAGCAGAACATCGCCCGCCGCCACGTCGCGGGGCAGGGCGCTGCCCCGCTCCATCGCGCCGACGGCGAACCCGGCCAGGTCGAAATCGCCCTTGGCGTAAAGCCCCGGCATCTCCGCCGTCTCGCCGCCAACAAGGGCTGCGCGCGACTGGCGGCAGC
>CAYGRU010000043.1:0-29499 GCA_964352385.1 uncultured Candidatus Planktophila sp.
GAGATCGAGGGTAGCCGTGGCACACCCGCATCCTGCACCACGCCGGTGGCAGCGGGCATGGTGGTGGCCACCCAATCCGACAAGGTGCGCAAGATCCGCCGGGGGGTCATGGAGCTTTACATCTCCGACCATCCGCTCGACTGCCTCACCTGCTCGGCCAATGGCGACTGCGAGTTGCAGGACATGGCCGGTGCCGTGGGCCTGCGCGATGTGCGCTACAAGGCACCTGTGGGCGGCGCGCTCGCCAACCATTTCGAAACCCGGAATACATCGGGCGAGGCGAACCCGGAATGGCTGCCGAAGGACGAAACCAACCCGTATTTCACCTATGATCCGTCCAAGTGCATCGTGTGCAGCCGCTGCGTGCGCGCCTGCGAAGAGGTGCAGGGCACCTTCGCATTGACCATCGAGGGGCGCGGGTTCGACAGCCGCGTGTCGTTCGGGGCCAAGACAGACACGGCGATGGCATCCGATTGCGTTTCCTGCGGGGCCTGCGTGCAGGCTTGCCCGACGGCGACCTTGCAGGAAAAGTCGGTCATCGAAATGGGCACACCGGACCGGTCCGTCGTTACGACCTGCGCCTATTGCGGGGTCGGCTGTTCCTTCAAGGCCGAAATGCAGGGCGACAAGCTGGTGCGCATGGTGCCCTACAAGAACGGCAAGGCGAACCGGGGGCATTCCTGCGTGAAGGGCCGCTTTGCCTGGGGCTATGCGAACCACAAGGAACGCATCCTCGATCCGATGATCCGCGACAGCATCGACGAGCCGTGGCGCGTGGTCGGCTGGGACGAGGCCATCGCCTTCGCTGCGACCAGAATGCGCAAATTGCAGGAAACCTATGGGCAGAAGAGCATCGGCGTCATCACGTCGTCGCGCTGCACCAACGAGGAAACCTATCTGGTGCAGAAGCTGACACGTGCCGTCTTCGGCAACAACAACACTGACACCTGCGCCCGGGTCTGCCATTCGCCGACCGGATATGGCCTTGGCCAGACCTTCGGCACCTCTGCCGGGACGCAGGATTTCGACAGCGTCGAGCATATGGACGTGGCGATCATCATCGGCGCAAACCCCACAGACGGCCACCCGGTCTTTGCCTCGCGGATGAAAAAGCGCCTGCGGGCGGGGGCGAAGCTGATCGTGATCGACCCGCGCCGCATCGACATGGTGAAATCGGCGCATATCGAGGCGGCGCACCATCTGCCCCTGCGGCCCGGCACCAATGTCGCCGTGGTCACCGCGCTCGCGCATGTTGTCGTGACCGAGGGGTTGATGGACGAGGCGTTCATCCGCGAGCGGTGCGATTGGGACGAGTTCCAGATCTATGCCGAATTCGTCAGCGACCCGCGCCACAGCCCGGAAGCGACCGCGATGCTGACCGGTGTTCCGGCGCAGGAACTGCGCGTCGCCGCGCGCACCTTTGCGACAGGCGGCAATGGCGCGATCTATTACGGGCTGGGCGTGACCGAGCATTCGCAAGGGTCGACCACCGTGATGTCCATCGCCAACCTTGCCATGCTGACCGGCAATATCGGTCGTCCGGGCGTGGGCGTGAACCCGCTGCGCGGACAGAACAACGTTCAGGGCGCGTGCGACATGGGGTCGTTCCCGCATGAATTGCCCGGATATCGCCATGTGAAACTGCCCGAGGTGCGCGAGATATTCGAATCCCTGTGGGATGTGCAGATCGACCCGGAACCCGGCCTGCGCATCCCCAACATGCTGGATGCCGCCGTCGATGGCACGTTCAAGGGCCTCTACTGTCAGGGTGAGGACATTCTTCAATCCGACCCGGATACCAAGCATGTCGCCGCCGGCCTTGCCGCGATGGAATGCGTCATCGTGCATGACCTGTTCCTGAACGAGACCGCGAATTACGCGCATGTCTTCCTCCCCGGCTCCACCTTCCTTGAAAAGGACGGGACGTTCACCAATGCGGAACGCCGGATCAACCGCGTGCGCAAGGTGATGGCACCCCGGAACGGTTATGCCGACTGGGAGGTGACGCAGCTTTTGGCCAATGCCATGCTGAAGGATGCGGGGCGGCCAAGCTGGACCTATGCCCATCCGTCCGAGATCATGGCCGAAATCGCGGCGACCACGCCGTCCTTTCATGGTGTCGATTATGCGCTGCTGGAAGAAAAGGGAAGCGTGCAATGGCCCTGCAACGAGGCGCATCCTGAAGGGACGCCGCTGATGCATGTCGATGGCTTCATGCGTGGCAAGGGGCGGTTCATCGTCACCGAATACATCGCCACTGACGAAAAGACCGGGCCGCGGTTCCCGCTGTTGCTGACCACCGGGCGCACGCTCAGCCAATACAATGTCGGAGCGCAGACCCGGCGCACGGCGAATGTGATGTGGCACGAGGAAGACCTGCTGGAGGTTCATCCCCATGACGCGGAAAATCGCGGCCTGAAGGATGGCGATTGGGTCCGTCTGGCATCGCGCGCGGGCGAGACGACGCTGCGCGCCAAGGTTACAGACCGGGTCAGCCCCGGCGTGGTCTACACGACCTTCCACCACCCTGATACGCAGGCCAATGTCATCACCACCGACTATTCCGACTGGGCGACGAATTGCCCAGAATACAAGGTCACGGCCGTGCAGGTCAGCCCGTCAAACGGCCCGACCGATTGGCAGGAAACCTATGCCGCGCAGGCCGAACAGGCGCGGCGCATCCTCACGGCGGCGGAGTAAGGGCGATGCTGACCTCTCCGACATCCTCCGCAGCGGGCTGGTCGAGCCAGACCGACGGAACGCTCGCCATCCACCGGACCCTGCCCGAGGAAGTGCCCGTCGCCATCGTTTTCAACGGCACGACGCTGGCCGTGATGATGGCGACGCCTGCTGATCTCGAAGATTTCGCATATGGCTTTGCGCTGACCGAAGGGGTCATCACCGGGCCGGATCAGGTTGAGACACTCGAAGTCGTGGCACATGCGCAGGGGATCGAAGCGCGGTTCTGGTTGCGCGATGACAGGGCCGAGGCGCTGTCGGATCGCCGCCGCACAATGGCGGGGCCTGTCGGCTGCGGCCTGTGCGGGATCGACAGCCTTGAACAGGCGATGCGGCCGCTGCCGCGCGTCGCCGCCACCGCGCTGCAATTTTCCCGCGCCGAGGTCGCGTCGGCAACGGATGCGTTGCATCCGCAGCAGGTTCTGCATCGCCAGACCCGCGCAACCCATGCGGCGGGGTTTCTGGTGCCGGGCAAGGGCATCATCATGGTGCGCGAGGATGTCGGCCGCCACAACGCGCTGGACAAGCTGATCGGTGCGCTGATGCGGTCTGGCATCGACCCCGCGAGCGGCGGCGCGGTCATGACATCGCGGCTTTCGGTGGAACTGGTGCAGAAATGCGCCGTCTCCGGTGTGCCTGCCCTGATTGCCGTATCGGCACCGACCGGACGGGCCGTGCGTCTGGCGGAAGAAGCCGGGATCACTCTCGTCGCCTTTGCCCGTGGCGGCGGATTCGACCTTTACGCCCACCCTGACCGCATCACCGACGAGGCCGCCGATGTCGCCTGAAAAGATGGTCCGAATGGCCAACCAGATCGCCGCTTTCTTCAAGACCCAGCCCGGCGACGATCAGGCGGAAAAGGTCGCCAGTCACCTGAAGGATTTCTGGGATCCGCGCATGCGGCAGCAACTCTGCGATCATGTGGAACGTGGCGGCGACGGGCTTCACGACATCGCGCTGAGGGCGGCACGCATCATCGCGAAGGCCGCCTAGGGCGCGGTAAACGCGATCAAACCTTGGCAGCCGCCACATCCGCAGCCTTTTGCTGACTGCGGGAAATGGTCGTGACCGGTGTCGAAAACCATTCGCTGGCAGTCGTGAAATCATCCGTCGTGGCGACCTTGATCCACCGCAGGCCGGAAACATCAATGGCTTCCACGGGCACGTCCTGCGCGACCAATTGCTGATATGCCAGATCGCATGTGGCCTTGGACAGGTTCGTCGTTTCCAGAATACGGCCCAGTTCGGTGAACAGCTTTGGCGCGGCGCGCGCGCCGATCTTCTCAATCCCGACCAATTCTCCGGTTGCCGTCTTCGGGACGATGGACGCGCCGATTTCCATCACGCGCGAGCGGTCATCAACGATGACCTTGATATCCTTTGCCTTCACCTTGGTTGCCGTATCGATGCACAGCGCGGTTTCGCCCGGGCTGTCGAGCAGATGCCGCAGGATCTTCACATCGAACATCAGTTCTGCATTGAGCTTGACGAACTCCGCCCCGCCGATTGCGGCCTGCGCCAGCATCAGCGAATGACCAGAATTCGTGTCCTGATACCTGTCGTTCACGACATAGCTGACACGAATGCCGCGAAAGGTCTTGTCGATGAAGGCCTTCACCTCGTCCTTGCGATGGCCGATCACCACGACGAATTGCGAGATCCCGCAACTGAGGCAGTTACGGATCAGACGCTCCACGATCAACGATCCGCCGACCGATTCAAGGCATATGGGCAGGTCATTCATGTCAGGGGTTGGCCGCGCTCCGGCTCCCGCTGCCAAGATGACGGCTTTGGGAGGGCGCTTTGAGTCATATGCCATCGGGTGCGGATGCCTTTCGAGAGCGCGGGCGCTGGTGGTGACCGAGTGTGCGAACCGCGGCAATCTGCCGATGACGCAGGACGGGGACAGTCAAGATGTGATTGAAGATGCCGGGAATGCCCGCAAGAGGCATGGGACTGACCCGGAGTTGTAGATGTAGATATAGGCGCGCAGCCCCTTGAACGCAATGAACATCACCGGGGCCTGAGGCATCGCCTGCATGATGATCCGTGAGTCATTCGCTGTTTCGACCGGCCTCACCTAGCGGGCGAGCGTGTCTTGAATGTCTGCCAACGTGAGGTTGGTGACCCCGGCCTGCGCCATCGTGATGCTCAGCTCATCCGTGATGACCTGCCAGAGCCGGTGCAAGCCTTCCTCGCCCGCCGCCGCGATGGCGAATTGCAGGATGCGACCCAGAAACGTGAAATCCGCGCCTTGGGCGAAGGCCTTGAACACATCCTCGCCGGATCTCAGCCCGCTGTCGAAGAACAGCGGCATGTCGGGGCCGACGGCGGCGCGGATGTCTTTGATCGCGCTGATCGGGGCGACAACGCTTTCGAGTTGCCGCGCGCCGTGGCTGGATACCTGAATGGCATCAACGCCTTCATCGCGCAGGCGCAGGGCATCGCGCGGGTCGAGCACGCCTTTCACCACCAGCTTGCCCGGCCACGCCGCGCGCATCTGCTGCAAGGTGGTCCAATCGGCCCTTGCTCGGCTTTCGGTGCGATCAAAGGCAAATCCCGGCATGTCGAAATTCGCCATCGCCGGGCGGCCCGTGAACAGGGTTGCCAGCGACCAGCGGGGGTGCAGCGCGAAATCCAGCATCTGGCGGGGGCCGACTCGGAACGGCATGGTGAAGCCGTGGCGCAATTCGCGGGGGCGGCGACCGACCTCCGGCACATCCACGGTCAGGATCAGGGTCTGGTATCCCGCTGCCTTCGCGCGTTCGATCAGCTTGAACGTGCCGCTGCCATCGCCGCTGAAATAGATCTGGAACCAGGCGTGCCCGTCTGCCACCTCGATCAGCCGCTCCAGCGGAGTCGAGGCGACGGTGGAGACACCGAGCGGCACCTGATGGCGCGCCGCGAGCCGGGCCAGCATCAGATCGGCACCGGGGGCGGACAGGTTGCACATGCCCATCGGCGCGATGCCGAACGGGGCCTTCGCGGCGCTGCCGAACAGCGGCACCGCAAGCGACCGCTGGCTGACATCGCGCAGGATGCGGGGGCGGATCTTCAGCGCGTCGAGCGCGGCGCGCTGATGCAAGGCACCGGATTCGCCGCCCGCCGCACCGTCGATATAATCGAACACCATCCAGGGCAGATGCCGCTGCGCAAGGCGGCGGGCATCGGCGCTGGAATGGATGCGCGCGGCGCGGCCCATGCCGCCGGTCAGGCCTTCACGGCCTTCATGAACCGGTCGCGGATGACCACCGGGTCCATTGTGATGACTGGCAGCTTGATGTTGCCGCTGTCGCATTTGCAGACGATCACCGTCATCTTGCCGCTGTCGATGGCGGCCTGCAACACCTTGCCGGTATCGACATCGCGGCATTCGATCACCGTCTCGCAGCCGCAGGCCCGCGCCACCGCCGCCAGCGAGGTTTTCTTGCCCGCGTAGGTCGGCTGATCTCCGGTGGAGCCGTAGGAGCCGTTGTCGATGATCAGCAGGATGTAATTGTCGGCCACATTGTTGGCGATGGTCGGCAATGTGCCGAGATTGGTCAGGACGGAGCCGTCACCGTCGATGGAGATCACCGTCTTGTCCTGTGCCAGCGCAAGGCCGAGGCCAATGGACGATGCGAGGCCCATCGTGCCGAGCATGTAGAAATTGGTCGGCTGGTCGTCGATCATGTGCAATTCCTGGCTCGGCAGGCCGATATTGCAGATGACGAGATGGTCGCGGAGGATCGGGGCGATGTCTCGCAGGATTTCGGAACGGATCATTGGTCGCCATAGCCTCCCCAGAAGGACGCATCGGTCAGGATCGCCACCGGTTTGTTGCACATGAAGGTGTATTTCAGGATCGCGTCGAGCTCCCTCGCGTCGTCCTGTTTGTGAAAATGATAGGTCGGGATGTTCATCTGCGCCAGCAGCGCCTTGGTATGCACCGCCATTTCGACCTGACAGGCCACCGGCTCGCGCAATTCGCCGCGATAGGAGATCAGCATCGGCAGCGGCATCCGGTAATACTGGATCAGCGTCGCCAGCGTGTTGATGGTGACGCCGATGGCGGTGTTCTGCATGATGATCGCGGCGCGCTTGCCGCCCATGAAGGCCCCGGCGCAGAGGCCCATCCCCTCGTCTTCCTTGTTCGACGGGATGTGAAAGATTTCGGGCCGCGCCTCGACCTCCTCGATCACCCCGGCGAGCTGCTTGCAGGGCACGGTGGTGATGAACGACACGTCATTGGCGACAAAATCGTCAACGATCCGCTTGGAAATGGACAAGGGTCACTCCTTCTGGTCCGGGATGAGAATGATCTTGGGTTGGGCCACACGGCCCGCCCTGATGTCCTGAAAGGCCGCCTGACCATCGCGCAGGGCGCGCGCCTCTGTCCAGTCGAGGGGGCCAAGGCGGCCTTCGAAGATCGCCGCCGCCGCCGCGCGGAAATCCGCAGCGGTGTAGGTATAGGTGCCGATGAATGTGACCTCCTGCAAGGTCATCCGCCTTATGTCGAGCCCGCCGGTCGGCTCGCCGAGGCCGACATGGGCGATCACGCCGCCGGGGCGGACATGGGCGGATGCGGCGGCACGGCTGGCGGCATGGCCGACCGCATCCAGCACCATGTCGAACAGCGCATCGGCAGGCAGGTCATCCGGCCCGACCGCGTGCTGGCCGCAGTGGTCGGCAAGAAATTCGCGCCGGGTCGCGTTCGGCTCCACCACCGTTACATCCGCCACCCCTTGCGCCGTCAGCGACAGGGCCGCGCCGAGGCCGATCGCCCCGCCGCCGAGCACCAGCGCCCGATCCGCATCGCCCCCCAGCGCCGCCATCGCCGTGCGCGCCAGCCGCACCGCGTGCCAGCCGCAGGCAATCGGCTCCGCCAGCGCCGCCTTTACCAGCGGGATATGAGGGGGCACCGGCACCATATTGCGATCCGGCATCACGATCCAGTCGGCGAAGGCCCCTTCGCGCGGCGGCATGGAGATGATCTGACGGCGGACGCAGAGGTTGTCGCGCCCCGATATGCAGGCCGGGCATATGCCGCAGGTCACCAGCGGATTGACCGTCACCCGCTCGCCATCGCGCGGCCCGCCGGTGATGACCCCGGCCGCCTCATGCCCGAGGATCAGCGGCGCGGGCCGCCGGTCATCATGGCCGAGATAGGCGTGCATGTCCGACCCGCAGATTCCGACCGCTGCGACGCGGACCAGGTGCAGGCCGGGGCCTGCCTGCGGCATCGGCATGTCGCGATAGGTCAGGGTCTCCGCCGCGTCGTAAACCAGCGCCTTCATTTCGCGGTGAACCCCCCGTCGACCATCAGCACTTGCCCGGTGACATAGGCGGAGGCATCGGAGCACAGGAACAGGATCGGGCCGTCAATATCGTCCATCCGCCCGTTGCGCCCGATACAGGTCTGCGCGGCATTGCGCGCGGCGCGGGCAGGGTCGGCAAAGACCGCCTCGGTCAGTTCGGTCGGAAAGAACCCTGGCCCGATGGCATTGGCGGTGATGCCGTCGGCAGACCATGCCTCCGCCATCGCGCGGGTCAGTTGCCCGACGCCGCCTTTTGAGGCGCCATAGGCGATGCCGCCCGGAAAGGCGCGACTGGTCTGGAGCGATGCGAAATTCACGATCCGGCCCCAGCGTTTCGCCCGCATCGCGGGCACCAGCGCCTGCGACAGGAAGAACGGCGCGGAAAGGTTCAGCGCCAGCGTCGTATCCCATCCTTCCGCAGTCACGTCATCGGCGGCCTGCCGCGTGTTGATCCCGGCGGCGTGGACGATGATGTCGGGCGGCCCGAAGGGCAGGGCGGCGGCCTTCGCCGTCTCGGCAAGCACGCTGCGATCCGCCAGATCGGCGACAATATGCGCGGCATTGGCACCGGCCCCCCGCTGCCAGTCGTCCAGCGCCGCCGCGCGGCGGGCGACGCCGACAACGCGCGCCCCTGCCGCCAGAAGGATATCCGCCGCGCGACGGCCAAGGCCGGAACTGGCGCCGGTGACACAGGCGACACGCCCGGACAGATCGAACAGGGTGCGCGGATCACGCATCGGCGGTCAGATCGAATGTCTCGTCGGGGAAGTATTTCGCCAGACGGATATCGGCGGTGCGGGCATGCCCCTCCATCCCCTCCAGCCGCGAGATGCGCGCCGTCGCCTCGGCAATCGGTTTCGCGCCCGCGCGGGTCGCCTGCTGCCAGGTGACGATCTTCATGTATTTGTGAACCGACAGCCCGCCGGTATAGGACGCCGCGCCGGAGGTCGGCAGCACATGGTTGGTGCCGCTGGCCTTGTCGCCGAAGGCAACCGTGGTTTCCTCGCCAAGAAACAGCGATCCGTAGCAGGTCAATCGGTCAAGCCACCACGGCAGGTCATCCGCCTGCACCGTCAGATGTTCGGGCGCATAGGCGTCGGAAGTCGCCGCCATTTCTTCGCGGTCGGCGCAGACGATCACCTCGGCATAGTCGCGCCACGCGGCAGCCGCATTGTCGCGGTTCACCTCTGGCAGATCGGCGATCAGGCTGGGGACGATGTCCATCACCGCCTCTGCCAGCGGGCGGTGGTCGGTCACTAGCCAGACCGGCGAATTGTAGCCATGTTCGGCCTGCCCGACCAGATCGGCGGCGACGATCATCGGATCGGCCCCCTTGTCGGCGAGGATCAGGCTGTCGGTCGGCCCGGCGATCATGTCGATGCCGACACGGCCAAACAGGATGCGCTTCGCCTCCGCCACGAACTGGTTGCCGGGCCCGACGAGGATATTGGCCTTCGGCAGCCCGAACAGGCCGAAGGTCATCGCCGCCACGCCCTGCACGCCGCCGATGGCCATGATCGTGTCCGCGCCGCAGATATGCGCGGCATAGACGATGGCGGGGGCGATGCCGATGCCGGGCCGGGGCGGCGAGCAGGCCATGATATGCCGGCATCCGGCGACCTTGGCCGTCGTCACCGTCATGATGGCGCTGGCGATATGACTGTATCGTCCGCCGGGAATATAGCAGCCCGCCGCATCGACCGGGATCGCCTTTTGCCCGGCGATCAGGCCGGGAATGATCTCCACCTGAACGTCTTTGACCGTAGCCTTTTGTGCCTCGGCAAAGCGGCGCACATTGTCATGGGCAAAGCGGATATCGGCCTTCAGCTTGTCGGATACCAGCGCACAGGCGGCATCGACCTCGGCGCGCGACAGGATGATGCTGCCTTCGTATTTGTCGAACTTGCGACAGTATTCCAGCGCCGTCGCGTCGCCGCCAGCCTCGATATCGGCAAGAATGCCTTGCACGATGTCATGCACATCCAAGGCGCCGGATGTCGCGGTCAGCGTGGCTTTCTTCAGGTAATCCCGCGACATATGCTCAACTCCGCTTCCGTGTTTCAGCAGGGCGCGTCACGGATCGGCGCCGCTGTTCTGCCCGTGTCTGAGTCTGATGTAAGCGCTTGCATCGATTCCATGCAAGCCTTTACATCGTCGGGCCGACTGGGCAGATTCACCGCAGGTTCCCACCTTTAGGGGGCCGATGATCCGGGGCCGGACGATATGAACACGGGCAAACCTCCGCCCAAACTGAGCGATGTGGCCGCCGGGGCAGGGGTGTCGACGGCGACCGTCTCGCGCGCCCTAAACATGCCCGATCAGGTTGCCCCGGATACCCGCGCGCGGATCATGGCGGTGGTGCAAGCGTTGGGATATTCACCCAATTTCGGGGCGCGGGCGATGGCGGCGCGGCATACGCGGACGATGGGCGCGGTGATCCCGACGATGGAGAATGCGATTTTCGCACGCGGGCTTCAGGCGTTCGAGGAAACCTTGCAGGCGCAGGGATTCACCATGCTGGTCGCCAGTTCATCCTATCAGCCGGAGCGGGAGGCAGCGCAGATCCGATCATTGGTGGCGCGCGGTGCGGATGGAATCCTGCTGATCGGTCATGCCCGTGATCCGCGTCTTTATGATTTTCTGGCCGCCCAATCGGTGCCTGCGCTGGTGACCTGGGCGCTGGATGCGGCTGCGGCCTGCCCCTCGGTCGGGTTCGACAACTGGTCTGCGATGCGCGGATTGGCGGCGGAGGTGCTGCGCCTCGGCCATCGGCGGCTTGGCATGATTTCCGCCCCCCATGCCGACAATGACAGGGCAGCGGCGCGGCTTCGGGGGGTGCGGGACGCGGTGGAGGGGCAGGCGGGGGCCACCCTTACCTGCATCGAAACGCCTTACGGGATCGAAAACGGGGCGCAGGCCTTCGCGGCCCTGATGGCGGGTGATGCGCCGCCAACTGCGGTGCTGTGCGGCAATGACGTGCTCGCGGTCGGCGCGCTCGGCAAGGCGCGGGCGATGGGGGTGTCGGTGCCGGGCGACGTGTCGATCACCGGGTTCGACGATATCGAACTGGCGCAAGTGGCGGTGCCTGCGCTGACGACCGTCCATGTGCCGCACCGCGAAATGGGTCGCACCGCCGCCGAAACCCTGATCGCGATGGTGCGCGGAGAGATGACCGCACGAGCGGTCGAACTGCAAACCCACATCCGCTTTCGCGCCTCGCTCGCCGCGCCGGGGCAGGGCGCATAGCGTCAGTCAGCGGTGCCCGTCGGCAGCCAGAGCACGGTCCAATGCGCCCGCCGCTGCGCTGCGTGGCTTGGTGAAGCGTGACAGGATGTTGTACAGCACCGGCGTCAGGAACAGCGTCAGGAACGAGGCAAAGCCGAAGCCGCCGATGATGACGATGCCGATGGCGGCGCGGGCCTCGGACCCGGCACCGGATGACAGCATCAGCGGCAATGCGCCGAGCAGGGTCGAGAGGACCGTCATCGTGATCGGCCGCAGCCGCCGCACCGCGCCTTCGAGTGCTGCTTCGTGGACCGATGCGCCGCGATCGCGCAACTGGTTCGCGAATTCCACGATCAGAATCCCGTTCTTGGCCATGAGGCCGAGCAATAGCAGCATCCCGATCTGGGTGTAGATGTTCAGCGACAACCCCGCGAGCCAGATCGCCCCCAGCGCGCCTGTCACCGCGAGCGGGGCCGACAGCAGGATGGTCAGCGGGTCGATGAAGCTTTCGAACTGTGCCGCCAGCACCAGATAGACCACGATCAGCGCGAAGGCGATCATCAGGAACGCACCGGAGGACCCGGCAACGAATTCCTTCGACTGGCCGTCAAAGGCGATCTGCGCACCTGCGGGCAATTGCTCCGCTGCCGTGCGGACGAAATCGACGGCGGTGCCGAGCGCATAGCCCTCGGTCAAAGCGGCGGATACCTCGATGGCGGGCAGGCGGTTGAACCGGGTCAGTTCCGGCGATGCGGTGGTTTCGTTGATGGTCAGCAGCGCCGATAGCGGGATCAGCGCGCCGGTGGTGCGCGACCGCACGAACACCTCCGCCAGATCGGCGGCGGTGCGCCTTGCTTCCTCGCGCGCCTGAAGGATCACGGGGTATTCGCGCCCCCGGTCGAGATATTGCGTCACCTCGCGTGAGGCGAAGAAGGTCTGGAGCGTTGATGCCACGTCGATCACTGACACGCCCAGATCGTCCGCCAGCACGCGGTTGATCTGCACCTGCAATTCGGGCTGGGTTTCCTCATAGGCGATCTCGACATTCTGGAGGCCGGGATTCGCCTCCATCATCTCTTTCATCTGAAGGCTCCAGGCCCGCACATCCTCGAAATCCGCGCCCAGCACCTTTACCTGCAAGGGCGTGCGCGATCCGCGCAGGCCAAGGCCCGCAGGCTGAATCGGGAAGGCCCGCGCGCCGGGGATCGACAACATGCCGGGGATGGCCTGTCCGACAATCTCGCTCGAATCGCGCCTGCCGCTTTTCCAGTCCGACAGCCGCGCGACCAGAAAGGCGCGGTGCGTCAGGCCGCGAAAGCCGACGATGGAGAACAGCGTGGTGATTTCGCCACTGTCGATCATCGGTTGCAGCTTTGCCTCGGCCTCCCGCACTTCACGGTCGGTATAGGCGGTGGTCGATCCTTGCGGCGCGGTCAGGGCGACGAAGAAAATGCCGCGATCCTCTTTCGGCGACAATTCGCGCGGGACCTGCCCATAAAGAAACCATGCCGAAGCCGCGACCGCGATGGACAGCGCGACGACCACGATGGGAAAGGCGAGCGAGACCCGCAGCATCGCACGGTATCCCCGCTCGATCGCGCCGAAGACCCGGTTTACCAGCCGCTCGAACGCGCCCCCCGCGCCCTGCCGCAACACCATGTAGCTGAGCACCGGCGCGAGGGTCAGCGCGACGAAGGTGGAGAATGCGACGGCAATCGCCAGCACCATGCCGAATTCGGTGAACAGTCGCCCGATCTGGCCTTCGAGAAACGAAATCGGCACGAATACCGAGATCAGCGTCAGCGATGTGGCGATGATGGCAAAGCCCACTTCGCGGGAGCCGAGCGAGGCGGCGGCGATCGGTGTTTCGCCATCCTCCACCCTGCGCTGGATGTTTTCCAGCACCACGATGGCGTCGTCCACCACGATGCCGATGGCGAGGATCATCGCGAACAGGGTCAGGATGTTGATCGAATAGCCGAAGGCGTAGATGCCAATGAACGACCCGATCAGCGCCACCGGAATCGTGACCGCAGGCACCAGTGTCGCGCGCGGCGAGCCGAGGAAGAGGAAGATCACCAGCACCACCAGAACGACCGCGATCACCAGGGTCGTGATGACTTCCTCGATGGAGCTTTTGATGAAGATCGCGTCATCGCTGGTGACGAACACCTCCATCCCCTGGGGCAGGCCGTCGCGCATCGCCTCGATTTCCGCCCGGATCGCATCCGAGATCGCGATGGTATTGGATTGCGACTGGCGCAACACGCTGAGGCCGACGGCGATGCGCCCGTCATTGCGCACGATGATGTCGTCATCCTCCACCCCGATCTCGACCGACGCGACATCGCCGAGCCGCACCGGTGCGCCATCGACTATGCGCAGCGCGAGGTTGGAAAATTCATCAGCGGTCGAAAGCCGGGTTTCGGCCCGAAGCTGGAACCGGCGATAGACGGATTCGACCTCGCCCGCCGGAAGCTCGATATTGTTCTCGCGCATCGCAGTGGCGATATCGGTCACGGTCAGGCCCCGCGCCGCCAGCGCCTTGGGGTCGATCGAGACCCGCATCGCATAGCGCCGTGCGCCGTTGATCGTGACCGAGGCAACGCCGTCCAGCGTCGCCAGCCGATCCACGATGAACCGTTCGGCATAATCGGTCACATCGGCGGCGCTCAGCCTGTCCGAGATGATCGCCACCCGGATGATCGGGTCGGCATTGCTGTCATTCTTGAAGATGACCGGATCGTCGGCATCCTCGGGCAGGCGCCCGACCACACGGCCCACCGCGCCGCGAATGTCATTCGCGGCCTGATCGATATCGCGGCCCTGCGAGAAAGTGACGAGAACCCGACTGCGCCCGCGTTCGGACGTGCTGGCGATGGTGTCGATCCCGGCGATCCCGGCGACGGCGGATTCGATGGTTTCGGTGATCTGGGTGTCGATCACCTCCGGCGCTGCACCCAGATAGGTCGTATCGACCGTGACCGCCGCTGCGTCGATATCCGGCAATTCGCGGATCGAAAGCTGAAAGACCGAAACCAGGCCGATCGCGATGATCAGCAGGTTCATAACGGTCGCCAGAACCGGGCGGCGGATGCAGATGTCAGACAGCGTCATGGCGTCAGGACCCTTTTGCGGTCGTGTCGATGATCGACACGGGGGCCCCGTCGCGCACCTTTTGCAGACCGCGCGTGATGACCTGTTCGCCCGGCTCGATCCCTTCGATGACTTCTGCCTGACCGGCTGTGCGAATGCCGATGTTCACGGGTCGCCTTTCCGCCTTGGCATCGGTCACGACATAGACATAGAGCGCGCCGCCCTCGGCGCTGACGGCTTCTTCGGGCACGGTCGTGCCCTCGCGCGATTCCAGCACCAGCGTGACGCGCATGAACACATCGGCAGGCAGCCGCGCACCGGGGTTTTCTATGCGGGCACGGGCGTTGAAGGAACGCGATACCGTGTCGATGCTGCGCCCGATGCTGATCAGGGTGCCATCGAAGGCCTCGCCGGGGAAAATTTCGGTTGTCGCGCGCACCGTGTCGCCCAGTGCCACTTCGCCGTAAAACCGTTCCGGGATCGCGAAATCGACATTCAGCGCGGTCAGGTCATCCAGCGTCGCGATGCTGGTCGTGTTGGTGATCAGCGCGCCGATATCGACCGTGCGAAACCCGGTTGTGCCGTCGAAGGGCGCGATCAGCACCTTGTCCCGGATCGCCTTTTCCGCGCGGGCGAGGTCGGCTGTCGCAACGCTGAAATCCGATGTGGCGTTTTCCAGATTGATCTCGGTGACGCGCCCCTGATTCATCAGGGTCTGTTGGCGGGCAAGTGCGCTGGTCGCCCGTTCCAGTTCGGCGCGGGCTTCGATCAGGGCGGTCTGTTCGTTGGTATCGTCGAGCCGCAGCAGAACATCGCCCTCCTGCACGGAATCGCCGCCCTCGAAACCGATTTCGATCACACGGCCCCCGGCGGAGGGGACAAGATCGACCGACCGCAAGGGGCGTCCGGTGCCGACAGCGGCGACGGTCCGTTCCAGCGGGGTACGCACGGCGGCTGTCACGACGACGCCCGGCGCAGAACGGGCGCGTTGCTCTTCCTCCGCTGCCGATCCTGCCTGCGATTGGTCCCACGCATACCAGCCGCCGAAGCCGACGATCGCAATCGCGGCTGTCACGCCCAGTTGGGTCAGAATCCTTGCCATGCCGCCTCCACCTTCATCACGCTCGATAACATAACGCGCGCGCCCGCCTTCTCCAGCGGTGGTTTGCCAAAACGACCGAATGGCGATGTCATTGCGTCAGGTCTGCATCACTATCGCGTCAGTTCCTTCATCGCGCCCTCGATCCCCTGCAATGTCATCGGGAACATGCGGTCGGCGAAGATGCGCTGGATGAGCTGGGTGGAATGTGTGTACTGCCAGTGCTTTTCCGGCGTCGGGTTGATCCAGATGCTGGACGGCCATTGGTTCAGCGCACGGCGCAGCCACACTTCGCCGGATTCCTGATTCCAATGTTCGACCGCGCCGCCCGGTTGCACGATTTCATAAGGCGACATGGCGGCGTCACCGACGAACACCACGCGATAGTCGGAGCCATAGGTGCGCAGAATCTCCCATGTCGGGGTCTGCGCGTCCCAGCGGCGGCGATTGTCCTTCCAGACGCCCTCGTAAAGGCAGTTGTGAAAGTAGAAATGTTCGAAATGCTTGAATTCTGATTTCGCGGCGGAAAACAGTTCCTCCACCACCTTCACATGCCCGTCCATCGACCCGCCATTGTCGAGGAACAGCAGCACCTTCACCGCGTTGCGCCGTTCGGGCCGGGTCTGCACGTCAAGATAGCCATGCTCCGCCGTCTTGCGGATCGTACCGTCGAGGTCCAGTTCCTCCACCGCCCCATCGCGGGCCCAGCGGCGGAGGCGTCGCAGGGCGATCTTGATGTTGCGGGTGCCGATCTCGACGCTGTCATCCAGATTGCGGAATTCGCGCTTGTCCCAGACCTTCACGGCCTTGCGGTGGCGGCTTTCCTTCTGGCCGATGCGCACGCCTTCGGGGTTGTAGCCATAGGCACCCAAGGGCGAGGTGCCGGCCGTGCCGATCCATTTCGACCCGCCCTGATGGCGCTTTTCCTGTTCCGCGAGCCGCTGTTTCAGCGTCTCCATCAACTTGTCCCAGCCGCCGAGGCTTTCGATCTGCTCCATCTCCTCCTTGGAGAGGTGCTTTTCCGCCAGTTTGCGCAGCCATTCATCCGGCAGGGCGACCTCATTCACCGCATCGGCGGGGATGATCGTTTCGATGCCCTTGAAGCAATGGCCGAAGACCTGATCGAACTTGTCGATATTGCGTTCATCCTTCACCAGCGCGGCGCGCGACAGGTGATAGAACTCCTCGATGTCATACATCGCGACGCCCTGATCCAATGCCTCCAGCAGCATCAGATATTCGCGGAGCGAGCAAGGCACCTTCGCCTCTCGCAATGTGAGGAAGAACCGGTTGAACATGATGCTAAGCTAGCGCGGTCATGCGCCGGGGAAAAGCCCCGTCAGCGCCAGAACGGTGCCGAGGATCAGACCGGCGAGACCGAAGGCCACAGCGTGCGCAATGGCATATTGCACCCGGTCGGCAGTTGTGCCGCCGCGTCGCTTCGCGCGAACCCAGCCGAGGACCGCGCCGATCAGGCAGGTGATGATGGCGAGCATTGTGTTGGCTCCATGTGGCGGGTCATGAACGGTTGCGCAGGTCTTTGAAGGCTTTCCGCCAGTGAAGCAAGGTGTCGCCTGTCAGCCTTCGGTTGCATCGCGAAAGGATCGTTTAACAATCCGTGAATCTTTGCATTCACCTGTTGTATCGGATGAAGGGCGTTTTCGTCCCGATCCGATCGTATAGCTGGCGCGCGGTATGATTGAAATCCTGCGTCAGCCAATACACCGACGGGCATCCCGTCTCGTCGGCCTTCGCATAGACCGCCTCGATCAGCGCGCGGCCCGCGCCGGTGCCGCGCACCTCGTGATCGACGAACAGATCCTGAAGATAGCAGACATCCTCCACCTTCCAGCCGTGGCGGTGAAACAGGTAATGCGTCAGCCCGATCGGCTTGCCGTCAAGATCGGCCACAAGGCCCTGAAATTCGCCACGCGCGCCGGAATGCAGACGTTCCCATGTCGTCTCATAGACCACCTCTGGCACCGTGGTTTCGTAATATTCGAGGTAAAGCGTCCAAAGCCGCCGCCATTCGGCGTGATCGGATTTTGCAAGCGGTCGAATGGTCAGCATGGGGGCCTCAGGCAAGCAGGGGGATCACGAACAGCGACAGAACGGTCGACAGAATGATGGCTTTCGCGACATTTTCAACCGGCACACCGTATTTCAGGCCAAGCACGAAGGCCATCGCGCCGCAGGGGGCGGCGAACACCATCTGCGCCACGCCCTCCCATGCCGGGCTGACGGGCACCGCCGTGCCGAGGAGGATGATCGCGATCAGCGGATGCACGCCGACCTTGATGATTGTCGCGGCCCATGCCGGTCCGCCGACCCGGCTGAGGTCGCTGCCCGAAAGGATCACACCGAGCGCGAAAAGTGATGCGGGCGCGGCACTTGCGGCGGCGAGTTTCAGGAACTGTTCCACACCGGCATGAAATTCCAGCCCCGACAGGTTGAAGGCCAGCCCGCCGAAAATCGCGAGGATCAGGCGGTTCTTGGCAATGGAGGCGAGGGTTTGCAGCGGCCCGGCACCGCCGGTCATCGCCTCCAGCACCATCACGGTGCCTGCGAACAGGATCAGCGTATCGAAGGCGATCATCACCGCAATCGGCGCACCCGCCGATGGTCCGTACAGCGACAGGGCGATGGGCAGCACGAAGAACACATGGTTCGGGAACGCGCCGGCCATGCCGACGATCAGCGCCTCCGGCGGTGCCAGGCCGAAGACATGACGGCAGAGGAGATAGCCGAAGCCATAAAGCACCAGCAGGCTGATTTCATAGACGATCAGCACCGGCCAGTCGATGGACCCGAGGTCAGCCGAGCCAAGGAACATGAACAGGATGCACGGGACCGCGATGCCGACGACATAGGCATTCGTGCCCTGCGCCGCTTCGCGGCTGAACGACCCGCGCCGCCCGAGGATGAAGCCGATCAGCGGAAAGGCGAACACCGGGAGGATGGCGTATTGCAGGGGGTCGATCAGCGCTTGCACGTGGTCAATCGGCTTTACTCGGTGGCGCAGACGATCCGCGTTTCGAGAAAGGCATCACATCTGTCGGCAATCGACAAGGGCTGAATGGCATCGACCGCCTCACGCGCCGCGCGGATCAGGTCCTGCGGCTTCGCCCAGACCGTGATCGCGCTGACGCTGCCGTCAAGGTGCAGAACCCTAACCAGATCGCCGGCTGCCGTGAAGGCGGCGTCGAAGAGGCTGTTTTGATAAGCGACCGCGTCGATCTCGCTCAATGTTGCGATGTCCCACATTCGAACGACATTGTCGCCGCCGGCCGAAATCAGCCGCGCCCCGTCTGAAGACAGCGATAATGTGCCGATGGTGGCATCATGGGCGCGTGCGGAGGCGATTTCGGCACCCGTCGCAACGTCCCAGAGGCGCAGAAAGCCCAGCCAGTCACCCGTCAGCGCCTGGCTGCCGTCGGAGGTGAAAACGGCCGCCGACACCTCCGCTTCATGTCCGTCGAATGTGGTCAGCCGCGCCCCCGTCGCGGCGTCAGACACAGCGGCGGTCATGTCCGAACCGGTGGAAATGACACGTGTGCCGTCAGGCGAGAACGCGATGGCGATGATCGAGCCTTCGTGGCCCTCGATCCGCACAAGCCCGTCGCCCGTTTCGAGGTCGTGCAAATATCCCGATCCATCGCTTGCAATGATACCGATGCGGTCGCCGGTGGGCAATACCGCGATCTTGCTGACCCCGCCTTGCGGCAGGGCGAATTGCGCTGTCGTGGTCCCGGTATTCCGGTCGCTGATGGTGACCCTTCCCGTATTGTCGCCGGTCACGATGATATCGTTCGCGGCAGCGACCGCAGTGACCGGGGCAGGGCCGGTGTCTTGACGGAGGGGTGCGCCGGTTTCAGCATCCCACCGGAGCACTGTTCCGTCGGTCAGGCCGCTGATGACCGCACTGCCTGCATCGGCCAGCTTCGCGGTGCTGATGTTTGCGGGATAGCCTGTTTCAGGAACCGCCGGCGCCGGTTTTTCGGTGTTCCAGATCAGCGCACGGGGGCTGCCGGAGCCGACGGCGACTGTCTTGCTGTCGGGAAAGAAGGCTGCGGCCATGAAGAATTCTTCGTAGCCCGCGTCCCTCAGCCCAGCCAGCGCGGTCACCTCCGCCCCCGTTTCAGTGTCCCAGACGCGCGCGATTCCGTCATATTGGGATACATTCACCAACCGCTTCCGGTCGGGCGAGAAATCCGATGTGTAAGTGTCTGTGTGGTAAAAGCCTTCAACCCGCCTGATCTGATCGCCGCTAACGGCGTCCCAGATGACAAGGCCCGATTGCATCGCCAGAACCTGCTGACCGTCTGGGGAAAAGGCGACCGCCGCCGCAGGTCCGCTTGCATCTTCGCTCACAAGCTCCCGAAGCGGCATGCCGGTCGCCATATCCCAAAGCCAGAGGTCGCCCGACCGACCGCCGGTCGCGAGCATCCGGCCATCGGGAGAGATATCGAGGGTCAGAACGCGGAACTTGTGGCGGTTCAGCACAAGCGGTGCTGCATCCGGTTCGATCAGTGACCAGATGCGCGCGGTATTGTCCCATGATCCGCTGACCAGCCGGTCCCCATCCGGGCTGAAGGCGAGGTCCGCGATTGCAGCCGTATGCCCTTCGAGACGCCTCAACATCTCGCCTGTCGCCACTTCCCAGACCCGGATCGATCCACCCGCCGTGGCCAATCGCCCGCCTTCGGCATCGAAGGCCAGTGTCCGGACATTCTGTTCATGCCCTTCGAAAGTCCGGATCAGTCTGCCGGTCTCGGCATCCCACAGCCGGACGATCCCATCCCATGACCCGGTCGCAACAAGGTCGCCTTGTGGTCTGACGGTGATGGCGGTCAGCCCCTCCGATTCAGTGCGCATGACGGCACTGATTTCGAGCGCATCGAGCGTGCGCGCCAGCGCCACCTGAATTTCCGGGATCAGCGGGCGATCAGAAAGGTCGGCTTCCTTGGGCGCCCCCTCATAGGCGAGCGCGAGGCCCTTGGCGTTGTCGCCGCGCGCCGCCATCTGGTGCGCAAGGTCGGCGAGAAACAGCGATTGCGTTTCAAGCGCCCGATCACGTTGTTCGGTGGCAACGGCGCGTTGTTCTCTGGCCTGTGCCGCGTTGCGTTCAGCGGCGTCGCGCTGGCGGTCCGCTTCGACGCTCTGGAACCAGGCAAAAAGCGCCAGACCCGCCGCGCCGACCGTGAGCGCAAGGCTGCCCGTGATCCAGTTTCGCAGCCGCCGCCCGGCGGCGCGGCGGCTTTCGGCGATGAAACCTGCCTGATCCGCCGTTACCGCCGGTGCGTCCATCGGGCGACGGTCGCGCCAGCCCTCGGCGTCCGCAATGTCCTGCCCGCGCAAGAGGAGCCTCGCGGGTTGCGATGCCTCCCCCCAGCGGCGCGCAAGGCCCGCGAGCCGCGTATGTTCGCGAATCCAGTCGATATCGGTCGAAAGGGCACTTGCCAGCGTGTCGACTGCATCCTCGAACGGATCGCGATCCGTGCAGAAGATGAAATTTAGCCGCGCCAGCAGGGGCGGAATCGCGCTGCCCTCCACATCCTCGATCACGATGGGCGCGATGCGCTTGTGGAGCGCGGTCGCGTATTCGACCTCCCATGCGCAGACCTCGGACGCGGCGGAATGGGGCGAGAGGAGGAAGACGATCGTGTCCGCCTCCTCGATCAGTTCTTCCAGCCGGGTCTTCCATTCCTCGGTCGGCAGGATGTCGTCGGTATCCTTGAAGACACCGAAATGGCGGGCGCGCAATGCCTCGGCCACGCCTGCCGCACGTTCCCGATCCTTGCGCGAATAGGAGAGGAAGACCTTTGCTTCCTCTGCCGTCAGCCCCCCATCCCTCGCCGCATCGGTCATGGAGTGTCGCCTCCGCCAGCGCCGCTGACCCCGCCGGAGCGGAGCCTATTGCCCCCGTTGCCGCCGCGCCATGAAGGCCAGCCGCTCGAACAGGTGCACATCCTGTTCGTTCTTCAGCAATGCGCCGTGCAGGCGGGGCAGGGCGTCGGTCGAATCGGCCTTGAGGTCAGCCGCCGACAGATCCTCGACCATCAGCAGTTTCAGCCAGTCGAGCACCTCGGAGGTGGAGGGTTTCTTTTTCAGCCCCGGTGTATCGCGGATTTCGTAGAACTGCGTCAGGGCGGCGCGGACCAGCGATTTCTTGATTTCGGGGAAATGCACATCGACGATCCGCTGCATCGTTTCCTCGTTCGGGAACTGGATGTAGTGGAAGAAACACCGGCGCAGGAAGGCGTCCGGCAATTCCTTTTCGTTGTTCGAGGTGATGATGACGATGGGGCGCTGCTTCGCCTTGATCGTCTCGCCGGTCTCGTAGACGTAGAATTCCATCCGGTCGATTTCCTGCAACAGGTCGTTCGGAAACTCGATATCCGCCTTGTCGATCTCGTCGATCAGCAGGACAACGCGTTCGTCCGCCTCGAACGCTTCCCACAATTTGCCCTTCTTGATGTAGTTGCGGACATCCCCCACACGTTCGTCGCCCAACTGACTGTCGCGCAACCGGCTGACCGCATCGTATTCGTAAAGGCCCTGTTGCGCGCGGGTGGTGGACTTGATCGACCACTCGATCAGGCGCAGCCCCAGCGACCCGGCGATCTGCAAGGCCAGCTCGGTCTTGCCGGTGCCAGGCTCGCCTTTCACCAGCAGCGGGCGCTGCAACTGGATCGCCGCATTCACGGCCACCGTGAGGTCATCCGTCGCTACGTAGTCTTTCGTCCCATCAAATCTCACGGCACGTCCTTCCCGTCAGGCTGCATTGTTAACGTCGCGTTTCGCCAGATGAAAATCTGATTCATCCACATCAGAGTTTTAGGTGACATTCCATTCGAATCCACCCTATAAGGCGCGCGTCTGAAACAGGAGCGCACTGCGCTGAGTGTGTTGGGGACCGTTAAGCATATGAACAAGCATGTCGAGGTATCGTCCGACTATTTTCCGTCCGACGATGAACCATTCATGAATGACCGGCAGAAATCCTATTTCCGCAACAAGCTGCTCGCGTGGAAAGAGAGCATCCTTTCGGAAAGCCGCGAGACGGTGAAGGAGATGCAGGAAGATGCGATCCACGTCGCTGATGTGGTTGATCGTGCCTCCGAAGAAACCGACCGGGCGCTGGAGCTGCGCACGCGGGATCGGGAGCGCAAGCTGATCGGCAAGATCGACGCGGCACTGCGCCGAATCGAAAGCGGCGATTACGGGTATTGCACCGATACCGGCAATCCGATCAGCCTCAAGCGGCTCGATGCCCGTCCGATTGCCACGCTGAGCCTCGAGGCGCAGGAACGCCACGAGCGGCGCGAGAAAGTCTATCGCGACGATTGATCCGGGGCCGCTCCGGCCCCTGCGGCCCTGTTTCTGACGAGACAGGCCGTGCGGGCCGGGGCATTCCGAATTTCAGTGCCGCAGGCCACGCGGGCGCGTGCGGCACGATGAACCCGACCGACGGTCATGTCCGATCCGGCACGCGGGACCATGCCCGCCTGAAAGGAACGCGACGTGTTCGACAGCAAGCCCGGCCTGATGGCAGATATCCGCAGCCGGTTCGCCCATGTCGATACCTGCCCGTTCAGCGGCAAACGCATCTTCTTTGAAAATGCGGGCGGCGCGCTGACGTTGAATTCGGTGGTCGCGACGACCGCGAAATTCGCCGCGATCCCCGACAATCAGGGCCGCGCCAACCCGGCATCGCAGGAACTGGTGCGGGTGATCGCCAATGCGAAATCCGATATGATGATGTTCCTTAACGCCGCCGATGGGCAGGCTTTCGTGGGCGAGAGTGGAACCGAGCTGTTGTTCAGGCTGATCCGCGATGCGGTGATGGGCACGCCGGATGGCAGCGTCATCGGATCAACGCTCGAACATCCGGCATCGCGCAGCGCGGCGGTGCGCTGGGCCGATGAGGCGGGTAAGCCCTATCTTTCCGTCCCCCATGACGATGCGACCGGCACGGTCAGCGCGGCAGCCTATGCGGCACGGGTGCAGCCGGACACGCGTGTCGCGACAATCATCCACACCTCGCCGGTGACCGGCATGGGCAATGATGTTGCCGCCATCGCGCAGGCGATCCGCGCCATATCGCCCGATTGTCTGATCATCGTCGATGGCATCCAGCACGCCGCCCACGGCCATATCGACATCGCGCGCTATGGCGTGGATGGCTATGTCATGTCCGCCTACAAGGTGTTCTCGCGCCACGGCTATGGCGTTGCGTGGATATCCCCCCGGCTGGAGGCGATGCGCCATGATGCGCTGCTGGATGGGCCTGCGGCGAATTGGGAACTCGGCACCCGCGATACCGGGGCCTATGCGACATTCGCCGATGTCATCGACTATTTTGGCTGGCTCGGTGCGCAGTTCACCGACGATCCGGCCCCGCGCGCGCGCATCGACGCCGCTGCGAAGGCGATCCGCGCCCATGAAAAGGCGCTGACCGATGCGATGATCCACGGCATTGGCAATCATGCCGGGCTTGCCTCCATCAAAGGCGTGCAGATCATTGGTGGCACCGACAATCCGGCGCGCGAGGGCCTGGTCTGTTTTCGCATCGAAGGGCATGATGAGGCCGCGCTGGTCGATGCCCTGAACGCCGCTGGTATTCGCACCCATATCCGCCGCGCCGACCATTATTCGGGCGGGGTTCTGCGGCCCTTGGGGATGGATGCCTGCATCCGTGTCTCGCTCTGCCATTACAACACGCTCGACGAGGTTGGCGCGTTTCTGGATGCCGTGGGGGCTGCGCGGGCCTGATCGGCGCGCGTCGCGACAGGGCAGGGAGGGGCAGGGATGGCACAGGTTCAGGTCACACGAACGGGGCGGGTCGCGGTTGTGCGGTTCGATACCGGCCACCGGGCCAACCCCCTTTCGCTGTCGCTGATGCGCGAATTGACGGCGGTTGCGCGTGGGTTCGAGTCCGCGCATGACCTGAACGCGGTGATCCTGACCGGCCGCGCCGATACGTTTTCGATGGGGTTCGATCTGAAGGATGCGGAAACGCTGGCGCTGGCAGATGCCCCGCTGTCCGAACGGCGTCAGGCGCTTCAGACCGGGGGGCGGATGTGCCGGGCCTGGGCGGAGGTGGAGGCGCTGACCATCGCCGCGATTCCCGGCTGGTGTGTCGGCGGCGGGCTGGCGCTGGCGGTATCAGCCGACCTGCGGGTCATGACCCCAAACGCGATGCTCTATGCGCCGGAGATCGAGCGCGGCATGAACATGAGCTGGGGATCGGTGCCCCGCGTCGTCAACCTGATCGGCCCGGCCCGCGCCAAGCGGATGCTGATGCTGGCCGAAAAGGTTGACGCCGCCACAGCGCGCGACTGGGGCCTTGCCGATGCCATCGCCGACGATCCGGTCGCGGGGGCGGAGGTGCTGGCGGCGCAGGCAGCGGCGATGCCGCCGGTCGCGCTTCGCATGGTGAAGCAGGCGGTCGATACCTATGCGGGCGCGCTGGCCGCGACGGCGGCGCAGGCCGATTTCGATCAGTTCGCGCTGGCCCAGTCGGGCGAGGATTATGCCGAAGGCATCGCATCCTTCACCGAGGGGCGGCCTGCACGGTTCACCGGGCGCTGACGCCTTCACCGCCCGGCAGCCTCAGCGCGGCGTCAGGTGCAGTGCCAGAATGTCGGCAAACCGGGTCATCATCCGTGTCAGGACAGCCTTGTCGGCCACGAACCGCTCGTGGATCAGCAGGCCCCGAATGAAGGCGCGGGCAATGGCCCAGAGCAGCGCGGCATCGTCGGCTTCGGCCCCCGACCCCTTGTAGGCGGCGGTCATGTCCGCCCCGACCTCCGCATCCCATCGCGCCAGTTCCGCCGCCAGCACATCGTTCAACGCGCTGTCGGTGCGGCACGCGACGAGGATTTCCAGAAAGGCGCGGCCTTCGGCGGTGTTGACGATGGTCTGCCATGACGCATTCAGCAATGCTGCGATGGGCTGCGGCCCGGTTTTGCGCAAGGGCCGGGTCGCGTTGCACAGAAGCCGCGTCGCGGTTTCTGCCATCAGCGCCTGCTTGGTCGGGAAATGATGGGTCAGTGCGCCCCGGCTGATCCCGGCACGGTCCTGCACCCGGCCGATCGAGGTGTCGGCATATCCCCCCTCATCGAGGCAGGCGACCACGGCGGCGCAGATGCGGCGCTTCATCTCCTCGGCCTTGCGGACAGGTTCCATCGGCTTTCTCGCTTGACGGGGCGGGCTTCGTTTCCTAACAAACAGAACAATCGGTCTGTTTTCAAGAGGCGATGATGGCACGGCAACTCGTGATCGGCGGCGCAAGCGGATATTGGGGCGAGGCGGGGCACGCCACGGCGCAGCTTTTGTCACATCCGGGGCTGGATGTGCTGATTTATGACTATCTCGCCGAAATCACGATGTCGCTGCTGGCGCGGGCGCGGGCGAAGGACCCGGCGATGGGCTATGCGCCCGACTTCATCAGCACGGCGATGGGCCCGAACCTGACGGCGATTGCCGACAAGGGCGTGAAGGTCGTCTCGAATGCCGGGGGCCTGAACCCGGCGGCCTGCGGTGCTGCGTTGCGCGCGGAAATCGCGAAGCAGGGCCTTGCGCTGAAGGTCGCTGTCGTGACGGGGGATGACCTGACGGCGCAGGCCCCAGCGTTCAGCGGCGCGCGCGAGATGTTCAGCGATGAACCCTTTCCGACAGGCAAGATGATCGCCTCGATCAATGCCTATCTTGGCGGGTTTCCGATTGCGGCGGCGCTGGATGCCGGGGCTGACATCGTGGTCACCGGGCGCTGCGCCGACAGTGCGACCGTGCTCGGTGCCTGCATCCACCATTTCGGCTGGGGCGCGCAGGATCTGGACCGGCTGGCGGGCGGGTCGCTCGCCGGGCATATCCTCGAATGCGGGCCGCAAGCGACGGGCGGCAATTTCACCGACTGGGCCGATGCCGGGGACATCGCGGATATCGGCTATCCGATTGCGGTCGTGGACCCTGACGGCACGTTCACCGTGACCAAACCGGAGGGGACGAACGGTGTCGTATCGCCCGCATCGGTGACCGAACAGATGCTCTATGAAATCGGCGATCCGCGCGCTTACCTATTGCCCGATGTGGCCTGCGATCTGTCGGAGGTGACGGTGACATCCACCCCCTCAGGCGTGAGGGTTTCGGGCGCGAAGGGCCATGCGCCGAATGGCAGGCTGAAAGCGTCGGTCACCTATGTCGATGGGTTTCGCGCCGGATACCTGTTTCAGTTCAATGGCCGCGACGCCGGGGCCAAGGCGCGGGCCTTTGCCGAGGCGGGGCTGGCGCGGGCGCGGCGCAAGCTGCGGGCGATGAACGCGCCGGATTTCAGCGAAACCTGTATCGAGGTGACCGGCGGGCGACCGGGGGCATCGGCCTATGAGGAAGTCGCGCTGAAAACCGCCGTGCGCCATGACGATGCGCGCGCCGTGGGATTGTTCCTGAAAGAAACGATGGGCGCGGGCCTTGCGACGCCGCCCGGCCTGCATGGGTTCACCGGGGCAGGGCGGCCCAAACCGTCGCCGGTGGTGCGGCTGTTTTCGATGCTGGTCGATCCTGCGGATGTGACGGTCGCGGTAGAACTGGAGGGGGCGCCAGTCGCCTTTACCGCCCCCGCGATGCCCAAGCCGGAGGCCGCGCCAGCGCCCTGGCCCGTGCCGGATGCGGTCGGCGACGATCTGGTCTTGGTGCCGCTGGAGGCGTTGGCGTTGGCGCGGTCCGGCGACAAGGGCGACAAGGCGAATATCGGCGTGATTGCGCGGCGCGCCGACTGGTTGCCGTGGATATGGCGCGGGCTGGACGAGGCGACGATCCGCGATGCGATCCCCTTCGCGAAAGGGGCCATCGAGCGGTTCTATCTGCCCGGCACCCATTCGATGAACATCCTCTGCCATGATGCGCTGGGCGGCGGCGGTGTGGTCAGCCTGCTGAACGATGCGCAAGGCAAAGGATATGGTCAGCGCCTGCTGGCGGCGGACATCGCCGTGCCGCGCGCGCTGGCACCGAAAGGAAGTTTCTGATGCAGTTTCAATCGCTTGTGAACGTGAAAAGCGCGGAGTTCGGCAAGAATCGCGCCGATATGCTGTCCCTGATCGACCGGCTGCGGGCGCTGGAGGCGCGGGCCGAGACCGAATCTGAACGGTCGCGGGAGCGGTTTGAAAAACGCGGCCAGATCACCCCCCGCGAACGCCTCGCACGGCTGCTCGACCCCGGGATGCCCTTCCTCAGGCTCCATTCGCTGGCGGGCTACATGGTCGACAGCACGAAGGAGGAAAAATCCATCCCCGGATCGTCGCTTCTGGTCGGGATCGGGTTCGTTCAGGGCGCACGCTGCATGATCTGGGTCGATGACAGCGGCATCAAGGCGGGCGCGATGGGGGCGATGAGCCTGCCGGTCGCGAAATCGGTGCAGGCGATGGCGCTGCGCCTGAAACTGCCGCTGGTGCATCTGGTCGAAAGCGCTGGCGCGAACCTGATGAAATACGAGGTGGAGCATTGGGCCGAAGGCGGGCGCATCTTCGCCAATCTGGCGCGGCTGTCGGCAGCAGGTATCCCGACCGTCGCCTGTCTGCATGGTGCATCGACGGCGGGCGGGGCCTATATGATCGGACTTTCCGATTATGTGGTCGGGGTGAAGAAACGCGGCATGGCGGCGCTGGCAGGCGCGGCGCTGGTGCAGGCGGCGACGGGTGAGGCGGCGGATGACCGCGCGCTTGGCGGATCGGAAATGCACGCATCGGTATCCGGACTTGTCGAATATCTGGCGGAGGATGATGCCCACGGTGTCGCGCTGGTGCGGGATGTAGTCGGGCGGCTCGACTGGAACGCGCGGCTTGCGGCGCGGGCGGCGCGCCCGTTCCGCGAACCTGCCTACAGCCCGGATGAACTGGCCGGTGTGACCCCGCTCGACGCCAAGATCCCCTATGATATGCGGGAGGTCGCGGCGCGTATCGTCGATGGATCAGATTTTGCCGATTTCAAACCAGATTACGGCGTGTCCACAATCTGCCTTCAGGCCAGCATCAATGGCTTCGCGGTCGGCATTCTGGGCAATAACGGGCCGATCGACCCTGCCGGGGCGACCAAGGCGGCGCAGTTCATTCAGTTGTGCGATCAGGCGGACATGCCACTGATATTCCTCAACAACACGACCGGCTATCTTGTTGGAACTGAGTATGAACAGGCCGGGATGATCAAGCACGGGTCGAAGATGATCCAGGCCGTCGCCAATTGCCGGGTGCCGAAGATCGCGCTTTATATCGGGGCCTCATACGGGGCCGGAAACTACGGCATGGCGGGGCACGGGTTTGACCCTGATTTCCTGTTCGCCTGGCCCAATGCCAACACCGGGGTGATGGGCGGTGCGCAGGCTGCCGGGGCGATGATTTCGGTCATGCGTCAGGGTGCGGAGCGCAAGGGGGAGGCGGTTGACGAGGCCCTGCTCGGCCAGCAGCGCCAGATGATCCAGATGATCTTCGACCGCCAGTCGGATGCGTTCTATACCTCCGGGCGCTGCCTCGATCACGGCATCATCGACCCGCGCGACAGCCGCCGTGTGCTCGGCTTCTGTCTGGAGGCGATCTGGGAGGCGAAGCATCGCCGCCTCAGCCCCAATGCCTTCGGCGTGGCGAGGATGTGATGGATCTGCCAGCGACAACCGCGCTCGACCTCGACCTTGCCGATGGCTGGTTGACGGTCTGGATGAACGAGCCGGAAATCCGCAATGCGCTGACCACCGCGCGCGGCGACGACCTGCGCGCGGTCTGCGCCGCCTTGCAGGACCGGCGCGATATTCGCGGCGTCACCTTTCGCGGGCGGGGCGGGCAGTTTTGCGCGGGCGGCGATCTGAAGGCGTTTCGCGAGGTGTTTCAGGGCGGTGCGCAGCGCGCCGACGTGGTGGCGATGTCGCGCGGGGCGGCCGATCTGTTCGACGCGGTGAATGCCCTGCCGCAGGTGACGATCATGGCCGTCGAAGGGTCGGCGATGGCGGGCGGGTTCGGCCTTGTCTGCGTTGGCGACGTGGTCATCGCCGAGGCG
>CAYGRU010000044.1:0-29339 GCA_964352385.1 uncultured Candidatus Planktophila sp.
CGCCAGCGCAGCGGAGGTGGATGGCCCGATCCGCCTGATCGGGCATTCGGCGGGCGGCCATCTGGTCAGCCGGATGAATTGCGCTGATATTACCTTGGCCGATGACGTGGCGCAGCGGATCGGCAACACCGTGTCCCTGTCCGGCGTCCATGACCTGCGGCCCCTGTTGCGGACGGAGATGAACCGCGACCTGCGGCTCGACCCGGCGGAGGCGCGGGCGGAAAGCCCCGCGCTGCTGCTGCCCCGACCGGGCGCGCGCATCACCTGCTGGGTCGGGGCGGAGGAGCGGCCGGAGTTCCGGCGGCAAAACGCCCTCTTGGCAAATATCTGGCACGGGCTGGGTGCCGCAACGGCGGCGGCGGAGGATCCGGGCCGGCATCATTTCAACGTGATCGACGGCCTTGCGGACCCGGACAGCCCGCTTTGCGCCACCTTGCTCGGCTGACCCGCGTCAGGATTTCGCCAGCACCAGCATGTCTGCGGCATCCCAGGCACAGCGGATCATGGTGCCATCGTCGAACCCGCCGATCATCGCGACGCTGTCGCCATGGGCGGTGGCCAGCAAGGTGCGCCCCGTTGGCAGGATCAGTTCCACAATCGAGGTATCGCCCTGAAACGCCACGTCACCAAGGCGCGCCTCGATCACGACCTCGCCAGATGCGTTGGGACCAAGGCGCAGCTTTTCCGGCCGGATCGCCAGCCGGATATCGCCGTCGGGGGCGGAGCCGAAGCGCAGCGCGCCGAATTCAGCCGTCTCCACCGTCACATCCGCGCCGCGCATCACGCGGACCGGATCGAAGAAATTCGCCTTGCCGATGAAATCCGCCACAAACGCATCGGCGGGCTTCTGATACAGGTCTTCAGGCGTCGCCACCTGCCGCAGGCGTCCCTTGTCGACCACTGCGATCCGGTCGGCAACGGCCATCGCCTCGTCCTGATCGTGGGTCACCATGATGAAGCTGACGCCGATGGATTTCTGCAACTTCACCAGTTCCAGCCGCATCGCATCGCGCAGCTTGGCGTCGAGCGCCGATAACGGCTCGTCCAACAACAGCACGCGCGGCTTTTTCACCAGCGCGCGCGCCAGCGCGACGCGCTGCCGCTGGCCACCGGACAACTGGTCGGGCTTGCGGTCTGCGAATTGCGATAACTGGACCAGCGCCAGCGCTTCCTCCACCCGTGGGCCGATCTCGGATGACGGCACGCCATCGACTTTCAATCCATAGGCGACATTGCGCGCGACGCTCATATGCGGAAACACGGCATAGGACTGGAACACCATGTTCACCGGGCGCTTGTTCGGTGGCACGCGGGTCATGTCCACGCCGCCGATCAGAACCTGACCCTCGGACGGGATTTCGAAACCCGAAACCATGCGCAGCAAGGTCGTCTTGCCGCAGCCGGACGGGCCAAGCAGGGCGAAGAATTCCCCCTCCTCGATCTCGACGGACACATCGTCCACCGCGACGAAATCGCCAAACCGTTTCGATACCGATCTTATGGAAACAATACTGCTCATCAGGCCAGATCCGTGGGTTTTTGCATCCTGATGGCGATGAAGGTCAGCGCCAATGTCATCAGGATGAGAATGGTGGAGGCCGCGTTGATTTCCGGTGTGACCGAAAAGCGAACCATTGAATAGACCTTTACCGGGAAGGTCACGGTATTGGGGCCCGAGGTGAAGAAGGTGATGACGAAATCATCGAGGCTGAGCGTGAAGGCAAGCAGCGCCCCCGCGATCAGGCCCGGCTTCATGTGCGGGACGATGATGTCACGGAACACCTGATATTCGCTCGCGCCCAGATCGCGCGCCGCCTCCGCCATTTCCGGGCTGAAACTTTGCAACCTTGTGCGGATCACCATCGCCGCAAAGGGGAAGGAAAAGGTGATATGCGCGATGATGATATTGGACAGGTTGAACGGCCAGGGCGTCGTCGGCGGCACGTAAAGCCCCCAGGCCGAAAAGAACACCGCCAACGATACCCCCATGCAGATTTCGGGGATCACGATCGGCAGGGCGACCAACCCCTCGAAAACCGGCTTGGCCGGGAACCGGAACCGCCAGAGCAATACCGCCGTCATCGCACCGAGGATCACGGCGAAGATGGTCGATACGACCGCGATGGCGATGGAATTGGTGAACGCCTCGATCAGGCTGTCATTGTTGAACGCCTTCACATAATAGTCGGTCGTAAAGCCGCGCCAGACCACATTGCCGCCACGGCTGCTGTCATTGAACGAAAAGATAATCAGCACGATGATCGGCAGATAGAGGAAGATGAACGTGGCAACGAACACCGCCCTCAGCGAATTCTTCTTGGCGTAATCGAAGGGTCCCTTGCTCATGCCCGCTTCCTTTTTGCGGCTTGCATGTCGATGATCGCGCGGATCGCCAGCACGATGAACGTGATGTAGAGCAGGAACAGCGACAGCGCCGATCCGAACGGCCAGTCATTGGCGCGTTTGAATTGCCGCTCGATCACGTTCGCGATCATGTCCACCTGCCCGCGCCCGATCAGGTCGGGCGTCAGGAACGACCCCAATGTCGGGATCAGCGTGATGATCGCCGCCGTCACCAACCCGGCGGAGGTCAGCGGGACAAGGATGAAGAAGAAGGTGCGCAACTGCCCTGCGCCGAGGTCCATCGACGCCTCCAGATAGGATCGGTCGAGCCGTTCGAGCGCAGAGTAAATCGGCAGCACCGCGAAGGGCAGCGCCACATAGGCGAGGCCGATGACCACGCCCAATTCAGTGCCGAGAAAGCTGATCGGAACAAACCGTTCACCCAGAATGAATGTGCCATCGATGCCCAGTGCCCCGAACAGCGCATCGAACTGTTCCCACACCCATCTAAGCGATTCATTCACCCGCCCGCGCGATCCGAGGATGTTCAAGAGCGCATAAGTGCGGATCAGAAGATTGGTCCAGAACGGCAGGATGATGACCAGCAGCAGCCACGGCTTCCATTTCTGTTCCGCCGTCGCGATCACCAGCGCGACCGGATAGCCGACGACGATGCAGATCACCGTTGCAATCGCCGACAGCTTCACCGTGCGCCAGAACAGCGTGATGATTTCAGGTTCGAAAATCCGGGCGTAGTTGCTGAGCGTCCAGGTCGTCTCGATCTCGGTCAGAGAGACGTTTTCACCGAACGAATAGGTCCAGATGATACCAAGCGGGATCAGGAAGAACACCAGAAGCCAGAGCGTGGTCGGCCCGGCAAAAGCCCCGAATACCGGCAGTGAACGTCGCCAGCTTTCCATTATTCCCCTTTCCGCGTCAGGCCGCCCCAGACGGATCCGGGGCGCGCCGTCTCAGAATGTCACCCCGACCGATCAATGGCCGGGGCTGACGATCATGGATCAGCCGGCAGCCTTCACGCGGGTCCAGGCGGCGTCGATCTTCTGCACGGCATCCTGACCCGGATAGATCGAGGTTTCGGATTTTGCGACGGCTTCCGCAGGCGGGAAGATTGCCGGGTTCGAGGTATATTCTTCGGAACAAAGCGCCTTCGCGGCCGCATTCGGGGTCGCGTAGTAGATGAACTCGGCAAGGTCCCTGCCGACCTCAGCGTCCAGCAGGAAGTTGATAAGCGCATGTGCGCCTTCGGGGTTCGGCCCGCCATTCGGCACGCAAAGCGTGTCTTCCCACAGCAGCCCGCCCTCTTTCGGGATCACGAAGCCGAGATCGTCATCCTCGCTCATCGCCTGAAGGATGTCGCCGTTCCATTCCATCGCAAGGTCGACTTCGCCTGCAAGCAACAGATCCTGTCCGTTATCCGGCGCGAAGGCCGTGATGCGGGATTTCTGGGCGATCAACATCGCCTCGGCGGCGGCGAGATTCTCGTCCGTCCAATCATTCAGCGACTTGCCCATCAGCTTCATCGCCATCTGGAGCACGGTCTGGCCGTTGCCCAGCATCGCGATCCGACCGGCATATTTGTCCGAGGTGTAAAGGTCAGCCCAGCTATCCGGCGTGCCCTCGACAGCGGACTTGCGATAACCGATGCCGATGGAGCCCCACATGTAGGGCAGCGAATAGGTGCGGCCCGGATCGAAGGCCGGGTTCATGAAGCCGGGGTCGATATTGGCCATGTTCGGGATCTTGGAATGATCCAGCGCGGTCAGCATCTTGGCCTCGATCATCTGCTCGACATAGTCATTCGTCGGCACGATCAGGTCATAGCCCGGATTGCCGTTCTTCAGCTTGGCAAACAGCTCGTCATTGTCGGCGAACAGGTCATACTGGACCTCGATCCCGGTGGCGGCGGTAAAGTCCGCCAGCGTGGTTTCGCCGATATAGGTGTCCCAGTTGTAGAAATTCACGGTGCCGCTATGGGCAGCCGCAAACGCCTTCGACATGTTGAAGGTCAGGCCCACGGCACCGACACCCGCAAGGCCCTGAAGGGCAGCGCGGCGGCTGATGGTGCGGTTCTTTGGTGTGTTGATCATTGCAGTCTCCCTGTCATTTGCGTCCGCGCCCACGCGGGCACGTCTTGACCCTACCATCACAACAGGATGGCACACCAATCAAGAGGTTTTTTGCAGTGCACCCAGACGGGGCACCCAGCGAGGGCGGCGATGACAGGCCTCAGGCTAGCCGTTCCCCTTCTGCATCGAACCGCGCGAGGGCGGCCGCCGGGGCGGTCAGCGCCACGTCGCTGCCCGGATGATGAACCGCATCGTTTGCGGCGCGTGCCACGACGATCTGATCGGTGTGACCGGCAAGGGCGACATGGGCGAACCGGTCGGCACCAAGGTCTTCCACCAGTTTCACGATACCGGTCATGCGCACCTCGCCGCCGCCGCCCACGGTGATCGCCTCCGGCCTGATGCCGATCCACGCGGCGGTCTGCCCCAGTGCCGCGCCGGGAATGAAGTTCATCTGCGGCGCACCGATGAATTCTGCAACGAACCGGGTTGCGGGGCGGTCATATATCTCGCGCGGGGTGCCAATCTGCTCGATCCGCCCGGCATTCATCACCACGATCCGGTCGGCGAGGCTCATCGCCTCCACCTGATCGTGGGTGACATAGAGGAATGTCGCGCCGAGCCGCTGATGCAATTCCTTCAATTCCCCCCGCATATGGCCGCGCAGCTTGGCATCGAGATTCGACAAGGGTTCGTCCAGCAGAAACGCCTTCGGCTCGCGCACCAGCGCCCGCCCCATTGCCACGCGCTGACGTTGCCCGCCCGAAAGCTGGCGCGGCTTTCGGTCGAGGTATTCATCGAGTTGCAGGATTTTCGACGCCTCGGCGATCCGTTCAGCAATCTCGGCCTTCGGCATCCCAACGTTCTTCAGCCCGTAGGACATGTTCTGGCGCACCGACATGTGCGGATAGAGCGCGTAATTCTGGAACACCATCGCGATGTCGCGCTCGCCCGGCTCCTTGTGGTTCACCACCTGCCCGTCGATGGACACTTCGCCTGACGAAATCGCCTCCAACCCCGCGACCATCCGCAGGATGGTGGACTTGCCGCAGCCGGACGGGCCGACCAGCACGATGAATTCGCCATCGGCGATGTCGATATCCGCGCCATGCACAGCGGTGACACCCCCCGCATAGACCTTTTTCACACCCCTGAGCGTCAGCCCCGCCATTCTATTTCTCCTGCTCGACAAGGCCCTTCACGAAGAGCTTTTGCATCGACAACACGACGACCACCGGCGGGATCATCGCCAATACTGCTGTCCCCATGATGTAGTGCCAGACCGGCAGCGCCTCGCCCGAATTGACCATGCGCTGAATACCCATGACGACGGTGTAATACCCCTCCTCCGTCGTCACGAGCAGCGGCCAGAGGTATTGGTTCCAGCCGAAGATGAAGAGGATGATGAACAGCGCCGCGATGTTGGTACGGCTGAGCGGGATCAGAATATCCCAGAAAAACCGCATCGGCCCGGCGCGGTCGATCCGCGCCGCCTCCACCAATTCATCCGGGATGGTCATGAAGAATTGCCGGAAGAGGAAGGTCGCGGTCGCCGACGCGATCAACGGGATCGACAGCCCGGCATAGGAATTCAGCATGTCGAGCCGCACGATCACGTCGAAGGTCGGCAGGATGCGCACCTCCACCGGCAGCATCAGCGTCATGAAGATGATCCAGAAGAACCCCATGCGGAACGGGAACCGGAAATAGACGAAGGCATAGGCCGCGATGATGCTGACCGCGATCTTGCCGATGGCGATGGACAGCGCCATGACGAGCGAGTTGAGCATCATCCGCCCGACCGGTACGCCGCCCGCCTCCGGCAGGCCGCCCGCCAGAAGCTGGCTGTAGTTTTCCCAGCCCTGCGTCCCGAACCAGAGCGGGATCGGCGATTTCGACAATGCCTCCGGCCCGTGGGTGGACGCGACCAGCGCCATCCAGACCGGGAAACACAGGAACAGGACGCCGACGATCAGCGCCAGATGGGTGAGGATGTTCAGGAGCGGGCGATTTTCGACCATCAGTACTGCACCCGCCGTTCGACATAACGGAACTGCACCACCGTCATCAGCCCGACCAGCGACATCAGGATCACCGACTGCGCTGCCGATCCACCATAATCCTGCCCGATGAAACCGGTGTTGTAGACCTTGTAGACGAGGATCGACGTGCTGTCCGACGGCCCGCCGCTGGTCGTCGCGTGGATCAGCGAGAAGGTATCGAAGAACGCATAGACCAAGTTGACGATCAGCAGGAAGAACGTCGTCGGCGACAGCAAGGGAAAGACGATGGACCAGAACCGGCGCACCGGACCGGCGCGGTCGATTGCCGCCGCCTCGATCAGGGATTTCGGAATTGACTGAAGCCCGGCCAGGAAGAACAGGAAGTTATAGCTGATCTGCTTCCACGACGCCGCGATGACGACCATCGCCAGCGCCTGATCGCCGTTCACGTAATGGTTCCATTCATACCCGATGCCCTTCAGCCAATAGGCGACGATGCCCAGCGACGGGTTCATCAGAAAGAACCAGATCACCCCCGCCAGCGCAGGCGCCACGGCATAGGGCCAGATCAGCGAGGTGCGATAGGCAAGCGCGCCCTTCAGCACCCGGTTGGCCGCAACGGCAAGGCCCAGCGCGATGCCCATCGACATGACGGCGACCGATACGCCGAAGATGATCGTGGTGGTAAAGGACCGCAGGTAAGACGGATCGGCAAAGAGCTGTTCATAATTCAGCATCCCCACCCATTCGCGGCTGAACCCGAACGCATCCTCGATGAAGAACGAAGTCTCGAGCGCGCGGTAAGCGGGCCAGATGAAGAAGATGAAGGTGACGATGATTTGCGGCGCGATCAGCAGGAACGGCAGCCAGACATTGTTGAAGGTGACGCGCTTTTGCATTGTGGGCCAGAAACTTTGAGAGGGACGCCAAAGATCGAGGCCCCGGATCGGGTCCGGGGCGGCGTCGGAAAGAGGGGGCGGTGCCTTTCGACACCGCCCTCGCTCAGATCACGAACCGTTCGCGTTCTCGAACTTCCGCAGCAGGTCGTTGCCACGAGACACAGCCGCGTCCAGCGCGGTTTTCGCGTCCTTGTCACCGGCCCAGACCGCTTCCAGTTCTTCGTTGATCACATCGCGCACCTGCACGAAGTTGCCAAAGCGAATGCCCTTGGAATTGACGGTCGGGGTGTTCAGCGACAGTTCCTTGATCGCGGTGTCGGTGCCGGGATCGGTTTCGTAATAGCCCTGCTCCTTCGACAGCTCATAGGCCGCCGTGGTGATCGGAACATAGCCGGTGTTCTGGTGGAAAAATGCCTGCTGTTCGGCAGCCGAGATGTATTTGAAGAATTCGGCAACGCCCTTGTATTCGTCGGCTTCATGACCGGACAGCACCCAGAGGGTTGCGCCACCGATGATCGAGTTCTGCGGCTTGTCGGCGACCGCTGTGTCCAGCGGCAGCATCGTCTGGCCGAATTCGAAATCGGTGATGTCCTTCTTGAACCCGCCATAATAGGCAGACGAGTTGATCCACATGATGCTTTCACCGCTGACGAACATTGGGCGGCTGTCACCACGGCGACCGCCGTATTTGAACAGGCCTTCCTTGCCCATGTCGGCAATGCGCTGGATGTGGTTCACCACGGCGTCGTTGTTGAAGGTAAACTCGGTCTTGGTGCTGGCGAAACCGTTTTCCTCGGTGCCGATCGGCATGTTGTGCCAGGCGGAATAGTTTTCGATCTGCGTCCAGGACTGCCAGCCGAAGGACAGCGGCGCAGCGACGCCAGCAGCCTTTGCGACACGGGCGGCAGCCTCGACCTCGTCCCAGGTTTTCGGGATCTCAAGGCCCAGTTCCTCGAACTTGGTCTTGTTGTACCACATGACGGGGGTGGAGGAGTTGAACGGCAGCGACAGCAGGCGGTTCTCGGTGTCGGTATAATAGGACACGACGGCGGGCAGGTAATCGTTCTGGTCGAACGCAACGCCTGCATCTTCCATCAGCTTGTAAACCGGATAGACGGCGCCCTTGCCTTCGGCTGCGATCATCGTTGCGGTGCCGACTTCGAACACCTGCACGACATGCGGCTGTTCCTTCGCGCGGAAGGCCGCGATGGCCGATGTCATCGTCTCGGTGTAGTCGCCCTTGTAGATCGCGTTGACCTGATACTTGTCCTGGCTCGCGTTGAAGTCAGCCGCGAACTTGTCGACGATTTCGCCAAGCTGACCGCCGAGCGCATGCCAGAAATTCACTTCAACAGGCGAATGTGCGGCGGCGAATGCCGACCCGGACATGCTCAGCGCCGCTACGGCACCGATGAGCAGATGTTTCATCGAAGGTCTCCCTAAGTTTCGAATGACGGACGGACAACGGATGTCCAAGCCGCCACGCTAGGGGCCTCAGCCGACAGAACCTTTACGAATTCATGTCAGTTTTGCATCAATTCCACCGATCAGAGCAACGCCGCCGACTCTGCAATAGCGGTTTCGACATGGGCGAGGTCATCGTCGGTAAGCGCAAGCGAGATATAGGTTTTTCCCGGTGCCTTGAACACGCCCCGTTCCCGCAGCAGTGCATTGTAACGCGCAGTCAGCGCCGCATCATTGGTCAGCCAGTCGCGATAATCGTTAACCGGCTCGGTGGTGAACGCCACCTCGAACAGCGTCGCATCGCCGGTCACATGATGGGGGATTCCCGCCTTGCCCAGCGCCGCCTCCGTCGCCTGCCACAACCGCCGACCATTGGCGCGGATGGTGTCATAGGCACCGTCGCGGCGCAGAATCTCCATCGTCTTCAACCCGGCGGCACAGGCGACGGGGTTGCCGGACAGGGTGCCAAGCTGCATCAGGAACCCCTCCGCGCCGACCTTGGCCTTGTCGAAATGTGCCATGATGTCGGCGCGCCCGGCCATCGCCGCCAGCGCGAATCCGCCACCGATGATCTTGCCGAGCGTGCTCATATCCGGCACCACGCCATAGCGTTCCGATGCCCCGCCATAGGCGAGGCGATAGCCGGTGACGATCTCGTCAAAGATCAGCACGATGCCTGCCTTGGTGCAGGCAGCGCGCAAAGCCTCCAGAAACCCCGGCGCGGGCGGGACGATACGCTGCAACGGCTCTACGATCACGCAGGCGATGTCGGGGCCGTGTTCGGCGATCAGCCCCTCGGCGAAGGCGATGTCGTTGAACGGCGCGATCAGCATGTCATCGCGCACGCTGTCGGGGATGCCGGGGCTGTCCGGCACGGCATTCGGGAAATTCACCAGCTTTGTCGGCGCAAGGCTCATCTGCGCCTCCGCCGACATGCCGTGATAACCGCCCTCGAATTTCATCACCTTGCGCCGACCGGTGAAGGCCCGCGCGGCGCGGATCGCATACATGTCCGCCTCGGAACCAGTGGCGAGGAACCGGACCTGTTCGGCGCAGGCGACATCCTCGATGATCTGCTCGGCAAGCTGCACGCTGAGTTCGTTATTGGCGAAAAAGGTCATGCCCTTTTCGACCTGCTTGTGAACCGCTTCCAGCACTTCCTCATGGCCGTGCCCGACCAGCATGGGGCCGGAGCCGATCAGCAGGTCGACATATTCGCGCCCCTGTTCATCCCAGACCCGCGCGCCCTTGCCCTCGCGGATGAAGATCGAATGATCCATGTTGCCGAGCCCCCCGGCGGGGAGCGCGGCGGCGGCGCGGGACAGAAGGTTGTGCTGGTCCATGTGGCGGGTTCCGGTCTGAAAGATCACATCACCGATAGCATGGCACGACTGCCCCCGCTTTGCGAAGCGGAACCATGCGGCGGGCGTGATTGAGGGAACAAGACGACAGTGTCGCATGACCTGTCGGCGTCACCCCGCGGTTTGACCCCGTTCAGTGGCCTTCCAGTGGAAGGCCACCGGGGTCTTCGGCTGACGCGCAAGCAGAGGCCGAGGGATTATCCACCATCGGTATTGGCGCAAGATCGACCCGTGGTCGTCGCGGCGAGCGCGGAATCGCGGTCGCCGGAGGGGCGACGACCGCGGGTCGATCTGACGCGTGTCAGATCGACCGGGCGTTTGGCAACCACATCGCGACCTGTCTGATTCAGGCACGCGCAAACTCACCCAATTCACCGTCCCTTCCACGTTCACACACAACCCCCCTTCCCACGCCTCACATTTTCCGCGACCCTGCGCCCGATTCCAGCCACAGGAGCCGCCATGACGACGACCCGTTTCGACCCCGACCGCCTGTCCCGCATCGACACGTGGATGCAATCCTATGTGGATCGCGGGCGGTATCCGGGGTCCACCTTCCTGCTGGCGGAGGGGGGCACCATCGTCCATCGCGCGACCTGCGGGCTGCGATCTGTGGCCGACAAGACGCCGTTCGAGGAAGACACCATCGTGCGCATCTTCTCGATGACCAAGCCCATCGTATCGGCCGCGCTGATGACGCTGGTGGAGCGGGGGCTGTTCCATCTCGACGCACCGGTCAGCACCTTCCTTCCCGAATTTTCCGAGTGTCGCGCGCTGGTGGCCGGTGCCACATCCTTCGACCAGACAGAACGCTGCGCGACGCCGACGCTGATTCAGCTTCTGACCCATACATCGGGCCTGACCTACAGCTTCAATCCCGGCCTTGCGGGCAAGTATTATGCGGAAAACAAGCTCGATTTCGGCGCTGCCGGTCCGGGTCTGGAGGAAGCGACGAAACGGGTCGCCGCCGCGCCGCTGGCGTTTCAGCCCGGCGCGCGCTGGGAATACTCGGTCGGGATCGACGTGATCGGTCGGGTGATCGAGGTGGCGTCCGGCAAGACCCTCGACCGGTTTCTGGCGGAAGAGATGTTAGAACCCCTGGGGATGAAAGACACGTTCTTCACCCTGCCCGATGACCGCTTGCCGCGCTTCGCGCATCTCTACACCTCGCAGGATGGCAACCCGATGGGCCTCGGCGCGAGCGGTTCGGGCAAGATGTTCCTCGCCGATACGCCCGCAGAAAGCCCGTGGCGAAATACGAAGACATTTTCCGGCGGTGGCGGCCTCCTGTCCACCATCGACGATTATTTCCAGTTCGCCGAAATGCTGCGCAAGGGTGGCGCGCATAATGGTGCGCGCATCCTGTCGCCCGGCACGCTGCGGTTCATGATGCGCAATTTCCTGCCCACCGACATCGCGTCGATGGGCGCGAAAAGCTTTGCCGAAATGCCGATGGACGGGATCGGGTTCGGCATCGGCGGGTCGGTCGTGCTCGACCCGTCGCGCTGCCGGATGCCCGGAAATGTCGGCGACTTTTCATGGGGCGGCATGGCCAGCACGATCTTCTGGGTCGATCAGGTGGCCGACCTGACGGCGATCTTCCTGACGCAATTGACCCCCTCATCCTCCTATCCCAGCCGCCCGGAACTGAAGGCGCTGGTGCATGGGGCGATCCTGTGACGACCCCGGTTCAGGCGCTGCTCGATCTTCTGGATATCGAACGGCTGGAGGTCGACCTTTTTCGCGGGCGCGGCGATGGCGGCGAGACATCGGCCCGAATCTTCGGCGGGCAGGTCATCGCGCAAGCCCTGCGCGCCGCTTACAACACGGTGGAGGACCGGCTTTGCCATTCGCTCCACGCCTATTTCATCCGCCCCGGCGATCCGTCGATTCCGGTGATCTATGAGGTGGACCGTTCGCGCGATGGCGGGTCGTTCACCACCCGCCGGGTGATCGCCGTGCAGCATGGCAAGCAGATCCTCAACCTCGCCGCCAGCTTTCACAAGGCGGAGGAAAGCTGGGCGCATCAGCACGACATGCCGGACACGCCGGCACCGGAGACGTTCCGATCCCAGGCCGAAATCCGCGAGGCCAGCATCGACCGCATTCCACCGGAAAAGCGCGCGCAATACCTGCGCGCCCGGCCCATAGAGGTGCGGGAGGTGGAGCCGCTCGATCTTTTCGATCCGGTCCCGATGCCCGATTACAACCGCCTCTGGTTCCGTGTGGGGGAGGCATTGGACCAGCCGCCCTGGGTGCATCATTGCCTGCTCGCCTATGCGTCAGACATGTCGCTGCTCGGCTCCGGCAACCGGCCGCACGGGGTCAGTTGGCTTCAGGGTCGGCACATGGCGGCAAGCCTCGACCATGCGCTGTGGTTCCATGATGAAATCCGCTTCGACCACTGGCACCTTTACGAGATGGACAGCCCCTTCACCGGCGGCGCGCGCAGCTTCAACCGGGGCAAGATTTTCACCGCCGACGGGCGGCTGGTGGCGAGCGTCGCACAGGAAGGGTTGATGCGGCCCCTCGCACCCAAAGGGTCATAATATTGCGCATAAGTCTTGAGATGTTTGCAGTTCGATCACATCTTTCACCGATCGCTGAAATAATGGGTCTGCCCTGTTGACCTAATGCATCGGCTGCCCGATGCGTTAGGTCATGAACACTGACCAAAACATCCCCCGATTCACACCCCGCTTCGCCACCCGCATGGGGGGCATGCAGGCCTCGGAAATTCGCGAGTTGCTGAAGCTGATCGACCAGCCCGGCGTCACCTCCTTTGCGGGCGGCATCCCCGATCCGGTGCTGTTCCCGCATGACGCGGTGCGCGCCGCCTATGCGGCGGTGCTGGCCGATGACACACGATCCGGCGCGGCCCTGCAATATTCGGTCAGCGAGGGCGATCCGGCGCTGCGCGACTGGATCGTGGCGCATATGACCGCAAAGGGCGTGCCCTGCCGCCGCGAAAACATCCTCATCACCAATGGATCGCAGCAGGGGCTGGAGTTTCTCGGCAAGCTCTTCCTCTCCCCCGGCGATACCGCTGTTGTCGCCGCGCCGACCTATCTCGGCGCGCTTCAAGCCTTTTCCCCGAACCAGCCGGTCTATGACACGCTGCGCCTGTCGCCCGCCAACCGGACGGCGCAGTCCTATGTCGACGCTGCGGCAGCCACCGGCGGCGCGCTCGGCTTTGCCTATGTCGTGCCCGATTTCGCCAATCCGACCGGCGAGACGATGACAGAGGATGACCGCCTGCGCCTGCTGACGATGGCGGCGGAGGCGGACATGCCGGTGATCGAGGACAGCCCCTATGCCACGCTCCGCTATGACGGCGCGCCGGTCGCGCCGTTGCAGGCGCTCGATATCCGCGCCTGCGGGTCCATCGACGCATCGCGGGTGATCCATTGCGGGTCGTTTTCCAAGATCTTCATGCCCGGCCTCCGCGTTGGCTGGGTCTGCGCGTCAGAGGACATCATCCACCGCCTGACCCTTATCAAACAGGCCAGCGATCTGAACTGCCCGCGTGTCAATCAGCTTGTGATGCTGCATCTGGCATCGACGATCTATGACGAACAGGTGGCGCGGACCTGCACCCATTACCGGCGCAAGCGCGACGCGATGCTGGCGGCGCTGGACCGGCACATGACAGGCCTTGCCGAATGGTCGCGGCCCGATGGCGGCATGTTCATCTGGGTGACCTTGCCGGAAGGGACGGACACCGCCGCATTGCTGCCCGATGCGGTGGCGGAGGCGGGCGCGGCCTATGTGCCGGGCCATGCCTTTTTCGCCGACAAGAGCGGGCGGAACACGCTGCGGCTCAGCTTCACCTTGCCCGCCGAAGCCGCGATAGAACCCGCCATCGGGCGATTGGCCACGTTTTTGAAGGGGCGGTTATCATCACGGCCCTGAGCCGAGACCTTTGGCTGTCTCGTGCTGTTGCAGGGCGGGGGTTGCGAACTGAATGTCGAGGTCCCGGCTCAGGGCCGGGACCTCGCCCGAAACGACGCCCCTCTACCCCTGCCCCTCGCCATAAACCCGGTTCAGCTTGCGCATCCCGCCAATCCAGCGGTCATAATTGCCCGCCTTCAACTGGATGTAGTCCGCCACCTTGGGGTGCGGCAGCACGAGGAACGTCTCCGCCTCGATCGCCTTCACGCAGGCATCCGCCACATGTTCGGGCGTCGCCACGCCATCGACCGATGCGACGCCGTCCTCATGACCTTTGATCATGTTGGTATCGACCGCCTGCGGGCAGAGCACCGAAACCCTGATCCCCTTGTCGCCATAGGTCAGCGCCAGCCACTCCGCCGCGCCAATCGCAGCATGTTTTGTGACCCCGTAAGGCATCGCGCCGACCTGATTCAGCAAACCGGCGGCGGAGGCGGTGTTCAGCAGATACCCGCCACCCCGCGCGATCATTTTCGGCACCATGTGACGTGCGGCCCATACATGGGACATGACATTGATGTTCATGATCCGCGTCCAGTCTTCGTCCGACACCTCCGGCCCGCCCTTGGTCAGGATGCCCGCGTTGGAACAGAACAGATCGACCGGCCCGACAGCCTCCGCCGCTTCGACCAGCGCCTTGACCCCGGCATCCGACCCGATATCGGCCTTCATCGCGATGCCGCCGCACATCGCCGCCGTCGCCTCGGCCCCCGCGATGTCGATATCGGCGCAGATCACCTTCGCCGCGCCCTCGGCTGCGAACCGCACGGCCAGCGCCCGGCCGATCCCGGTGGCCGCGCCGGTTACAACGACGATCTTGTCTTTCAGGTTCATCTCTCATGTCCACATGTTGGAGCCGCCACAGACCGTCACGGTCTGCCCGGTCATGAAACGGCTGGCGTCGGAGGCGAGGAACACCCCGACACCGCGAAAATCCTCCGGCTCACCCAACCGGCCCAGCGGGATGGCACGCACTGCCGCCGCCTCCCGTTTCGGGTCCTCATAAAGCGCCTTGGCGAATTCGGTGCGGATCAGGCCGGGGCAGATCGCGTTGGCGCGGATGCCGTGGCCGCCCATCTCTGCCGCGATGTTACGCACAAGGCCGATCAGCGCGAGCTTGGATATGTTGTAAGCGCCGATCTCCAGCGACGGCTTGAACGCCCCGACGGAAGACGTGAACATCATGCTGCCGCCGCCGCGCGCGATCATGTCCGGCGCGACCATCTGCGCCAGCCAGTGATTGGAGCGCACATTGGTCGCCATGATCTTGTCGAACGCCTCGTCGCTGAGCGTGTCCATCTTGCCGTAATGCGGGTTCAACGCCGCATTGCCGACCAGAATGTCGATCGGGCCAAGCTGGTCGCGGGTCGCCGCGATCAACGCCTCCACCTCGTCCTTGCGCCCGGCATTGCAGGCGATGGGAAAGGCACGCTCCGCCCCGACCATTTCATTGATCTCTCCCGCCACCGCGGCGCAGACATCCGCCTTGCGCGACGAAATCACGACATTCGCGCCGTGCATCGCCATGCCTTCGGCCAGCGCGCGCCCGATCCCCCGCGACGATCCGGTCAGAAGGGCGGTCTTGCCGCTCAGGTCAAACAGGTGAGACATGTCAAAGGCTCCTCAGATCAAGCCCGGTCAGGGCCGCCAGTTCCGCGATGGCGGGGCGGTGATCGTCGAAATCGACCTTCACGACCCCCATGCCCATCGCCTTCGCCGGTTTCAGATTGACGCCGAGGTCATCGACGAAAACGCATTCATCGGGCCGCCGCCCCAGCGCCTCGCACATCATTTCATAGATGCGCGGCTCCGGCTTGCGGATGCCTGCTTTCGCGCTTTCGATCACATGGTCAAAGAGGCCGAGCACGCGCACCGCCTCATCCGCCCCGGCGCGGTCGCGCGCCCATTCTGCGGCACCGCCGCCCGGCATGTTGTTCGTGATGCAGCCGGTCTGGAACCCGGCAGCCTTGATCGCCTCCAACGCCGCGATCATGTCCGGGCGAAAATCGAGCTTCAGAAGGCCGACCAGCGTGCGCCCCGAAACCTCATGCCCCGCCGACCGCGTCTCGGCGGCAAAGGCGGCGTCGAACTGGTCGAGGTCCAGCTCCGCCCGTTCGAACTGCGCGAAGGCACCGCCATTCAGGTCCGCCTTGATGACCCCGCTGAGGAACCGTTTCGGCAATCCATGCGCCTCTTCATAGGCGGCGAAATGGCTGACCGGTGACGTGGTGAACACCCCGCCGAAATCGAAGATCACGGCCTTCAGCATCAGAACGTGCCCTCAAGGCACGCCTTGCGGATCGCACGGCGGTCGGTCTTGTCGGTCGCGCCACGGATCAGAACCTTGTCGGTCCACCAGATACGTTCCGGCCACTTGAATTTCGCCAGAAGCGGCGAAAGGAACGCACGCAATTCATCCTCGGTCAGCTCCGCACCGGCCTTCAACTGCACCGCCGCCCCGACCGTTTCGTTCAGCCGCTCGTCCGGGATGGAGAAAACCGATGCCTCGACCACCGCCGGATGCTTGTGGATAGCGCCCTCGACCTCAAGGCAGGAAATGTTCTCACCGCCCCGAATGATGATGTTCTTCTTGCGGTCGACAATCTCGACATATCCCTCGTCGTCGATCTTGCCGAGGTCGCCGGTATGCAACCAGCCCTCGCGCACCGCCTCCGCCGTCGCTTCGGGCTTGTTGAGATAGCAGCGCATGACGGTCGCCGATTTGAGGCAAATCTCGCCGACCTGCCCGTTCGGCACCGGATTGCCCGCGTCGTCGGCAATCTTGATCTCCTGGATCGGCGGGTAAAGCCGCCCGGCGCTTTCGGGGCGGGCGATATAGTCCGGCCCGGCGATACCGAGGCCGAGCGCATTGGATTCCGTCATGCCATAGCCGGACGCGATCGCCACATGCGGCAGCGCCCTGCCCTGCGCCAGCGCCTGCGCCGCCGGACGCTTGGCCCCGCCCGCGCTGAGGTTGGACAGCGTCTTCAGCGTCGCCCCCATGCGCACCGCAGCATCCGCAAGGTCAGCGGACATTGTGGGGACGGCAAGAAAGCGCGTGACCTCCTCCCGCTCCACCAGCCGCACAGCATCCTCCGGGTCCCATTTGCGCATCAGCACGATCTTCGCGCCCAGCGGCAGCGACAGCAGGAAACAGGGATGGGTCGCAGTGATGTGGAAGAACGGCGTCGTGATCAGCAGCGTCTGGCGGTCGGCGGTTGGAACCGGTGGCGGATCCTGCATCAGCGGCGCCAGCGCAAAGCTGAAGAACCATGAATACAGCGCCGAAATCGCGCCGCGATGGGTCAGCACCACACCCTTCGGATGGCCGGTGGAGCCTGATGAATACATCACCGCGAAATCCGCGTCCGGGTCGATGGCAACGGTCGGATAGGCCTCGTTGCGGCTGCCCGCCAGCAGCGCATCATAATGCGCCTCGCCAACGCCGTCGCGCACGCCGATGATCCGCACGCCCATTGTATCGGCAAAGGCACGCAGGTTTTCGGCGCGCGGCCCATCGGCAAAGACCAGCTTCGCCTCGCTGTCCTCGAACCCATAGCGCAGCTCATCTGCCGTCCACCATGCATTCACCATAACAACCACCGCGCCGACCGAGGCGATGGCCATCATCAGCGTCAGGTATTCAGGGTAATTGCGCATCGCAATCGCGATCCGATCGCCGGGCCGGACGCCCAGCGTTTCGGTCAGCGCATGGGCGATGCGATTGGTCTCGGCGATCCAGGCAGCATAGCTGATCCGCTCATCCTCATAGACGATGTAGTCGCCGCCATCGGGCAGGGCTGCGCGGGCTTCTTCACCCACTTTCAGCACATCGCGCAGATGCGCGGGCGCATTGGCAAAAACCGGCAGATCGACGCCCCGGATCGTGGCGCGGGTCAGCGCGAAACGTGGATCCGTCGATGTGACATGCGCCGTCGCCTCGGCAAGCGTCATCACCATGCTTTTCCTCCCAAAGGATTGCGCCAGACGGGTCTTTGCCCGCTCGAGGCGATGGATCGGAAGCTATGGAGGTGGCAAGGTGCGGTCAAGCGGCGGCGTGCCTGACGCAGCGGAAGTCAGACCAGTTTGCGCGCCGGCCCGCCCGGCAAACCAAAGGCAAGACCGACGATCATCAGCCCGACCGCCGCCCAGAACCCGGCCTCATAGCTTTCGCCGAGGATCAGCACACCGCAGATCACACCCGCAACCGTTACCACATAGGCAACCTGCGATCCGAAGACCGGCCCTGCCCGGCTGATGAGATGGACGAAGGAGCCATAGGCGAACAGCCCGCCGACCGACATCAGCACGAACGCCGCCTCCACCCGCCCCGGTGCTGTGATCGACAGGGGGGCCGGATCGACGAACAGCAATGTGGGCGCGGTATAGAGCGCGGCAAAGAACACCATGCCCGCGAGGATTTGCACCGATGTCATCCCCGCCGGGCGGCGAATGGCGATGAAGCTGTCCTCCAGCGCGTAGGAAAGACCCCCACAAACCGCAATCATCACCCAGAATGCCGGGGCCGCACCGCCCTCCGGGTCCGCGATCAGCCAGACCGCCGCAAGGCCGATCACCAGACCGGCCAGCCGCAACGGGCGCAACCGCTCGATCCCGAAAGCAGCGCTCAGGCCGATCTGCATCAAGGGCACCGTCGCCATGCAGACCGACAGAACACCCGCCCCCAGATGCTGCGCCGCCCAGAACAGCAGGATCGACGGGCACGCCCCGCCCAAGACGCCGAGCACCGCGACAAACCGGATATAGCTGCGGTCGATACGCGGCAGACGCCCGGTCAGCCACAAGGCCGTCCAGACGATCACGCTCGCCAGCGCCGCATTCCAGAACGTGATGGCCAGCGGGTGGCCGCCGCTGTTTTCCATGACAATCCGGGTCAGCGTGAAGGACACGCCCCAGAAGCCACCACAGAACAGAAGGATCGCGATATTTGTCAGCATGGGCTGCATGTCGCAGGGGCCGTTCAAACGGTCAAGCCATGATGATGCCGCCCTCACCGGTCGCGATGATCCGGCGAAATGAAAGCGGGCCCCGAAAGGCCCGCTTTGCTGATCTACGATGTGCCTGAAATCAGGCGAACCACCAGCGTTCCGCCATCCGGGCGCTGTCGAGCGGCCAGAGGTTGCCGATGTTTTCGGGGCGAACCAGTTTGGTCGAATAGGCGTCCACCGTGTTGGCATACATCGGGATGACTGCGCCGCCCTCTTCCGAGCTGAGCATCTGCATCTCGCGATACATCTCGCGCCGCTTGTCGCCGTCGAGCGTGGCACGGGCTTCGATCAGCAGTTTCTGGAACCGGTCGTTGATCCAGCCGGTTTCGTTCCACGGTGCACCGGCCTCGTTGACGATGGAGAACATCCAGTCCTCGGTCGCGCGACCGGAATAGTAGGATGCGCACCACGGCTTCTTCAGCCAGACATTGGACCAGTAGCCATCCTCAGGCTCCTTGATCAGATTGATGTTGATGCCCGACGCTGCCGCAGTGCCCTGCACAAGCTGTGCCGCGTCAATCGCACCGACAAAAGCCGCGTTGGAGACGGAGAGATCGACATCGAGGCTGGTGAGACCCGCTTCCTTGAGGAAGAATTTCGACTTGTCGGGATCGTATTCGATCTGCGGCAGGTCGGCGGCATAATACTGGTTCGCCGGCCCGATCGGGTGGTCGTTTGCGATCGCACCGTGGCCTTGCAGGATCTTGTCGACCAGTTCCTTCCGGTTGAAGGCGTATTTGATCGCCTTGCGGACGTTCACATTGTCGAACGGCGCGAACTTCACCAGCATCGGGAAGGTGTAGTGGGTGTTGCCCGTCACCTCGAGCAGCTCCAGCCCCGGATTGCGGGTCAGCAGCGATTCCGTTTTGAAGTCGATGCGGTTGATCGCATCAACCTGACCGGTCATCAGCGAGTTCATCCGCGCACCGGCGTCGTTCAGCGCCAGAATTTCGATGCTGTCGAAGAAGCATTTGTCGTCGCGATAATAGCCGTCATATTTCGACACCAGCGCACGAACGCCCGGCTCGAAGCTTTCGACCTTGTAACCGCCCGTGCCGATGCCCTTGGCAATCGCTTCCTCGATCATGCCGGCCGGATACATCAGGATGTGATAATCGGACAGAAGATAGGGGAAATCGGCGTTTGCCGTCGCGAGCGTGATCTTCACCTGATGATCGCCGGTCTTCACCATCTCGGCGATGTTGTCGACGATCGGTTTCGCAGCGGATTTCGCATCTTCGTCGGTGTGCATCGCAAGCGACGCAAGCACGTCATCCGCGCCAAAGGGTTTGCCGTTGTGGAACGTCACGCCCTTGCGGAGGTTGAACACCCAGGTCAGCGCATCAGCGGACGCTTCCCAGCTTTCCGCCAGTTCGCCGACCAGCGTGCCATCAGCCGCCACTTCGGTCAGATTGTCGAACACCGCGCCATGCGCAGCGACCTGCATATAGGTGTCCGAATGGGTGCGGGCATCCCAACTGTCGGAGGTGTTCGCGCCGGTCACACCGAGGCGGAGCGTGCCGCCCCTTTTGGGGCCGTGGGCCGCGCCGAAGGCGGGGCCGGAGGCAGCGAGCGCACCGGCTGCGACCCCCGCCTGCATCATGTGTCTGCGATTCATTGTGAAGGCCATTGAAAGTCTCCCTGTTGGCTCTTTCGGTTCGTTTTCCGGGGCCGAAACCCCAGAACTCGCTTCATGATCGTCACTGCGTCAGGGTCATTTCTAACCCGGAAAGCGACGCATTTACATCGGAAAGCGACCTCATCAGATTTTTGAAGACGCCGCCTCGCCGATATTGTCGACCCCGCGTTCCTCCAGCAGGGTGTTCAGCCAGTCCGGGTCCATCTCCGGCACCGAACTCAGCAGAAGGTCGGTGTAGGAATGGTGCGGCGGCGTGAACATTACCGTCTTCGGGCCCTGCTCGACCACCCGGCCCTCCTTCATCACCACGACATCATCTGCAATGGACCGCACCGTCGCGAGGTCATGGGTGATGAACATGTAGGCGAGGTTCAGTTCGCGTTGCAGCTTGTCGAGCAGTTTCAGAATGCCCTCTGCCACCAACTGGTCCAGCGCGGACGTCACCTCGTCGCAGATGATGAACTGCGGCTCCGCCGCCAGCGCCCGCGCGATACCGATCCGCTGTTTCTGGCCGCCCGACAATTCCGATGGCAGGCGGTCATAATACCGCTTGGCGGGCAACTCGATCAGGTCGAGCAATTCCTCCACCCGGTGCCGCAGCTTCTGGCCGCTGATGCCGCCGTAGAATTGCGCGGGACGCCCGATGATATCCTTGATCTTCAGCTTCGGGTTCAGCGCGGTGTCGGCCATCTGATAGATCATCTGCGCCTGGCGAAGCTGATCCTTGGTGCGGTTCTTGTAATTCGGCGGCAGGGCCTTGCCGTTGAACAGGATTTCACCCGCGACCGGCGGCAACAACCCGGTGATGACCCGCGCCGTCGTCGACTTTCCCGATCCGCTTTCCCCCACCACCGCGACCGTGCGCCCGGCATGGATGTCAAAGCTGACCTCGTGCAGCACCCTCACCGGGCCATAGGCGGCGGTGACGTTCCTGACCGATACGACCGGCACCTCGTCTGATCGCACCGGCGGCATCTCATCGCGCTGAAAGCTGCGCACGGCCCACAACGACTTGGTGTAATCCTGCGTCGGCGAGGACAGCATCGTGCGGGTGTCGGCTTCCTCAACCTCGTCGCCCTTTAGCAAGACCTTGATGCGGTCTGCCATCTGCGCCACCACCGCGAGGTCATGGGTGATGTAGATCGCCGCCGTGTCGAACTGCCGGACGATATCGCGGATCGCCGCCAGCACCTCGATCTGGGTGGTCACATCCAGGGCCGTCGTCGGCTCGTCAAAGATGATGAGGTCGGGGCGGCACGACATCGCCATCGCCGTCATCGCGCGCTGCAACTGCCCGCCGGATACCTGATGCGGATAGCGAAAACCGATATTGTCCGGGTCGGGCAGGCGCAGGCGGGCGTAAAGCGCCATTGCGTCCTCCTGACTGTCGGAAACCGATGACACGCCGTGCAGCACCGGTGCCTCTGTATGCTGGTCGATCAGGCGATGTGCCGGGTTGAACGACGCCGCCGCCGACTGCGCGACATAGGCGATGCGTTTGCCCAGCAGGCTGCGCTTCTGGTCGGCGGAGGCACCGACAAGGTCGATCCCGTCGAATTCCACACTGCCGCCGGATATCCGGCAGCCATCACGGGTGAACCCCATCGCCGCGAGGCCGATGGTGGATTTGCCCGCGCCGGATTCCCCGATCAGGCCCAGCACCTCGCCACGACGAAGGTCGAGGTCGATGCCATTGACGATCTGCATCCATTCCTCGCCGGAACGCCCTTCGATCTTCAGGCCCCGGATCTTGACGAGCAGGTCTTTCGACGCCATCGCGCTTACTCCTTCAGGCCGGAATAACGGTGGAGCATCCAGTCCACCACAAAGTTGACGGCAACGGTCAGCAAGGCAATCGCCGCAGCGGGCATCAGCGGCAAGGACGCGATCAGCCATTCGCCGAAGCCCGCGAAATTGATGAACTGCGACAATTCCCGCACCATCGTGCCCCAGTCGGCCAAAGGCGGCTGAATGCCGATGCCGAGGAACGACAGCGACGCGATCAGCAGGAACACGAAGCAGAACCGGAGGCCGAATTCCGCCAGCAGGGGCGAGGTGGCGTTCGGCAGAATCTCGCGAAAGATCAGATAGGTCAGGCTTTCACCGCGCAGCTTCGCCGCCTCGATATAATCCATGACCACGATGTTCGCGCCGACCGCACGAGCCAGCCGGAACACCCGCGTCGAATCCAGAACCGCGATCACAAGGATCATGTTCAGCGTCGATTGCCCCAGAATGGTGATCAGCAGCAGCGCAAAGATCAACTGCGGGATTGCCATCAGCGCATCGACAATGCGCGACAGCACCTGATCGACCCAACCGCCCAGCACCGCCGCCAGAAAGCCGAGCGTCGCCCCCAGAACGAACGCCAGAACCGTGGTCACGAAGGCGATGCCGATGGTGTTGCGTCCGCCATAGATCAGGCGGGTCAGCAGATCGCGCCCGATCTGGTCGGTGCCGAGGATATGCGCCGGGTCATCCCCCGGCAGCCCGTTGATGACCTCGAAAATCTCGCGCTCGCCGTAAGGCGCAATCAGCGGCGCGAAGATCGCACCGAGGATATAGAGCGTGATGACCGTCAGCCCGAAAGCCGCCGTCAGCGGCATCGACCGGAACAGCGCCCCCACCGGCCCCGCCACGCTGCGCCCGACAATGGTGCGCACCAGCCAGCCGAGCGCGATGAGTGTGGCCAGCGGCCCGGCGACATAGATCAGAAATCCCATCCCCCAGCCCCCCTTATTTCGGATGCCGGAGGCGCGGATTGGTCAGGATCGACAGCACATCCGCGCTCAGGTTCAACAGGATATAGGCCGCCGCAAAGATCAGGCAGCAGGCCTGCACGATGGGCATGTCGCGGAATTTCACCGCATCGACGAACAACTGCCCGATACCCGGATAGACGAACACCACCTCCACCACCACCACGCCTGTGACGAGATAGGCGAGGTTCAGCGCCACCACATTGATGATCGGCGCCAGCGCATTCGGCAGCGCGTGCCGCACGATCACCCGCCAGGGCGGCACGCCCTTCAGCCGCGCCATTTCGATATAGGGCGAGGCGAGCAGATTGATGATCGCGGCCCGTGTCATCCGCATCATGTGCGCCGTGACCACCAGCGTCAGCGTCAGCGCAGGCAGCATCGACCGATAGAGCCGGTCGACAAAGCTGAGGTCGGCATTGATGTTCGAGATCGACGGGAACACCGGATAGACCACCGCCAGAAACAGGATGAGGATGTAGGACACGAAGAATTCGGGGCTGGAAATCGAGGTCAGCGTGAAGATGTTGGCGAACTTGTCGAAATACGACTCGCGATAGAGCGCCGCCAGCAACCCGATGGTCAGGCTGATCGGAACCGCGATCACCGCCGCGACACTGGCCAGAAAGATCGTGTTGGAAAAGCGCGGCGCGATCTGGTCGGCAACCGTGACAACCTCGCGGTTTGCCGTGCCGAAATTGCCCGCGAAGGACAATTGCGCGAAACTGACCCCGAAATCCCCCTGCAACACGCCGCCGAGCCAGTCGAGATATCGGTTCACCGCTGGCTGATCGAGGCCGAGATCCCGCTTGATGGCCGCCACAGCCTCAGGCGTTGCGCCCTGCCCCAGAATCTCCTGTGCGAAATCGCCCGGCAGGGCTTCGATGGCGGCAAATATGATAATGGAAACCGCAAGCAGGGTCAGAAGACCCATGGCAAGCCGTCTCCCGATCAGCGCGAAAATCGCTCCCACGGGCACTCTCTCCTGTTGTGGACCGGTGCTCTTTTTGTGGCACCTGGCTCCTCCCCCTGCGCGCGCCGGGTTGGCTGCGCGTCAGATGTCGGACGATGAAACGGGTCCAGAACGGGGCCTGATTTCATGTCTGGCACCTTGACGTTAGCCAAGTTTGAAGTGAGGGCAAGTTCCGATTGCGACCAATCGCACACCTGAATGGCACCGGATTTGGACGCTTTTGACCATCAGGCGCGCAAACCCGCCGATCTGCCCATTCAGAAGGCAGCGCGCCATCCCGCCCCTAAGCCGCCTTTTTCTCCAACCGCCGCCGATGCAAGACTGGTTCGGTATAACCCGAAGGTTGCGCCGCGCCGTCGAACACCAGCTCGCATGCCGCCTGAAACGCGATGCTGTCAAAGCCCGGTGCCATCGGCTCGTAAGCCGTGTCGCCCGCATTCTGACTGTCCACCTTCGCCGCCATCCGGCGCATCGCGTCCATCACCTCGTCATGGCTGACGACGCCATGTTCCAGCCAGTTCGCCAGATGCTGGGCTGAGATGCGGCAGGTCGCCCGATCCTCCATCAGACCGACATCGTTGATATCGGGGACCTTGGAACAGCCGACGCCCTGATCGACCCAGCGCACGACATAGCCGAGAATGCCCTGCGCGTTGTTCGCGACCTCTGCCGCGATCTCCTCCGGTGCCCAGTTCCGGCCCTTCGATACCGGGATGTTCAGCAGATCATCGCGCGACGCCCGGCGTCCGGCGCGGGCGATTTCCGCCTGCCGCGCCATCACATCGACCCGGTGATAATGCGTCGCGTGCAGTGTGGCCCCGGTTGGCGACGGAACCCATGCGCAATTCGCGCCGGCCTGCGGGTGGCCGATCTTCTGTGCCAGCATGTCGGCCATCAGATCGGGCATCGCCCACATGCCCTTGCCGATCTGCGCCCGGCCCGACAGGCCGCAGGCAAGGCCGATATCGACATTCCAGTCCTCATAGGCCCCGATCCATGCCTCCGCCTTCATGTCGGCCTTGCGCACCATCGGCCCGGCCTGCATCGAGGTGTGAATCTCGTCGCCGGTGCGATCCAGAAAGCCGGTGTTGATGAAGGCGACCCGGTGCCGCGCGGCGCGGATGCAGGCCTTGAGGTTCAGCGTCGTGCGCCGTTCCTCGTCCATGATCCCCAGCTTTACCGTGTTTGGCTCAAGGCCGAGGATACGCTCCACCGTGCTGAACACTTCGTCAGCAAAGGCGACCTCCGCCGGGCCGTGCATCTTCGGCTTCACCACATAGACCGATCCGGCGGGCGAATTGGCGCGGCGGCCCTTCAGGTCATGCAGCGCGCACAATGTGGTCATCAGCGCATCCATCAGCCCCTCGAATGCCTCGTCGCCGTTCCGGTCGCGGATGGCGGGGTTGGTCATCAGATGCCCGACATTGCGCACCAGCATCAGCGACCGCCCTTTCAGCACCAGCGCCGATCCGTCCGGCGCGGTATAGCTGCGATCCGGGTTCAGGGCGCGGGTGATGATGCGCCCGTCCTTTTTCAGCACTTCCGTCAGGTCGCCCCGGCAGAGGCCGAGCCAGTTACGATAGGCGAGCACCTTGTCCTCGCCATCCACCGCCGCAACGCTGTCCTCGCAATCCATGATGGTGGAAATCGCCGCCTCCATCATCACATCGGCGACGCCTGCGGGATCGGTGGCACCGATCCGGTGGCTGCGGTCGATGGCGATTTCGATGTGCAGCGCGTTGTTGCGGATCAGAATCGCCCTGGGCGCGGCGGCGTTACCCGCATGGCCCGCAAATTGCTCAGGTCGCCGCAGGCCGTGGGGGCCGGAGGCTGTCGTCGCGACCAATGCCCCCGCCGACACGCTGTAGCCGGTCACATCGCCATGCGATGCACCGATCAGCGGTGCGACATCATCCAGAAACGCCTTCGCCCACGCGACGACCCGCGCACCACGTGCCGCATCATACCCCTTGCCCGCTGGCAGATCACCCATCGCGTCAGTGCCGTAAAGCGCGTCATAGAGCGATCCCCAGCGCGCATTCGCGGCATTCAGCGCATAGCGCGCATTCATCACCGGCACGACAAGCTGCGCGCCGGGGGTGGACGCTATCTCGGGATCAACATTCGCAGTGTCGATGCTGAAATCCGGCCCCTCATCGACCAGATAGCCGATCTCCGACAGGAACGCCTTGTAGGCCGCCGGATCATGGGCGGAATGATTGCGGTGCCAATCGTCGATGGCGGCCTGCATCCTGTCCCGCTCCGCCAGCAAGGCGCGGTTCTTCGGGCCGAAATCATGGATCAGATGCGAAAGGCCCGCCCAGAACGCCGAAGCGTCAATGCCAGTGCCGGGCAGGGCCTCGTCAGTGATGAACGCCGCAAGCTCGGCATCCACAGACAATCCTTCGATCTCGACACGTGCACTCATTCGAACGCTCCTCGATTCTGGCTTTGGCAGTGATGTGAATGCAGTCGGATACAATGCGATTCAGGTGAGATCAACACGTCCGTTTCCGATCGGAAACTGTTTTTCGTCGCCTATGACCCCTGCATGACTTGAAGCCATCCGCCCCGCTGCCATAGTCAGGCGGACCAGATCAGGAGTTTCCATGCGCCCCGACGACATCGCCGCCCCATCCGCCAGAACCATCCGCCTCGCCGACTACAAGGCCCCAGCCTGGCTTGTGGCAGAAACGCATCTGACCTTTTCGCTTCATCCGACGGCGACGCGGGTAACGGCGCGGATCAAGTTTCAGCGGAACGGCATGGGGCCGTCCGATCTCCATCTCGACGGGGCGGGGATGAGGCTGATCTCGGCCCAGATCAACGGGCGCGACGTGCGCCCCGATGCGCTGACCCACGGTGACGAAAGCCTGACCGTATCGCTGACCGCCCTGCCCCCGGTCGAATTCGAGTGGACCTGCGTGACCGAAATCGACCCCTCGGCCAATACCGCGCTGGAAGGGCTTTACATGTCCAACGGCATGTATTGCACGCAATGCGAGGCGGAGGGGTTCCGCAAGATCACCTTCTACCCGGACCGCCCCGATGTGATGGCGCCGTTCACCGTGCGGGTGGAGGGGCGGGAGCCGGTGCTGCTGTCCAACGGCAATCTTGTGGCACAGGGCGATGGATACGCCGAGTGGAAGGATCCGTGGCCGAAACCATCCTATCTGTTCGCGCTCGTCGCGGGCGATCTCGTGTCCCATGATGATCGGTTCACCACCATGTCGGGCCGCGAAGTCGATCTGCGCATCTGGGTTCGTCCCGGCGACGAGGGGCGATGCGCCTATGCGATGGACGCCCTGAAACGGTCCATGCGCTGGGATGAGGAAATGTATGGCCGCGAATACGACCTCGACATCTTTCAGATCGTCGCGGTCGAGGATTTCAACATGGGCGCGATGGAAAACAAGGGCCTGAACGTCTTCAACTCCAAATACGTGCTGGCCAGCCCGGAAACCGCCACCGACAGCGATTTCGCCTTCATCGAAGCGATCATCGCCCATGAATATTTCCATAACTGGACCGGCAACCGCATTACCTGCCGCGACTGGTTCCAGTTGTGCCTGAAGGAAGGCCTGACCGTGTTCCGCGATCAGCAGTTCAGCGGCGACATGCGGTCCGCCCCGGTGCACCGCATCAGCGAGGTGCAGCAGCTTCGCGCCCGCCAGTTCCGCGAGGATGCGGGGCCGCTGGCCCACCCGGTCAGGCCGGAGGCATATATCGAGATCAATAATTTCTATACCGCCACCGTCTACGAAAAGGGCGCGGAGGTGATTGGAATGCTCCGCCGTCTGGTGGGGGCGGATGCCTATCGTGCGGCGCTCGACCTTTATTTCGACCGGCACGATGGGCAGGCCTGCACCATCGAGGACTGGCTGAAGGTGTTTGAGGACGCAACAGGCCGCGACCTTTCGCAATTCGCGCTCTGGTATGCGCAGGCGGGCACCCCGCGCGTTGCCGTGACCGAGACCTATGCCGATTGCACCTATTCCCTCACGCTGAAACAGCACACCCGCCCGACGCCGGGCCAGCCCGACAAGGCCCCGCTGGTGATCCCCTGCGCCTATGGCCTGCTCGGCGCGGATGGGCAGGAGCTGGCATCGGGGATGCTGGAGCTGACCAAGGCGGAGGAAACCTTCACCTTCCCCCTGCCGGAACGCCCCGTGCCATCGCTGTTCCGCAATTTCTCCGCCCCCGTGATCGTGGAGCGGGCGGCCAGCGCGGCGGAGCGGGCGTTCCTGATGGCCCATGACAGCGACCCGTTCAACAAGTGGGAGGCCGGGCGCACGCTCGCCCTGTCCATCGCACTAGCGCTGGTCGAAAACCCGGAACGATCCATCGACCGGGCATGGTCGGAATCCGTCGGGGCGATGGCCGATGATGAAGGCCTCGACCCGGCGTTCCGCGCGCTGGTGCTCGGCATTCCGGGCCATGATGAAGTCGCCTCGCAGATTTTCGGTTCGGGCGGGGTGGTGGACCCCGATGCGATCCACACCGCGCTGCGGCTGATGGGCCGCGCGCTGGCGGATGCGATCACGCCGGTCCTGCACCGGCTGCACGGCGCGATGGCGGTCCCCGGCCCTTACAGCCCGGCGGCGGAGCCTGCCGGGCGGCGCAGCCTGCGCAATGCAGCCCTAGCCCTTTTATCACGCGTAGATGGCGGCGCGGCGGCGCGGGCGCAGTTCGATGCCGCAAACGGGCCGGACGGCAACATGACCGAAAGCCTGTCAGCCCTGCGCGCACTCGTGCATGAGGGGTCGGAGGGCGGGGCGGATGCGCTGGCCGCCTTCCGCCGCCGCTGGCAGGAGGACAGCCTGGTGATGGACAAATGGTATCAGGTGCAGG
>CAYGRU010000045.1:0-27065 GCA_964352385.1 uncultured Candidatus Planktophila sp.
GGCGCGGGCGCTGATGGCACTTGCGTTCGAGACGACCTATGGCACGCCGCCCGTCAGCGGCTTCACCCGCATGCCTTTCGCCAGCACCTCGCTGGGGGTGGCCAAATCTGAATCTCCCCCTCCCCCCTTCGCAGTTCTGTCGCAATCCGGCACTATAGCGGCCACGCTTACAGGAGGGTTCCATGCGTCCGATCGCGTTTTCCAGTTCCGGCCGTTTCTGGCGCGGCAATCTTCACACTCATTCGACCCGCTCCGACGGGCGGTTGCCACCTGAGGAAGTGTGTCGCCGCTATCGGGCGGAGGGGTATGATTTCATCGCGCTGACGGACCATTTCATCGGTCTTTACGACTATCCCATCGTCGATACGAAACCGATGCGCGGCGACGGGTTCACCACCATCCTCGGCGCGGAACTGCATTCCGGCGCGATGGAGAATGGCGAATTGTGGCACATCCTCGCGGTGGGTTTGCCGGAGGATTTTGCGCCCGCCAATGCGCCGCATTTCATGACGGTCGAGGGGCAGGAAACCGGGCCGGAGATTGCGCAGCGTGCGGTCGATGCCGGGGCCTTCGTCGCCATCGCCCACCCGGAATGGAGCGGGCTGACAATGGCCGATGCGAGGTCCATCACGGCGGCGCATGCGGTCGAGGTCTACAACCATAGCTGCCATGTGGAGGCTGACCGCCCGCACGGGTTCGCGACGCTGGATCTCTTGTTGACCGAAGGGCGCGCGCTGAACCTGATCGCGACCGATGACGCGCATTTCACCCATCGCGACGCTTTCGGTGGCTGGGTGATGGTCAAGGCGGAGGCAAACGAGCCAGAGGCCTTGCTGGCCGCGCTGAAGGCCGGGGCGATGTATGCCAGCACCGGGCCGGAGATTCGCGATATCACGCTCGAAGGCAAGCACCTGACGGTCGAATGCTCGGCGGCAAGCGCGGTGATGATCCTTGGCGAAGGATCGGCAGCGCAGGTGCTGAACGGTGCGTCGATGACCCGTGCCGAGATGAAGCTGACCCGCACGGTCGATAGCCCCTGGCTGCGCGTCGTTGTGGTGGATGCCGCCGGGCGGCGGGCATGGTCGAACCCGATCTGGCGCACCTGACGCGGCGATCTTGTAGGCGCGGGCCGGTCTGACGTGGTATCCTCGGGGAAAACCACAAGGGAGCGCCGCCATGACCGATATCTCCGTCTTTGAAGTCAGCAAGATCAGCCTCGGCAAGAACCGCGTCACCACGCACCCCGCGCCCGAACTGACCGATGGCAAGGTGCTGGTGGAGATCGAGCGCTTCGCCCTGACTGCCAACAACGTCACCTACGGCGTGGTCGGCGAGCGGATCGGATACTGGAAATTCTTCCCCACCGGCGATGCCACATGGGGCGTGATCCCGGTCTGGGGCATCGGAGTGGTGATCCAGAGCGCGCATCCCGATGTGAAGCCTGGCGAGCGCCTTTATGGCTATTGGCCGATGGCTAGCCATCTGGTGATGGAGCCGCAGGGCGTGAAACCGGCGCGCCTGTTCGATGGGGCAGCACATCGCGCAGGATTGCCGCCAGTCTATAACAGCTATCTGCGGCTGGAGGCGGACAGCGCCTATGACCGCGAGATGGATGAAGATCGAATGGTGCTCTGGCCGCTCTATGCCACGTCCTTCTGTCTCTATGACTTCCTTCTCGACAATGACTGGTTCGGGGCCGGGCAGATCATCGTGCCGAGCGCATCGTCAAAGACCGCCATCGGGCTGGCCTATGCGGTAAAGGCGGATGCCGCCGCACCGCGCCTTGTCGGCATCACCTCGGCGCGAAACGAATCTGCTGTGCGCGCGCTGGGGCTTTACGATGACATCTTCCTTTACGAGGCGATGGAGGACGGCGTCGATACCGGCACCAAGGCTGTGATCGTCGACATGTCCGGCAATGGCGATGTCATCGGGCGGCTGCACCGGATGCTGGGCGACCGGATGGCCTATACCTCCAATGTCGGCGTCACTCACTACGAGGATGCCGGGATGGGCCCCGACTACATCAAGGACCGCAGCGCGATGTTCTTCGCCCCCGGTCACATCCAGAAGCGAAGCACCGACTGGGGGCCCGGCGAGTTCGACCGCCGCGCGGCGGCATTCTGGCAGGAAGCCGCCCTGAAAAGCCGCGACTGGCTGACCATGAAGCACGGCATCGGAGCGGAGGCGGTGGAGGCGGCATGGCTCGACGTGCTCGCAGGCCGCACCGCACCGACAGAGGCTTGGGTCGTCAGCTTCGACTGACCGTCATTAATCAGATCGCCGCGAGGGCGGAGCGGGACGCCGCCCGCCTCAGACCCCGCGCAGCAGCCGCGCGCGGGCCTGCGGCACGCGGTTGATCTCCAGCCCGGTGAACACATGCAGGGTGTTCAGTTCATTATCCACCACCGCATGATCGCTGACCCAGCCGCCCATCATCAGATAGGTGCGCAGCAGCGGCGGCATCTTGGCGAAGGCATTCTTCATGTCGGGCCGCTTGATCCGCAACCGCTTGGCGAAGGGGAAAATCTTCGGCGCCTTCACACGCGGTAGCCATCGTTTCGGCGCAAGGTGCTTTGCCTTCAGCAGCGCGAAAGCGTCCATATAGGTGTCCGCCTCCGTCCCGTCGAAGCTGGAACAGCCGAACAGCATCTCGACCTTCGCCTCGTCGACATAGGTGGTCATCGCGCCCCAGGCGACGCGCAGGATGTCAGGGTCGTGAAGGCCCGGCAGGATGCAGAACCGGCCCATCTCCACCATCGGCGACGGGTAATCGCGCAGCGCGTTCAGGTCGTAATACTGCGCCGAATAGCACCGGTCGATTTCGGCACCGGAGCGGAGCGGCATCAGCCGAAAACAGCAGACCAGCGCACCGGTCTTGCGTTCCTCCACCAGCATATGTTCGCATACCGCATCCAGATGATCGGCGTCGCACGCATCCTCGCGGGCGACGGCACCAGGGCGATTGGCGATGAAGGCTTGGTAACGCAGGCGCTGCGCCGCCTCGATATCTTGCGGCGTCGCGGCGAGCCGCGCAGTGTAGGCACCTCTGGCAAACGGGATCATCGGCTTATCCTCCGCAAGACCTTCACCTTTTCGATACGCGTTATATATGGTGGGCGGAGACGGAATTGTGACACCTCGCGGGAGCATGTCGAATATGGACAAGATTGTGAAGTCTGATGCCGAATGGCGCGAGCAGCTCAGCCCGGAGGCCTACAAGGTCACGCGCAAGCACGGCACCGAACGCGCGGGAAGCCACGAAAATTTTCCGCATGGTCCGGGCACCTATCGCTGTGTCTGCTGCGATGCGCCGCTGTTCGATCAGGCCGCGAAATTCGACAGCGGCACCGGCTGGCCCTCGTTCTTTCAGCCGCTGAGCGAGGATGCGGTCGGCGAAACCATCGACCGCAGCTTTTTTATGCGCCGCACCGAGGTGCACTGCGCCCGCTGCGATGCGCATCTCGGCCATGTGTTTCCCGATGGGCCGCAACCGACCGGCCTGCGATATTGCATGAACGGTGTCGCGATGACCTTCGATCCGGCGGAATAACGCAGCCCGTCAGCACCGCGCCAACAGCGCGGCGGTATTCTCCGCAGTCATGGCGACCGGGTTGCCCCCGGCGCTGGGGTCGCGAAGCGCCGCCTCGACGATTCGGGCTGCATCCATGTCGCGCACGCCGAGCGCCGCCAGATCGGCGGGCACCGCGAGCGCGGCACAAAGATCGCCGACATAGGCGTCAAATCCGTCAAACCCGCCCTCGATGCCCAGATAGGCCGCCAGCCGGTCGATCTTCGCTTCGATCATCGGCCGGTTGAAGGCCAGAACCGGGCGCATGACGACTGCGTTGGTCATGCCGTGATGGGTGTTGTGGATCGCCCCCAGCGGATGTGACAGGGCATGGATCGCGCCCAGCCCTTTCTGGAACGCCACCGCCCCCATCGATGCGGCGGCCATCATCTGACCGCGCGCCTCCAGATCGGTGCCGTGATGATAGGCGCGCAGAAGGTTGTCCTTCACCAGACGCATCCCTTCCACCGCGATCCCGGCGCTCATCGGGTGATGGTGGGGGGAACAATACGCCTCCAGACAATGCGCGAAGGCGTCCATCCCGGTGCCTGCGGTGATGATCTTCGGCATGCCGACTGTCAGGGCCGGATCGGCGATCACGACGGCGGGCAGCATCCTTGGGTGGAAGATGATCTTCTTTTCATGGGTTTCGCTGTTGGTGATGATCGAGGCGCGCCCGACCTCCGACCCCGTGCCTGCCGTTGTCGGCACCGCCACGACCGGCGCGATGGCATCTGCATCGGCGCGGGTCCACCAGTCGCCGATATCCTCGAAATCCCAGATCGGGCGGGTCTGACCGGCCATGAAGGCGATGGCCTTGCCGACATCCAGCGCCGATCCGCCACCAAAGGCGATCACGCCGTCATGGCCGCCGGATTGGTAAACTGCAACACCCGCCGCGACATTCTCGCCCGTCGGGTTGCCGTCCACCTCGCTGAACACCGCGCGGCCCAGTCCCGCAGCCTCCATCAGCGCCAGTGCGGCCGCCGTGATCGGCAGCGTAGCCAGCGCCCGGTCAGTGACCAGAAGCGGGCGCTGCATCCCAGCAGCGGCGCAGGCCGCAGCCAGCTCCGCGATGCGCCCCGCGCCGAACCGGATGGATGTGGGATAGGACCAGTTTGCGGTCGGTGTCATGGCGCGGCTCCTTGCGTGTGTGCGCCCTTTCATGCCCGGAGTTCGGGCAGGCATCCAGCCCCAATTTGCCGTCCTTTCGGGGGTGCACCGGCGATCAATCGATCTTCACCCGCCGCAGGCGCAGCGCATTGGCGATGACCGATACCGATGACAGGCTCATCGCCGCCGCCGCGAAGATCGGCGACAGCAGCACGCCAAAGACCGGGAACAGCACCCCCGCCGCAATCGGCACGCCGATGGTGTTATAGGCGAAGGCGAAGAACAGGTTCTGGCGGATGTTGCGCATGGTTGCCCGGCTCAGGTGACGCGCCCGGACCAGCCCGCGCAGATCGCCCTTTACCAGCGTGATGCCGGCACTTTCGATGGCAACGTCAGATCCTGCCCCCATCGCGATGCCCACCTCGGCAGCGGCCAGCGCGGGGGCATCGTTCACGCCATCCCCTGCCATCGCAACGCGGCGGCCCTCTGCCTTCAGCTTCGCGATCAGCTTGGCCTTGCCCTCCGGCGACAGCCCGGCATGCACCTCGTCAAGACCCAGCCGCGCCGCCACGACCGCCGCCGTGCGGGCGCTGTCCCCGGTCGCCATGACGATGCGCAGACCATCGGCACGAAGCGCGGCCAAAGCCTCCGGCGTCGTAGCCTTCACCGCATCAGCCACCGAAATCACCGCCGCAAGCGTGCCGTCCACCGCAAGGAACATCGCCGTTTCGCCGCGCTGCTCCGCCGCCTCTGCCTCGGCTTGCAGCGCGGTGACATCGACCTCCGCCATCATCGCGGCGTTGCCGAACGCGACCGCGCGCCCGCCAACCGTGCCGCGTACGCCCTTGCCGGTGACGGTTTCAAACCCATCGACCGGCTGAACCTTGCCACCGAATCCCGCAATGATCGCCGCTCCCAGCGGATGCTCCGATCCCGCCTCCAGCGCCGCCGCCAGACCCAGAACCTCCGCCCGTTCAAACCCGCCCGCCACCGCCACGGTGGCCAGCGTCGGGCGCCCCTCGGTCAGGGTTCCGGTCTTGTCGATCACCAGTGTATCGACCGCCGCGAACCGCTCCAGCGCCTCCGCATCGCGCACCAGAACGCCCGATTGTGCGCCCCGGCCCGTGGCGACCATGATCGACATCGGCGTCGCGAGGCCCAGCGCACAGGGGCAGGCGATGATCAGCACGCTGACCGCTGCGACCACCGCATAGGTCAATGCGGGGGCGGGGCCAAAGATCATCCAAGCCGCGAACGCCAACAGTGCCGCTGCGACCACGCTTGGCACGAAAATACTGGCCACCTTGTCCGCCAACCCCTGAACCGGGGCGCGGGACCGTTGCGCCGCCGCGACCATCCCGACGATGCGCGAAAGCATGGAATCCGCGCCGACCGCCTCCGCCCGCATGATGAAACTGCCCGCGCCGTTCACCGCGCCGCCCGTGATGGCATCGCCGACGCCCTTGGCCACGGGCATTGGTTCCCCCGTCAGCAGCGATTCGTCCATCGTCGATTTGCCTTCGGTCAGAACGCCGTCCACCGGCGCAGTCTCGCCCGGCCTGACGCGTAGCAGATCGCCCACCGCCACCGCCTCCAGCGGCACATCCGCCTCGCCCGCCGCCGTCACCCGACGTGCGGTTTTCGGGGCCAGCGACAGGAGCGCGCGAATGGCATCGCCCGTCTTTTCGCGCGCCGTCAGTTCCATCACCTGCCCCAGCAGCACAAGGATGACGATCACCGCTGCCGCCTCGAAATAGATCGGGGCGCGGCCATTATGGGTCAGCATCTCAGGCGGAAACGATCCCGGCAGGATCAGCGCGAAGATGGAATAGACGAAGGCCGCACCAATGCCGATGGCCAGCAGGGTCCACATGTTCAGGTTACCGGTGCGGATCGACGCCCCCCCCCGCTTGAAGATCGGCGTCCCGATCCAGAGGACCACAGGTAGCGCGAAGGCAAACTGCGCCCATTGGTGCAGCGTCGGGCCGAGCCAGTCAGCGAAAGGCAGGCCAAGATGGCTGCCCATTTCCAATGCAAAGACGACGGCGGCCAGAGGTGCGCCGATCATCAGGCGGCGGCGAAAATCCACCAGTTCCGGGTTCGGGCCGTCATCCAGCGACGGCATCATCAGTTCCAGCGCCATGCCGCAAATCGGGCAATCCGCCGGATGGTCGGTCACGATTTCCGGGTCCATCGGACAGGTGTACATTGTGCCCGGCGCGGCGGGCGGCGGCGCGGGCCGGCCCTCCAGAAACGCTTCCGGCTCCGCCTCGAACCGGTCCTGACAACGGACGGAGCAAAAGAAATGCCGCGCCCCGTCATGCCGCGCCACGTGCGCCGCCGTCGCCCGCTGGACGGTCATGCCGCAGACCGGATCCTTCGCCTCGCGATACCCGTCCGGGTCGGCGGCGAATTTGGTGCGGCACCCTTCGCAGCAGAAATGATAGGTCTGATCGTCGAGGTCGAGGCGCGGTTTTCCCGCCTCGGGATCGACAATCATGGCACAGACGGGATCGCGGGTGATGGTCATGAAGGCTCCTTTCCGCAACAGATGAGGCTTCCAGTCACTGGAAGGTCAAGCCCTGCGCGCCTATGTCTTTCGGGAAAGGGAGATTGCGATGAATATCAGCCAAGCCGCCGCAAGATCGGGCCTGCCCGCCAAGACGATCCGCTATTACGAGGATATCGGCCTGCTCGCCCCGCATCGCGATACCAATGGCTATCGCGTGTTCAGCGAAGCCGAGGCGCACAAGCTGGCCTTCATCGCCCGCGCCCGATCGCTCGGCTTCACCATTGAGGAATGCCGGGTGCTGCTAAGCCTCTATGACGACAAATCCCGCGCCAGCGCCGATGTGAAACGGGTGGCGAAGGAGCATCTGGGGCATATCAGCGCCAAGATCGCGGAACTGGAGGCGATGCGCGCCACCCTCACTGATCTTGTCGACCATTGCAGCGGCGACCAGCGGCCAGACTGCCCGATTCTCGACGGGCTCGCCGGATCGGGCTGACGCCCTGTCAGGCGGGGCGGGTCAGGGTGTCACCACCCTGATCTGCGGCGACCGCGATTCGATGTCTGCCGCCGCATCCAGCAGAATATCCTCGCGATAGCGCATTCCGATCAGTTGCGCCCCCAGCGGCACATGGCCCGCCTCGGACGTGCCAAAGCCGGTAAAGACCGACATGCCCGGCAGGCCCATCAGCGGCAGGCCGACCTGGGTCAGTTGCGCCTCCATCACCCGTGGGAAATCGTCGAGGTCCAGAAGGTCGGGGAAAGGCGGCTCCGCCGAGATCGGGCAGATCAGCACCGGGCGATCCATGAGCGCCGACTGCCATTGGCGCAGAAAGCCAAGCCGGGCCTGAAGCGCATCCATCACCTCGTTCAGCCCCGGCGCGGGCGTCAGCTTCAGCATCTCCGCCAGCACATGATTGGCATCGGGATCATCCTCGCGGGCGAAGGCCGCCTTCGCGCCCCGCTCCATCTCCGCCAGCCAGAGCTGTGCCTGAAGGCGGGCAGGCTCGCGGAAGGGCGGGCTTTCGACCTCCGCCACATCCCAGCCCGCGTCTGTCAGCCGTGCCGCCGCATCGCGCAAGGCCGCCTCGACCAGCGGATGCGTCGCCAGCCCTTCGGGGTTCACGCAGAGCGCGGCGCGCCTTGGATAGGCCCCTCCCTCCATCGGCGCGGGCACATGCCACGGGTCGCCCAGATCAGGCGCCGCCATCGCCGTCAGCGCCAGCCGCACATCCGCCACCGTCCGCGCCAGCGGGCCGGACACCGCCATCAATTGCGCGCCGATATGCCGATCCGGCGAGGACGGGTTCCATGCCGCGACCCGGCCCAGGGTCGGGCGAATTCCCTGAAGCCCGCACGCATAGGCGGGATAGCGGACGGAGCCGCCAATATCCGTCCCATGCCCCACTGCGCCGATCCCCGCTGCTGTCGCCGACGCCGCGCCGCCGGACGACCCGCCGGGGGTGACGTTCGCATTGTGCGGGTTGCGGGTGTGGCCATGCAGCGAATTGCGCGTGAACCAGCGCAGCGAAAAGGCCGGCGTATTGGTCCGCCCGACGATGATCGCCCCGGCCCGGCGCAGGTTCGCGACGACCGGATTGTCCGCAGGGGCGATCAGGTCCTTCTGCACACGCAAACCATTAGTGGTCGGGTAACCTTTCTGATCGACATTCTCCTTCGTCGTGATCGGCACGCCCATCATCGGCCCGGCATCTTCACCCCGGGCAAGGGCGCTGTCGATCACGTCGGCGGCGGCGAGCGCCTCCTCGTCACAACGCGCCACCACTGCGTTGATCTTCGGATTGGCCGCATCCAGCCGCGCCAGCGCCGCCTCTGTCACCGCGCGGGCGGTGGTGGTGCCGGACCGGATCGCGGCGACGGTTTCGGTGGCGGAAAGTTCCCAGAGGTTCATGCGCTGTCCTTGTCAGATGGGCGTGGCGCGCCGCCGGATGGGCGGCGCGAATGTCATTGGCGATGCTGCCCTGTCAGGACACCGCGTCCCTGATCCGCTGCACGGTTTCCAGAACGGTCATCATCGTCGATTCCTCGATCGGCTCATGACGGCTCGAGAACCACGAAATGCCGAGATGCCGCGCCGGGTCGGCAAAGACATACTGGCCATGAATGCCGAGCCCGTGCACCATCGGCTCCGCACCGCGCTGGATGTACCATTTGGACCGATAGGCCATATCGCGCCCACCGAACTTGTCATTGAAATCGCCGGTCTGCCACGCCTCGACATCGCCATTCGCATAGATGTCGCTGACCCAGCTTTCGGGAATCACCTGACGCCCCCGCGCCCGGCCGCCATCTGCCATCATCGCGCCGACACGCGCCAGATCGCGGGCGGTGACGCACATGCCCCCTGCCGCCCGCGCGCCGCCGATCCGATCGACGGTGATGTATCCCGACGCCTCCGCCCCCAGCGGCTGCCACAGCCGTTCCGACACCAGATCGGCATATCTTGTGCCGGTGGCCCGTTCGAATATCCAGGCCAGAAGATCGGTGTTGGGCGACACGTAATGGAACCGCTGCCCGTGGTCGCCATCCGCCGCCGTCAGGCAGGACATGAAGCTGCGCAAATCCCCGGCATCCCGGCCCGCAGGCACCGGGTTCCAGTTCGCGGCATAGCGATAATCGACAATCGGGCCGGAGGTGGCCAGATAATCCTCCTCGAACAGCACCCCGGCCCGCATGTCGAGCAGGTCGCGGATCGTCGCCCCGGCATAGACCGTTTGCGCGAGTTCGGGCACATAGTCCGTGACAAGGTCGGCCTCGGCCAGCTCACCCCGCTCCACCAGTGTTCCCGCCACCAGACCCAGCATGGATTTGGATACCGACATCAGGATATGCGGGTCGCGCGGCCCCATGCCGTTGCGATATGCCTCATGCACCAGCCGCCCGTCATGGATGATCGCGACAGCATCCGCATGGGTCGCCGTCATCGCCGCCTCAAGCCCGACCTTGCCAAGGTCGATCCGACCAGCGGCAAGTTCCCAGATATCGGCAGGATCGTTGCGAATCTCGGCAGAGGGGACGACTTCCCGCACATGGTGGAAGGCCCAGGCCGAATGCGGCGCGTTCCGCCAGTTCGCCAGTGTCGCCCGGTCGGTTTCGGCGGGCGGAAATCCCTGCATGATCGTCATTCGTCGCTCCCTTTGGTTTTGTGGCAAAGGAAGCCGAAGTTCAGACCGGCGGCAAGGGCGAATGCGCTGCACCCTCGATCAGTGCGCCCGAAATCAGGCGGAGGGCGTCACGCCGCCATTCGCATCGGACCAGCCAACCGGATCGGCCAGAAACTCGCCGACTGCATCCAGTGTCTTCTTGTCGAAATGCGCCCCGGCGCGTGCCTCGGCCAGCACGTCGCGCCATGTGGCGAGATAGTGCAGCGTCAGCCCGGCATCCGCCAGCGTCTGCGTCGAGCCCTCGAAGATGTCATAATAGAACAGCACCAGCGTATGGTCGCAGCGCGCACCCGTATTGCGGATCGCCTCAGCGAATTTCAGCTTTGATCCGCCATCTGTGGTCAGGTCCTCGACCAGCAGGACGCGCTGGCCCTCCTCGATCACGCCTTCGATCTGCGCGGCGCGGCCGAAACCCTTCGGCTTCTTGCGCACATACTGCATCGGCAGGGCCATACGCTCCGCGATCCACGCAGCGAAGGGAATCCCCGCCGTCTCGCCGCCCGCGATGGCATCGAACGCCTCGTAGCCCGCGTTCTTCATCAGCTTGGACACCGCAAAATCCATCAACGCGCCGCGAATGCGGGGATAGGAGATCAGCTTGCGGCAGTCGATATAGACCGGGCTGGCAAGGCCGGAGGTCAGCTTGAACGGATCGTCCGAACGGAAATGCACCGCCTTCACTTCAAGCAGCATCTTCGCCGTCTGGCGCGCCATCAGTGCGTCGTCAGGGAACGTGTTCTGGAACATGATTACCTCCTCACCCGCCAGTGCAGCGGATAGCCCGGATTGAACACCGTGATCGGACCGTCCGCCGTTTCGATCTTCGCCGGGTAGTCCACCGGATCGGACATTTTTTCAAGCGTGATGGTGTCGCTGTTGACCGGCAAACCGTAAAATGCCGGGCCATTCGTGGACGCGAAGGCGGCAAGTTGGTCCAGCTTGCCTTCCTGCTCGAACACATGCGCAAGGCAGGCCATCGTGGTGGTTGCGGAAAATACACCGGCGCAGCCGCAGGCATGTTCCTTGAGCGGGTCCAGATGCGGCGCGGAATCGGTGCCAAGGAAGAATGTCGCGTCGCCCGATGTCGCCGCCTCGCGCAGCGCGAGCCGGTGATGTTCGCGTTTTGCGACCGGCAGGCAATAGTAATGCGGGCGGATGCCGCCGACCAGCAGGTGGTTCCGGTTGATGATGAGGTGATGGGTGGTGATGGTCGCGCCGAGATTCGCGCCGCCGGTGCGGGCGTAGGCGACGCCTTCCGCCGTCGTCACATGTTCCATCACCACGCGCAATTCGGGGATCGAGAGCCGCAACGGGTCAAGCACCCGGTCGATGAACACCGCCTCGCGGTCGAAGATGTCGATATCGGGGTCCGTCACCTCACCATGAACGCAGAGCGGCATGCCGATTTCCGCCATCCGTTCCAGCACGCCGCGCACCTTGTCGAAATCGCGCACGCCGGAGGCGGAGTTCGTCGTCGCCCCGGCGGGGTAAAGTTTCACCGCTGTGACCAGCCCCGAAGCATGTGCCGCCGCCACATCGTCAGGATCGGTCGCCTCCGTCAGGTAGAGCACCATCAGGGGCCGAAACCCCGGCGCGGCCTTCAGGATGCGCGCCTTGTAGGCCTCCGCGTCCGCGCCGGTGACAACGGGCGGCACGAGATTCGGCATGACGATGCCACGCGCAAAATCCCGTGCAGTTTCAGGCGCTACCGCGTTCAGCACCGCGCCATCCCGGAAATGCAGGTGCCAGTCGTCCGGGCGGGGAATGGTCAGGGTGGTCATGGCAACTCCGGTCTGTTCGCTGTCGGTATAAGACAGACCGGCGGGCGGAGGCAATCAGCGCGCTGGCGCCGCTTCAGTGCCCGCTTTGGCAATGTCCGACCGTTTGACAGCGGCAATCAGAAACTCGCGATTGCCATCCGCGCCGGTGATCGGGCTTTCCGCCTCGCCAATCACATGCCAGCCTTCGGCCTCCACAAAGGCGCGGATGCGGTGGCGGATTTCGGCATGCACGCTCGTGTCCTTCACGATCCCGCCCTTGCCGACCGCCTTTGGCCCCGCCTCGAATTGCGGCTTGATCAGCGCGACCAGCCGCGCGCCCGCCCGCCCCAGCGCGAGCGGCCCCGGCAGGGCCTTTTCCAAGCCGATGAAGGATATGTCGGAGACGATCCAATCCACCGGCGGCACCAGCCCGTCCGGGATCGCCCGCGCATTCACCCCTTCGAGGTTCACCACACGCGGATCGGCCAAAAGCCGTGGGTGCAACTGCCCATGCCCGACATCCAGCGCATGAACCCGTGCCGCACCGCGCGCCAGCAAAACCTCGGTAAAACCACCGGTGGAGGCGCCGACATCCAGCGCATCCCCCACTGGCACCAGGCCCCAGAGGTCGAGCGCATGGACAAGCTTCAGCGCCGCCCGCGACACCCACGGGAATGGGTCCTCGGTGATCGTGACAACGGCCCCCGGCGCGACTTTCTGCGACGGTTTCGCCGCGACCGCGCCATCCACCAGCACGACACCGGCACGGACCAGCGCCTGCGCGCGGGCGCGGCTTTCGGTCAGGCCAGTCTCTGTCAGGTGCTGGTCAAGGCGCATCTGGATTTCCCTGTCGGTTGCGGCCCATATGGCGCAAGTCTGGTGGGGAGGAAAGCGATGACATTGAACAGGATCGAAGCGGCAGCGGGGCATCTGGCCGACCTACGCCTGCGCCGGAACGGTATGTTGCCACCCATCGAGGACCTGCCCGATGCGATCCGCCCCCGATCCGTGACTGAAGCCTATGCTGTGCAACACCATTTGCGCGGGCTTCTTGCGAACAATCTTGGCCCGGTTGCCGGGTGGAAGATCGGCTGCACCACCGAAGTGATGCAGACCTATCTGAACGTGGATCACCCCTGCATGGGCACGCTTTTCGCCAGTCAGGTGCATCAGCGCGCGGCCAGCCTGCGCGCGGCGGACTATCGCAGGCTCGGCCTCGAATGCGAAATCGCGGTGCGCCTGTCGGCCGACCTTTCGCCCGGTGATGACCCGGCACAGGCCATCGCCGCCGTGATGTGCTCGGTCGAAATCGTCGAGGAACGGTTCACCGACTTTTCGCGCTGCGCGCGCGAAAGCCTGATCGCCGATGATTTCTTTTCGCGCGGCTGCGTCCTTGGCCCAGACATGCCGCTTGCCAGCCTGCCCGATCTGGCGGCGCTGACGGGCGGGTTCACCGTCAACGGCATCGACGGCTCGCGCGGCCAAGGCGCAGCGATCCTCGGCCATCCCCTCACCGCCCTCACATGGCTGGCGGAGGCAAGATCGCCGGAAGGCGGGCTGAAAGCTGGGGAGGTCGTGACGCTCGGCAGCGTCGTCAAGACGATCTATCCCGAGGCGGGCGACCGGGTGATGGCGTCATTCGATGGCCTCGGCAGCGTCGAGATCGACATTACCTGACCCGCTCAGGCCCGCGCGGCCCCGCGCGCGCGTCCGCTCACCGCCAACACCTTCGCCACAATATCCGCCGCCTGCATCGCGGCGGCCTGATACATCTTCTCCGGGCTGTCATGGTCGAGGAATGTATCGGGCAGCACCATTGACCGGACGATCAGGCCGTGTTCCAGCGCCCCCTCTTCGGCCAGCAGATGCATGACATGCGATCCGAAGCCGCCGATCGCGCCTTCCTCAAGGGTCAACAACACGCGGTGCGAACGGGCAAGCCGCAGGATCAGATCGCGGTCAAGCGGTTTGGCAAAGCGCGCATCGGCGACCGTGGTGCTGAGGCCCATCGCATCCAGTTCCTCCGCCGCCTTCGTCGCCTCCTGAAGCCGCGCACCAAAGGACAGGAGGGCGATTTCCGTCCCCTCCTTCATCACCCGCCCCTTGCCGATGGTCAGCGGCACGCCGCGCTCCGGCATCTCCACCCCCGCCCCCTCACCGCGCGGAAAGCGAAAGGCGGAGGGGCGGTCGTCGATGCTCCGGGCGGTCGCGACCATGTGGCAAAGCTCCGCCTCATCCGCCGCCGCCATCACGACGAAATCGGGCAGGTTCGCGAGATAGGCGATATCGAACGTCCCCGCATGGGTCGCGCCATCGGCACCAACCAGCCCGGCCCGATCAATGGCGAAGCGCACCGGAAGACGCTGGATCGCCACATCATGCACGACCTGATCATAACCGCGTTGCAGGAAGGTGGAATAAAGGGCGCAGAAAGGCTTCATTCCCCCTGCCGCCAGCCCGGCAGAGAACGTCACCGCATGTTGTTCGGCGATGCCGACATCGAAACAGCGCGCGGGGAACCGTTCAGCAAACAGGTTCAACCCGGTGCCGTCCGGCATCGCGGCGGTGATTGCGGTGATCTTGTCATCGCGCTCCGCCTCCTGAATCAGGCTTTCGGCGAAGACCTTGGTATAGGACGGCGCATTAGAGGCGGTCTTCTTCTGCTCGCCCGTCACCACGTCGAATTTTGCGGTCGCATGGCCCCGGTCGCGGGCACGTTCGGCGGGCGCATATCCCTTGCCCTTCTTGGTCAGCACATGGATCAGAACCGGCCCGTCAGCCCGCGCCCTGACCGTGCGCAGCACCGGCAAAAGCTGGTCGAGGTCATGGCCGTCAATCGGCCCGACATAGGAAAAGCCGAGCTGTTCGAACAATGTGCCGCCGACGGTCATCGACTTCACCGCCTCCTTCGCCCGCCGCGCGCCCTCGCGGAACGGCTCCGGCAGGAACGAAGCGGCGGTCTTGGCGGCCTGTTTCAGATCCTGAAACGGCTCCCCCGCATAGATGCGCGACAGATAGGCGGACATTGCCCCGACCGGCGGCGCGATGGACATTTCGTTGTCGTTCAGGATGACGAACAGGCGCTTGCCAAGGCCGCCGGCATTGTTCATCGCCTCATAGGCCATGCCCGCAGACATCGATCCGTCACCGATCACCGCAATCGCATCGCCCGGATCGCCGCCGAGATCGCGCGCCGCCGCAAAGCCCAGCGCGGCGGAGATGGAGGTGGAGGAATGCGCCGCGCCGAACGGGTCATATTCGCTTTCCGACCGCTTGGTGAAGCCCGACAGCCCGCCGCCCATGCGCAGGGTGCGAATGCGATCGCGCCGTCCGGTCAGGATCTTGTGGGGGTAACACTGGTGCCCGACATCCCAGATCAGCTTGTCGCGCGGCGTATCGAACACCGCATGGATCGCCACGGTCAGTTCGACCACGCCCAGACCGGCCCCCAGATGCCCGCCGGTGACCGACACGGCGGAAATCGTCTCGGCACGCAACTCGTCCGCCACGCGCCGCAGATCGCGGTCGGACAGACCCTTCAGATCGGCAGGCACACGCACCCGGTCCAGCATCGGGGTCAACGGGCGGTGGTGCGTTTCATCGGCCACAGGCGGCCTCCCTCTCTCAGCCGGTCAGGATCGGCGGCTGATGGTGAACAGGGCTGCCAGTCTAAGGGCATTCGCCGCATCACCGAAGGGGGCGAGGCGAGACGCCGCACTGGTCGCCAGTTCCTGCGCACGCCGCTGCGCGCCCTCAAGGCCCAGCAGGCTGACAAAGGTCGCCTTGCCCGCGTCGCTGTCCTTGCCCAGCTTCTTGCCCGCCGCCGCGGCGTCGCCGGTCACGTCAAGCACATCATCGGCGATCTGGAACGCAGCGCCAAGGTCGCGGGCATAGGATATCAGCGCCGCGCGCCGCGCGCGGTCGGATCGCCCGAGGATCGCACCCATCTCCGCCGCGCAGGTGATCAGCGCGCCGGTCTTCTTGGCCTGAAGGATGTCGATCTCGGCCAGTGTCAGCGGCACCTCAGCCGTCTCCGCCGCGATGTCCAGCGCCTGCCCGCCGACCATCCCGTGAAAGCCGGACGCATGTGCAAGGCAGAGCGCAAGTTCCGCCCGGACCGCCGGATCATTGTCGGTGCTCGGGTCCAGCAGAATCGCGAATGCCAGCGACTGCAAGGCATCGCCCGCAAGAACCGCCGTCGCCTCGTCCCATTCAACATGCACGGTCGGCAGGCCCCGGCGCATGTCGTCGTCATCCATGCAGGGCAGATCGTCGTGCACCAGCGAATAGGCATGGAGACATTCGATCGCCGCCGCCGCGCGGTTCGCCCCGGAATAGGTGTTCGGCTCGAACAGTTTCGCGCTTTCGATCACCAGAAAGGCGCGCAACCGCTTGCCCCCGGCCAGCGCCCCGCGCCGCATCGCCGCCGCCAGCCGCCCGGTCGGGGTCTGCGTCACGCGCGGCAGGGCGTCATCCAGCGCCGTGCTGACCCGTGTCGATGCGGCCTCCAGCGCGATCTTGAAGGCGGCGTTCTGATCCGGCGACATCAGGAGGCGTCGAACGGCTCCACGCCCTTCGCCTCGCCATCTGCACCCTGAATGATCTTCTGCACTCGCAATTCGGCATCTTTCAGCCGCGCGTCGCACCGCTTGCGCAGGGCTTCGCCCCGCTCGTAAAGGCTGATCGACTGGTCCAGCGGGGCCTGCCCACCTTCAAGCTGGCTCACCACCCGTTCCAACTCGCTCATCGCCTCTTCAAAGCTCATGTCTTCGATGGGTTTGTCGCTCATGCTGCCCGCTCCATCAACACCTTCACATGGGCCGCCGTGCCGCTGGCGAGCCCATGGAGGTCATAGCCGCCCTCAAGGGTCGATACCACCCGCCCGGCGCAGTGTTTGTCCGCCAGATCGCACAACCGTTCGGTGATCCAGGTGAAATCTTCGTCCACCAGCAAGAGATTCGCCAACGGATCGCGCTCATGCGCATCGAATCCGGCGGAAATGACGATCAGTTCCGGCGCGTGCGCGTCGATAGCGGGCAGCAACCTTTCCTCCCACAACCACCGAAACGCGGGGCCGCGTGACATCGGCGGCAAGGTGCCGTTGAAGATGTTGCCCGCGCCGATCTCATCCTCCATGCCGGTGCCGGGATATAACGGCGACTGATGCGATCCAGCGAACACGACGCGCGGGTCGTCCCAGAACACATTCTGCGTGCCATTGCCGTGATGCACGTCGAAATCCGCTATTGCGACACGTTTAAGGCCATGCACCTCCAAAGCGTGCAGCGCCGCGATGGCCGCATTGGCATAAAGGCAAAATCCCATCGCGGTGGTTTTCTCGGCATGGTGCCCCGGCGGGCGGGTGGCGCAGAATGCGGCCTTCACCTCCTGCCCCATGACCAAATCGACCGCCTTCACATTCGCGCCCGCTGCCCGCTGCGCCGCGATCAGCGATCCGGGCGACATGTGGGTGTCAGGGTCGAGCGAGACATGGCCCGATGCGGGCGCGCGCGCCTCGATCATCGCGAGATAGGCTTCGGGATGCGCGCGCAGCAGCGCGGCGCGATCCACCAGCGGGGCCTCCAGCCGGATCGCCGCATCGAAGGCCGGATCGGACAGCGCCACGGTCACTGCATGAAGACGCTCCACCCTCTCCGGGTGGCCCGGCGGGGTGATGTGGTCAAGGCAATCGGGATGGCTCAGGATGGCAAATGTCATGGCGGCAGAATTGATCCGCAAATGGTGAAGGTCAACGGCTGATGACGCAGGATCAGCCGAACCGGCGTGGCGCCAGACGCGCAACCGCATCCGCATTCAGCACCGGCGGGCGCGCCAGGACCAGATCGCGGGTCAGCGCCGACAGCGCCGGGCAGGTCTGGATGCCGTACCCGCCCTGCCCTGCCAGCCAGAAAAACCCCTCTGCCTGCCTGTCGAATCCAACCACGGGCTCGCCATCGGGCGCAAAGCTCCGCAGGCCTGCCCAGGTGCGCCCGATCCGCGTAACCTCAAACGTGATCCGCTGCGAAAATCGGTCGATCCCCTCCGCCAGCACCATGTCATCAGGCCAGATATCGCAGGCTTCCACCGGGTCGGCATCGGCGGGGGAGACCATCATCACCGCCCCCTGCGGCTTGGCATACCAGCGTTCCGCCGTATCATCGAACAATGGCCAGCGGCTGCACTCCACCCCGTCCGGCAGCGGAACGATGGCCGCTGAGCGGCGCTTTGGCTGGATATGGATCGGTGCGGCATGTGCCATCGCGCCGATCTGGCTGGCCCATGCCCCCGCCGCGTTGATGATGATCGGCGCGGCGAAATCCCCGGCGGCGGTTTCCACCTCCCAGATTCCGGCGCGGCGCGTCAGGCCCATGACACGGGCATTGAGCACGACCTCCGCGCTCGCTGTCCCCGCACGCATCATCCGTCGGAACACGCCAAGCAGAAGATCGACGTCGATATCCAGCGCCGCCGCCTCGTATCCGGCCGCGATCAGCCCATCGGGCCGCAGGATCGGCACCATCGACAGCGCATCGGAAACCGCCATCGCCTGCACCGAAGGCATCTCGCGGATCAGCGGCGACAGCCTGTCCGGCACATCGTCATATTGCAGCATCAACTGCCCGCGCGGCGTCAGGATCGGCGCGTCGCTGCCGGTGGGCGGCGCATCGAAGAACGCCCGCGAAGCCGCCGTCGCCGCCCGCACGCCCGCAGGTCCATAGGAGGCAAGGTAAACCGCAGCCGACCGCCCGGTCGAATGGAACCCGGCCCTCGCCTCCGCCTCCAGCACGATCACCCGCGCATCGGCGGCCAGATGCGCCGCCGCGCCAAGCCCCGCCGCGCCGGCACCGATGATGATGATGTCAGCGCGGCGTGTCATGGCGCAGCCTCCCGGCCCTTAGCGGTTGCCGCGCACCAGCTTTTCATAGTCCTCGGAAATGGTCCGCGTCAGCGTGCCGACCTCGAACATATGCTCGCCGATCTGGCCGACAGGCGTGACCTCTGCGGCGGTGCCGGTCAGCCAGCACTGCTCGAAGCTGTCCAGCTCTTCCGGCATGATGTGCCGCTCGATCACCTCGACGCCGCGCGCCTTCAGCAATTCGATCACCGTCTGCCGGGTCAGCCCGTTCAGGAAACAATCCGGCAGGGGCGTGTGCACCGCACCGTCCTTCACGAAGAAGATGTTCGCGCCGGTCGCCTCGGCCACATAGCCGCGATAATCCATCATCAGCGCGTCGGAACATCCCTTGGCCGCCGCCGCATGTTTCGACATGGTGCAGATCATGTAAAGCCCGGCGGCCTTGGCATGGGACGGGATCGTCTCCGGCGACGGACGCTTCCATTTGGAGATGTCGAGCTTTGCGCCCTGCATCTTCGCATCACCGTAATAGGCGCCCCAGGACCAGACCGCGACGGCCATGTGCACCGGGTTTGCCGCTGCCGCGACGCCCATATCCTCGCCCGACCCGCGCCACATGAAGGCGCGGATATAGGCGTCCGACAGGCCGGAAGCGGTCAACGCCATGTCCTTCGCAGCGTCGATGTCCTCCGCCATGTAGGGTGACGGAATATCCATCGCTTTCGCGCTTTCGATCAGGCGCAGCGAATGTTCGTGGCCCTTGAATATCTTGCCGCTATAGGCGCGCTCGCCCTCGAATACCGAAGAGCCGTAATGCAGCGCGTGCGTCAGCACATGCACCTTGGCCTCGCGCCAGTCGATCATCTCGCCGTCCATCCAGATGAACCCGTCGCGGTCGTCATAGGCGGTTCCCGCCATGGTCGTATCCTCTCCGTCATGGCATAGAGGGCGCTCTTTTCCGGGCCCTCCGCCTGATTCTCTCCTGATATTGCAAAATATTTCGCAAGATCGGGGTTTTGGGTCAGAAAATAACCCAAAGCCTTGCGAGGCGGGTAGCATTCGGCTATTTCTAAGTCAACAACACTGACATAAACTTCCGTCTTTGAAGTTGCCGAAAGATCCGAGGTCGAACCCCTTGCAAAACGCATCGCGCACGCCCCCGCCGATCCGCGCCGACCAGCGGCTGTTTCTGACGGATGAACAGTTGCGCGCCGGGATCGAGGTGCTGTTCTTCGCCTACCGTGATTTCACCGCCGACCCGGACCGGCTGCTTGCCGAACGCGGCTATGGCCGGGCGCATCACCGCGCCATCCATTTCATCCGCCACCGCCCCGGCATCACCGTTGCCGGGCTGATCGAGACACTTGCCGTCACCAAGCAATCGCTGAACCGGGTGCTGCGTCAATTGATCGAGGATGGTCTGGTCGAACAGACGGTCGGCGAGATCGACCGCCGCCAGCGCCTGCTGCATCTCACCGATGCCGGGCGTGCGCTGGAGGCCGCGCTCAGCCAGCCGCAGCGCGAACGCTTGCGCGCGGCTTATCTCGACGCGGGGCCGGAAGCGGTTGCAGGTTTCCGCGAGGTGCTGCACAGAATGATGGACGAGGGCGCGCGCCGCCTGCTCGTCGTATCCGACGTCTGAAAAACAAGGCCAGATCAATGGTGAAGGCGGATCCATGACGACATCCCACCTGGCAGCCCAGCATGAACAGGCCGCGCATATCCTTGTGGTCGATGATGACCAGCGCATCCGCAGCCTGCTGAAACAATATCTCATCAAGCACGGTTATCTGGTGACCGAGGCACGGGATGCGGCCCATGCGCGGCGCATTCTCAGCGGCCTCGCCTTCGATCTTCTGGTCATCGACGTGATGATGCCAGGCGAAGACGGTTTTTCGCTGACGCGCGGGGTGCGCGACAAGGTCGACAGCCCGATCCTGCTGCTGACGGCACGAGGCGAGACCGCCGACCGGATCACCGGGCTGGAGGCAGGCGCGGATGACTATCTGCCCAAACCGTTCGAGCCGCGCGAATTGCTGTTGCGGGTCGCCGCGATCCTGCGCCGCGCCGCCATCGTGCCGGTGCAGGATGAACCGCCCAAAACCCTCGCGCTCGGCGATACCCGCTATGACATCTCGCGCGGCGAGCTGTGGCAGGGGGAGGCTCTGGTGCGCCTGACTTCGACCGAGGCGTCACTGATGCGGGTCTTCGCCAAGGCCCCGAACGAGGCGCTGACCCGCGCCCGTCTGGTAGAGGAGCTTGGTGGTGCCGCCGGCGGCGCACAGGAACGCGCGGTCGATGTGCAGATCACCCGCCTGCGCCGCAAGATCGAAACCGACCCGAAAAACCCGCGCTATCTGCAAACCGTGCGCGGCGAAGGTTACATGCTGACGCCTGATTGAACGGGGCGGGCAGTGGCCTTTTCTCTTCTTCAAATATCCCCGCCGGAGGCATCAATCCTCGCCCCCGGCGGGAACATCGCCTCAGATCACCGGTCGAGCGCGCGCGCCAGCCGCACGAGGTCGAGGAACTCCGCCCGATAGCCGAACCGGTCCTCGCCCTTCGCGGCTGCGGCCATCGCGATCACGTCGTCATAGGACCACGCGCCAAGCTCGTCCGATCCACGTAGCCGCTCGCCGAACCCGGCGACCGCGACGGCGAAGCGGGCTTCCTGACCAGCCTCGGCAAGGTCTGGCGTGATGGCGATCTCCGTCAACTGGCTCTCATCGCCGCCGGGGGCCTTGTGGCGCAGCTTCAGGAAGGCCAGCTCCGATGCCGCCCCCGTCCGCTCCGCCGCATTCCCATAGCGCAGATCGTCGATCCGCGAGGGCCCGCCAACCGGCGTGATCTCATAGATCGCGGTGACCCGGTGCCCGGCGCCGATCTCTCCGGCATCGACCTGATCATTGTTGAAATCCTCTCGGTTCAGGGCACGGGTTTCGTATCCGATCAGGCGATAGTCCTTGACAGCCGCCGGGTTGAATTCGATCTGGATTTTCACATCGGCGGCAATCGGCATGAAGGCTGCGGTTTCCTCCACCAGTGCCTTGCGGGCCTCGGCCAGTGTATCGATATAGGCCGCCTGCCCGTTCCCCTCCTGCGCCAGCGTCTGCATCAGGTCGTCGTTCAGATTGCCGCGCCCGAACCCGAGCACGGACAGGAACACGCCGCTGTCACGCTGTTTCGCGATCAACGTCTTCATCGCCTCGACCGATGATGCGCCGATGTTGAAATCGCCGTCCGTGGCGAGGATGACCCGGTTCACCGCTGCCGCGTCGAACCGGTCCGCCGCCAGCCGAAAGGCCGTTTCGATCCCCGCCGCCCCGGCGGTGCCGCCACCCGATTGCAAAGCGTCAAGCGCGTCGAGGATCGCCCCCTTTTCCGCCGCACGGGTCGGGGCCAGCGCCACGGTCGATGACCCGGCATAGGTGACGATCGCGACCGTATCATCCGGGTTCATGCCATCCAGCATCAACCGCAGCGATGTCAGCAGCAGCGGCAGCTTGTCATCGGTCGACATCGACCCCGACGTGTCGATCAGGAAGGTGAAATGGGCGCGCGGGCGCACGGCGGGCTGATAGCCCCGGATACCGATATGCAAAAGCTGCCGTCCTTCGGCCCAAGGGGCGTCCATCAGCGTCGTCGAAACCCTGAACGGTGTCTCGGCACTGTCGGGGGCGGGGTAGTCATAGGGGAAATAGTTGATCATCTCTTCGACCCGAACCGAAGCCGGATCGGGCATCCGCCCCTCGCGCAGGCTGCGCCGTATCCAGGCATAGGACGCGGTATCGACATCGACCGAGAAGGTCGAAACCGGGTCTTCGGCGGCCAGTTTGACCGGGTTGGCATCGGCATGGGCGAACCGGTCGCGGGTTTCGCGCTCGGCCACGATACTGTCCGGGGCAGGCATCGGCATGAAGGTGGACGAGGATGCGCCGCTGCCGGAACTTCCGTCGCGGGCGCTTTCCATGCGTTTCGCTGTAGGGGCGAGCGCCGGTCGCGCCTCCATCGGCGGCGCGGGCATCTGCCGCGTGATCTCTGCGGCAGTGACTTCATCCGCTTCGACCAACGCCTCGGGTTCGGCCTTGTCGGCAGCGTCCAGCGATTGCACCTCTGGGGGGATCGGGTTGAGGCCCGGCGAGGGGAGGTCGCGGGTCGATACGACCAGCGCCAGTGACAGCGCGGCGACGGAGGCACCGCCCATCAACAAGGGACGAAGGGACAGATTCTGACGAAGGAAAGACATGATACGGCTCCAGCCTGGTTGCTTCTGGGCCGTCTGACGCATCGGATTCGACATTTCTTGGCGCACAGGCGCAAATTCCTCATCGAAGGCGCGCAGGGCGGCGTCTAACGCGGCGGCTTTCGCGGCACGGCGCGGCGCAGGGGCGGTGCGGAGGGCGTCCTCCAGTTTTCTGATCTCGTCGGTCATAACCTGTCCGCCTCGATATCGGCGCGGGCCATTGTGGCCAGCGCCTTCTTGATTTCAGACATCCGCCACGCGACGGTGCCGGGGGAGACGCCGAGCACCAGTGCCGCCTCCGCCTGGCTCACCCCCTGTCCGACGATCAGCGCGGCGGTTTCGGCGAGGTCCGGCTTCAGTGCCCCCATCGCCCGGTCGAGCCAATCGGCGCGGGCATCACCTTCATCGCCGCCGCCCGCCAGCGTCGCCTCGCGGCCATAGGCCTCAACCGCCTTCGCCCGCGTCGTCGCCCGCCGCCCGGCATCGCGCACCGCATTCAGGACGACGCGATAGATCCATGTGGTGAACTTCGCCTCCGCCCGATAGCCCCGCAGCGCGCGCGGCAATTTCAGGCAGACATCCTGTGCCAGATCTTCCGCCCGGTCACGGTCGCGGGTCAGGTGCCAGCAGATGCGGAAGATCCGGTCGAACTGGCGTTCGATCAGCGCGGCAAAGGCCGCCCGGTCCCCCTGACCGGCGGCGGCTGCAAGCGCCTCATCTGTGGTTTCCATCCGCATCTCACCGTGTTTGACGCGCGAACATGGCCGGTTCTTGGCAGGTCGTGCAAAAAATTTTCGATGGGGAATTCGGGTGGCAGACGCATCGTCATTACATGAACGACAGTCAGCGCAAGGCCCGTCCGACATCGAATATCACCCGAGACGCTTTGACCGGATCGCGCCTGTTGAGAGATGCGCCGAAAATCGCTATGTTAGCGACAGCGCACCATCGCGCTTAAAACCGGAGGATCACGTTCTGCATGAACGGATACACGCGGGCTCTATGACAGGCCCCAGCAAAATGCCGCCCAAGGGCAGCGATATGGCAGAAAGCGACGCATTGCTCGCCTTCATCCTCGACCGCCTCGACCAGGACAAAGCAGAAGAGATCATCGGGATCGACCTGCGCGGGAAATCCGCAATGGCCGACCATATGGTCATCGCGTCGGGCCGATCGACACGTCAGGTCACGGCCCTCGCCGAAAAGCTGGTCGACAGCATCAAGCAGGATCTGGGCCGCGCGTCCAAGATCGAAGGCAAGGATGCGGGCGATTGGGTGCTGATTGATGCGGGCGATGTCATCGTCCACATTTTCCGCCCCGAAGTGCGCGAGTTCTACCAGCTCGAAAAGATGTGGCTGACCGGAGCAGAAGCGCCCTTGTCCGCCAGCAGCGTCACCGCAGGGTCTGCGTAAGGCAGACCCATGCGGATTACGGTGCTCGCCATCGGGCGGCAGAAGACCGGGCCCGAGGCGACGCTTGTCGGCGACTATCTTGCCCGATTTGATGCGGCGGGCCGCCCGTTGGGCTTTGGCGGCGCAACGCTGACGCAAATCGAGGACCGCAAGAGCAAGGGCGAAAGCCGCCTTCTGCACGCCGCGATCCCCGACGGTGCCTTCACCATCGCGCTCGATGAGCGCGGCAAGACGCTGGACAGCCGCGCCTTCGCGGCCCTGCTTGGCCAGAAGCGGGACGAGGGCATCCGCGACATGGCATTCCTGATCGGCGGAGCCGACGGCCACGACGCCGCCTTGCGCCAGAGCAGCGACCGGCTCCTCAGTTTTGGACCGATGGTCTGGCCGCACATGCTGGCCCGCGTCATGCTGACCGAACAGCTTTACCGCGCGGTGTCGATCCTTTCGGGCGCACCTTATCACCGCGACTGAAAGCCGGGTTTGACCTCGACACCCCCCTCCGCCAGCGCTTAAACCCATGACAGAGCAACCGGAGAGCCGCCCGTGACCACCCCCATCGCCCCTGTCGTTCTTTGTATTCTCGATGGCTGGGGATGGCGTGCGGCGCGGGAGGGCAACGCGGTCGCACTGGCGCACACCCCGCATTACGACGCACTGGTCGCATGCCAGACCCCGGCGATGCTGGCCTGTTCCGGCCCCGATGTCGGCCTGCCGGAGGGGCAGATGGGCAATTCCGAGGTCGGGCACATGAACATCGGTGCCGGGCGCATTGTCTGGATGGACCTGCCGAAGATCGACCAAGCCATCGAGGACGGATCGTTTCAGGCCAATCCGCGCCTTGCCGAGTTCTGCGCCAGCCTGAAGGCCAGCAGCGGCACCGCGCATCTGATGGGGCTGATGAGCCCAGGCGGTGTCCACGCCCATCAACGCCACATCGCGGCAGCAGCAAAGGCTGTCGCGGCGGCGGGCGTGCCGGTGGTGCTGCATCTTTTCACCGACGGGCGCGACACGCCCCCGAACAGCGCCGCCGGATATCTTGCCGAATTCAGGGCTGCGCTTGGTGACACTGGCCGGATCGCGACGGTATCGGGCCGGTTCTTCGCGCTCGACCGCGACAACAGGTGGGATCGGGTGAAGGCCGCCTATGACGCCATCGTCCATGCGCGGGGCGAAGTCGCGGAAAGCGCCGAAGCGGCGTTGAAGGCGGCCAGCGCACGGGGGGAGACCGACGAGTTCGTCACGCCGACCGTGATCGGCGGCTATTCAGGCGCGAATGACGGTGACGGTGTGTTCTTCCTGAATTTTCGTGCCGACCGGGCGCGGGAATTGCTTTCGGCGCTCGGCGATCCGGACTTTGACGGATTCGACACCAGCGCGGGGCCCGAATTTGCCGCGCTGACCGGCATGGTGGAGTATTCCGACCGTCACAATGAATACATGACGGCGCTGTTCCCCTCCGGCGACATTCCCAACACGCTGGGTGCGTGGGTTTCGGCTCAGGGTAAACGCCAGTTACGGCTGGCGGAAACCGAAAAATATCCGCATGTCACCTTTTTCCTGAATGGCGGCGTCGAGGTGCCCGCGCCGGGCGAAGATCGCGCGATGGCCCCCAGCCCGAAGGTAAAGACCTATGATCTGGCCCCCGAGATGTCAGCGGCGGAGGTCACCGACCATCTGGTTGCGGGGATTGCGGCGCGCTACGATCTGATCGTGGTCAATTTCGCCAATCCCGACATGGTCGGCCATACCGGCGATATCGATGCCGCGATCCGTGCCTGCGAGGCGGTGGATCGCAGCCTCGGTGCGGCGCTCGCGGCGCTGGACGCGGCGGGGGGCGCGATGATCGTGACCGCCGATCATGGCAATTGCGAAATGATGATCGACCCGGTCAGCGGCGGGCCGCACACCGCCCACACCACAACGCCCGTTGCGGCAATGCTGGCCGGGGTGCCGGGCGCGATGCTGCAAGGCCCCGGCAGGCTCAGCGATCTGGCACCGACCGTGCTGGACCTGATGGCGCTGCCACAACCGGCGGAGATGACCGGGCGGTCATTGCTGGTGCGCCGATGAGATTCGCCGCCACGATCCTCTTCCTGTGCCTCGCCGCCGGCGCAGCGCTGTCGCAGCCGACCCCGCGCGCGGCGCAGATGCTGGATCAGGCGGAGGCGGCGCTTTCTGCGGCTGAGACCCCGAAGGAACGGCTCGCCGCCCTTGGCCGCGCGGCCCAGGCGCAGGAGGCGACGCTTCAGGCACTGCGCGGCGATCTGCGCACCATCGACGAACGGCGGCGCGCGCTCGCGGGCCGGATGGCGGAGGATGACCGAAGGCTGCGCGCCGTTCTGGCGGCCCTGCAACGGCTGGAGCGCGCGCCCCGCGCAGCGGCATTGGCCCATCCCGGCGGTGCGGTGTCGGCAG
>CAYGRU010000046.1:0-26859 GCA_964352385.1 uncultured Candidatus Planktophila sp.
CGCTCGGATGCTGCGAAGCAAGGTCGAGGGCCCGGATTGAATCCGGGGCGGCGGCCGCGCGAGTTAATAGTCGCAATCGCCCGATTCAAGACCGGCTGAGCACCGCCGCCGCCGCCACCCGCAGAATGGCGGCCATCGTCTCGAACCCGCCTTCGAGCGGTGCACCGGCGCGGCGGATCAGTGCGATCTGCCGCGTTGCCCGCTGGTCGGCAATCGGACGCAAGGCGATGTCGTCACCGCGCCGCGCCTCGGTCATCGCATAAAGGCTCGGCAGGATTGCGACGCCTGCGCCGCTGGCGGCCATCAGCCGGATCGCATCGAGGCTGGCGCCCTTGTAATCCTCCGACACATGCGCCCCGGCCTCGCCCGCCAGTGTCTGCACCATCGCCGCGAGGTGATGGCCAAGCCCCAGCGTCAGCAACGTGCGCCCGCCCAGATCAGACAGCGCCAGCGGCCCCGCCGTCGCCGCAAGCGGATCATCGGGCGCAACGCAGGCCCAGAGCGTTTCGGTGAAAAGCGCCGTCGCTTCCCCCGCGTGGTCCTCAGGCGTGGAAATCAGCAGGTCGAGCCGCCCGCCGCGCAACGCCTCGTCCAGATCGCGGGTCGATGCCTCCGATATCGCGAGGCGCAGGTCGGGATGGGCGCTGTGCAACTGGCGCACCGCGTCGGACAGAAGGTATGGGCCGATGGAGGGCAGAACCCCCAGCCGCACACGGCCACTGAGCATCCCGCCCTTGCGGGCCACGGCACGCAGATCGCTGAGTTCAGACAGGATCAGCCGCGCGCGGCGCACCACCTCCTGCCCGCCGGGGGTGGGCCATGCGCCGCGCCGCCCCCGCTCGAACACCGTCAGCCCCAGATGCGCCTCCGCCTCGGCAATCTGCGCCGACAGGCTCGGCTGACTGACATTCAACCGCTTGGCGGCAACGCCGAACCGGCCCTCATCGGCAACGGCGACGATATATTGAAGCTGGCGAAAGGTGGGTTTCATTCGATAGCCATAGCCTATGTCACAAAGAGAAAACAACGATTGGAAGTATCGAATTTGCCCCCCATTTCGTGCAACAATGCCTGCAATCCGGGCAATAACAAACACATGAGGGGCATCAATGGATCGGGCACTGCAAAAACTGCAAGGCTTCATGAAGCAAGATACCAGCGCGGGCATCGTTCTGATGATCGCGGCTCTGGCGGCGTTGATCGCCAATAACTCGCCTCTGTCGGGGCTATACGCCGGGTTCCTCGACGCGCCTGTCGCTGTCCGGCTCGGGGCATTGGAGATCGCCAAGCCTGCAGTGCTCTGGATCAACGATGGCCTGATGGCGATCTTCTTTTTTCTGGTCGGTCTGGAAATCAAGCGCGAGGTGCTTGAGGGCGAGTTGTCGTCATTCGACAAGGCCGCCTTGCCTGCGATCGCTGCGATCGGCGGCATGGCGGGGCCTGCACTGATCTATGTCTGGATCAACTGGGGCGGCGATCCTGCGGCAATGAACGGCTGGGCGATCCCAGCGGCGACGGACATCGCCTTCGCGCTCGGCATTCTCGCGCTGCTCGGGCCGCGCGTTCCCGTGGCGCTGAAAGTTCTGTTGCTGGCGATTGCGATCATCGACGACCTTGGGGCCATCGTCATCATCGCGATTTTCTATACGTCAGAGCTTTCGACCAACGCGCTGACGCTGGCAATGGTCGCCTTCGTGGTCGCATTGGCGCTGAACCGCATGGGCATCCGCAGCCTGACGCCTTATGTCCTGCTCGGGGTGTTCATGTGGGTCTGCGTTCTGAAATCCGGCGTTCACGCGACCCTTGCGGGCGTGCTGATCGCGATGGCCGTGCCGCTGAAGGCGGGGGATGCGAAATCGCCGCTGAAGCGGGCGGAGCATGGCCTTCACCCCTGGGTCAGCTTCCTCGTGTTGCCGATCTTCGCCTTCGCCAATGCCGGTGTGTCACTGGCCGGCATATCGGCGGAGCAGCTTTTCGCGCCGATCCCGCTCGGCATCGCGTTCGGGCTGTTTTTCGGCAAGCAGATCGGGGTGATGTTCGCATCCCTCGTGGCGGTGAAGTTCGGCATTGCCAACCTGCCCAAGGGCGTGACGTGGAAACAGGTCTATGGCCTCGCCTGCCTCACCGGGGTCGGGTTCACGATGAGCCTGTTCATCGGATCACTGGCATTTGCGTCACCTGAGACGATGAACGATGTCCGCCTTGGCGTGCTGATGGGCTCCATCGCCTCGGGTGTGCTCGGCTATGTCCTGCTGCGCTTGGCGGGCGAGAAGGTGGCGGCGGTGAAAGCCGCCTGATGACAACGGCGCTGCCTCCGGTTCGGGGGCAGCGCATTTTCTACGGCTGTCAGGGGCCAGTGCCCTCAGACGCCGAAGCACCAGCGCAGGATGGCTTTCTGGACATGCAGGCGGTTTTCCGCCTCGTCGAACACCACCGATTGCGGGCCGTCCATCACCTCTGACGTGACTTCCTCGCCGCGATGGGCCGGCAGGCAGTGCATGAACACCGCCTTTGGATCGGCACCGGCCATCATCCGCGCGGTGACCTGATAGGGCGCAAGCTGATTGTGCCGCCCCTCCCGCACGCTGGTATCATCGCCCATTGAAAACCATGTATCGGCGATCACCGCATCCGCACCCTTGCTGGCCGCTTCCGGGTCGCGCGTCAGGCTGATTTCGGCGCCTTGCTGGCGCGCCCAGTTCATGTAGCGCGGCGCGGGTTCCAGCGTTTCGGGGCAGGCGAGGCTCAGTGCAAAGCCGAACTGCGCCGCCGCCTCGATGAAACTGTGCGAGACATTGTTGCCATCGCCGGTCCAGCACAGGCGCTTGCCCGCAATCGGGCCGCGATGTTCCTCAAAGGTCATGATGTCGGCCATGATCTGGCAGGGATGGGTGTCGTCGGTCAGGGCGTTGATGACCGGCACGGTGGCATGTTCCGCCATTTCCAGCAGGTTTTCATGCTCGGTCGTGCGGATCATGATCGCATCGACATAGCGCGACAGCACCCGCGCCGTATCGGCAATCGTCTCGCCGCGGCCAAGCTGCATGTCTGCGCCCGACAGGACGATGGTGTCGCCGCCCATCTGCCGCATCCCGATGTCAAAGCTGACGCGGGTGCGGGTGGACGGTTTTTCGAAGATCATCGCCAGAACCCGCCCCGTCAGCGCCGGCTCCGGGTCCGGTGTGCCGTGGGGCAGGCCGCGCCGTGCCGCCTTCATCGCCCGCGCCATGTCGATGATCGCCCTAAGGTCAGCCTTGTCGACGGCGTGGATGTCGAGAAAGTGGCGCGCGCCGCTTTCCAGCGGCGCGACCTGACTGCGCTGACGCCTCATGCCGCTTTCAACACCGTGCAGGCGGCGTCGATGCGGGCGACGGCCTCGTCGATTTCGGCGGCGGAGACGTTCAGCGGCGGCAGGATGCGCACGACATTGTCGGCGGCGGGCACGGTCAGCAATTCTTGCGCATAGCACGCGGTCACGAGGTCGCCATTCGGCACCTTGCACTTGATGCCCATCATCAACCCCTCGCCGCGAATGCCTTCCAGCACGTCGGGATGGGCATCGACCAGCGCGCCGAGCTTCTGGCTCAGACGCCCGCCCATGCGCTGCACATGGTCGAGGAAGCCATCGGACATAACCTCGTCCAGCACCGCGCAGCCGACAGCGGCCCCCAGCGGGTTGCCGCCATAGGTCGATCCATGCGTGCCCGCGACCATGCCCTGCGCCGCGTTTTCGGTCATCAGGCAGGCCCCGATGGGAAAGCCGCCACCGATCCCCTTGGCAATCGCCATGATGTCGGGCGTCACGCCCGCCCATTCATGGGCAAAGAGCCGCCCGGTGCGCCCGACGCCGCACTGGATTTCGTCGAAGATCAGCAACGCGCCAACGCTGTCCGCAATTTCGCGCAATCCCTTGAGGAATTCCGTGGGAACGGGGATGATCCCGCCTTCGCCCAGCACCGGCTCGATGCAGATCGCGGCGGTCAGCGGCCCGGCAGCAGCGCGCACCGCATCGAGGTCGAGCGGCACCTGCGGAAAGCCGCTAACCAGCGGGCCGAACCCCTTGACCATCTTTTCCGCGCCCGAAGCCGAGATACCTGCAATGGTGCGACCGTGGAAACAGCCCTGGAAGGTAATGATCTCCACCCGCTCCGGCGCGCCGATCTGATACTGATACTTGCGCGCGGCCTTGAAGGCGCATTCCATCGCCTCCGCCCCGGAATTGGTGAAGAACATCGTGTCGGCAAAGGTCAGATCGCACAGCTTGCCCGCCAGCTTTTCCTGCCACGGCGCGCGATAGAGGTTGGATGTGTGCCACAGCTTGCCAGCCTGTTCGGTCAGCGCCGCCACCAGTTTCGGGTGGGCATGGCCAAGGCAGTTCACTGCGATCCCCGCGCCGAAATCCAGATGACGTCGGCCCTGCTCGTCAATCAACCAGGAACCTTCGCCTTTGACAAAGGCGTGCGCAGTCCGTGCATAGGTTGGAATGACAGGCGAAATCATCTCGTGGCCCTCCTTCAGCGGGGCAAAGAACAAGAAGCCCCGCCAGCGGTTTGCGGGCGAGGCACAGTCGTTATCCGCCAGCGGGGCAGGGCTGTCAATGAAAGCAACCGGGGGGTGAAGACAGGCTTCATGCGCCTTCGTTGTCGCGCCCGCTTGTGTCGGCGCTGGTGGCACCTTAAAATAAGAGGCTGAATGCGCGTGACCGCGTGCAAGAAATCTCGGAGAGACTGTATGTCCTGGACCGACGAACGCGTCGAGAAGCTGAAGACCATGTGGGGCGAAGGCCAGAGCGCGAGCCAGATCGCCAAGTCGCTCGGCGGTGTGACGCGCAATGCAGTGATCGGCAAGGTGCATCGCCTTGGCCTGTCGAACCGTGCCGCAGCGAAGCCTGTCGCGCCCGCGCCCGAAGTGAAATCGGCGAAGCCGTCGCCGGTTGCCGCCGCCCCCGCCGCGCCGGAGCCGAAGCCCGCCCCGGCGGAACGTGTGGTCGAAGCGGCCCCGCCGCCGAAACCGGTGATCCAGTCACCAACCGCGCGGCGCGAGCCGCCACCGCCGACCCCGGCGATGGTCGAGGATGCGGCCCGCACTGCCGAAGCGCTCGCGGTGATGGAAAAGAAGGCCAAGCGGCTCGATCTGCTCGAATTGACGGAAAAGACCTGCAAATGGCCGATCGGCGACCCTGCCACCGATGATTTCTTCTTTTGCGGTCTGCCGTCCCAGCCCGGCAAACCCTATTGCGAGGCGCATGTGGCAGTGGCTTTCCAGCCCATGTCATCGCGCCGCGACCGCGACCGCAACCGCAACCGGGGCAGCGGCGGGTTCCGCTGATCCGACAATCGAATTTGTGAGAGGGGCGACGGGTGCGAACCGGTCGCCCTTTTTCATGCGCCTCACAACCAACGATGCACGATCCTCGGCATCATGATCCGCAGTGCGTTGTCGCGCAGCCAGACATGGCGCCAGATATGGAACCCGGCATGGAAGGCGATGATCGCCGCCAGCAAGTAGAATTCGAAGGTGTGGAACCGCCCGATCATCCGGTTCGCTTCCGGCCAGCCCATCGGCGGTGCGAAGGGGATGATCCCCGCTGCGCGAAGCTGCACGGTTGAGCTGAGCCCGATCAGAAATCCTGTCACGGCAACGCCGAACAGCCCCCAGATGATGGTCTTGTGCATGATCTGATGCGCGATCCGCGCCCAGCCCGGCAGTTTCGGCCCCGGGCGGCTCGCCAGCCCCTTGCGCAGGTGCATCGCCGTCCAGATCAGCGTGATCGTCACGAAAACCAGCGCGAGCGTGGAATGGAACTGGAACAGGCCGAGCGGTGCCACGTCCTTCGGCTGCATCACCACGAACCAGATGGTCAGCGGCAGCATCGACCAGTGCATGATCTTCAGGATTGTGCGCCGTTTCATGCTGCCTCCCCTTGTCTCTGAAAGGCATACGCACGTCGTGCGGGCAGGGTTTCAGGGGGCGCGGCCTGCGCCCCGGTTATGTTGTCGGTTCGGGATAGTCCCGCGAAAACACCATCCGCCCGCCTTCGGACTGATCAGGCTGAAATTCATAGCCATCAACCGCGAAATCCTTCAGCGCGTCGGCGCGGTCGATCCGGTTTTCGATGACGAACCGCGCCATTGCGCCGCGTGCCTTCTTGGCGAAAAAGCTGACGATCTTTTCGGTGCCGTCCTTGCGTTCCAGAAACACTGGCTCGATCACGTTCAACGAAAGTGCGGCGCGATCGACTGCCCCGAAATATTCCTGACTGGCGCAGTTCAGCAGGGTATCCGATCCCTCCCCCTCTGCCTCCGCATTCAGGGTTTTCGCGATCTTGCGGCCCCAGTATTCGTAAAGCGTCTTTGCTCGCCGCGTCGCAAGGCGGCTGCCCATTTCCAGCCGATAGGGCTGAATCCGGTCCATCGGGCGCAGCAGGCCATAAAGGCCGGACAGGATGCGCAGGCGGCGCTGGGCGAAGGCCATGCCCGCCGCATCCAGCGTGCGCGCCTCAAGGCCCTGATAGGTGTCGCCGTCAAAGGCCAGCGCGGCGGGCTTTACGACCTCATCCGACGGTGCCTCGGCAAAGGCCTTGAAGCGTTGCACATTCAGTTTCGCCAAGGGCTCGCTGATGCTCATCAGCTTTTGCAGATCGGTATGGTTCAGCTTCCGCGCCACCTTCACCAATGCGACCGCATCGGCCTGAAACATCGGCTCTGTCGCCAATGTCAGGTCCACGGGCGTCAGGTCCAGTCGTTTGGCGGGGGAAATCACGGTCAACATGCGGGCCTCGGCTTCGAATCTACGGTTGCCGGGGATATAGCGCCGATTGCTGCGCGGCACACTATGGGCGGGAGGATCAGATGACCGACCAGATCAGGAGCGGGAGGGCAGGTGGCTTTCGACATCCATGCGTTGATGCAGGATGCGAATGACAACCGTTGCTCCGGTGCCATTCAGCATGAAGAATACCTTGTGAGAGCGGACATTGATCTTGCGATAGCCGGGGCGAATGTCGTCGATGGTGCGCGCGGGCCTGAAGCCCATTGCGACTTCAAGGCACGCTGCGTCGATGTCGCGAAGATACTGCGCGGCCTGAACCTCACCCCAATGCACCGCCGTATAGGTCCAGATCGCATCAAGATCAGTCTTCGCCGCTGGCGAGTAAAGCAGGCGGCTCATACGCTGCCTGTCTTCTCCGCGATCAGCGCTTCCACATCGAGCGGTGCGGGCTGCCCTGATTGTTCGCCCGCGATCAGCGCAAGGCGGAGCGCACCGACTTTTGCCTCGTGTTCTTCGAGCAGCCGCAGCCCAGCCCGCACCACGTCGCTGGCGTTCTGATAACGACCGCTCTCAACGCTTGCATCCACGAAACCGGCAAGGTGATCGCCCAGAGAGATCGATGTGTTGCGAGGCATGGTTTGGCTCCTGTATATTACAGGCAGTATACCAAAGATTGGTATCGTTTTTCAAGGCGAGTGTCATGTGCGTGCAGGAGAAAGGGATGCCGTCCCCGCAGCCGCACCCTCAGCCGCTATAGGTTTCGTCCAGTGAATATCCGGCGGCGCGGACGGTGCGGATCGGGTCCTTGTCGTTGCGCCGGTTCAGCGCCTTGCGCAGCCGTCCGACATGCACATCGACTGTGCGCGCCTCGACATAGACATCACGTCCCCAGACCATGTCGAGCAATTGCTCGCGGCTGAACACCCGGCCCGGACGGCGGATCAGGCAGTCGAGGAGCGAGAATTCCTTTGGCCCAAGGCGCACTTCGCGTGGCCCGCGATGCACCCGGCGGGTTTCGCGGTCCAGAATGATGTTGCCGAATGTCGCCACATCGCCCGCAAGGGTCGGGCGCGCGCGGCGGAGGACCGCGCGCACCCGTGCCGTCAGCTCGCTCATCGAGAACGGCTTGGTCAGATAATCATCCGCGCCGGTGTCGAGGCCGCGAATCCGGTCCTCTTCCTCGCCGCGGGCCGTCAGCATGATGATCGGCATGTCGCGCAGTTCAGGGCGGCCCCGGGCGCGGCGGCAGATCTCGATCCCAGACACGCCCGGCAGCATCCAGTCGAGGATCAGCAGGTCCGGCGCTTCCTCGTCCAGCGACACCATGCCCTCGTCGCCATCGGAGCAGATGCGGACCAGATAGCCTTCCTGCGTCAGGTTGTATTCGAGAAGGGCGCCCAGCGCCTCCTCGTCTTCAACCACTGTGATCCGCGCGCTCATGCCATCGCCTCTCAGAACTTGTGCTCGAGGTCGGTCGGATCGCCCTTCGGGCGTTCATCGGCCAACACTTCGCCCTTGGAGACATAATAGATCATCTCCGCCACATGGGTGGCATGATCCCCGATCCGCTCCAGGTTCTTGGCCACGAACAGCAACTGCGACCCGAGACTGATGGTGCGGGGGTCTTCCATCATGTAGGTGACCAGTTCACGGAACATCGAGTTGTAGGTCTCGTCGATCTCGATATCACGGCGCCAGACGGCGATGGCAGCATCGACATCGGTCTTGATATAGGCGTCCAGCACCTCGGACAATTGCGCGAGGACCATGCGGCCCATACGCACGACCGAGCCCGAGATTTTCATCGGGTCGCCCTTGGCCAGCGATTTCGACCGCTTTGCGATATTCTTGGCCAGATCGCCGACACGCTCCAGCGTCGTTGACAGCTTCATCGCCGACACGACCTGACGCAAATCCTGTGCGACGGGCTGACGTTTCGCGATGGTCTGGATGGCGAGGCGCTCGACCTCCATCTCCAGCGCGTCGAGCCGCTTGTCCTTGGCGATCACCTGATCGGCAAGGGCAGAATCCCGCTTTTCGAGGCTTTCAAGTGCCATCGAAAGCTGGTTTTCGGCAGCCCCGCCCATTTCCGAGATGCGCGCGCGCAGCTCGATCAGGTCATTGTCGAACGAGCTAACGATATGATCGCCCATTTGAGTCCTCCTCAGCCGAAGCGGCCTGTGATGTAATCCTGAGTGCGCTTGTCGCCGGGATTGTGGAAGATGGTCTCGGTATCATCGTATTCGACCATGATGCCGAGGTGGAAGAAGGCTGTCTTCTGGCTCACCCGTGCGGCCTGCTGCATCGAATGGGTGACGATGACGATGGCGTAGTTGCTGCGCAGTTCGTCGATCAGTTCTTCGACGCGTGCGGTCGCAATCGGGTCGAGGGCGGAGCAAGGCTCGTCCATCAGCAACACTTCGGGTGCTGTCGCGATTGCGCGGGCGATGCAAAGGCGCTGCTGCTGACCGCCGGAAAGCCCGGTGCCGGGCTCGTTCAGCCGGTCCTTCGCCTCGTCCCAGATCGCAGCGCGGCGGAGCGATGTTTCGACAATCTCGTCCAGTTCGGTCTTGTTCGAGGCAAGGCCGTGGATCCGCGGGCCGTAGGCCACATTGTCATAGATCGACTTGGGGAACGGGTTCGGTTTCTGGAACACCATCCCGACCCGCGCGCGTAACTGCACCGGATCGACGGACTGGTCGTAGATGTCCGATCCATCGACCTTGATGTCACCCGTCACCCGGCAGATGTCGATCGTGTCGTTCATCCGGTTCAGGCACCGCAGGAACGTTGACTTACCGCAGCCCGACGGGCCGATGAAGGCGGTCACGGCCTTGTCGCCGATATCGACCGTCACGTCCTTGATGGCGTGGGTGTCACCGTAATAGACATTCACGCTTTTCGCGGCGACTTTCACGTCGGCCATCAGCGGGGTATCTGCGTCTTTCATTGCACCGTCTCCTAACATCTGTCCGGTCCTCAGCTTCTGCACGTCACCACCGCCGCTCAAACCGCTTGCGGAGGATGATCGCGATAATGTTCATGACCACAAGGAACCCGAGCAACACCACAATGGCGAGCGCGGTCTTGGATTCAAACGCCCGCTCCGGGAAGTCGGACCAGCGGTAAATCTGGACCGGCAACACCGTCGCACTGTCGTTGATCCCCTGCGGGATATCGACGATGAACGCCACCATGCCGATCATGATCAGCGGGGCGGTTTCGCCCAATGCCTGCGCCATGCCGATGATCGACCCGGTCAGGACGCCAGGCATGGCCAGCGGCAGTACGTGGTGGAACGTGCTTTGCAGCTTTGACGCGCCGACACCCAGCGCCGCATCGCGGATCGAGGGCGGCACGGCACGGATGGCAGCGCGCGACGCGATGATGATGGTCGGCAGCGTCATCAACGCGAGCACCATGCCACCGGCAATCGGTGCGGACCGAGGGGCAAACCCGCCGATCAGGATTTCGCGGCCGAATATCTCGAACTCCACCCCGGTCACGAAGATCGCGAGGCCCAGAAGGCCGAACACGATGGACGGGACAGCGGCGAGGTTGTTGATGTTCACCTCGACAAAATCGGTGAACTTGTTCTTCGGCGCAAATTCCTCGAGATAGATCGCCGCCGCCACACCGATGGGGAAGGCGAGGAAGAATGTCACAAGCATCGTGAACAGGGTGCCAACCACCGCGCCCCAGACACCGGCGAGTTCGGCCTCGCGGCTGTCGCCAGCCGAAAAGAAGCGCCAGTTGAATGTTGTCTGAACCGCTTCTTCTGCGCGCAAGGTTTCCAACCAGATGATCTGGCTGTCGGTGACCTTGCGGGCATTTTCCGGCGAAGACATCACATGCAGGGTCCAAGATCCGGCGGGTGCATCGGCTGCGCTTGTCAGTGGCGCAACGACGACACCGGTCAGGCCGTCAGGGGTGATCTGGGTCGCGTCGATCCAGCCGCCGTTGACCTCGACCAGCAGGCTCGGGGTCGTGCTGTCCAGCGCCTCGTTGCCGCCGGGCTGAAGGGCGCGCTTTTCAAGATCGTCAGCCCGTGCATTCAGCGCGTCGCGGGTCGTGGCGTATCCTGCGGCACCCGCAAGAAGGTCATTACGCTCCTGCTCCGTCTCGGCGGATTGGGCACGTTCCGAAAAGACCGAGCGGCCACGTTCCTGCCGGTCGGCATCGGCACGCACGCGCTGCGCCTCGGTGAACAGGGTTTCCTTCACAGATGCAAGTTCTGCGGTGAAATCGGCGGCGGTACTGAACAGGCGAACCTCTTCACCAACGGTCGTGACATCGCCGAGAATGGCCAACGAACCGACCGTGTTTTCCGATGACAGTTCACCGAAGAAACCCTTGATGTAGAGGTCTGCATCGTCCGACATCAAGAAGGGGAAGGTGATGGTCGAGCCGATCAGGCTCGGGTCAGCCTTGACCTTGTCCTGCAATTCATAGGACGCGCCGGAGGACATCAGCGCGTATAGATCACGTCGGTCCCCCCGGCTGGTAACATAGGGAAACACCTCTTTCATGGCGTCCCTGGTGATGCCGGTGAAATTCGCTTCGCCGGGATCATTGGCCGGGATTTCATCGGCAGACAGGGTCACCGGCAGGGCGATGTAATTTTCGGTCAGCGCCCCGGCTGCCTTGTAGAAAACCGACGAGAGGAGCGCGACCAGCGCAAGAGCCGCCAGCGCAATCGCGCCGATCCCGTAGATCTGCAACCGGGTTTCCGCACGCCGGCGCGCCTTGACGCGCTGCGCCGTGACCGGAGAGCCGTGGAGCTTTGTGAGTGCTGTCATGTCAACCATATCAGAAGCTCCTTAGTCGTACATTTCACGGTAGCGCCGCACGATGCGGAGCGCCACGTAGTTCAAGGCGAGGGTCACACAGAACAGGGTGAAACCGAGGGTGAATGCCGGTCCGGCTGCGGTCGATGCTTCGGTGTCGCCGGTGATCAGCATCACGATCTGCACCGTCACTGTCGTCACCGCCTCCAGCGGGTTTGCCGTCAGGTTCGCCCCCTGTCCGGCGGCCATGACCACGATCATCGTCTCGCCGATCGCGCGGCTGACGCCGAGCAGAACAGCGGACATGATGCCGGGCAACGCGGCTGGCAGGACCACTTGACGGATCGTTTCCGCCTTGGTGGCCCCCAGCCCGTAAGACCCGTCGCGCAGCGACTGCGGCACCGCGTTGAGAACGTCATCGGACAGGGAAGAGATGAAGGGAATGATCATCACCCCCATCACGATCCCGGCGGCGAGCGCGCTTTCCGAAGCCACTGTCAGGCCGATGCCCTCGCCGACGCCCCGGATCGCCGGGGCAAGCGTCAGCGCGGCGAAGAACCCGTAGACCACCGTCGGGATCCCCGCGAGGATTTCCAGCATCGGCTTGGCGACGGACCGCACCGCAGGGGATGCGAAATCCGCAAGATAGATCGCCGCCAGCAGCCCGATGGGGGTGGCCACCAGCATTGCGATGATGGTGATCATGATGGTGCCCGCGAACAGGGGCACGGCACCGACCTTGTCCGGGTCCATCTGGCCGCTGCTGACGCCGGAGAGGGGCGACCAGGTTGTGCCGAAAACGTATTTCCAGACCTGCCAGTCGATGTTCGAGAAGAAATTGATCGTCTCGCCGGTCAGCGACATGATGATGCCGACGGTTGTCAGGATCGCGATGACCGCTGCGGTGATCAGCATGTAGCGGACGATCCGCTCTGACCGGTTGCGGGCGCGCCAGTCGCGGTCGATCTGCCTTGTGGTGACCGCGAAGGCGGCCAGTGCCGCGCCGATGCCACCGATGGCGACCGCCCAGACCCGGGTCGATTCCATACTGACATATTTTTCGGCAATCGCGGTCCGAACGTCACCGGTGCGCGAGGCGATATCGCCATTTGCGATGGCCTGCGCATCAGACAGCAACAATTCAGCCTGAATGCGGGAGATATCGGGGGATGCGTCGTAGATCGCGCCCATCAGGCTGTTCTCGATCCAGGCTCCGCCCATCATCGAGATGAGGAAGATCGCGGCGATCCCTGCCATGACGACCCAGATCGCGCAATAGAAGCCGTGATAGGAAGGACGGGAATGCAGCGATGCAAGAACCCCGTTGCCTGCACTGACCGCGCGTCCGCGCCCGGTCAGATATGCGGCGATGGTCAAAAGGACAACAACAACGAGAGAAATCTGTATCATGGCGCCCCTCAAAGACAGCACGCGTGAGAAGGGACGGTGCGCGCCGGGGCGCGCACCGTCATTTTACAAGGCTCAGAGGTCGCCTTCAGCGATGACCTTGGTGGCCATCACGTTTTCGATGTTCTTGGCATGCTGTGCAGCCGGCAGCGGGATCAGGCCCTTGTCGATCAGGTAGCCTTCGTCGCCGGTGGCTTCGTCAGATGCGAACTCGGCAACATATTCCATGATGCCGGGGATGACGCCGATGTGCTGCTTCTTCACGTAGAAGTAGAGCGAACGGGACACCGGATAGTCGCCGGAAGCGATGTTGTCGAAAGTCGGCTCAACGCCGTCAACATTCGCGCCCTTCAGCTTGTCTGCGTTCTGGTCGAGGAACGAGAAACCGAAGATGCCGAGTGCGTTCGGGTTGGCTTCCAGCTTGGACACGATCAGGTTGTCGTTTTCGCCGGATTCGATGTATGCGCCATCGGTGCGGATCGAGATGCCTTCGCATTCGATCTTCGCGCCTTCACAGCCTTCTTCCATCACGAGCTCTTCGAACGCGTCGCGGGTCCCGGAGGACGGCGGCGGGCCAAGCACTTCGATCTTGATCGCGGGCAGCGAAGGATCGATTTCCGACCACATCGTCGGCTTCGGGCCCTGCTCGGCCAGTGCGATCACGATCTGCTCGCGGGTCAGCGCGAAATCGGGGGAGTTCTTTGCGTTTGCAACGACGATGCCGTCGAAGCCGACGATGGACTCAACAGCTTCAACACCGTTGTCGGCGCAAAGCTTGATTTCCGACGCCTTGATGCGACGCGAAGAGTTGGTCATGTCGGGGTGATCGACGCCGACGCCTGCGCAGAACAGCTTCAACCCGCCGCCGGAGCCGGTGCTCTCAACGACCGGGGTCGGGAAGCTTGTGGTCTTGCCGAAGGTTTCTGCAACTGCGGTCGAAAACGGGAAAACAGTCGAAGACCCGACGATACGGATCTGGTCACGGGCCTGCGCGGCCCCTGCAACTGCGATGGTTGCGCCGATCAATGCGGCTGCTGCGATACGAGATTTCATGGATCACTCTCCAATTGAAGCGCCAGAAGCGCCAGGGCATGATTCCACCCGAATGGTGAAATCCATGCGGCGAACCTAGAAACCCCGTGAACGCCTTTTATGAAGGTGATCTGACATTTTGATGACAAATTAAGATATTGATAAATAAATGAAAATTATCGTAAGGTCGTTTTTGCTATCGGTTTTGAAAGTGGGTTTGTCACGACTCGGAACGCGGCAATCGAGGCAGCCACAAGGTGAATTCGCTGCCCTCGCCAAGTGTTGATCTGACTGCGATATCGCCCCTGTGGCGCTGTGCGATATGCTTTGCGATGGCCAGTCCGAGGCCGGTTCCGCCGACTGATCGACTGTGTGTGGCGGACACGCGATAGAACCGTTCCGTCAGGCGCGGCAAATGCTCTCGTGGGATGCCGGGGCCGGTGTCGCGCACCGACAATCCGACTTTTCCCGGCCATTCGGGGGCATCATCCGCCATTGTGATGGTCACCTGGACGCCCTTGCCACCATACTTGATGGCATTGTCGACGAAGTTGGTCAGCAATTGTGCAAGTTGATCGCGGTCTCCGACCACCATTGGCCCTTTCGTTGGGGCTGTGATGGCTATCTGCGCTTCGCCTGACTGCGCCACCGGTGCCAGTGCGGCGGCAATCTCATGCGCCAGCGCCCCGAGATCGACGCGCCCGGTCGGTGCGATATGGGTGTTCATCTCGATCCGGTTCAATGACAGAAGGTCCTCGACCAGCCGTTTCATCCGGTCGGCCTGCTTGGCCATGATCCCGAGGAACTTGTGCCGTGCGGCCTCATCCTCGCGCGCCGGGCCTTGCAGGGTTTCGATGAATCCGATGATCGAGGCGAGCGGGGTCTTCAATTCGTGGCTGGCATTGGTGATGAAGTCCTGGCGCATCGATTCGACCTGCTTCATCTGGGTGTGATCCTCGATCAGGATCACCGCAGCCGGTGCGCGCTGTTGATCCTGATACGCGGGATCGGCATCCAGCGCCCGGATGCGCGCGGCGAGCGACCGGCGCGAGCGGCCCTGCATCTGGGTGAAACTGAGGTCGCGCGGCTGACCGTCGGACAAGAGGTCCTCCAGCGCGTCGATCAGATCGGGTGATCGGATCGCGGCGACCAGCGGCTCCTCCGGCGACACATCGCCGAACAGACCGCGCGCCGCATCGTTCAGTCGGACAATCCGCGAGAACTGATCGACCAGCACGATCGGGGCAGGCAGATTGTCCCAGATCGCAAGGCTGGGCTTGATCTGCCGCTGCGACGGGGTGGCGGCAGGGGAGGCCTTGTCGTTGGGGATCAGTGCCAGAATGGCAAAGACCACCGCGCCAATCCCGCCGCACAACGCGGCCAGCCACGGTGAATCCCACATGGCGGCAGCGCCGGCAGAACCGAGCGCCGCACCCAATCCGGCAAAAAGGGGGAGAAAGAACCTCATCGAAGGGTCATAGCGGAAGTGGGACACGGAAAGAAGTCAGATTGCCTTCGCAGAAATGTCATATACATAACAGGCGATGCGAAAGGCAGTATCATGATCCGCTACGACCTCACATGCGCAGATGGCCACCGGTTCGAGGCCTGGTTCGCCAATTCCGCCGCCTTCGACACGCAAGTCGAAGCGGACCTGGTGACATGCGCGATCTGCGGTGGTGCCGATGTGAAAAAGGCCTTGATGGCACCGCGCGTCAATACGGTGGGGAGTGAAGCCGCGTCCGCCGACCCCGCCGCGCCTGCCTCGATGCTTGCCGGGCCGTTGCCCGCTGAAATTCAGGCGCGCCTTGCCGCCTTGGGCGCGGAAATCGAGCGAAATTCGCACCATGTCGGCAAGCGGTTCGCATCAGAGGCCCGCAAAATGCACCTCGGCGAGGTCGAGGCGCGCGCCATCCACGGTGAGGCCACCCGTGAAGAGGCGAAGGCGCTGATTGACGAAGGCATTCCGGTTGCCCCCTTGCCATTCCTGCCGAAGCGGAACGACTGATCCTCAGGGCCCGGCAAGATCAGCCCCCGGCGCGCCCGGATCGAGGCGTCGCCGCAGGAACGAACGCAAGGCGATCAGATAGCCATAGCCGGAGGGGTCGCCCAGGGTCAGGAGCGTGATGTCGCCTCTCTCCGACACCTCCATCCCGAAGATATCCGGCAGGCGCAGCGCATCCCGCACCGCAGACGGCTCGTGCCCGAGCCGCATCATGACGCGCGACAGCAGCGGCCCCTCACCGTTCTGATCCGCACCGATATCACCCGGCGCGAGAAGAAAGAGCGTTTTTGCGGCGTGACCTCGCGAGGCGATGTGATTGATCTCCCACGCCACGCCCTCGGTGCTGTCGAGAACAAAGATGATGGCGCTTGCATCCGCGCAAAGCTGCGCCGCCGCCGCTTGCCAGTCCGCATGGTCGAAATATCCGCGCGCAACGCCATAGGGAGGCGCCGGATCGTCGGGATTGCCGAGCGCGACGGTCGGGCCGAAGGCGACACCTTCCTCCGCGATCAGGTGATCCAGTGACAGGTGCCGCGAGGTGCCGTCGAACTGCCATTGCTCCAAGCCCATCGGGCCGGATTGGAGCGCGACCTGATCGTCGAGAAACGAGCGAAGGAACAGGATCGGCGCCCGCCTGTCAGACCCCTGCGCCTCCACCAGTGAACGCCGCATGAAGCCTTGCCCGAACCGGACCGCCTTTTTGATCAGAATGCGGAAATAGAAGAAGACCGAGACGATCAGCACGATCATCAGCACCGGCGCGACCGCAAGCACGGCCATGTCGAGCATCGCGCCGGTGGGATCGACCTGCCATGCTGCGCCGACGCCATCGGGGAAGATCAGTTTCGCCAGCAGCCATACGGTCAGGGTCAGCACCGGGATCAGCATCCACGCCATCAACAGGAGCCAGTAATTGACGGTGTTTGCCAGCCCGGCAAAGATCATCAGAAGGGCGGTCAGCCCGCGCCGCCGTGCGTGGACGACGGCCTGCGGCAGCATCAGAAGCCGCGCGGTGGTCGCGCAAATCAGGGAATCCCCCTCACGATATTCGTCAAGTGATGCCCGCGCGATCGGCGGCATGCGCCGGACCAGCAGATAGCTGCGAAAGGACATGTAGAGAAACTGAAGGTGAAACAGCGCCCACCCTGCAAAAACGGCGCCTTCGGCCAGATCAATCGCATCCGCCATCCCCGGCGGCGCCGGTTTCACAATTGCGGCCATTTCGGCAAGCATCCCGCCATTGTTCACGATCACGTGGTGATGGGTTCGCATCAGGTTGAACAGGATGACGACGATCCCTGTGAGAACGATCACCGGTGGCAGGCGCAGGCGTGAGATGAAGGCGAAGCCGATCCAGACCAGCAGCAGTGCGGGCAAATCCTCAGCCGACCGCGTGGTCATGGTCAGCAGGCCGGTGTCCGGTGGTGGCCCCGGCTGATAGGTGCCGAACACGGCCATCAACGACTCGCCGCCATGAAGCAGCCACTGGTTAAGGAACAGCAGTGGCCGCAAACATACCTCCAGCAACAGCCAGAAGGCATAGAGTTGGCAGAGCCGCATCAGGGACAGACAGGCCCGATATACGGCATCGGCCTGATCGATCGACCTGTATCGGATGGCGGGTCGGGCTGCGGCGTTCATCAGGCCAGGCTAGCCGCCAAAGCCCTTGTCCAGAAGAGCATTCCCGCACAGCCGCCCCATCGGTGCGGCTTGCGATGGCGCGGGGCCAGCGATATAGCGGCCCCGCCGTCGCACGGGCGGCCTGAAGGAGCGGTTCGAGATGTCGTCTGCAAAGCCCCGTCTGGTGATGAAATTTGGCGGCACATCCGTCGCCGATATGGAACGGATCCGGAATGCTGCGCTGAAGGTTAAACGCGAGGTCGATGCGGGTTACGATGTCGCCGTCGTCGTCTCTGCCATGTCGGGCGAGACGAACAAGCTGGTCGAATATGTCCGGCAGGCATCCGAAACGCCGGGCGCGAACAGCCCCGGATTCTATGACGCGCGCGAATATGACAGCGTCGTCGCCAGCGGTGAGCAGGTGACAAGCGGCCTCATGGCGCTGACGCTTCAGGAACTGGGTGTCCCCGCCCGAAGCTGGGCCGGATGGCAGGTGCCGGTGAACACGACTTCGGCCCACGGCGCAGCCCGGATCACCGGAATCGATACGACAAAGCTGGACGCGAAATTTGCCGAGGGCATGCATGCGGTGATTGCGGGCTTTCAGGGCATCAGCCCAGAAGGCCGCATCACCACGCTTGGCCGGGGCGGATCGGATACCAGCGCCGTCGCATTTGCCGCCGCGCTGAACGCTGAACGGTGCGATATCTATACCGATGTCGACGGGGTCTACACGACCGATCCGCGGATCGAGCGCAAGGCGCGCAAGCTGGACCGGATTTCGTTCGAAGAAATGCTTGAGTTGGCCTCGCTCGGGGCCAAGGTGCTTCAGACCCGTTCGGTTGAATTGGCGATGAATTACAAGGTCAAGCTGATGGTGCGGTCAAGCTTCAGTGACGATCCGGGCACATTGGTTTGCCCAGAGGAGGAAATCGTGGAAAAGAACGTCGTATCCGGGATCGCCGCCGAACGCGGTCAGGCAAAGATCACGCTGCTGCAAGTGGCCGACAAGCCCGGTATTGCAGCCTCGATCTTCGGGCCGCTCGCCGATGGCGGCGTGAACGTGGACATGATCGTCCAGAACATTTCTGAGGAGGGGTTCACCGACATGACCTTCTCTTGCCCGGTCGATGACGTGAGCCGGGCGCGCAAGGTGCTGGAAGATGCCCATCCGGCAATCGGCTACCGCAACATGGTCGTCGATGACGATGTCGCGAAGGTTTCTGTCGTCGGCGTCGGGATGCGGTCGCATTCCGGGGTTGCGCAAAAGATGTTTGCGGCGCTTGCTGCGGACGGGGTGAATATCAAGGTGATTACAACCTCCGAGATCAAGGTCAGTGTCCTCATTGACCGAAAATACATGGAACTCGCGGTGCAGTCGCTGCACGGCGCGTTCGGGCTGGACAAGGCCTAGACGAGGATGAACAGCGCCCGGTTGTCATGACCGGGCAGACAGGGGTGGAACTTGATGCCGGGCGGCGATGTCGGTTCACGCGTCTTGCTCCGCCGGTTGCGCCAGGTGATGGCACAGCCAGGCGACGCGGAGGCGCGCCTGACCAAGATCGTCAATGTCATCGCCTCCAGCATGGTGGCCGAGGTCTGTTCGATCTATCTGCGCCGCGACGAAACCACGCTGGAGCTGTGCGCGACCGAGGGCCTGCGGGCCGAGGCGGTGCACCGCACCCGGATGCGCGTCGGGCAGGGGCTGGTCGGCCGCATCGCCCAGCGGGCGGAACCCTACAGCACCACCGATGCGCCGAATGCGCCCGGTTTCGAATACCGGCCCGAAACCGGCGAGGAAATCTATACGTCTTTCTGCGGCGTTCCGATTCAGCGGCTCGGCAAGGTCATGGGCGTGCTGGTGGTGCAGAACGCCGTATCCCGCGACTACACCGAGGACGAGATCGACGCGCTTGAAGTGACGGCGATGGTGATCGCGGAAATGGCGGATGCCGGGCAGTTGACAGGCGAGGGGTTCGACCTCGCACGGCAGGCCCCGAAATCCTATCGCGGGGTCGGGGCGTCCGACGGCGCGGCCATCGGCATCGTTCATCTGCACGAACCGAAGATCGCCATCACCAACCCGTTCACCGAAGATGTCGAGGGCGAACAGGAACGGCTGACAGTGGCGATGGCGGGCATCCGCGACGAGGTCGATGCGCTGGTCGAGGCCGACCTTTCAGGCGCTTCCGCCGAATATCGCGACGTGCTGGAGGCTTATCGCATGTTCGCCCATGACAAGGGCTGGCTGCGCCGCCTGCGTGAGGCGGTGAATGCGGGTGTTGTTGCCGAGGTCGCGGTGGAGCGGGTGCAATCCTCCGCCCGCAGCCGGATGGAACGGGCGGCGAACCCCTATCTGCGCGACCGGCTGCATGACCTTGACGATCTCGCGAACCGCCTGCTGCGGCGGCTGGGCCGGGCGGAGGCGCGGGAGATGCCGGATGGTGCCATCCTCGTCGGACGCTCCATCGGGCCGGGGGAGCTGCTGGATCATGGTGCGCGCGTGCGGGCTGTGGTGCTGGAAGAAGGCGCGGTCGGATCTCACGCCGCCATCGTCGCGCGGGCATTGGCGATCCCGCTGGTGGTCGGGGCGGAGCGGATCGTCGCCGATGCCGAAAACGGCGATGCGATCATCGTCGACGGCGCATTGGGCGCAGCCTTCCTGCGCCCACTGGAAAATGTGCGCGATGCCTACCGCGAAAAGATCGCGACGGTGGCGGAGGCGGAGGCACGGTTCCGCGCCCTGCGCGACAAACCGGCGACCACACTTGACGGGGTCACGATCAGCCTGAACATCAACGCCGGTCTGTTGTCGGATATGCCACAACTCTTTGAAAGCGGTGCCTCCGGCGTCGGGCTATACCGCACCGAATTGCAGTTCATGACCCGCCCGACCCTGCCGCGCCGGGGGGCGCAGGCGACGCTTTATGGTCAGGTGCTGGACGCCGCGCAGGGCGTGCCGGTTGTCTTCCGCTCGCTCGACATCGGATCGGACAAGATTCTCCCTTATCTGAAGCGGACACCGGAGGAAAACCCGGCACTTGGCTGGCGTGCCGTGCGCGTCGGGCTGGACAAGCCCCTGGCGATGAAGATGCAGTTTCAGTCGCTGCTGAACGGTGCCGGGGCGCGGCCGCTGATCGTGATGTTCCCCTTCATCGCAGACGAGACGGAGTTCTACCGCGCCCGCGACATGATGCTGGAAACCCGCGAACACCTGCGGCGGCGGGGCCGCCCGATGCCGGATGACCTGAAGATCGGCGCGATGCTGGAAACGCCGTCGCTGGCCTATGCCTCCGACAAGTTCTTTCGCGAGGTCGATTTCCTGTCGGTTGGCGGCAATGACCTGATGCAGTTCTTCTATGCGGCAGATCGCGGGAACGAGCGGGTGCGCAAGCTTTATGATCCGCTGAGCGCGCCCTTCCTGACCTTCCTGAAGATGATCGTGGCACGGGCGGATGCAGCGGGCACGCCGATCTCGTTCTGCGGCGAGGCCGCCAGCCGCGCCGCCGATGCGGTTGCGCTTGCTGCCATCGGGTTTCGCGCCCTGTCGATGCGCCCGGCCTCCATCGGTCGGGTCAAATATGCGCTGCGCGCCATCGACCTGTCGGAGGCTGCACGCCTGATCGACGCGGAACTTCAATCGGGCGCGACCGGATTGCGAGACAGGCTGGAGGCTTGGCTTGCGGCGCAGAATGCGCTTGGCGGGCCGTCAGCGGAACGCTCCGAACCGCAGCGCAGCGCGGGTATCTGACGCGAATTCCCGCCGGAACAGCATGATGCCGGTCAACGTCGTCGCGCAGGCGAAGGCCAGCGGGCCAAGAAACCAGGCGAGCATCGCAAGGCCGCAATAGATCGCGCGCAGACCGTCATTGAAGTTGCGCGCGGCCAGCCGGTTCAATTCGGCAGCGCGGCTCGCCTCCCGCTCGATTTCCTCGTCCGTGTCATGCGCCTGGTCGCCCGGCATCGCCCCCATCACGACGGCGCAATAGCCGAAAACCCGGATCGACCAGACGAATTTCAGAAACGCATAGACAAGGATACCGATCAGGCACAGCAACTTGACCTGCTGCGTCGCGCGCGGTGCGCCGAACCCCCCGACCACATCCTGCGCCAGTGATTCAAGAAGGTCGATCTGCCCCAGCAATGCCACCGCGCCGCCGATGGCGAACATGGTCATGGATGCCAGAAAACTGGCCCCGGTGCGCAGAAGGCCGAGAAGCGTGATATCGGTCACCCGCACATCCCGCCGCGCCGCGCGCCGCATCCACAGCAGGCGATAGGCCGATACCATCTCGCCGGTCGACAACCATCCGCGCGGGTGATGGGTCACCGACCAGCCGATCGCCCAGAACACCAGCGCAAGATAGCCGAGCGCCATCGCGTCCCAAAGCGTAAGCTGTGCCAGCCAGATTTGCGGTTCACTCATCATGCGGCGAAACTGCCCATCGTTTGGGGCTTTCACAATCGGAAAATTGGTAATATAAAAATACCAATTCGACCAATCAGGAGCGCAGCACATGGAAATGCCCGTCCCGAGCGCCTTCGTCCTCGCCCGCAAGCCGGAAATCGTCGCGCGGTTGCAGGAGGTTCTGCCCAAAGATGCCGTGATCCACGAGGCGGAGGAGGTGAAGGTCTATGAATGCGACGCCCTGACCGCCTACAAATGCCCGCCGCTCGCCGCCGTTCTGCCCTCGACCACAGAGGAGGTCGCCGCAGTTCTGAAGATCTGTCATGAAATGGGTGTGCCGGTGGTGCCGCGCGGCTCCGGCACTTCGCTGGCCGGGGGGGCTTTGCCGACGGCGGATTGTGTGATCCTCGGCGTCGCACGCATGGCGGATGTGCTTGAAACCGATACTGAAAACCGTTTCATCCGGGTCCAGACCGGGCGCACGAACCTGTCCGTGACAGGGGCGGTGGAGGCGGAGGGGTTCTTCTATGCCCCCGACCCATCAAGCCAGCTTGCCTGCGCCATCGCGGGCAACATCGCGATGAATTCCGGCGGCGCGCATTGCCTGAAATACGGCGTGACGACCAACAACCTGCTGGGCGTGCGGATGGTGACGATGGCAGGCGAGATCATCGACATCGGCGGCGCGCATCTCGATGCGGGCGGGCTCGATCTCTTGGGTGTCATCTGCGGGTCAGAGGGTCAGCTTGGTGTGGTCACCGAAGCAACACTGAGGATTCTCGCGAAGCCTGAGGGCGCGCGCCCGATCCTGATGGGGTTCGATTCGAACGAGGTTGCGGGGGCCTGCGTGTCCGACATCATACGCGCCGGTGTCCTGCCGGTCGCGATCGAGTTCATGGATCGCCCCTGCATCCGCGCCTGCGAGGCCTTCGCCGGGGCGGGTTACCCGGATGTGGAGGCGCTTCTGATCGTGGAGGTCGAAGGCTCCGACGCCGAGATCGACGACCAGCTTGGCAAGATCGCCGAGATCGCCCGCCGCCATAACCCTGCCGAATTGCGCGAAAGCGCCAGTGCCGAAGAGAGCGCACTGATCTGGAAGGGCCGCAAGGCGGCGTTCGGCGCGATGGGGCAGATCAACGATTACATGTGCCTCGACGGCACGATCCCGGTGAACGAACTGCCGTTCGTGCTGCGCCGCATTTCCGAGATGTCCAAGGAATTCGGCCTCGACGTCGCCAATGTGTTCCATGCGGGTGATGGCAACATGCATCCGCTGATCCTGTTCGATGCGAACAAGCCCGGCGATCTGGAACTCTGCGAGGCCTTCGGCGCGGAAATCCTCAAGTTGTGCTGCGAGGTCGGCGGCTGCTTGACCGGCGAGCATGGCGTCGGCGTCGAAAAGCGCGACCTGATGCTGCATCAGTATTCCGCTGGGGACCTTGAGGCGCAGTTGCGGGTCAAGGACGCGTTCGATCCGAAATGGCTGCTGAACCCGGCCAAGGTGTTCCCGATCGCCAGCACCGCCTCGCGGCGCGCCGCCTGACGGTTTCCACTTCCGCCAAATATCCTCGCCGAAGGCACCGCGCGTCAGCGCGGCCCGACAGGAAAGCCCCGATGCTCGACACGATCTATTCCGACGCCGAAACCGCCCTTGCTGGCGAGGTCCGCGCCGCCCATGACAGTGGCACGCCGCTGGAAATCACCGGCGGCGGCACCCGCCGTGACCTCGGCCGCCCGGTGCAGGCGGCGAAGGTCGTCTCCACTGCGTCGCTCAGCGGCATTTCCCTTTACGAGCCGGGCGCGCTGACCATCGTGGCCGGGGCAGGGACGCCGCTGTCGGACATCGAAGCGGCGCTGGCAGCCGAACATCAGCGTCTGGCGTTCGAGCCGATGGATCACCGCGCCCTGCTCGGCTCCACCGGCGCGCCGACCATCGGCGCGGTGGCGGCGCTCAACATCTCCGGCCCCCGCCGCATTCAGGCCGGGGCGGCCCGCGACAGTATGCTCGGCCTTCGCTTCATCGACGGACGCGGCGACATCATCCGCAATGGCGGGCGGGTGATGAAGAACGTCACCGGCTATGACCTCGTGAAACTGATGGCCGGAAGCTGGGGCACGCTCGGCATCATCACCGAGGTGGCGTTGAAGGTTCTGCCCGCGCCGGAGGCATGCGCAACGGTCCTGATCGAGGGGCTGGACGATGCGACCGCGATCAAGGCGCTGTCGGCGGCGCTTGGGTCACCCTATGACGTGTCCGGTGCTGCCCACGCCAACGGGCGCACGATGGTGCGGATCGAAGGGTTCGACAGCCAGATCGCGCATCGCGGCCCGGCCCTTGTGACGACGCTGAAACGCTTCGGTGCGGCGTCGATCATCGGGGCGGAGGACAGCGCCGCGCTTTGGCGCGATATCCGCGATGTTGCGCCGTTCCACGGGCGCGAAGGCGCGGTGTGGCGTCTGTCGGTCAAGCCGAGCGACGCACCGCCGCTGGTCGCCGCACTGAAGGATACGATGGATGCCGAAGCGTTCTATGATTGGGGCGGCGGGCTGATCTGGCTTCTGGTGCCGGAGGCCGGCGATGCCGGTGCCACCGCGATCCGCGCCCGCACGACCGCAACCGGCGGCCATGCGACATTGGTGCGCGCCAGCGCCGCCACCCGCGCCGCCGTCGATGTGTTCGAGCCGGAGGCGGCACCGCTCGCCGCCCTGACCGCACGGGTGCGCGCCGGGTTCGATCCGAAATCCATTCTGAATCCTGGCCGGATGAGGGGCTGATCCAATGCAGACGAATTTTACCGAAGATCAGCTCAAGGTGCCCGCGCTGAAGCGTGCGAATGAAATCCTGCGGTCCTGCGTCCATTGCGGGTTCTGCACGGCGACCTGCCCGACCTATCAGGTGCTGGGGGATGAATTGGACAGCCCGCGCGGGCGCATCTACCTCATCAAGGACATGCTGGAGACGGGCCGCCCGGCGGATGAAAAGACCGTCAAGCATATTGACCGCTGCCTGTCCTGCCTCGCCTGCATGTCGACCTGCCCGTCGGGCGTGCATTACATGCATCTCGTCGATCATGCCCGCGAGCATATCGAACAGACCTACAAGCGCCCGCTGGACGACCGTGCCCTGCGCTGGCTTCTGGCGCGCATCCTGCCTTATCCGACCCGGTTCCGCTTCGCGATGCTGGGCGCGCGGATGGCCAAGCCTTTCGCCTTTCTCTTGCCCGGCAAGCTCCGCTCGATGGTCGCCTTCGCGCCTGCTTCGATGCCGCCGCCGAGCCGGATGGAGGACCCGCAGACGCATCAGGCAACCGCCCCGAAAAAGATGCGCGTCGCGCTGATGACCGGCTGCGCGCAGCGGGCGCTGAACACCGATATCAACGAGGCGACCATCCGCCTTCTGACCCGGCTCGGTGTCGAGGTGGTGATCCCGAAGGGGATGGGCTGTTGCGGTGCGCTGACCCATCACATGGGCAAGACCGATGAAAGCCACCGGACGGCGGCAAGGAATATCGACGCGTGGATTACCGAAATGGATGGCGGGGGCCTCGATGCCATTGTCATCAACACATCGGGCTGCGGCACGACGGTGAAGGATTATGGCCACATGTTCCGCACCGATCCGGCCTGGGCGGACAAGGCGGCACGCGTTGCCGCCATCGCGCGCGACGTGTCGGAGGTGCTGATGCAGCTTGACCTTGCGCCAACCGGCGCGGTGCCGCCGCTGCGGGTGACTTATCATTCCGCCTGTTCGCTTCAGCATGGTCAGCAGATCAAGACCCACCCGAAGACCCTGCTGAAAAAGGCCGGATTCGAGGTCCGCGAACCGGCGGAGCCGCATCTTTGTTGCGGCTCGGCGGGCACCTACAACCTGATGCAACCCGAAATCAGCGGGATCCTGAAGGCGCGAAAGGTCGGGCATCTGGCGGCGACGGAGCCGGACGTGATCGCGGCGGGGAATATCGGCTGCATGATGCAGATCGGATCGGCGATGGCGGTGCCGGTGGTCCACACGGTCGAATTGCTGGATTGGGCAACCGGCGGCCCGCGCCCGGCGGCAATGGGGGACGGCGGGCAGATTGCGGCAGAATGATCCGCCCCGATCACACCTGCAATCTTCGGGCTGTCACGGCGGCGATCCCGCGTTAGGATCGGGCAATGATCCGCGCATTCATCCTCGCCTTGGTCTGTATTGGCCCCGCCGCCGCCCTGTCGCAGCAGCCGGAGCCGCGCCGCATCCTGACAATCGACGAACAGGCCGGGTGGAGCGGTGTGGGCAGGCTGAACCACGACAAGGGCGGGTTCTGTTCGGGCGCGCTGATCGCACCCAAAACCGTGCTGACCGCCGCCCATTGCGTGGTGGACGAGGCATCGGGCGCCGAGGTTCCGGCCCGGACCTTGCGCTTCGTCGCCGGGCTGCGCGCCGGGGTCTATACCGCGCATCGCCGGGGCGTGGCGACGGCGCTGCATCCCGACTGGTCCGGCTTTCGCGGTGATGGCAAGGTGATCGTTGCGGGTGATCTGGCGGTCGTCACGCTCGAAACCCCGATCACGAGGGTGGAGGCGCGCAGCTTTGAAACCGGCCCCGCACCCGAAGCCGGGGCCGATGTCACCCTGGTCAGCTATGGCCGGGGGCGCGAGACGGTGCTGTCCATCCAGGAACCCTGTCAGGTGGTGGAGCGGTTTCAGGACAGCCTCGCGCTGAATTGCGACAGCATCAACGGCACCTCTGGCGCGCCGGTGTTCCAGAATGGCCGGATCGTCGCCGTCATCTCCGCCTCCGATCCCGGTGAAGGTGGGCGCAGCTATGCCGTGCTGGTGGAGGCGGCGCT
>CAYGRU010000047.1:0-26620 GCA_964352385.1 uncultured Candidatus Planktophila sp.
CGCGGCGCGCAGCCTCCACCGCCTGTTGCAATGCCTCGACCCTCAGCCGCCCCGAAGGGTCAGCGACCCCGGCAAGGCGCGGGTCGTCAAGATCGGCTGCCAATGCCTTCCCCCGCGCGAAGGTTTCGTCCACCGTTGCGGCACCTTCGGGCGCGGCTGCCGACAACCGGGCCGCAAGGTCGTGCAGCGCGGCGAGCGAAAGGCGGACATTGCGCAGCGGCCGGTCGGAACGCCACGCCTCCGCCCGGTTCGGGCGCGGGCGCTCGAACGTCCCCATCGGCAGGCCGAGCCGCACGGCGGCGGTGAACTCAAGCCCGGTGGACAGCGCAGTCAGCAGCGCGCGGCGCGCATCCTCCGGGCTGCGGTAAAGCTCATCGGCACCGGCGGCGCGCATCCGGGGGCCGTGATCGTCACGCCAGTCCTTCACTATGGCGGCGGTCGTCAGCGAAATATCCGTTGCGACGGCCCGGACCAGTGCGCAGCGCCGCGTCTCCGGCTCAGCCTTCAGGAAAGCATCATCATAAAGCAGCGCATCCAGCGCAAAGAGGCCCCGCGCGGCAATAGATTGCGCGGCGAAGACCACAGGATCGTCAAGCGGCACATCGCCGGACACCAAAGCGCGCAATGCCTTCGGCGTCGCGCCCTTCGGGTCGGGCCAGAAGGCCAGCGCAAAGCCACGCATCCCCGTCTCGGTCGGCCCAAAGCGGAGGTGCGAAACAGCCATCCACGCATCGAACACATCCTGATAGGCCCCGCGCAGCATTGGCGATTGCGCTTCGCAATTCGCTTGCGCTGCTGCGCTGAGCACGGCGGCGGTGCCCTCCAGTCGCGAAAACCCCGGCAGGATATGACCCTCAACCACATCCCGCACGACATCATCGGCGATAGCAGGTGCGCCGAGAAGGGCGAGGGCAAAAATCAGTCTGCGCATCAAAGGCTCCCGAGAAAACGTATCAGGGCGGCCCGGTCCACCGGCGGCATCGCGACGACATGCGCGCGGGCGGCCTCCGCCTCGCCGCCATGCCAAAGGATGGCCTCGAGCGGCCCGCGCGCCCGCCCATCGTGCAACAACTGGTTATGGCCCGTCACCCGCGCAGACAGGCCAAGCCCCCAAAGCGGCGGCGTGCGCCATTCCTGCCCGGTCGCGCGGCCCTCGGCGAACCCATCCGCCAGACCTTCACCCATGTCGTGCAACAGAAGGTCGGAATAGGGCCAGATCAACTGAAAGCTCCGCTCCGGCGCGCCGGGCAGGCGATGGGTGACAAAAGCAGGACGGTGGCAGGTGACACAACCTGCTGCATAAAACATCTGCTTGCCGCGCAACACCTCCGGGTCATCGACATCGCGCCGGGCAGGCACGCCGAGGTTGGAGGCATAGAAGCTGACGAGGTCGAACGCTTTCGCGTCGATCTCCGTCTCCCCCACACCGGCCCCGGACGGCGCGGCGCGGCATTTCGTCTGCACAGCCGTGCAATCGCCTGCCCCGGCGGGGAACAGTGGTGATGAAATCCCCATGTCGCCCGAAAACGCGGCGGCAGATTGTTCGGCGACGGTCGGCCTGCCCGCCTTCCAGCCGAACCGCCCCAGCGTCGGCACGTTATGGACCAGAGAGGGGACAAACGCCGCGCGGCCCGAAATGCCGTCGCCATCCGCATCCTCCGGGTCAGCACCGGCGAGGATATCCGCTGCCGGGATCGCCTCCAGCAACCCCAGCCCGATCATCGGCGACGCGACGCGCGGCGACAGCATCGCATCCGGCACAATCGCGCCATAGGCCGGGCCGTCCAGCCGCCAGCGCGGGCGGCGCAGGCGCGCCGTCTCTCCGCCTGAAAGCGCGACCTCGAATTCCTCCCATGTGACCGCAACGCGCGCTTCGGCAGGCACGCCGGCCACGCCGAAATCCTGTATCTGGCCGCCATAGGCAGGGTGCGGCTGCGTCGCGATCCAATCCGCGATTTCCGGCCTCGCGCCGCCGGGCACTGCGATGCGCACCAGCATCGAAACGGCGTCATCCTCCGGCCCGTCCGGGGCATGACCGCGCCCATCCTTCACATGGCAGCTTTGGCAGGCGCGGGCGTTGTAAAGCGGGCCAAGCCCGTCCGATGCGAGAGTTGACGAAGGCGAGGAAACCCAGAACTTTCTGAACAGCCCGTTCCCGACCTTGAAGTCCAGCTCCTGCGCAAAGGACAGCGTTGCGGCAGGCTGAGAGAACGCGTCGGCATCCCGCCGCGCCCGCACGGTCGCCGCGCCAGCGGAAAGCGCCTCAAACCGCTGCGACGTGCTGAAATCATTCGGCGGCGCGAGGATCGTCTCGATCCGCGCCGCCCCCGCCCCGGTGCGCGGGGCAGGGGAAAGATGCGGTTCGGCTGCAAGCGCAGAACTGGCCGCGCACACAGTTATCAGAAGGGCAACCCGCAAGCGCATGTCAGAACCCGAACTCATAGAGGAACAGCACACCGACAGTGTGGCTGTCATCACCGCCTTCGCGGCCAAAACGATAGCCCGCGCCGATCACCGCATTCTCCGCAATCTCATATTCAGCGGAGAATGTGGCGAGGTGATCGGTCGGCGCATTTTCCATTTCGCGAAGCGAATAGACACCAGACAGCGTCACAGGGCCGACCGGGGCGGACAGACCCAGCGTCATGTAAAGCGCCGAATCCGGCCCGCCGTCGAATTTCGGAAAGAATGCGGCCTCGGCCAATCCCTCGATCCCGAGATCACCGCCGAGCGGGGCGGTGACGCCCGCGACGAAGCCCCATTCGTCATCCGTATCACCGACGCCCTTCGCCTGACGGCGAAAGGCGACCGTCCAGCCGAGGTCATCCGCCTCGCCCGAAAGCGCGGCGACAAAGCTTTCCGGCGCATCGGTGTTTGACACGCCGCCATCCGCCTCGTCGGTGTCGCCCCGCTCCGAAATCAGGCTGTCTGACAGGAACGTCCGATCCGCTGCGAAGGCTGCGAGCGTGAACACGGCCTCGGTCGCGCCAAGGGTCAGCGGAACCTCCACCGCGCCGCCGAGCCGTTCGGTCAACTCATAATCTTCGGCGAAATCCGCGCCGTAAAGACCGGGGGCGGCCTCCCAGGCGAAGCCGAAGGCAGGATCGAACTTACCCGCCAGCACGGCGAAGGCCCCGAAATCATGCCGGAGGTAGATTTCCTCGGCATAAAGCCCGTGATCCTCGAATTCCCGGCTTTCGAACCGTGCCGGGTCGCGGATCGGCTCGAACAACACGGTCGCGTTGAGGCTGGTCTGCGCCGAGAACAGCAGCGACACCGCCGCCTCGGTGGTGTTGTAAAGGTCGTTGGTTTCATCCGCCGTCACGTCATCGCTGTCGAAGGTGTAATCATTCTCCACTTCGATGGTGATGCTGCCTTCGAGGCGGGGATAAACATCTTGCGCGCTGGCCTGCGACACCCCCAAAGCCGAAGCGGCAAAGACCGCCACGACCGAAAATACATCAATGTTCTTCATTCTGTCCCTCATTTGACGGATTGACCTGCCAATGTGCACCAGACTGGCACCTTCATATGGCGGAATATTGTTATGTTATTACATATCTTTCAAGAGCAAGACAAGGTGTCTGGGCGACCAGTGCCGCCCGGCGCAGGTCACTGAAAAACAGCTGTCGGATTGTCGAGGCTGTCGGACCCTTCGAAGGCGATTGCCTCCAGCCTAAGCGCGGACACGACACGTTCGATGCTGCGGGTCTGGTCGATCAACGCGTTGACCGCATCCATCACCAGCGCCTCGCCTGCCGCATTGCCTGCCTCCAGCATCATGTCATAGGCAAACCCGGCCTCTGCCGCCGTCTTGATGGCACCGAGCGCCAGAACGGATGCGTCAAGTTTCGCGCCGGTTTCCGCCGCCAGCGCCGGGTCCGCGTCAGCGACCAGATCGGCGAGTGCGGGGCCGGTCACAAGCCGCCCGTCGATCCCGACATAGCGGCCAAACCAGACATTGCGGACACCAAGCCCATCATAGAAATGGCTATTATGGGTGTTGTCGGAAAAGCAGTCATGCTCCTCCTCAGGGTCGTTCAGCATGAGGCCGAGCCGCATCCGCTCCCCCGCCTGTTCGCCATAGGACAGCGATCCGATGCCGGTCAGCATCGCGACGATCCCGGCATCGGGATTGCCCGTCACAGCGGCGCGGGCGTCGCCTGCCGCCTTCCACTGTTCCGCCATCCACGCGAGGTCGGAGACGAGAAGATCGGTTGCCGCCTTCAGATAGGCCGCGCGTCGGTCGCAGTTGCCATTGGTGCAGGCATCGCCCTGCGCATAGTCGGTCCACGGGCGGTTTCCAGCACCTGTCGCATGACCGTTCAGATCCTGCCCCCAGAGCAGGAATTCAACGGCGTGATAGCCGGTGGCGACGTTCGATTCGACGCCATCCGCCTCGTGCAGCACTTCGGCAAGCAGTTCGGGGGTGATCGAGGCGGCGTCCACGGTTTCGCTGCCCAGCGCAAATGACGGGTTCGCGACGACATTCAGCACAGAGTAATCGTTCGCGTCCGTCGGGCCGCCATAGCCTGCATCGACATAATCGATCAGCCCTTCGTCCAGCGGCCAGGCGTTCACCTTCCCCTCCCAATCATCGACGATCGGGTTGCCGAAGCGGAATACCTCGGTCTGCTGATAGGGCACGCGCGCGGTGATCCATGCCGCCTTTGCGGCCTCCAACGCCTCTGCCGATGGCGCTGCGATCAGGGCATCGACGGCGGCGCTTAGCCGTTTCGCCGAGGTGAGGCTGTCACCATAGGCGGCTTCGGCGATGTCGGCATAGGTGTCGACCACTGCGGCGCGGTCGGCGGCGATTGCGGGTGCTGCGAACAGGGCCGCAAGCATGGCGGCTGTGGTAAGATGTTTCATCGAAGCCTCGTTTAGGGCGCGCGCCCTTCGGGACGGCGTCGGTCATCCGGATTGGCTCGCCCGGTGACAGGCTGGCTGCGATGGGCGGATAGTTGACTCTTTTAATAAGTTTTGTCAATTCGGCGATCATCCCCCGATTGCCGCAAGGCAAGCCCCGCCCCTACCCGGCGATGCTGCCTGACCCGGTTGACCCTCAAAGCGCCGTGTTCTATCTTTGTTCGCTCATGCCGACTCGATTTCGATCGGCCTGAAACAGCGCTTTTCATAACTCGCAAAGGGGCCACGATGGCTCAGCTCGACATTGGCGGAAAGCTCGACATTCTTGCCGATGCCGCAAAATATGACGCGTCCTGCGCATCGTCCGGGGCGAAGGCGCGAACATCGCGCGGCGGCAAGGGCATCGGCTCCACCCTCAGCGGCGGCGGCATCTGCCACGCCTATGCACCGGACGGGCGCTGCATCAGCCTGCTGAAGATCCTGCTGACCAATAGCTGCATTTTCGACTGCCACTACTGCATCAACCGCAAATCCTCCAACGTGCGCCGCGCCCGTTTCACCGCGCGGGAGGTGGTGGACCTGACACTGGAATTCTACCGGCGCAATTACATCGAGGGATTGTTCCTGTCGTCAGGCATCATCCACAACCCGGATTACACGATGGAACAACTGGTCGAGGTCGCGCGCAGCCTGCGCGAGGATCACGATTTCCGGGGTTATATCCACCTCAAGACCATCCCGGATGCGGATCAAGCCCTTGTCACCAAGGCGGGCCTTCATGCCGACCGCGTGTCGATCAATGTCGAACTGCCGACAAGGGCCGGTCTCGAACGCCTCGCACCCGAAAAATCCGAAAACCGGATCGAACGGGCAATGGGCGCGATGCGGCTGTCGATTGACGAAGGAAAAGACGCGCGAAAGCATTTCAGATCGGCCCCCGCCTTCGCCGCAGCCGGGCAATCGACCCAGATGATTGTCGGCGCAGATGCCGCGACCGACAGTGAAATCGTGCAGCGCGCATCGTCGCTTTATGATCGGTTTGCGCTGAAGCGGGTCTATTATTCTGCTTTCAGCCCGATCCCCCACGCCTCCGCTGTTCTGCCCTTGCAGCGCCCGCCGCTGATGCGTGAACATCGGCTTTATCAGTCGGACTGGCTGATCCGGTGTTATGATTTCTCGGTCGGGGATGTGACGGCGGCGGTGGATGACAAGACCGGCATGTTGCCGCTAGACATCGACCCGAAACTCGCCTGGGCGCTGAAATTCCGCGAGGCATTCCCGGTCGACGTGAACCGCGCCCCGAAGGAGATGTTGTTGCGGGTGCCCGGCCTGGGGCTCAGGGCGGTGCAGGCCATCCTGAAGGCGCGGCGATGGCGGTCGATCAGGTTGGCGGATATCGCGCGCGTCACGGTATCCATCCGAAAGATCCGGCCCTTCATCATCGCCGAGGACTGGCGGCCGATCAGGCTGGCGGATCAGGCCGATATTCGCGCGTTGGTCATGCCGCCGCCGCGACAACTGGAACTGTTCCCGTCATGACCCTGCGCGTCGTCAGGCTGGCGTCGGAGGATGATTTCGACGGTTGGCGCGCGGCCGCGCGCACGCTCGTCGCCGAACAGGTGCCCGCCGATCAGGTGCTGTGGCAGGTCGGCACGGATGCGGTTGACCTGTTCGCCGGTGACACCGTGCTGCCAGCCTGCGCGCCTGCGCTGACAGTGCACAAGGATTTTGTATCTCTCGCCCGCCGCGTCATCCTCCACAACGACCCGCACAGGTTTTCGCGGCTCTATGCCCTTTTGCTGCGGGTGATCCATCAACCGCAGGTTCTGTGGGATCAGGCCGACCCGCAGCGTCGGCAGATCGAGGTCTATTGCGACACGATCCGTCGCGACATCCACAAGATGCGCGCCTTCGTGAGGTTCCGCGAGATCGAAACCGATAGCCAGCGCCGCTTCGTCGCCTGGTTCGAGCCGGAGCATCACATCATCCGCGCCAATGCCCGGTTCTTCGTGGACAGGTTCACCACCATGCACTGGTCGATCCTGACCCCCGCCTTGTCGGTCCACTGGGATGGCGAAACCCTGACCGAGGGGCCGGGCGCATCCCGCAAGGACGCTGCGGCAGATGACCCGGTCGAGGACATCTGGAAGGGCTATTTCACCGCCATCTTCAACCCCGCGCGCCTGAACCCCGGCGCGATGATGAAGGAAATGCCGAAGAAATACTGGAAGAACATGCCGGAGGCCGCGCTGATCCCCGACCTGATCGCTACTGCGCGGGCGCGCGAGGTCGCGATGATCGACGCGTCGAGAGCAGGCGAAGGGGTCGTCAGAAACGGCCCTGACGACGTGCGTCGGGGGTGAATAACAGGCGGTCCGCCTCTTGAACCAGAGCATCCGCAAACCCGGCGTCGAGCGGCAGGTGCCCCGCCAGAAGCCGATAGAAAAGCGGCGCGTAGATCATGTCGAGAACGACCTCGAGATTTTCCACCCGGTCGATCTCGCCCTCTGCCTGAGCAGCGGCGATCAACGCCCGGCCATGCTCTCGGCTCGACAGGATCACCCTGTTCCGAAACGCCTTGGTCATCTCGCTTTCAGGGTCCGATGCCGCCAGTGCCATCGCAATCTGGCGGCCGCGTGTGGTCGCGAATGACGCAACGAGACGTTCCAGTTGCGCCTTAAGCGCCGCCCGCAAGTGCCCCTTGGTGACGGGGCCATTTTCGGGCAGGTCCGTCATCAGGGCCTCCATCACCAACTCGCCCGCATTTGCCCAATGGCGATAGATCGTCGGCTTGCCGACACCGGACAAGGCAGCGACCGCCTCGATGGTCACCCGCCCGAACCCCTGTTCAGCCAAAATCCTGCGCGCGGCGATCAGCGCGTTGTGTCGCGCCGTCCGGCTCGGAGGTCGCCCTCGGGGGCGCGGTTCTGATGGGTCTTGACTCATTACAATACGATACGTAACGTTATTTTGCATGACAGTCAAGGAGACATGGGATGTCGTTAACACCCTATCTGGTCGTCAAAGGCGCAGCCGATGCCATCGCGTTCTATGTCGCGGCGTTCGATGCAGTCGAAAACTTCATCATGACCGACCCTTCGGATGGACGCATCGGCCATGCCGAACTGACCATCGGCGGCAGCCTGATGATGCTTTCGGACGAGTATCCCGACTTCGGTGCGCTCAGCCCTGATACCGTCGGCGGCAGTCCTGTCACGTTTCACCTTTCGACCGCGACGGTCGACGACGCTGTGAAACGGGCCGCACATGCGGGTGCCATTGTCCTTCGCGCCCCCGCCGACCAGAGCTTCGGAGAGCGAAGCGCCCTGCTTCTCGACCCGTTCGGTCACCGCTGGATGCTGTCCCAGACCATCGAGGATGTATCGCCGGAGGAAATGCAGCGGCGCTGGAACGAGGAAACCGGGGCGTGATCGGAGGTGATCTGGCCGAGGGCACTTCCGCGTCGCACTGATGCGCCGCCGAAAATGATGAGGTAATCGACAATAGCGCCTAGAGGGCGCTTCAGAATGTACTTGTTATGTTATCACATACCTGATACCTCCAAGACAATGCTATAAGATTGCATGGAGTGCGGTATGCTTGGAACCTTGGCCTTTCACCCGCGCAAGGTGCCACCTCCTGTCGGAGCCCACCCCCCTGTCCAACGTGGCATGCCCCATCAGCGTTGCAGTGTGCCTGCGACCGCGTTCCAATATGATCGAAAGGAATCATGATGAAATCCATCACCCTCGTCCTTCTGGCCTCTGTCGCCGCCGCGCCGCTTCTGGCACAGGAAAACCGCGAGATGGGCGCCCATGTCCACGGCGTCAGCTTGCTGGAACTCGCCATCGAAGGAAACAGCGTTCAGATGAACCTGACTTCGCCGGGCATGGATATCGTCGGATTTGAATACGCGCCAAGCACCGATGCCGACAAGGATGCGGTCGAGGCGGCAATCCGCACAATGCTTATGCCTGAAAACATCGTCACGCTCCCCGACGCTGCTGAATGTCGGCTCACAGAAGTGCTTGCCCATCTTCATGTTGGCGGGGACGATCACAAGGACGGTGAAAAGCACGATCACGCAAAGGGCGAAGATCATGCACATGAAGACCACGCCAAGGACGAAGACCACGCACATGAAGAGGGCGCAGCGCATAGCGAACTCCATGCCCGCTACATCTTCGCCTGTGAACATCCTGAGAAGGTGACGACTGTGGGCTTCCCGTTCTTCGAGCGGTTCCAGAACGCACAGGAAATCGAGGCGCAGTTCGTGACGGATGCAGGCGCAGGCACCGCCGAAATCAGCCGTGACGCCGCGACACTCACCCTCAACTGAGCATGACCGAACCCGCCCTTGCCCTCGCAGACGTATCTTTCGCATGGCCGGGCCGGGGCGGGTTTTCGATTCGCTGTCCGTCCTTTCGCGTCGAAAGGGCAGGAAGCGTCCTGCTGCTGGGCGCGAGCGGGTCGGGCAAATCCACGCTGCTGTCACTGATCTGCGGCATCGTCATCGCAAACCGAGGCACCGTGACAGTGGGCGGGACCGATCTTGGCACACTTCGGGCCGGGGCGCGCGACCGCTTCCGCGCCGAACAGTTCGGCGTGATCTTTCAGCAGTTCAACCTGCTGCCCTATGCCCGCGTTGCCGATAACATCCTGCTGCCCCTACGTTTTGCGCCCGCGCGGCGATCCCGTGCTGGCGAAGGCGAAGCCGAGGCAGCGCGGCTTTGCGCCGCGCTCGGCCTGCCGGCGGCTGTGCTTGGCATGTCGGCGGGGCGGCTCAGCGTCGGGCAGCAACAACGCGTCGCGGTCGCCCGCGCGCTGATCGGCTCCCCGCCGCTGATCATCGCCGATGAACCCACTTCCGCGCTCGATGCCGCCACGCAGGACACGTTCCTCAGCCTCCTGTTCGATCAGACGGCGGCGGCGGGATCGTCGCTCGTCATGGTCAGCCATGATGAACGGCTCGGGCGGCGGTTCGACCGGGTGATCCGCATCGAGGACATCGTGACAGCGGAAAGGGTCGCGGCATGATCCTGCGGCTGGCCATCGGGTCGCTTCTGGCCCGCTCGCTCACGGTGGGCATGACGATCCTTGCCATTGCGATGTCGGTCGCGCTGTTCCTCGGCGTCGAAAAGGTGCGCACCGGCGCGCGGGCGAGCTTTGCTGACACGATCTCGGGCACCGACCTGATCGTTGGCGCGCGATCCGGTTCGGTTCAACTGCTGCTCTATTCCGTCTTTCGCATCGGCAACGCCACCAACAACGTCACTTGGGAAAGCTATCAGGATATCGCAGCGCGGCCCGAAGTGGACTGGATCGTGCCGATTTCACTGGGTGACAGTCATCGGCAGTTTCGCGTCATGGGGACGACGGCGGAGTTCTTCGATCACTACAAATATCGCGGCGGACGGTCATTGGAGATTGCCGACGGTCACGGGCTCGAAGACCTTTATGATGCTGTCATCGGGGCGGATGTCGCGGCGACGCTTGGCTATGCCGTGGGCGACCCCATCGTCGTCTCGCACGGGCTTGCATCGTTCACCGCCCATGACGATCAACCGTTCCGCATCGCGGGGGTCGTGGCCAAGACCGGAACGCCGGTGGACCGCACCGTCATTGTCGCGCTGGAAGCGATCGAGGCGATTCATGTGGACTGGCAGCGCGGTGCCAAGACCGGCCAGACCACGCCGGTGGATGCCATCCGAGAAATGGATCTGAAACCAAAGGCCATCACGGCGGCGCTGGTCGGGGTGAATTCGCGCTTGCAGATCTTCGGCCTTCAGCGCTGGATCAACGAATACCCCGAGGAACCGTTGCTGGCGGTCCTGCCCGGTGTGGCGCTTCAGGAACTTTGGCAGATCGTCGGTGTCGCGGAAACGGCCCTGATCGCGGTGTCCGCGATGGTTGTGGTAACGGCATTGCTCGGCATGATGGCCATGATCTTTTCAAGCCTGAACGAGAGGCGGCGCGAAATGGCGATCTGGCGCGCGATGGGCGCGCGCCCGGCAACCATTCTGGGCCTTCTCGTGCTGGAGGCGATGCTGATGGCCGCTGTCGGCGCGGTGCTCGGTCTTGGGCTGCTTTATCTCGGGTTGGTGGTGGCACAGCCGCTGGTCGATGCCGCCTTCGGCATCTGGCTGCCAATCGGGCCACCCACGGCGCAGGAATTCAAGGTGCTCGTTGCCGTGATCGGCGCTGCTGCGCTGGCAAGCCTTGTTCCGGCAATTCGGGCCTATCGACTTTCACTCGCGGATGGCATGGTGGTGAGGATATGAACAGGCTGGCTGACCTTTCACGACGACAATTCGCCCTCCTCGTCGGTGCGGGTGCAATGCTGCCGCGTGCAGCTTTCGCTTCGCCGTTTCGCGAAATCACCTGGGACGATCTGATCCCGCCGGGGGTCTCTTACGGCGAAATCATCGGCCAGGGAGAGATGAACATCCAGAACGATCTCTGGAACCCGATCTTCGACGAGAATGCGTCAAAACTGAATACGGATCTGGACGGCGCTTCGGTTAAATTGCCCGGCTATATCATCCCGCTCGCGACTGGGTCCGAAGGCGTGACCAGTTTCGTCCTCGTGCCTTATGTCGGTGCCTGCATCCACGTCCCGCCACCACCGCCGAACCAGTTGGTTTTCGTGACAACGGACACGCCCTGGCCCTCCGACAGTCTATGGGACCCGATCTGGGTCTATGGCCGGCTGAGCGCGCGCCTGCAATCAATGGAAATTGCGCAGGTCGGCTATCAACTCGCCGCAGAGAAGATCGAGACATACGAGTTCTGATCCGCACCCAAGGCCGAGGCGAAACCCGGCCTTGGGATCAATGCCGTCATCACGCCCCCAGAACGGCCTCAAACCCCTCGAATTCCGGGTGGCCGAGGTAGAGCGGTTTGTTGCGCCCCGCGTCCTTGTGCGACTCTCGGAACTGTTCCGACCGGGTCCAGGCCTCGAACGCCGCGCGGTCGGACCAGAGGGTGTGCGATGCGTAAAGCGTATGATCCTCCCGCTCCGGTCCGCGAAGCAAAGTGAAGCCTTGAAAGCCGTCAAGTTCGTGCAGGCGGCTGTCGCGTCCTTTCCAGACGGCTTCGAAGGCAGCTTCGTGTCCTTTCAGGACCTTGAAGCGGTTCATGGCGATGAACATCATGTGTCTCCTTGGTTGTGAGCGAATAAGGGCGTGATCGACAGCGCGGTGCCAACCGGCGCGACATGGACCGGCAGGCCGTAAATTCCGCGCAGCCGGTCCGGCTGGAACACCTCTGCCGGTGTCCCTTCGGCGACGATGCGCCCCTCGACGAGGATCGCGGCGCGATCCGCCATCGCCGCGGCGAGGGACAGATCGTGCAGCACGGCGAGGACGCCCGCGCCAGCCCGCGCGGCGTCGCGTGCCGCGCGGAGCACAGCGGCCTGATGCACGAGGTCGAGGCTCGCGGTCGGCTCGTCAAGCATGAGCCAGCGTCCCTCACCCGTATCCCGCCCCGCGAGATGCTGCGCCAGCGCGCGGGCCATGTGCCCGCGATGACGCTCCCCCCCCGAAACCCGGTGAAGCGGGCGCGCGCGGAGCGTCAGAAGACCGGTCGCGGCAAGCGCCGCCTCGACGATACTCGCACTGCGGGCGGGCGCAACATCGGGCGGGATCGACAGCGCCACCAACCCCTCCAGCGTGAATGCGGCCGCGCTTTCCGGGCTTTGCTCCAGCACCGCGCGGCGGCGGGCAAGCGCGGCGGGCGCGAGGTTGCGCGGCGGTATCCCATCCATCAGCGCCTCACCACCAGTGGGCGCGATGGCACCGGACAGGCAGGCAAGAAGGCTGGATTTCCCCGATCCGTTTGGCCCGACCAGCGCCAGAACCTCGCCCGGCGCGACCGCCAGATCGACACCGCGGAGGACCTCAGCGCCGCCTAGCGCAAGCCGAAGGTTGCGCGCCTCAAGCATATCGGCCCCGGCGCATGACCAGCCAGAGGAAGAACGGCCCGCCGATCAGGCTCATCGCCAACCCGATGGGCGGCTCCGCCGGCGGCGCGATGAGGCGGACGAAAAGGTCCGCCGACAGCGCAAGCGCCATGCCGTAAAGCGCCGCGACCGGCAACATCGACCGATGCGCCGGGCCGACCGTCAAACGCGCCAGATGCGGCGCAACCAGCCCGATGAACCCGATTGGCCCCGCCGCCGCAGTCGCCGCCCCAACGCCGAGCGCGGTGGCAAGCGCGACACGTCGCTTCAACCGCTCCACATCCACCCCTGAATGGAACGCAGCGCGTTCCCCAAGCTGCATCAGATCGAGCGCACGCGCGGAATACAGAAATACCGGGACCGCAAGCGCGATCAGCCCGACCGTCGCCAGCGCAATCCGCCAGTCCGCGCCGCCAAGCGCGCCCATCGTCCAGAACGTGAGTTCGCGAAGCTGCCGGTCGTCTGAGACATAGACCAGAAAGCCGATGATCGCCCCCGCCACAGCGTTGATCGCGACACCGGCGAGGATCAGCGTGGTCACGCTCGTCTCGCCATGCCGCCGCGCCAGCGTGAACAACAGCGCGATCACGGCGGATGCGCCGCCGAATGCCGCCAATGGCAGGACATAGGTACGGATCTGGGATGGAAGACCGGAAAGCAGCGCCTCGCCGAGCACGATGACGGCGACCGCACCCACAGCCGCGCCGGAGGATACGCCGATCAGGCCGGGATCGGCCAACGGGTTTCTCAGCACGCCCTGCAATGCGGCCCCGGACAGCGCCAGCGCCGCGCCGATCGCGAGGCCGAGCAACAGGCGCGGCGCCCTGATTTCCCGCACGATGGCGGCTTCCATCTCGCCGCCCCCACCGAACAGCGCCGCCGCTGCCTCAAACGGCGCGATCCGAACCGGGCCAAGCGCCAGCGCCGCCAGCGCCAGCGCGATGACAAGCAGGCTGAGCGAAACCCCGGCCAGCCGCGCCTGCGAGGCGGCGATCACAGGCCGACCGCCTCCGCTTCACCGGGATGAAGCGCGCGGGCAAGTTCGCGCACGGCCTCAGGCGTTCTTGGCCCGAAGCCGAGCAACTTCATGCCATCCATCGCGATGCCGCGCCCCGCACGACCGGCAGGCGTCAGCGCGATCTCCGGCAGGGAAAGAACCGCCGCAAGGCCACCCGCCGCCTCCGCCCGGCTTTCCATCATCAAGATCACGTCCGGCGCAGCGGCGATCATCGCCTCGCGTCCCATCGGCTTGAACCCTTCGATGGCGCTCGCGGCGTTCTGCCCGCCTGCCAGTCGGATGATTTCGTCCGCGCTGGTTCCGGCACCGCCGACCAGTGGCGCTGCGCCCTGAAGGTGCAGGATGAACAGCACACGGGGTTGGCTGGTCAGGCGCGCGACCTTCGTGGCGGCCTCGGCCAGCGCGGTTTCGGTGCTGGCCGCCAGCGCCTCTGCCTCCGCCTCAAGGCCCAGCGCCGCGCCGACGAAGCGGATTTTCGGCGCGATCCCGGCTGATCCTTCTACATCGGGCGCTGTCAGGATCGTCGCACCCGCCGATTCGATCTGACGCAGGGCGGTGTCCGGCCCGGCATCCGGTGCCAGCAGCAGCAGATCGGGCGAAAGCGAAAGCACACCTTCTGCGGACAGGCGTCTGACATAGCCGATCTGCGGCAGATCAAGCGCCGCCTCCGGCCATGTCGAAGTGCTGTCGACACCGACGATCCACGACCCCGCACCCAACGCGAAGGCGATCTCCGCCAGATCACCGCCCGCGATCACGACCCGTTCCGCCGCCGTTGCGGGCAGCGCGAGGCAGAGGGAGGTCAGCGCCGCGCGGATCATGCGCTTGCCTCCGCCACACGATGCGCCAGCGCGCGCCAATCCTCGCGTTCCGACCCATCGCCGGGGCGAACCCCGAACACCTGCAAGATCAACCGCCGTTCCGCGTCATAGAATTCCAGCGACGTGATCGGCCCATGCAGCCGCGTCGGTTTCGTCACCAACCAAGCGGCGGCGATCTGATCGGCCCGAAGGTGAAGATTGAAATCCGCATCCAGCACGTTCAGCCAAGGGCCCATTTCCTTGATCTGGTGGATCGTGCCGGAATAGATCTGGATGCAACCCGGATTCCCGACAAAGCACATGATCGGCACGCCCAACGCCGCCGCCTCGTCGAGCAGCCGTCTGGCCGCGCCGGGTGCTGCCCGCCGGGCCAGCCCATCTTCGGCAAGGCGCAGGGCCTGTTCCCGCCCGACGTGAAGCTCGCCCAGCAGGCGATGGAAGTCGTGCGTATGGTCAAGCGCGCGCCACCCGGCGTGGAGCGCATCCACGTCGATTTCCGCATCCGGTCTGTCTGCGGGCTCCGGCTTCCGGGGCCCAAAGGTGGCGGCGGCGTGGTCCGCTGCGGCATGGGCCGCCAAGACCCGATCCCATTCCACCCCATCCGTTTCATCAAGCGCGTAAATCTTCAGCACGGAATCGCCCGCACCGTCGAACATCTGAAACGAACGGCGCAGTCCGGATCGCGTTTCCTCCTGCACCTCATAGGCGACATGCAGATGACGGTAGAACAGGCGAAGGTCGATGGCCCCCGTCACCTGCCCCATCGCGCCGAAATTGGCGGTGGCACCGGCCTGCCCCTTCGTCTCGTGCACCGCAGCCTCGTTCCGCGTCAGCGTCATCACGCGACCCAGACGCGGCAGCGATGCGATCAGGGTCGACAATGCCGGACCGGTGCCGCGAAGCCGTGTGACCCCGGCCCCGCAGCGCGCATCGACCAGCGCACCCTCCGAAACGCCAAGCCGGTTCGCCACGTCGCGCGCGCGGGCAAAGGGGTCGGCCGCTTTGGCATCGGCCCATCCAGCCACGAGATTTGTCGTAGTTTCGGTTTCGGTCATCATACCCTCATCAGAAGCGGAAGGTGGCGGTCAGCTTGCCGGTGATGCCGGGGCTGTTTAGGCCGCTTGGATGGATGCGGAATTCACGGTCTGTAAGGTTGTCGACCACGGCGGCAAACACCGCACCGGCCAGCGGCCCCTCGCTCGGCGCCCATGATGCGAAGATGTCGAACACCGCAGCACCATCGACCGGCGCAACCCCGGCAGGCAGATCGCCCGCACCAAGTTTCCGCAGCAAGGTGGCGCGGCCGCCGATCTCCACATCGTCGGTCGGGCGGAAACCGCCAGTGACGACCAGCCGATCCTGCGGCAGCGACGCAAGCTCCCCACCCGCACGATCATCACCGCGCGGCACGGTCACGCCAAGACCGACAAACCACGGCCCGGCATCATAGGCGACCTCCGCCTCGACCCCATAAAGCTCGGCATCGACATTCCGCGTCGTCGTCGTCCCGCCGACCTCGAAATTGCCGGTGGCCGGGTTGAATACGCCCGAACCGAAGTCGATGAACGTCACCGCCTGTTCGATGAAATTGTCCACCCGCGCGTAATAGGCGTTCACCGAAAACCGCAACACGTCGTTTGGCGCGGCCACCCCGAAGGCCTCATAGCGCCCGCCGATTTCGAACTGCGTCGCCCTTTCAGGCACAAGGTTGGGGTTCGGCACGAACTGGTTGATCCCGGTAAACGCGGTGCCCGGCCCCAGCGGGAAACCGGGCGAGGCGAAATGCACCCCGGTCGGGAAAAGCTCTGTCAGCGACGGCGACCGGAACGACCGGGATGCGGATGCGAACAGCTGCACCTCATCCGTCGGGCGCCATGACAGCGCGATCTTCGGCGACAGCTCCACATCGCTCGACGCGAGGAAGGCCGCGCCATCCGGGTTGGTTCGCACATAGTCGAACCGGATGCCCGGCGTCAGGGTCAGTGTCGGTGCCATCTGGATATCGGCCTGCGCAAAGGCCGCGAGGAAGGTCTGGTCGGCATCCGGGGTCGAGGCGCGCGCGACGCCGTTCCGGGTCGCCGACTGGCGGTCCTGATACGCCTCGAAACCGTAAGACAGCGCAACGGGCAGGCCCGCATCGAAGCGGCTGACATTCGTCACGTCGATCCCGATCGTGGTAAAGCGTGTCTCGTCCAGCCGACCGTCGAACAGGCGATCCTCGTCCGCGTCGTTGATGTTGTAGTAGATCAGCGTCGAGAGGTCGATCAGATCGCTGTCATCCGGATTCCATTCATGGCCGAGTCGGAACGAACTGTTCGTCAGCGTCCGGTCGACCGTGGTCGTTGGTGTGCCCTGCACATTGGTGTTAGGCGGTGTCTTGCCATCGTCGCGGTAAAGCTGGATCGCAGCCTCGATCCGGTGTCCGGGCGCAGGTGCCCAGCCCAGCTTGGCAAGGCCGCTCATGCTGTCGATATCGCTGTCGATGATGCGATTGCCCGCCCCATCCTTAAGATCGGAGTGACGGGGGCGGCCGGTCACAAAACCGACCACGTCCCAGTCACCCTCACGCGCGGCGAAGGTCGCGGAGCCGCGCACCTCGTCGCCCTGCGTGTTGTAGCCAAAGCCAACCTCAGCCGCGCGGGTCTCGCCGGGAAAGAGGATATCCTCGGCATCCTTGGTATCGAGGAAAATGACACCGCCGAGCGCGCCGGAGCCGAACAGCGTGGAGGCACCGCCCCGCAGCACCTCGACAGATTTCAGGATCGCCGGGTCGGTGAAGAACCGCCCCCGATGCGCGAGGTTGAAGGTCTGTCGCGCGCCGTCGAGCCGGATCACGACCTGTTCGTCCTGAAAACCGCGAATGTTCGGCTCCTGGCTGACACCGCGCGGGCCGCCGTCGATGGACACGCCCGGCAGGTCGCCGATCAGTTCCTCATAAGTCGCAGCCTGACGCCGCTCGATCTCCGCTTCGTCGAGCACGGAAACGGCGTTCGGGGTGTCGAGCAACGCCCGCTCGTCCCGAGCGCCGCCAAAGACCGTGATCTCGCGAAGCGCAAGGCTCTCCGTTTCCTGCGCCATCGCACCGCCCGCAATCCCGACGGGGATCATCGCCAGCGCCGCCCAACCTGTCATTCTGCAAAGTCTTGCCACCACATGCCTCCTGTTACGTCGTCGCGAGGGGAGGCTTCCGAGCCGGGCGTTGAATTCCCAACAGGTGGCGATATGCGACTTTGGCCGGATAGATTAACCGACAATTTCAGTCAACAATGATTTTTCAGATTGCTACAATGGACTTCATGCGCCCGAAGGCCATTGCGGGGGCACGAGGCCAACCCATCCAGCGCCCTTCAGCGAAGGGTGAAGCTGATCGGAACGACGAGTTCGAGCCGGGCGACACCAACCTCTGGCGGAATCGGCGGGAAGGTCCCGACCCGGCGGACAAGGGCGAGGATTTCCTCGTCAAGCGCACCGTGGCCCGAACTCCGCCGCACCTCTGCGGTGGTGAGGGCACCATTTGCCTCGACCACGAAATACAGCAGGCCCGTCCCCTCCTGCCGCCGTGCCTGTGCGCGGCGCGGATAGCGTTTGTGCCGGGCAAGAAGCGCGGCGAGCGTCGCCGCATAATCCCGCTTCACACCCGGATCGCCCCCACCACCTGCGGCGGGCGCCGAAGGCGCGGCACCCCCAGCGCGGGGTGCGGCAGATGTCGTATCGCCGGTGCTGTCTGCTCGTGCACCAGCCTTCGCGGCCTCGGTCCCCGATTTTTCGCCAACACGCGACCGGCGAGGATCGACCGGATCTGACGCATCGGGGGCTCTGCCCGCCACTGCGCGCGGCGGATCGACCTTCCTGCGTTCCGGCTTCGGCTGCGGAACCGGCGCTAGGGCGCGTTCCGGTTCCGGCGCGGCCTCGACAACCGGCACCGCATCCACGCTCGCCGCTGCGAGAGGTTCCGCCGGGCTGGGCGATGCACTGTCGGGCGGTGATGCTTCCACCGCTTCGATCACGGCAGGGAATGGCTCCGCCTCTCGGGCGTCCATCGACTCGGCAGGGGGCGGTGGGGCGCTCTCCGCCTTTTCGATCTCCACCGCCTCCGCTGCCTCCGGCGCTTCGGTCGCTGCCGTATCGAGCTCATCGGTCGCACCCGGCGCGGATGCGACAGCCTCCGCCGATGCCGCGCCACCTGCGCCAAGCGCAATCTCCAACCCACCGGAACCCGCAGCCACCGCACCTGACTCAGGTATCTGGCGGAATATCACCGCGAGCGCCGCGAGGTGCAGCGCGGCAGCAAAGACAAGTGGCAGAGCAAGGGCGCGTGTGCGCATCGCTCAGCCCCCATGCCCGGATGGCGCGGTCATCAACAACGCCGTCTCGACCCCCGCCTCCTTGAGCTTTGCGAGCAGCGCGACCAGCATCACCGCCTCCGCCCCGCCATCCGTCTTCAACCGCGCCTCCGCGACACCGTCCGCCTCGATGCGGGCGGCGATGGCTTCAAGCAAGGCATCCTCGGCCATCTCAGCCCCGTCGAGCGCGAGGCGTCCGTCTGCCGCAAGAAGGATCAGCGGCGGTTCCGTCGATGACTCACCCTGTGTAGCGGAATGGGCAGGCTCCACCGTGAACGGGTCCGAAGCCGAGAGCGTTCCAGCCACCATGAAGAAGATCAGAAGCAGGAACACGATATTGACCAGCGGCAGGACGCGATCGTCATCATCCTGTCGTCGCGGGCGGTTCGGGGAAAGCCGTGTCATGGTGCCGCCATCAACGCGGCACGGGTAACGCCGAGCGCATCGAGCCGATCCATCAGCGCCACCGCAGCCTGCACGTCCACACCGTGCGCGGGCCGGACCAGAACCCGAAGGTCGGGTTCCGCCGCCAGCCGTCCCGCAAGACGCGCCTCGAATGCCGCGAGCGAGACCGGTGCACCGCCGATCCGCAGCCCGTCAGGTCGAAGATCGACAAGCATCGCCCCCTCCACCGAAGGCACACCGCCGGTCGGCCCCGCCACCGAGAGGCGAAGGCTGCGCCAGTCGGCGAAGGACGAGGCGAGCATGAAGAAGATCAGAAGGATGAACACCACGTCGATCAGCGGCGTCAGGGGGAGGCGCGCGCGGCGCCGCCCTTCACGCGCGATACGGGGCGGCGATGAAGCTTCGCGCATCGGCACTGTCCTGATCAGCAGGGGCAATCCCCGGCCCGGTGGCGAAAAAGCCGGAGACAAGACTGTCGATCCGCCGCTCCAGCCGCTCCACCCGCCGCTCCAGCCAGGCGAGCGCGGCAACGGCGGGGATGGCGACGGCGAGGCCGACCGCCGTTGTCAGCAGCGCCTCCCAGATCCCGCCCGAAAGGATTGCGGGGTCAACGCGGCTCCCCGCCGCCTCCAGTGCGGCGAAGGCTTCGATCATGCCGAGCACGGTGCCGAACAGACCAAGAAGCGGCGCAAGTGATGCGATCACCTCAAGCGGGCGAAGCCAGGCGCGCAGGCTCTCGATGCGATCCGCCGCAAGGCGCACGACCTCCTCGCGCAGCGCATCCGGCGATGCACCGCGCATCGTGCCCTCGAGCGCGTCGCGCATCGCAGTGGAGGCAGGGCCGCGACCGCTTCGCGCGGCGGCAAGCGCCCGCGCGCCGTCACCCCGACGCCAGAGCGCCAGCGCCGCCTCTGCCGCCTGCCCCTCGCCAACGCCTGCGGCAAAGAATTGCCAGCCCTTCGCGATGACGATGGCGAGGGCCAGGACAGACATTGCAACCAGCAGCGCAACAATCGGCCCGCCGAGCAGGAGTGTCTGAAGCCCGGTATCCATTCCGCCAAAGGTTGCGGGGGCGGATAGGGGGGCAAGTTCCGGCAGGGGCTGGTTCAGGGTCTCTTCCATCGGATCAATCGTATAGGGCGACTGCGCCGCGCGAGCGGGTCGAGACGAGGGCGAAGCAATCGCCCGCCTCCGGCAGCGGCGCACAGGCGAGCACATCGTTCAGCAGAACACCACCGATCCGCCCGCATTCGACACCCTCGATGCGGAAGACCTTCACGCTGGTCTTGCCTTGCCGAAGCGGTCCAAGCTCGACCGCAAGACGCCGCGCGATCACGCCGTCCCTGTCCATCATCACCAGATCGACATTCAGGCTTTCAAGCGCGTCGGCACCGTTTTCGATCAGCATGAAGGCCTGACAGCCGCCGGCCCCGCTCGTCGGCTCCAGCTTGTTCAGCTCGAGCATGACCGGCCCGCCGGATGCCGCAGCACCGTGCCCTGCAAACGCAAAGGCAGCGCAGGCCGCAAGGGCAAGTGCCGATCTCTTCAAGAAGAATCCCGCCATTCATCGGTGCGTCGCTGTCGGGCTGCCCGCGGACGGGTGGCTGGATCAACCCATTCCTACTATTTCAGTCGGGATTGTCAACAGCGGCGGACAGTCACGACCCAACAGATGGTGGGTCACACTGCCGCCTTGTCGCCGTGGCCATCCCGGTGCCGCACCGGGATGGCGGAAGCGGAGCGTCAGGCTGCCAATGCTGTGACAACCTCTGCCGTGGTGAGAATGGCATGTGCATAGGTCGGGCCGTTGATTTCGTGCGCGGCATGCAGCGCTTCCGGGGACAGGGCCGCTGTTGCGTCACGAACGAGGGTCACATGATAGCCAAGCTCGGCCGCATATCGTGCGGAGGCTTCGGTGCACGTATTGGCGATTGCCCCGACGAAGATGACATGGGTGATGCCGCGCTGCTGCAACTGCAAATCAAGGTCGGTATTGGCAAAGCTTGATGCGCCCCAATGTTCCTTGACGACAATGTCGCCGTGGTCGGGGCCGAACCCCTCGTACCAGTCTCCGCCCCTGCTGCCCTCGGCGAACATCTGGTATTCATGGGCTGCGGCCTGAAATGGGGTCAGGTGTGCCCAGCCCTCGAAATCACCGGCGCGGTGGCGGTGGTGGGGCAGGATGAAGATCGGATGTGCGGCGTCACGCACAGCCGCACGGATTTTGACCAGATTGGCGTGAAGGTCGACTGCTCTGGAAACCTCGCTGAGAGCGGGCCACATCTTGCCGTCTTCGGCAAGGAAATCATTGTAGGGATCGACGCAAAGAAGCGCTGTCTTGCCGCCGGGATATGCTGTTCTTGTCATGAGTCGTTCCTTTTCGGTGGGGTGGTGCGGGATGGCTTACTCTGCCGGGCAGGGCATTCCGGCGGCGGTCCAGTTCGCCATATCCTCCAGATGCGATTGAAGGCTGCCCGGGGCCGGATCACGACCTGCGCCGGGCGCGAAGCTCCAGGTGATGAAACCGGTCGATTCTGCGTCATCGTGGATATGCTCGATCAGCCCAGCGGCATCGCGACCACCGTTCCGGGCCGGGTCGCGCATCTGCGCGCAGATTTCGGCGCTGCTGCGGTCGGTCCACTGGAACAAGGCTGGCGCGAGTTGCCAATCCATCCCCGTATGCGGCGCCGCGTGGGGCACGATATTGGGTCGGGTCGAGGTCTGGTGGCAGGCCTTGCAGGGCAGTGTTTCGGCACCGATCCGGCTGTTGCCCGCGTTGATCGCCATGCCGTGGGCGCGGGCAGGCACCTCTGCCGTGCCCCAGAGCGGCACATTGTCAGCGCCCACATGGCAATTCAGGCAGCGCGGATGGGTCAGCACCACATGAATGTTATCCCACGCAGCCAACCCGTCCTCTGGCGCGACTGTTCCTGCCTCCGGCAAGGCGGAAAGGTCGAGGCCGTGCTTCCCCTCGGCGAGGGAAACGGAGCCTGTTGCGAGACCAGCCGCGACGATCAGGGCAAGGCGCGCCACATACCTCATGCGAAAGTGACGGACTTGTTGAACGGCATTTCGCGGGGGCGCAGCCCTGTTGCAGCGAAGATGGCATCGGCCAACGCAGGTGCCGCCGGTGCCGTTGCAGGCTCACCAAGGCCGCGCACACGTTCGGCGCGCCCCAGTAACTGCGTATGAAACTGCGGTGTCTGGTAAAGGCGCATCCCCTCGAAAGCGTGGAAATTGGTCTGCTGAACGGCGTGGTTTTCGTAGGTCAGTTCGCAATTCATCGCATGTCCAAGACCGAAAATCGCGGCCCCGGTCAGTTGCGCCTCGGCGTTGACAGGGTCGAAGACGGTGCCGCAATCGGCGGCGATCCAGACATCGTCGATCCGCAGGCCTTGTTCGGTCATCGTCACGTCGATAACCTCGGCCACCGGCACGCCATGAGTGTGGGCAAAGGCGATGCCACGACCGCGCCCCGGGCCGATATCTGCCCCCGCCCAGTTCGACATCTCGCCCACTGCCGCCAGCACGCGGCGCGAGTCTGCATTGTCGATCAGGCGCAGACGTTCCTCCAGCGGATCGGCCCCGGCGGCATGGATCAGGTCTGACAGGAAACTTTCATGAAAGAAGCTGTTCGCGCAGGCTCCGGGTGAACGCCATGACCCGAGCGGCAGGAGTTGCGGCGCGGCATAGCCCGTCACGCGATAATTCGGAATGGCATAGGGTTGGTCATAGGCACCCCAGACCAGCATCGTGTCGGGTCCGGGCGGCACGATGAAGATGCGACCGAACCAAGACTGGATGAGCGACGGGCTGATCGTATCCAGATCATAGGTCAGCACGCGGCCGTCCGCCACGGCACCCCGCCCACGCGCCATATGCAGGGGCCGGGGGTAGTCATGGGTCATATCCTCCTCCCGGCTCCACGTGGTCTTGATCGGTGTTCCGGGCATGGAGGCGGCGATCTGGATCGCCTGCACCACATAATCGTGGTCGAGCCTGCGGCCGAAACTGCCGCCAGCGGGCAGGACATGAAGGGTGACCTGTGACGGATCAAGGCCGGTCAGCGCAACTGCCGCGTCGCGCACCACGGCGGGGATCTGCGTCGCGGTCCAGATCGACACGCTGTCCGACTCAACCAGCACTGTGGCGCTGAGCGGCTCAAGCGCGGCATGGGCGAGGAAGGGGGCGCGGTATTCGGCCTCAATCACGGTGGCACCCTTCAGCGCCTCTTCGACATCGCCGTCATCGCGCAAGCGGCTGTTGCGGTATTGATCGGTCTGCGCATCCGAAAGCACCTGCCACATCTCGGCACTGCTGGCGGGATAGTCGGGGGGGAGCCATTCGACCTCCAACGCCTCGGCCGCGCGAAAGGCAGACCATGTGTTGTCGGCGATGACGGCGAGGCCCTCGTTCACCTCGACCACGGACCGCACGCCCGGCATCGCCAGCGCGGCATCGGCGTTGTAGCCCGCCATGCCGCCGCCCCGCGCCGGATTGGCGCGCAGCGTGGCATGCAACATGCCTGACAAGACCACATCGATGCCGTAACCTTGCGTGCCTGTCGATTTCGCGACGATGTCGAGCCTTTGATACGGTTTGCCCAAACGCCGCCAGTCGGAGGCGGGGCGGAGCGTCACATCGGCAACAGGGTCGATCGCCGCCGCGTCAGCCGCAAGCGCGGTATAGGCGATGCGGGTCCCGTCGGGCAGAATGACATGACCGTCCTCGGTCCGCAGGTCCGTTCTCGCGACACCCGTGCGCACCGACGCGGCGGCCTTGAGGGTTTCGCGGGCGGTGGCACCAGCCAGACGCAGCGTTTCATGCAGATCAGCGGTGGACGACGATCCGCCGGTGAACTGTGAACTGGTCAGCCGCGCGACATTGGCCATCAGGTCGCGCACCGTGCCTGCCACGAATCCGTGCTCCCAAGACGGAAAGGGCATGCTCTCGGCTGCGATGATGCCGTTGAAATAGGCCTGATGCGGCTGGCCGGGGTCGAGCGTCGCAGTGGCCGGGTCGATGTCCAGTTCCTCTGCGATCAGCATCGCCTGGGTCGATGCGATGCCTTGGCCCACATCGGCGCGCGGCACGATCAGCGTGATCCCTTGCGGCGTGATCTTGACGAAAGGGGTCAGCGCGGCCTCGCCCTCACCCAGATCACCGAGCAAGGGGTTAGGGGTTGCGCGCGACACAAAATAGGCCCCGAAGGCGACGCCACCCACAATGGCGGCGGACCCGATGAGGAAACTGCGGCGGGCGATGGTTCTGGCGCGGCCCATTCCTCACGCCTCCCGCATCGCGCTGGCTGCGCTGTGGACGGCGGCGCGGATGCGTGGATAGGTGCCGCAGCGGCAGAGGTTGCCGGACATCGCGGCGTCAATATCGGTGTCGGTGGGGGCCGGGTTGCGGGACAGAAGGTCGGCGGCCTGCATCATCTGCCCTGATTGGCAATAGCCGCATTGCGCCACCTGATGCGCGATCCACGCTTCCTGCACCGCATGCAGGGCACCGGTCGCGCCCAACCCTTCGATCGTCGTGATCTCGCCCCAGACATCGGCCAATGGCACCTGACAGGACCGAACCGCCTCGCCGTCAATATGCACCGTGCAGGCGCCGCACTGCGCAATCCCGCAGCCGTATTTGACACTTGTGATGTTCAGACCATCCCGCAGCGCCCAGAGCAATGGCATCTCATCCGGCAGATCCACACTGTGGAGGTTGCCGTTAATCGTAAGTTTCATGGCTTTCTCCCGTCGGATGGCGGACGACTCGTGGCACAACGATACGGAGAGACTAGGCCTGGCGGCACGGGGCTGCGATATGCATATGCGGTCAGAGACAGGCAAATTCGGTCATGCCGCTGACGGGATCTGGTCGTGGTGGCAAGCCCGTGCCATTCAGGATCAGGAAATTGAGAGACCGGGCGCATGGACAGTTCACAGACCTATTCCCTTTTCATGGCGACCGACGTGGCCTGCCGCATCCTTGGGGTTGATCCACAGGTGATGCTCGAAACGGCAGGACTTGAAGAGCTCGCCCGCGGCCGGACAGAGGCGCGCGTGACAGCGGCTCAGTATTTCGATTGCTGGAACACGATGGCCGTGCTCTCGCCGCGCCCCGATTATGTGCCCTATCTTGGTGTCGCGATCTCGCGCGGGCCCGTGATCCCGGTCTTTTTCACGCTGTCCTGCGCGCCCGATCTGGAAACCGGGCTGAGGCGGTTGGCGCAGTTCAAATCCCTCCTTGGCCCGACCCTGATGCGGGTGTTCCGGGACGGTGCATTGTTGCGACTGGAGTTTGAAAGCGTGGACGCCCGCATCCCCATGCCCCCGAGCCTCGGCGCCCTTCAGCTCGTCGTCGCGTTGGAGAATATTCGCGGGGCGGCAGCCCATCTGGTGTGCCCCGTCGCGGCGGGCTTCGATGGATCAGAGGAGGATCGGCGCATGATCGCCGGCCATCTGGGGATCATGCCGGAGCGGTCGCATAATGCCTTCCTGGCGTTTTCGCCGGAGGATGCAAAGCGCCGGTTCATTTCGGAGAACCCCTCCCTCTGGGCAGATATCGAGGCCGACCTCAGACTTCAGCTTGCCGCCCAGAACGACCGTTTGCCTGCTGCCGATCAGGTGCGCGGGGCCCTGGTCGACCTGATGCCCTCGGGGCGCGCAGGCGCCGAGGACGTGGCATTTGCGCTGGGGATCAGCCGCAGCACGTTGCAGCGGCGATTGCGTGAAGACGAGACGTCATATCAGGCGGTCCTCGACGCCACACGTCGCGACTTGGCGATCCGCTACCTCACCAAAACCGCCCTGCGCGCAGACGAGATCGCAAGTGTCCTCGCCTATCGCGACGCCAACAGCTTTTCACGAAGCTTCCGCCGCTGGATGGGCCTGTCACCGCTGGCGTTCCGTCAACAGAATGCGGGCCAGACGGGAAGGGAAGGTCCGATCGGTTGAAGCCAAGTCCCGGATGAGGCTTGCGGCAAGGCGCGGGATGCCTCCACCGGTGCTGGTAGGCTGTGGGGGAGGCGGCTTCAAAGAAATTGTTGATTGCGGAGGAGTGCAGAAGATGATCTTGGCGCGCAGGAATCCCAAACGCAAAAAGCCTCCCAATTGGGAGGCTGTTAGTTCGTTGTTCTGTCTGCATTATTTTGGTTGCGGGGGTAGGATTTGAACCTACGACCTTCAGGTTATGAGCCTGACGA
>CAYGRU010000048.1:0-25702 GCA_964352385.1 uncultured Candidatus Planktophila sp.
ATGTCTATACGCCCAGATTCCCGATCAGCCGGGATATGGGAATTTTCACCGCAGGAAGCTGTTTCGCGCAACATGTCGGGCGGGCGCTGAGCGGCGCGGGGTATCGTGTCATCGACAACGAACGCCTGCCGCGCGGTGTGCCGTCCGACCTTGCGCAGCGCTATGGCTATCGCCTGTATTCCGGGCGGTTCGGCAATGTCTATACGTTGCGTCAGATGGTGCAATTGCTGGAGGAATCGCTGCATCGCAGGCGGCTGTCCGCCCCGGTCTGGGTGCGCGACGGGCGGTTTTTTGATGCGCAAAGGCCGAATGTGGAACCGGAAGGGCTGGACAGCGCCGCCGATGTGATGGCCCACCGGCACACACATCTGCACCGGGTGGCGGAGGCGTTGGGGGACGCCGATCTCGTGGTCTTTACCCTTGGTTTGACCGAGACATGGGCGCACCGGTCGGGCACGGTCTATCCGACCGCACCGGGGGTGATCGCCGACCCGCCCGTTCCGACCGATTTTCGCTTTGTGAACCTCGGGTTCGAGGACGTGATGCGTGATTTCAGGCGGTTTCGGTCCTTGGTCAAATCTGTGAACCGGAAGATGAAGATCCTGCTCACAGTATCCCCCGTGCCGCTGACCGCGACCGCGAGCGGCGCGCATGTTCAGGTCGCGACGATGTATTCGAAATCCGTCCTGCGCGCGGTCTGTGGTGCGGCCTGCGCGGCCTACAGGGACGTTGATTATTTCCCATCCTACGAACTGATCGCCTCGCCCTCCGCCCGTGGTGCGTTTTTCGAGCCGAACTTGCGGTCGGTATCGAAGGAAGGGGTGGCGATGGCGATGGCAACCTTTATGGCGGCGCATGGTGGCAACGCGCCTCTCCCCCGCAAGGCACCATCTGCGCCGCCAGAAGGCGGCAAAAGCGCCGATGTGGTGTGCGAAGAGGAATTACTGGAGGCGTTCGCCGCGCGATGAAGGTTCTGGTGATCGGCAATTCGCATATCGCGGCCCTGATGAATGCCGCGCGCGAGGTGGAGGCCACCCATCCGGGCTGGCAGTTCGATTTCTTGGGGGCGCCCGGGGCGCATCATGACTGGTTTCGGCTGGGTGAGGACCGCATGCTGTCCATTATCACTCCCGAACGGTTTGGCCCGGCCAAGCGCCAGCGCAAGCAACGGCTGCTTGAAAAGATTAATGGAATGACAACCCGTTCAGTCGCAGACTTCGGAATGATCCTGCGATACGGCATGATGCCGGGACGCGATGCAATTCAGCAGCTTATCGGATTTTACGCCGTTGACGGATTTCCAAAGCGTCCCGCGGGCCACCGGATGTCGGCGGGTCTGTTCCGGCGTATCTGCAAGGCGTTGTCGGAGGGCGACCTTCTGGGCAATGGCTGGCGCAGGCCGCATCGGTTTCGCATCGTGAACATGCCTCAGCCTTTCCGGTCGGGGCATCTGATCCAGCGGGGGTGGCAACCACTTGGCGCCCATTATCGGCATTTGATCCGCTTCCCCGACTATGCTGAACAGTGTTTCGCGCGGTATGAGGAACAGGTGGCGGCAGACTGCGCCGAAGCTGGTGGCGAATTCCTTGGGCAACCATCCAAGACGATCGTTCCCGGTTTGCTGACAGATGTGGTCTATTCGAAGGGTGCGGCCAGGTTGTTGGAAAGATCGGCCGAAAAGAAAGCTGCCGACATCACCCACATGAATGCGGACTATGGAAAAGAAGTGCTTGAAAGCCTGATCCGATATGTCACTGAAGGACAGCGACCGGAACCGGCAAGACCCTCAAAGATGGAGACTGAACATGGCTTGGGATCGTAACCAGATGGCCGCGCGGGCGGCGCTGGAATTGCAGGATGGCACATGCGTCAATCTGGGGATCGGGATTCCGACCCTCGTGTCCAACTATATCCCCGAAGGCGTGGATGTGACGTTGCAGTCCGAAAACGGCATGCTCGGCATGGGGCCGTTTCCGACCGAGGATGCGGTCGATCCCGACCTGATCAATGCCGGAAAGCAGACGATCACCGAACTTTCGCGCACGTCCTATTTCGACAGCGCGGCAAGTTTCGGCATGATCCGGGGCGGCAAGATCGCAATGGCGATCCTCGGCGCGATGGAGGTGTCGGAAACGGGCGATCTGGCCAACTGGATGATCCCCGGCAAGCTGGTCAAGGGTATGGGCGGCGCGATGGACCTTGTGGCCGGGGTGGGCCGGGTGGTTGTCATCATGGATCACGCCAACAAGAAGGGCGAAAGCAAGCTGCTGAAGGCCTGCACGCTTCCCCTGACCGGCGCGGCGGTGGTTGACCGCGTCATCACCAATCTTGGCGTGTTCGACGTGGTGCCCGGTGGCATGAAGGTGGTCGAACTGGCGGATGGTGTGACGATGGACGAGGTGCGCAGCCTGACCGAGGCGACGCTGGTCGCCTGACCGCCGCCCGTCAGATCAGTTGATCAGGGCGCAGGCCCCGCGCGGGCCTGCGGGCGCGGTGGCGCATTCCTGCTGCGCCGCGTGCCAATAGGTCAGCACGATCGGCACGTAATCACGTGTTTCGGCAAAGGGCGGCACGCCCTTGTGCCGGATCACCGCGTTTTCGCCCGCATTGTATCCGGCAAGCGCAAGCAGGGTGTCTTCGTTGAACATCTTCAGCAGGATCGACAGATAGGTCGCCGACCCGCGCAGGTTTTCCGCCGGGTCGAACGGGTTGTCGACCTGGAACCGTCGCGCCGTGCCGGGCATGAGCTGCGCCAGCCCCTGCGCGCCGGCGCTGCTGACGGCCTTGGGGTTGCCACTACTTTCGGCGGCGATCACTGCGATCAAAAGGGCTTCGGAAATGCCGGCGCCTTTCGCGGCTGCGCCGATTTCAGAACCATATGTCTTTGCGATCCGTGCGACCACATCACGGGTTGCGGTTGATGTCAGCCGTCCGGCGGCGAAGGCCGCCAGATCGGGCAATCTGTCCGCCGATGCATCGGTCAGGTTTGTCGATGCCTGTTGCCAGAACCAGCCATGATCCGACCGCGCGCGCCGTTGCGGCGGTAAAGGGCGCGCTACATCGTGGATCGTGATGCGTTTGCGTGCGCCCTTGGCGGGGGGCTTCACCACCTTGAAGATACCGGTTGCGTTCCCGAGGCCCGCCGCGAGTGACCGTTCCGGGGCGACATTCAGAGCCGCTGCGATGATGAGGACGAAGAGTGCATGAGTGCTCTTGTGGTGCCACCGTAATGGCTGAGGGTGCGAATCAGACTTAACGGGTGGCAATCCGTTTGCGGCAGAAAGTGGCGAGAAAAAGGCAAAAAAGGCGAGAATGTGGCAGAGCACGACAGGTCGTCCGTTTCCTGCTACAGATACGACGCTCCGTATTCGCTTGCCTGTCACGTGTGGGCCTCCACAAGATATTGGATTCATTCGATTTCAGCAGTGTCGTTGCGCCGATCCCACAGGTTTCGACCCTAGTGGAAATTTAGAAAAATTCCTAGGCGAACTTCATTTGTGTGCAGATGGTAAATCTGCTAATTCAATAGGGGAATGGAAGCGGCGAGTCTTTGGGTGGACTGGCTGATTGTAAGTGTAACAGAGTGTACTTCTGGTCGCATGAACCGATCATCCCTCGCGCTGTAACTGTTCTTGTTTTTGCTGCATGTGGAGGGAGTCACCATGCTTACACTTATCGCGAATATCCGTCGTTTCGGTTCCGACAAATCCGGCGCTGTGACCGTTGACTGGGTTGCACTGACCGCAGCCGTCGTCGTCATCGGCATCGGCCTTGTCTACACCATCTTTGGCACCGGCACCGACGGCGTTGGCGGCCTCGTCACCAACCTGACGGGCGAACTGACGTCTGCTGGTGGCAACATCACCGGCGCAGTTGACGCGTCGCTTCCGACGACCTGATGCTGACTTGAATTCCTTGAAAGGTGCCAGATGCGAGTCTGGCACCTTTTTCGTCTGAATATGGGGGCAATCTAGGCCATGAGAATCATTGCACTCATTATCCTGATCTTCGGTGTTGCCCTAGCGGGCGGGGCCGTTTTTTTCGCTTCTGAACGGTATCAGGCAATAGAGGCCGAACTTGCCCGCCGCGCCACGGCAACGGTCGCAACGACCGAGCCGCAGATCGTCACCAAAACTGTTGTGGTCGCCTCTCGCCCCCTGAAATACGGTGAGGAATTGACGCCCGACAAAGTTCGCCTCGCAGAATTTCCCGAGAATGCCGTCCCGGAGAATGCGTTTTTTTCCATCGACGAGCTATTCGGCGAGAACGGCTCCGGTGAACGGCGTATCGTGCTGCGCTCCATCGAGGCAAGCGAGCCGATCTTCAAGGCCAAGATCACCGGATTTGGCGAGCGCGCGACGATTTCGGCGCAGCTTACTCCCGGCATGCGGGCCTTTACCCTGCGGATTGATACGGTATCCGGCGTCGCCGGGTTCCTGCTGCCCGATGATCGCGTCGATGTGTTTCTGACGCGCGCGGGCGAAAACGGCCTCGCGTCGAACCTGATCATGCAGAATGTCAAAGTGATTGCGGTCGATCAGTTCGCCGACAATGACAGTTCGCGCGCACGGGTGGCGCGCACCGCCACGGTCGAAGTGTCGCCTGACGATGCGCAGAAACTGGCGCTGGCGCAGCAGGTCGGGAACATCTCGCTCAGCCTGCGTCAGATCGACGAGGTATTGGTGAACGATTCAGCCGAAACCATCAGTGTTGACGTCGATGACCTCATCAAACGCGAAGAAGTCGCCCCGCCACCAGCGCCGGAGCAGAGGGCGCGCCTTTGTGTGCGCAAGGGGACGGAACTTGTCTGTAACGACTGACCCGACGCTGTGTGCCCTTCGGAGGGAAACGGGATGGCTTTCCTAACATCTTAGAGCGCACATTAAGTAACACTGCTAAAGCATAGTTTCACTTGTCTTTTTCCCAAACCTGCGTAGGGTGATGTCAACCAAGCCTTGGTGACGTCAGTAGTGAAGGAAAAAGAACAATGCGTCCCAGCGGAATCTTTTGTGCAGCGGTGGCGCTTTCCCTCGTTGCCTGTTTCGTGCCTCAGGTTGTCATGGCGCAGGCGTCGGGCAACGTGCTGCGTGTTGCGCGCGGCGCAACGTCCAGCGATGTGATTGTCTTCATCAACCGTGCCATCGTTCTGGAAAGCGCGCAGAAATTCGCCGAGGTGTCCGTTGCGAACCCGGCGATCGCAGACGTTGCGGCGCTTTCGGACCAGACCATCTATGTTCTTGGAAAAGCTGCGGGATCGACCACGCTGACCCTTCTGGGCGAGGCGGGGCGCCTGATTACCAATGTCGATGTGAAGGTCACGCCCGATCTCGGCGAATTCAAGCAGCGCCTGCGTGAGGTTCTGCCGAACGAAGAGATCGAGGTGCGCGAAGCGAATGGCGGGATCATCCTGTCGGGCGTCGTGTCGGGTGCGCGCAAGATCGACACCGCAATGCAGCTTGCCGGAAGTTACGCCGGTGACAATGTCGCCAACATGATGAGCGTCGGCGGTACGCAGCAGGTCATGTTGAAAATCCGATTCGCTGAAATGCAGCGGTCAGCGACCAAACAGCTTGGCTTCAATCTCGCGGCCGGGTTTCAGGGTCGCAGCGCGGCAGGTGTGATCGGCACCGGCAATCTGGGGATCCAGCGTGTGGCGGGGGATGGCGGTCTTGGGTCGGTCAACGGGACAGCAACCATCGATGCGGGCAGCGCGCTGTTGGGCGAACTGGCATTTTCGGTCGGCGATGTGCTGGTCGACGTGCTGTTGCAGGCGCTTGAGAACAAGGGTCTGGTGCGGACGCTGGCGGAGCCGAATCTGGTTGCCCTTTCGGGCGACACGGCCAGCTTCCTCGCGGGCGGTGAGGTTCCGATACCCGTCACTGATGGCGATGGCGGGATCACCGTCGATTTCAAGCCGTTCGGCGTGTCGCTGTCATTCACCCCGACCGTGGTGGATGAAGACCTCATCAACATCCAGTTGGAAACCGAAGTCAGTTCCATCGACACCGCCGTGCAGGTATCGGCAGCGGGGATTGCATTGACCGGGTTCAGCACCCGCCGCGCGAACACGACGGTGGAGATGCGCGATGGGCAGAGCATGGCGATTGCCGGTCTGCTTCAGGATGACTTTACCGATGGCAAGACACAGGTGCCATTCCTGGGCGACATTCCCATTCTCGGCACGTTGTTCCGCAGCAGCAACTTTCAACGGCGGCAGACGGAACTGGTGATCATCATCACACCGGTGCTGGTGACCCCGGTCGACGGCGACCAGTTGGCGCTGCCGACGGATCGGATGAAAATTCCGAATGAAAGCGAATTGTTCCTGTTTGGGAAGCTCGAGGGCGACAGCACGTCTTCCGATGTTGCGGCACAGGATCTGGACGGGTCCTTCGGGTATATTCTGGAGTAATGGTGATGCGGAACGTTTCTCTGATAGCCGCGCTCGCCGGTGTCCTGCTGATCTCCGGCTGCGCGAACGAGGCCGGGATCGGGGTGGAGAACGCCAATTTCGGCCTCGCATCGACGAATAACGGACTGGTGCAATCCGCCGCCTATCAGCGCGGCGATTACATCACCGATGTGCAGGCGGAGTTCGCCGCGGCCGTTCCGCAAATGGTCACGTTCGCCTTCGACGGCGCTGATCTCGATGCTGCTGCCCGTGCGGTGCTGGATCAACAGGCGGGCTGGCTGCGCGCCAATCCGAATGTCCGCATCAGGATCGGTGGGCATACTGATCTTGTTGGCGGCGAAGGATACAATGATCGGCTCGGCCTGCGCCGGGCCCGTGCTGCTGCCCGGTATCTGCTGCGCCAGGGCGTGGCTCGAGGCAGAATCGATGCGGTCGAAAGCCTTGGCGAGCGTCAGCCCGTCGTCCAGACTGACGCGCGCGAACGTCAGAACCGGCGCACAGTCACGGAAGTTGCGGGATTCACGCACGGTTTTGTTGGCGAAGGCATGGATGGGCGACGTGCGCTCTTGATGTATCAGCGGTATGTGTCAGATACTGTGCAGGCTCCGGCGGTTTCACGCACGACTGAGGGTGGAACCTGAGAGCAGCGTAAGTTGTTGGGTGTGCGTGGGGGCGTTGGGTCGTATCTATCGACAGGTTGTGGGCCTGTTGGATACAGAAAGCGCCATGCCCGTGGAATGTGTTCGCGGGAGATGAGTGATGCGGTGGCTAAACGGGATCGCGCCTCTTCATTGTCTGAAGGCATGGCTTTCCGACAGGAGGGGTTCTGTATCGGTTGATTTCATCGTTTCCATCCCGATCCTGCTGGCTGTCCTGGTCCTCACTTCGGAATATGGGCGCGTTCTTCAAGTCCGCTCCACCCTCGATAACGCGGTGTCCGATGCGACGCGCTATCTGGCGCGGGTGCCGCTGCAAGCCGACGGTGCGTCCTATGATCCCGCCATCGTTGCCATTGCGGAGGATTTGATCCGCCGGCGGATCAATTCCGAATTCATTGCAATCGGAACGCCCCGGATTACAGCGGTGGATGGTTATCAGACGATCGAATTGGCGGCAGCGGTCGGCGTTTTGACCCCCGCGCTTCAGGTGCTGGGCGTCGGATCACCGAATATCACGATCGACGGGAAGCCGTTGGAGGATGTCGAGGGCCTCGTGCTCACATCCACCGACACTGCCCGCTATTTCGGGCGGTGAGGGAATGATGATCCGGTCCCTTCGCCGCTATCTGGCCGACCGGTCGGGCGCTGCAACCATCGAATATGTCGTGCTGCTGTTGCCGCTGCTGGCGATGGTCTTCGTGTCGTTCCAGATCGCGCTCGCCTATCATTTCGCGCTGACCGCACAAAAGGCGGTGGAGCTTGGCGCGCGGATCGCGGCGGTTCGCGATCCTGTCCACACCACGATGGTGAAGACCAACGCGATTGCCAGCGGCCATGCATTTGGCGATGAATGTGCCCTTGGCGGATGCGTTCCGCCGATCGGGGGGCCGTGGACCTGCTCTGGCAACGATCTGGGCAGCACGGATTGTGATGCGAATGCCTATGCCGAAATTTTTTCAGAGGTCGGGCGGATCGCCTATCTTCTCGATCCGTCTGACATGTCGGTGACCTATTCCTATGGTGGGCTTGGTTACGCCGGGGGGCCTTTCGTTCCAATCGTCGAAGTGTCGATCGAGGAACGCCCGTTCTTCCTGCAATTCTTTTTCAATCTTGCTGTGGCCAACCCGTCCAATGGCAGCGACGAATTGCGATTACCCGCTGTCGCGGCTTCTGCTATCGCAGAAGACCTATCGTCGAAGAACTGAGACGGCAAGGAAGATGAGATGCTGCTGAAAAAGACCAAGAAGACTCAGGCCGACGCGGTTGTGGTGTTTGCGGAAGCATCCGCCAGCGAAGCCTTAGCGAGCCATCTTGATGCGGCGCTGGGCACCGGGAACTGGCAGGCTACGGTATTGAAGCAGGCGCAGACCGCCATCCACAATGTCGCGGAAGATGGCGGTGAGTTTCTGATCATCGGCGTCACGTCGGAGGTCGAAGCGGAATTGACCCGATCCCGCGAGTTGATCGCGGAGGCGAAACTGTCGGGCCTGAAGGTGATCCTGCTGGCGGAAAGCCTGTCGCCATCGTCAATGCATTCCCTGATGCGGGCGGGCGCCGACGATTTCGCGCCGCTGCCCTTGCCGGCATCCGCGCTGAAGGAAAGCATCAAGCGCCTTCGTGCCGAGGCGTCCACACCTTTTGGTGCGGCGGCGTCGCGCAATGGTGCGGTCTTCGCCGTCTATGGGGCGGCTGGCGGTGTCGGTGCCACGACATTCTGTGTCAATCTGGCCTGGGAAACGGCGCTGGAGGTCGCGAAGAAGGGCGGCCAGGTCGCGCTTCTCGATCTCAATTTCCAGTATGGCACGGTTGCGACCTATCTGGACCTGCCCCGCCGTGAAGCGATCTATGAGCTGTTGTCGGACACGTCCACGCTGGACGAAGAAGGCTTCGGTCAGGCCCTGACCACCTATGACAAGCGTATGGCGGTTCTGACCGCGCCGATGGATGTGCTGCCCTATGACATCATCGGTGCCGACGATATCGGCACGATCCTGTCGCTGGCGCGCACGAATTACGACTATATCTTTGTCGACATGCCGCAGGCCCTGACCCATTGGTCGGATATGGTTCTGACCGAATGCGAGCAATTCTTCGCGCTGATGGAAAGCGACATGCGCAGTGCGCAGAACATGCTGCGGTTCTTGCGCACGGTGAAGGCCGAGGACCTGCCATACGAGAAAATTCATGTGTGCCTGAACCGCGCGCCCGGCTTTTCCGATCTGAATGGCAAGTCCCGCGCGCGCCGGCTCGAGCAAAGCCTCGGTGTCGAATTCGCGCATCGCCTGCCGGATGGCGGACGTCAGGTGGTCGTCGCCTGCGATCAGGGCGCACCATTGGCCAAGGCCGCAAAGAACAACGCCCTGCGGAAAGAAATTCGAAAGGCGGCTGAAGGTATCGTGAAAAGGATGGCAGCCGCCAAATCCGTCAAGGTCGGGGCAGTCTGAAGATGTTCAAGCGTCTGAAAACACCGCAAACACCGTCAGTGTCGGAGGCACCGCCTGCGGCTGTTGTCCGGGCCATTTCGCAGCCGACGATAGGCGCGCAGGCCCCCGCTGCGGTGCGCCGGACGATACCTGCTGCGCCGGTCGATGAACAGGCGGAGGCCCGCCGCCGCAAGCGGTTGCTCGATCTGCGGATCGCAGTGCATCAGCGGATTCTTGAAAATCTGAACCTCGCAGCCATCGAAGGTGCCGCTGAATCCGAACTGCGCGACGAAATCGGCGTGATTTGCCGCGAGACGCTGACCGATCTCGGCGTCGTCGTGAACTCGCAGGAATTCGAGACGCTTGTTTCGGCGCTGGTGGACGAGGTGACCGGTCTTGGTCCGCTCGAACCCTTGCTGAAGGATCCGACGATCACCGACATTCTGGTGAATACCCACGAGCAATGCTTCGTCGAGCGGTTCGGCAAGCTCGAATTGACCGATGTTCAGTTCAAGGATGAAAAGCATCTGCTGCGGATCATCGACAAGATTGTCTCGGCGGTCGGGCGCCGGGTCGATGAAAGCCAGCCCTGGGTCGATGCGCGGCTGAAGGATGGCTCCCGCGTCAACGCGATGGTGCCGCCCTGTGCGGTGGACGGGCCGCTTCTGTCCATCCGTAAGTTTTCCAAGACGCCCTATGGCATCGACAAACTGGTCGAGTTCGGTGCGTTTTCCGAAGACATGGCGCTGTTTCTTCAGGCGGTCGTCGGCACGCGGCTGAATGTGCTGGTGTCGGGCGGCACGGGTTCGGGCAAGACGACGACGCTGAATGCGCTTTCCAGCTTCATCTCGAACAAGGAACGCATCGTCACCATCGAGGATACGGCAGAGCTTCAATTGCAGCAGATCCATGTTGGCCGGATGGAAAGCCGCCCGCCGAATATCGAGGGCAAGGGCGAGATTGGCCAGCGCGATCTGTTGCGCAACGCGCTTCGTATGCGGCCTGACCGGATCATCGTCGGCGAGGTTCGCGGCGGCGAGGTTCTCGACATGCTTCAGGCGATGAATACCGGCCATGACGGGTCGATGACGACGATCCACGCCAACAATGCGCGCGACGCGGTGGGCCGGATCGAGAACATGGTCGCGATGGCCGGCGTCGAAATGCCGATGAAGGCGATCCGGGGTCAGATCGCATCGGCCATCGACGTGATCGTGCAGGTGACACGCCTTTCGGACGGTTCGCGCCGCATGATGTCGATCACAGAGATCACCGGCATGGAGGGCGATGTCGTCGCCATGCAGGACATCTTCAAGTTCGAGCGGACCGGCATGGCGGAGGACGGCAAGGTCATCGGCAATTATGTCTCTTGCGGGGTCCGGTCCAGTTTCTCCGAACGGTTTGCGCAATGGGGGGTCAAGTTGCCAAACGACCTGTTCGCGCCCGGTCGGATCTCAGGGTAACGCCATGCTTCTTGGTCCCGTCCTTTATGCGATGATCTTCATCGGCGTTCTGATGATCGTCGAAGGCATCTATCTTCTGGTATTCGGCAAGAGCATCAGCCGCGAAAAGGGAGTGAACCGTCGCCTGCGCCTGTTGGAACAGGGCGCGGACCGCGAGGAAGTGCTGGTCAAGCTGCGAAAGGAGCATGAGCGGCACGAAAGCGCCCGCGAAATTCCGCTGCTGTCCATCGTGTTCGCAAAGGCGTCGCAGGCCAATATCCCGCTCGCGCCGACAACCATCATCCTGATGATGCTGGCCATCGCGACCGCCGGGTTCGTGATCTTTTCCCTCGGGACCAGCGCATCGCTTCTGGTGCGGCTCGTCGTGGCGCTGGTGCTCGGCTATCTCGCGGTGTTCCTGTGGCTGCGCAACAAGGCAAAGCGCCGGTTGCAGATGTTCGAGGAACAATTGCCCGATGCCATCGACCTGATCGTGCGAAGCCTGCGCATCGGCCACCCGTTCAGTGCGGCGGTGAACATCGTGGCGCAGGAAATGGCCGATCCGCTCGGCACCGAATTCGGGATCATCGCGGATGAAAGCACCTATGGCATGCCGGTCACCGAAAGCCTCGACCGGATGGCGAACAGGATTCTTGTGCCCGACCTCCGGTTCCTTGCGGTGGCGGTCACCATTCAAAGTCAGTCAGGCGGCAACCTTGCCGAAATTCTGAACGGGTTGTCAGAGGTGGTCCGCGCCCGGTTCAAGCTGTTCCGCAAGGTATCGGCGATCACGGCGGAGGCGAAATGGTCCGGCTGGTTCCTGTCGGTCTTTCCGGTCATCGCCTTCCTGCTCGTCCAGTTCGTCTCGCCCGACTATTACGACAAGGTGGCGGATCATCCGATGTTCGTGCCCGGCACGCTCGCGGTAGGGATCCTGATCGTCATCAATGTTTTCTTCATGCGCTGGATGGTCAACATCAAGGTGTGATGCGTGGAGCTTTTGTTCGATCAGGCCTGGAATGGCGCAGTAGAGATTTTTGGCCCCGCCGGGCCATTCTATGCCATTGCGGCCATCGGTGCGCTTCTCGTCCTGATCGCCGCGCCGATCGTGTTGCGCAGCACCCCGGACCCGGTCGCGCGGCTGGAGGAGTTGAACAAACGACGTGAGACATCGGGGCGACAATCCCTGCGCCGCGATCAAGGCTCGAACCGGTTCGAATCCCTTGCGCCCTATCTGGAACCCACCGACGAGGGGGAGTTGTCAGAGGTGCGCGCGCGACTGTTGCGGGCGGGGTATCGGACCCGGGGCGCGGTGCGGATGTTCTATCTTGCCCGCGCCGGGCTTGCGGTCGGGCTGGTGGTGTTCGGCCTCATCATCATGGGGCTGGGGCAGGAGGAACCGAATGCGCCGCGCCTCCTGATGTTCTGCGGCATCGCCGGGATCCTCGGCTATCTCGCGCCGGCGTGGTGGGTATCGCGCCGCAAGAACGAACGGCAGGGAGAGATGCGCGACGGGTTTCCCGATGCGCTCGACCTGATGCTGGTCTGCGTCGAGGCGGGGCAATCGCTCGACCAGTCGATCATCCGCGTGTCCAACGAGGTGAAACAGGCGCATGGGGCGCTGGCGGAGGAATTGCAGATCGTCGCGTCGGAAATGCGTGCGGGCAAGGATCGCGGTCAGGTGCTGCGCGAGTTCGCCGACAGATCGGGGGTCCCCGATATTTCCGCTTTCGTTACTGTCCTCGTGCAATCCGCGACCTTCGGCACCTCGGTCAGCGGCGCGCTGCGGGTCTATGCCAGCGAAATGCGCGACAAGCGGCTGATGCGCGCCGAGGAAAAGGCGAACACCCTGCCGACCAAGCTGACGCTTGGCACCATGTTGTTCACCGTGCCGCCTTTGATGCTGATCCTGATCGGGCCGTCCTTGATCGAGATCGTCCGCACGCTGGCAAGTCTCAACGCCCGATGAAACATATGCCCCTCATCCTCTGCGCGGCCCTGCTCGCCACCGGATGCCAGACTGCGACGGGCACGCGGGCGACGGTCGCGGGGGCCGGGTCGGAGTCGGGACGTGCGGTCGCGCCGCCGCCAGCAAATCCTTCATCGCTCGACATCGGTGTGCGCCTCTTGGCGGCGAACCAGCCTGCGATGGCGCTTGACGCCTTCAACCGATCCGTCACCCAGGATGGGATCAGTGCGGAGGCGTTGACCGGTATCGGCGTGTCCTACCTCCGGCTCGGTCAACGCTCGCAGGCGAAGCAGTTTCTGAAAGCTGCCATCGAAGTCGATCCGAATTCGGCGCTGGCGCGAAACAACCTTGGCGTCGCGCTTTATGACGAGGGTGACTATGTCTCGGCGCTGTCCGAATTCAACCGCGCCTATGCGCTGACCGACGGGCTTGATGCATCTGTGGCGACCAATGTCGGCATTGCCGAACTGGCCGTCGCCACCGAAGCCGAAGCCGGCGCGACGCTGGACGTGGCAGAGTTCGATGTGATTCAATACGGGCATGGCGTATACCGGCTGGAGCCACGGCAGGATGCGCCGCCCGTTACAGTTGCGGAGAGAACCCAATGATCGCCACGACGGCCCTTTGCAGGCAGACGATGATCCGACCTGTTGTGCTGGCACTTGGGCTTTTCCTGTTGGTTGCGGCCTGCACCAAGCCGTTTGATGAACCGCTTGGCCCGGAAGAGGGCGATGATCTGTCTGCCAGCCTGATCGACGATGCCAACCTGAACGATCTGATGCTGACCGTATCTGACCCGGATGACAGCGTGCGCTATTTCCGCGACGCGCTGAGCCGCAATCCGGGGCGGGTCGATCTGAAGCGCAGCTATGCGCTGTCATTGGCACGCGCCCGCAAGCACGCCGAAGCGGTGCGCATCTTCGAGGAACTGAGCCAGGAGGGCGGCGCAGATGACCAGATCCGCATGGAACATGCCCACAGCCTCGCGCGTCTGGAACGCTGGCAGGAAGCGGAAAATCAGATGGCACTGGTCAGCAGCGACGCCGAGGTGCCGCGCCGGTATCTGATCAACGCGATGCTGGCCGATCAGCGCGGCGATTGGGTGCAATCTGATGCGTCCTATGAAAAGGCGCGATTGCTCAGCACCAATCCGGCGACGATCCTGAACAATTGGGGCGTCTCGCGCCTGTCGCGCGGCGAATACCTGCCCGCCCAGAAAACCTTCGAGGAGGCGCTGGCCTATGATCCCGGTATTTTCAGCACCAAGAACAACCTCGCCGTCGCGCGGGCGCTTCAGGGTGAATACCGTCTGCCGCTGGTCACCATGTCGGAAGAAGAGCGCGCGACGCTGCTGCACAATGTCGGGGTGATCGCCCTGCGTCGTGGCGACAGGGAGGAGGCGAAGGGCCTCTTTACAATGGCCGTCGCGACGCATCCCCGGTTCTATCCCGCCGCCGCAGAAAAGCTCGCGGCGCTCGAAGCGAATGTGGTGAACTGAACGATGTATGGGGATGACGCTGTCATAAGTCTGTTCATCGCTGCGCCGATAGCAGTTGCGATGGCGCTGTCCGATCTGAAGCACATGGAAATCCCGAACTGGATGACGGGCGGGGCGGCGGTCATCTTGCTCGCCTTGGTGTTCGCGCTGCTGCCGCTGGAGGTGGCGCTTTGGCGGCTTGCCGGGGCGGGGATTGTTTTCGTGGCCTGCCTCGCGCTGTTCTTCGGCGGGGCGATGGGTGGCGGCGACGCCAAGGCTGCGCCGGGTTTCGCGCTTCTGGTCGCGCCGGTCGATGCCTCGCTTGTAATGATCCTGCTGTCCGTCGTGGCGCTGATCGGCGTCGTGGTGCTGGCGGGCCTGCGTCGCACGGCATTGGCGGGCGGGTCGTGGAAGGTCTGGGCCGCCAAGGGCCAGTTTCCCTATGCGGTCGCGCTCGGGGCGACGATCATCATCTATCTGTCGCTTGCCGCGTTCCTGACGACATGACAGCGAGCCCGCCCCCTTCGCCCGGTGATATCAGGGAAAGCGGCCTCGACGCCGGCTTCCTGATGGACCTCCTGGTCAAGAATATCTACCGGCTGGGGCACGAGACGCCGACCGAAATGGCGGCGGAGATCAAGCTGATCGGCCCGATTGTCGAGCAGTTGATCGCGATGGCGCGTGAGGCGCGTCTGTTGCAGACGGCAGGTGTGCGGACCGCGTCCGTCGCTGCAGAGATGCGCTATGTGCTGACCGATGCGGGCCGGGCCTGGGCCATCGACCAGTTGCGCCAATCGGAATATGTCGGCCCCGCGCCGGTGCCGCTGACGCATTACGTCGAACAGGTCGCACGCCAGAGCATCCGGTCGGAGGTCATCACCCGCGACCGACTCGACCGGGTTCTGAAGCGGTTGACGCTGTCCGCCGCGATCAAGGAATCCGTCGGACCGGCGGCGAATTCCGCTTCGTCCATGTTGCTCTATGGGCCGCCCGGCAATGGCAAATCCTCCATCGCCAATGCGATCTGCGATGCGTTCGAGGATGTCGTGTTCATTCCCCACGCGTTGGAGGTTGACCGCCAGATCATCACGCTGTTCGACACGACGGTTCACCGCCCGGTGCCCATCGCCAATCAGGGGGAAGGGTTGCGGCGCACGCGGGGGTTCGACAAGCGATATGTGGTCTGTCGCCGCCCGGTGGTTGTGACGGGGGGCGAGCTGACCATCGACATGCTCGATCTGTCCTATGTGCCCGCAGCGCATATCTACGAAGCCCCGCTGCAATTGAAGGCATCTGGCGGGGTGTTCGTGATCGACGATTTCGGGCGGCAGCGCGAACAGCCGCAGGCGCTGATCAACCGCTGGATCATCCCGCTGGAGCGGGGCGTCGATTACCTGACCCTGCAAACCGGGCGCAAGCTTGAGGCGCCATTTGATACGCTGGTGATCTTTTCGACCAATATCCCGCCCCGACAACTGGTCGATGACGCGGCCCTGCGCCGGATTCGCCACAAGATCGAGATTGGTCGCCCGGACCGCGACACATTCATCCGCATTCTGGTCGAAGCCTGCCACGCCAGACGGGTGGCGATTGATGAGGCGACGATCGCCTTCATGCTGACGGAACTGTATCAGGAGAACAGGGCGGATTATTCGGCCTTTCACGCCGAATTCCTGCTCGACCAGATTGCCGCGATCTGCACCTACGAAGGTGTGCCGATGACGATCACACCGGAATATCTGCGCCGATCTTGGCGAAACCTGTTCACAACTGCCTGAAGCAGCGGAAAAGCACTGCATCGACGTATGACTTTCAGCATGGTCGTGGACCATGTCCGGTGCATATCGTTAGACAGGACCGGAACCCGGAGGAGACAGGTGCAATGCGCTTTGTGATGCGAGCCCTGACAGGCGTGGCGCTGATGGCGCTGACGTTGGGTCTGCTCGTCTATGGCGGCATCAGCGTTTATCAGACGATGGTTGCGCGGGGCCTCGACGGGGCGCAGCGCGCGGCACCGGAGGAACGTGTCTTTGCGGTCGATACCGGCATCATCCGTAACACCGACATCGCGCCGGAAATCGTCGCCTATGGCGAAATCCGAAGCTGGCGAACGCTGGAATTGCGCGCGAACAGCGGCGGTCGGCTGGTCGAACTGTCCGACCGGTTCCGCGATGGTGCGCGGGTTGCGGCGGGCGATCTTCTGTTCAGCATCAGCACCGATGAGTATGATGCCGCGGTTTCCGACAGCCGTGCTGCGCTTGCCGAGGCGGAGGCGGATCTGGCCGAGGCGCGCCAAGCGGTCGAGGTTCAGCTTCGTGAAATGCAGGCGTCGGAGACCCAGCGCGACCTGCGCCAGCTTGCTCTGACCCGCCGCCGCGATCTGCTGAACAGAGGCGTATCCACAGCGGCGGAGGTGGAGGAGGCGGAGATGGCCTATGCCGCCGCCGAACAGACCGTCGCGGGGCGGGCGCAGGCGATGCTCGCCGCCCGGATCAGGATCGACCGCACCGCGCTTCGGCTCGACCGTGCCCGGATCGCGTTGGCGGAGGCGGAGCGGGATCTGGCGGAGACGGAGCATCGCGCGCCCTTCACCGGGTTGATCGGCGACGTGACGGCGGTTCTGGGCGCGCTGGCGACGACCAATGAACGCCTTGGCGTGCTGGTGGACCCATTGTCGCTGGAGGCGGTGTTCCGCGTCACCAACGCGCAATATGCCCGGATGCTGGGCGATGACGGGACGCTGCGCCCGATTGCGCTGACGGTTCGGCTCGACCTCGACGACAGGCCGCTGACGGTGACCGGAACGGTTAGCCGCGCCAGCGCGATCGTTGGCGAGGATGCGGCGGGTCGTCAGGTCTATGCCAGGCTCGACGTGACCGACGCGACGCTGCTGCGCCCCGGCGATTTCGTGACCGTGACCATCACCGAACCTGTCTTGCAAGATGTCGCCCGCCTGCCTGCGGCGGCGGTGACCGAGGGCGGCGAAATCCTTTTGCTGGGCGAGGGCGGGCGGCTGGCGGCGCAGAATGTGCGCATCCTGCGCCGGCAGGCGGACAGTGTGATCGTGGCGGATGCACCCGAAGGGGCACGTTATGTCAGAACCCGCGCGCCACAGCTTGGCGCGGGCATCCGGGCGCGGGGGCTGGATGACGCGCCGGTCGATGCGGGGGATGATACGGTGGTCGATCTCGACCCGGTGCGCCAGCAGCGGTTGATCGGGCTGGTGGAACAGAATGAAACGATGCCCGCGGATATGAAGGTCCGCATTCTGGGCGCGCTCCGCTCGGGCCGGGCCCCGGCTGAGTTGATCGACCGGATCGAAGGGCGCGCGGGCTGATGGCCCTGCGCGCGCCCTCCGCCCGCCGGGTCGGGCGTGGTATCCTCGGGTATTTCGTGGCGCATCATACGGCGGCGAACCTCCTCCTCATGCTGATGCTGGTCGGCGGGGTCTATGCCGCGTCGCAGCTTCGCAGCCAGTATCTGCCGGATTTCGTGATCGAACAGGTGACCGTCACGGTCGTCTGGCCGGGTGCGGGGCCGGAGGATGTGGACAGCGCGATCATCTCGACGCTCGACCCGCCGCTGCTGGCGGTGGAGGGGGTGACAGGCACATCATCCGTGTCGCAGGAGGGGCGTGGCACCGTCGCCGTCGCTTTCGAGCAGGGCTGGGACATGGGGCGCGCGGCGGAGGATATCAAATCCGTCGTCGACAGCATCCGCACCTTTCCCGACAGCATCGAAGACCCTGTCATCCGGCGGACCGATTACCGCGACCGGGTGACGGATGTGGTCATTCACGGGCCGGTCAGCATCGACCAGTTGAACCGGTTTGCCACCGAATTTCAGCAATTGCTGTTTCAGGACGGGATCACCCGCACCCAGATCGCGGGGGCGGAGGATGCCGTGATCCGCGTCGCGGTGCCGGAGGCGAACCTGATCCGCCATGACGTGTCGCTGTCGGCCATCGCCACCGCAATTCGTGCCGAAACCGAGGCTCGCCCGGCGGGTGATGTATCCGGTGGCGCAACGCGCATCCGCACCGGGGTGGAGCGTCGCTCACCCGAAGAAATTGCCGCCATCGCCATTCGCACCAATCCCGATGGCGGGCGGCTGTTCGTGCGCGACGTGGCCGAAATTACCGTGGAAGGGCCGGAAACCGGGCGCGCGTTCTATTGGGGCGAGAACCCTGCGGTGACGGTCCGCGTCGATCGGTCGGAGTTGGGCGATTCCATCGAAATGCAGGCACAGGTTCAGGCGGTTGCTGACACGCTGGCGCTGTCGCTGCCCGAAGGGGTCGAGATACGCCTGACCAATGTGCGGGCGGAGGAGATCAAGGCACGGCTGAGCCTTCTTCTGGAAAACGGGGCGCTGGGCCTCGCGCTTGTGCTCGTCTTCCTGTTCCTCTTTCTGTCGGCGCGCACGGCGTTCTGGGTCGCAATGGGCATTCCTGCGGCCTTTGGCGCTGCCATCGGCATCATGTGGCTGGGCGGTATCACGCTGAACATGGTGTCACTGTTCGGGCTGATCATCTGCCTCGGCATTGTGGTCGATGATGCCATTGTGGTGGGCGAACATGCCGATTTCCTGTCGGAAAAGGGGTTGAGCCCGGCGGAGGCTGCGGAAGGCGCGGCGCGGCGGATGGCCGCCCCGGTCTTTGCCGCGACCATCACGACCATCATCGCTTTCGCCGGGATCACCTTCGTCGAAGGGCGGTTCGGTACGCTGGTGCGCGACATTCCGCTGACGGTCTGCGCTGTTCTGGTCGCATCCCTGATCGAAAGTTTCATCATCCTGCCCGCCCATATGCGCCATGCGCTGGCGGCCAAGGGGCGGCAGACAATCTGGGACTGGCCCAGCCGCCAGTTCAACAAGGGCTTCAACCGGGTGCGTGACGGGCTGTTCCGGCCCTTCATGAAGATCGTGATCCGGGGCCGCTATCCCGTGCTCGCCGCCGCCATCGCCGCGATTTTGGTCAGCGCGACGCTGTTCCTTGATGGCACCGTGAAATGGCGGTTCTGGAACGCGCCGGAGGTCGGCACGGTGACCGCGAACATCGCCATGCTGCCGGGCGCGAAACGCAGCGACACGCGCGAGCAGTTGCGCGAAATGCAACGGGCACTGGACCGGACCAATGCGGAATTTCTGGAAAAATACGGTGTCGCGCCGCTCGACTATGCCATGACGCAGGTTGGTGGGGGTGCAGGCTGGCGCGGCCTGTCTGGCGCGGATGTGAAGGACCCCGATCTTTTGGGCGGGATGAGTGTCACGCTGATCGACCCGGATCTGCGGCCCTTCACCCAGTGGGAGTTTCTGGGGGCGTGGGAGGCGAATGTCCTCCGCCTGCCATCGCTGGAGACGATGGCGATCCGGGGCGGGCGCAGTGGGCCGGGCGGCGATGCGATCGACATAGAGATGACCGGCACCGACCCAAAGGTGCTGAAGGCGGCGGCGGAGGCGACGAAGCTGGCGTTGGCAGAATTCGCCGTTGTATCGGCGCTGGAAGACAGCCTTGCCTATGACAAGGGCGAGGCCCTGTTGCGCCTGACGCCGCGCGGCGAGGCGCTTGGCCTTTCGACCGAAACCGTCGGGCGCGAATTGCGCGACCGCCTCTCGGGGATCGAGGCGGCGGAGTTCCTTATCGGGTCGCGCACCGCGACGGTGGAGGTGTCGCTGCCGGATGCCGAACTGACCGCCGATTACCTTCAGCGTGCGCGCATCCGGTTGCCGTCCGGCGGCTATGCATCCCTGTCCGAGGTTGTCACGGTTTCCACTGGCTTCGGCTTTTCGGCGATCCGGCGCGAGGATGGCCTGCCGGTGATCCGGGTGAATGGCGATGTGGCGGAGGATGACCCGGATGCTGCTGACGCAGTCAGCACCGCGCTCGAAACGCGTATCCTTCCGGATATAGAGGCCCGGTTCGATGTCACCACCACGCTCGCGGGGTTGGCGGAGCAGGAGCGGGATTTCCTGTCCGATGCGCTGGTCGGGTTCATCTTCTGCGTGACCGGGGTCTATCTGGTGCTTGCCTGGATTTTCGCATCTTGGACGCGCCCTTTGGTGATCGTGCTCGCGATCCCGTTCGGGGTGATCGGCACGGTCTGGGGCCATCACTGGTTCGACATTCCGATCACCATGTTCTCCATCGTCGGCATTCTGGGGATGGCCGGGATCATCGTGAATGACAGCATCGTGCTGGTGACGACGGCGGACGAATATGCCGAGGATCGCGCACTATTCCCGGCGCTGGTCGATGCGACGGCGGATCGTTTGCGCCCGGTGCTGCTGACCACGATCACGACCGTGGTCGGCCTCGCGCCGTTGCTTTACGAGCAAAGCCAACAGGCGCAGTTTCTGAAACCGACGGTGGTGACGCTGACCTTCGGGCTGACCTTTGGGGTGCTGCTGGTCCTGCTGGTCACCCCCGCGATGGTGGCGATCCAGAAGGATATCGGTGATGCGCTTCGGTCGGCGCGGCGCATGGTGCGATACCTGATGCGCAAGCGCCGTCGCAGGGCCGTGAAGGCCGCCTGAGGTTCCGTCTTATCGGGCGAGGATGTCGCGCAGTTCGGTCATGTTCGCGCGGGCACGCAGCATGTTCTGCGCCATGACGCTCAGGTGATCCGGCGTCGCGAACCCGTCCTCGCGGCCATTGGATACGATCAGCGGCGACAGCACCGACGCCTCGGCCACATGCGCCTCCATCCGGTCCCAGACATCGGCGAGATCGCGCTTGTCCACGATATCGGCGAAGTCGGCGCGCACCGCCTGCAACAGGCCGTGATAGGCATACATCTTGCCCCGCGCCTCGTGGAACAGGTTGTCCGCCTTCATGTCGAACCAGCCCCGGTCATTGCCCTCGCCATCCACGAACTTGTGCTGGGTCACGTCATAGACCTGCCCCTGACTGCGCCGTGCAAGCTGATCGACGGTGGAGCCGAGATCGTTCGAAATCCGGTCGAGCAATTGCAACAGGTTGTCCGCGCGCGCATCGAACAGCGCATCGCAAGCCTGAAGCCGATTGTTGTAGCGGTCCAGCAGATCAATCGCGTTCCGATAGGATGACGCGGCGGAGGTCGCGAGCAACGGGCGCTGATTGTCGAACGGGTTGAAGATCCATGTCTGTTCGTCGCGCTGCAATTCGCCGCGCGCCGCCTCCAGATCGCTGTCCGCGCCCGATGTGGCACGCACCCGGCCAAGACGATCCGCCATCTCGACGGACATGCGGCGCAGGGCGCTGATGACACCGCGCTGAAAGCTCGCCTTGTTGTCGAAGAACGGCGTGTCCTCCCACGCGACCAGCCCGAACAGGCCCATCCGGTATTGCGGCGTTGCGGGGGCCCAATCGTTCTGGTTCACGATCAGGTCGATCAGGTGCTTTTCAACCTCGACGATCTGGCTGCGGGTGCAGGTTTTCGCGCCAGTATCCTCGTCGCCGGTGTTCGGTGCAGCTTGCGTCGCGGCCTGCGTGACGATGATGGCTTGCGGATAGGCCATGTCCTCGCCCCGGATCCACGAAAACCGCCAGATCATCGTGCCGAGATAGATCAAGACCAGAAGCATCAGGACCGGGCGGACGAAGTAATAGGTCCGCCGGACAATGCCCCGCCCGACCAGATCGTCGCCGCGCCCCTTTTTCGTCAGCCGGTGAAAGCCGAAAAAGCCGCGCAGACGATCCCATGCTTCAACCAGCCAATCGAAGAATCGTGCCATGTTTGCGCGCCCTGCTTAAATCCCGGTCCCTCGCTATATGGGGGAAGGCGGGCGGCGGGGCAATGCGGCGCGGGGTCCGCTATCCGGTCAGCCGCCAGAGGTGCAGCCGGTCAGTGACAACGCCTGCCCCTTTCGGGGCAGGATGGTCAGGGTGATGGCCGACCGGTCGATCCACGAACCTTCCTGAAGGCGCACGCGCCCGGAACCGACGATATCGGTGCCATCGGCAAGCGCCTCGACCGATCCGAACCACACACCCTCCGGCCCTTCCGCGATGATGACGGGCGGCGCCGACAGGGGCGGCGAAAAGGTCAGTCGGGTATCGAACGCCCGCTCCGCCGTCGCGCCGGTGATGCTGCATTCCGCGCGGGTCAGCCCGCCCTTGGTCGCGCTGAGCGGCATGGACGCCAACGCATTGCGGATGAACACACCGCCATCGATCGCCGCGCCCGGTGCGATGTCCATCGCAAAATCGTCACTGGCAGGGATGCAGATATCGTCGCAGATGCCATAGAACATCGACAGCCGCACGCGGATCGGTTTCGCCGGGTCTGTGGGCGTCAGGGTCAGCGGCAACACCACCCGCCCCTTGTACCCGATGGTGCGTGATCCGAGCGTGTCGAAGGCGACCGGCGCGGGCCAAGATACCGTTGCGTCCTTCAGGTTTTCCGAGCCTGTCCAATCGAAATGGGGGGGAATGCCGCTTTCACCCGGCGACCGCCAATAGGTCTTCCACCCAGGTTCCAGTTCCATCCTGATGCCTGCGATGCGGCTGCCGTCCGGCTCCGTCCAGCCGCTGTGCAATGTCAGGGATGCGGGCATCTTGCTGCCGGACACCCCCTGCGCCCCTGCACCGGGGGCGACAATACAGGCGATCAGCAGCAAGACACAGGCGCGCCAGTTCATCATCAGCGAAGGCTCCATCGAATCGATATTCTTCAGCCCTTATAGATGGGCTTTGCGTTACGGATTGTCACATCGGGGCGAGCGGAGGCTTGAACAGGCATCGCATGCGCCGCAGATTGGGGAAATGGATGAAGATGATCTCGATCTTGAGGTGACGACGACGGCCACCGAGGGCGGCCTCGCGGGCAAGCTCCTGATCGCCATGCCGTCGATGGGCGATGACCGTTTTGCGCGGACAGTGATCTATGTCTGCGCCCATTCCACTGATGGTGCCATCGGCCTCGTGGTCAACCGGCGTGCCGAACGGGTCAGCCAGAAGGACCTGTTCAGCCAGTTGTCGATTGCGACCGACGATTCCGATGCTCAGAACTGGGTGCATTTCGGCGGGCCGGTGGAAACCGGGCGCGGCTTTGTCCTTCATTCCGGCGAATATCATGTCGATGAGGCGACGCTGGAGGTGGATGACACGTTCTCCATGACCGCGACGCTGGACATCCTCAAGGACATCGCGCGGGGCAAGGGGCCGCAACGGTCGCTGATCGCGCTCGGCTATTCCGGCTGGGCCGGGGGACAGCTGGAGGGGGAATTGCGCGCCAATGGCTGGCTGACCTGCGATGCGGATGCCGATATCATCTTTGGCCGCGATGATGATGCGAAATGGGCGGCGGCGCTTGCCAAGCTGGGCGTCGATCCAACCATGCTGGCCGCCAGCGGCGGTTCAGCCTAGGTCCAGCAATGCCGCGCCCTCGGCCCGGCCCCTGCGGTTGTCGCCGATGGCGGCGTAAAGCACGTGATCGCGCCAGCGTCCGTCGATCTGAAGATAGGCCTGCGCGACGCCTTCATATTTGAACCCGACTTTCTCGAGCAACCCGCGCGAGGCGGTGTTTTCAGGCAGGCACCCGGCCTCCAGCCGCCCCAGCGCGAGGTCGTCGAACGCGAACCGGCGAACCTCGGCAAGGGCCTCGCGCATGTAACCGCGCCGGGCATGATTGACCGAAATCCAGTATCCGACCGTCGCCGATTGCGCCGGGCCGCGCCGCACATTGTCGAGCGTGACCGCCCCGGCAAGGCTGCCTTCATCGGCGGTGAAGATCAGGAATGGCCAGGCACGTTCCAGCCGGATCGCCTTGTTGGACCAATCGACGCGGCTGCGGAACGACCGCCGCGTCAGGTGATCGGCGGCCCATGTCGGCTCCCACGGTTTCAGGAAATCCTGACTGTCGCGTCTTGCATGGGCCCAGGCCGGAAAATCGGCGATCCGCGCGGGGCGCAGCAACAAACGCTGCGTCCGAAGTTCGATGCCCCTGATCCGGCCGAACACCGCCTGCGCTCCGGCTCAGGCGGCGAGCCGTGCGCCGAAACTGACGACATCCGGCGCGTCGCCGACCGGGCCGTAATAGGCCAGCGTCGGCATGCCCTTGGTCAGGGCCTCCGCCGCGTCGCGCATCGCGGTCAGGTCCACCGCGTCGATCTTGGCGATGGTCTGGTCGAGATCGGGCGCGCGGCCCCAGATCATCAGCGACCGCGCCAGACGTTCGGCGCGGGCGGACGGGCTTTCAAGCCCCATGACCATGCCCGCCTTCATCTGCGCGCGGGCGCGGTCAAGTTCCTCTTGCGTGAAATCCTCGGCGGCCTTGCGGATCACATCGACCGTGAGTTCAGCAAGGCCCTTCGCCTCCGCTTCGCCGGTCCCGGCATAGATCGTGAACATGCCGCTGTCCTGATAGGCACCGGCCTGTGCGAAGATCGTATAGCAGAGGCCGCGCTTTTCGCGCGCTTCCTGAAACAGGCGCGATGACATGCCGCCGCCCAGTGCGACAGACATAAGCTGCGTCGCATAGAACGCGCCCTCGTGATAGGCGGGGGCCTCGAAAGCGATGGCGATATGCGCCTGTTCCAGTGATTTCACTTCGCGGTATTCGCCGCCGACATAGCGCGCGCTATCGCGCACCGGCGACGGTGCCGCCTTCAGATGTCCGAATTGCCGTTCCGCCTCTGCCAGCAGGGCGTCATGGTCGATGCCCCCGGCGGCGGACAGGATCATCTGTTCCGGCGTATACTGGTTGCCGGTGAACTGCCGCAGGTCAGCCTCGCCGAATGCCTTCACCCGCTCCGCCGGGCCAAGGATCGGGCGGCCGATCGGCTGATCGGGATAGGCGGCCTCCTGCAGCCAGTCGAAAATGATGTCATCGGGCGTATCCAGCGCCTGCCCGATTTCCTGAAGGATTACGCCGCGTTCCAGTTCGATCTCGTCCTTCGCGAAGGCCGGATCGGTCAGGATGTCACCGATGATGTCGAGCGCGAGCGGCGCATCCTCCGCCAGAACCCGCGCGTAATAGGCCGTCGCCTCGCGCGAGGTATAAGCGTTCAGATGCCCGCCGACGCTTTCGATATCTTCGGCAATCGCCAGCGCGGTGCGCTTTGTCGTGCCCTTGAACGCCATATGTTCCAGAAAATGCGCGATGCCGTTTTCCGATTTCGCCTCGTTCCGCGACCCGGCGGCAATCCAAACTCCGATGGAGGCGGAGCGGAGGCCGGGCATGTCTTCGGTAATGACGCGGAACCCGTTGGCAAGGGTGGAAAGGCGAATGGTCATGCGGTGGCTTTCTGGCGGATATGGCTCTTGATGGCGGACAGGTCATGGGGCAGGACGGTGAGGCGCTCTTCCCGGTCATAGAGATCGCCCATGCGGGCGGGCAGGGCG
>CAYGRU010000049.1:0-25211 GCA_964352385.1 uncultured Candidatus Planktophila sp.
GCCGAGGCAGAAGCCGACGATCCCGATCCTGCCGATCGGCGCGATCGCGGCGCGGGCGGCGTCGGTGTCGTGCAGGAACCCGTCCCAGTCGGGCGCGGCGATGAAGCTGCGGGCATGGTCGATTTCCGTGGGCGAATACCCGGATTCGAACCCGCGCTCCGTCCGGTCGAACAGCGCCGGTGCGATGGCAGCGTATCCATCCGCCGCCAGCCGGTCGCAGATCGACCGGATATGCGGGTTCACGCCGAAAATCTCCTGTATCACCACGATGCCGCCTTTGGGTGCGCCGTCAGGATCGGCGCGATAGGCGCTGAACGGGTGGCCGTCGGCGGCAGTCAGGTCGATGAAGGGCATGGTCAGGCTCCGCGCTGAGGGCGATTACATCAGGACTTCGATCAGATAGGGACCGTCGAGCGCCAGCCCGGTTTGCAGCGCTTTCGCGAGGTCTTCGGCGGTCGACACCACCTCACCCGGCACGCCCATCCCCTTTGCCATGTCGACCCAGCCGAGCGCGGGCCGGTCAAGCGACAGCATGTCGAGTGCGCGCGGGCCTGGGTTCTGCACGCCGACATTGGTCAGCTCGCCCCGCAGGATGCGATAGCTCTGGTTGGCGAAGATGATGGTCACGATATCCAGATTCTCACGCGCCATCGTCCAGAGGCCCTGCACCGTATACATCGCGCTGCCGTCCCCCTCGAGCGCGATGACCTTGCGGTCGGGCGCGGCAATCGCCGCCCCGATGGCGACTGGGATCCCATAACCGATGGAGCCGCCGCGATTGTTCAGCCAGCTATGCGGCGGCGCGCCCGCTGTTTCGCCGAAGAACTGCCGCCCGGTGGTGACGCTTTCATCCACGATGATCGCGTTTTCGGGGATCAGCGCGCCCAGAACCGGGGCAATCGTCTCCGGCGTTGCCGGGCCGGTGGGGATCGCGGGGCGGCGCGGGGCCGCCACCTGCACGTCGCCCGCATTCGCGCCGAGCGCATCGGCGAGCGCCGCCAGCGCGCCGGGCAGGTCGTGGCCGGGGCCGCCAAGTTCGGTGAATGTGGTGCCCTCGGCGGTCAGGATGCCGGGCTTGTCGGGATAGGCGAAGAACGCGACGGGCCGCGCCGCGCCGACGAGGACGATCCGGCGGAACGGTGCCAGAACCTCCAGCGCCTGTTCGACCACATAGGGGATGCGGTTGATCGCGACGCGCCCTGCGCCCCGCTCCAGCACCACATTCGACCATTCGGTGCGCAATTCGCAGCCGGTCTTCGCGGCGATCCGCCCGGCGGCGGCCAGCGCGGCCTCGGTCTGCGCGCCGGGGCCGAGGATGATGAGCGCCTCGCCCGCCTTCAGCGCCCGCGCGGCGTCGTCCACCGCGTCGCCGGAAACCTCTGTGCGGGCAGGCGGGGCCAGCGGCGCGGCGACGACGCCGCCCTCGGTCCATGCCGTGTCGCCGGGCAGGATCAGCGTCGCGATCTGGCCGGGGGCGGTGCGGGCGACCTGCACGGCACGGGCGGCATCCGCGCCGACGATGGCGGCGGATTTCGACGTGTGAACCCAATGGGATACGGGCCGCGCGATCCCCTCGATATCCGAGGTCAGCGGCGCGTCGAGCGCGATATGCGGGATCGCATGTTCGCCGACGATGTTCACAACGCCCGATCCGGCCTTCTTGGCGTTGTGCAGATTGGACAGACCATTCGCAAGGCCGGGGCCGAGATGCAGCAGCGTCGAGGCGGGCGCGCCCTTGATCCGGTAATACCCATCCGCCGCGCCGGTCGCGACATTCTCGTGCAGCGCGAGGATCGAGCGCATGCCGGGGATCTGGTCCAGCGCGGCGACAAAATGCATTTCCGACGTGCCGGGATTGGTGAAGCAGACATCGACCCCGCTCGCCAGAAGGGTCTTCACGAGGCTTTCTGCACCATTCATGCCGGGTCTCCTGTCAGGGCTGTGCGCAAGGCGTAGTGAGGTGAGGCGGGATCGTCAACCGAGGGGGAGGTGCGAGACAAACGACATGTCTATCTTCGTTCTTTCCGATCAAACGCAGGCTGCACAATAAAGGCCCGGTCGATCTGACACGCGTCAGATCGACCCGCGGTCGTCGCCCCTCCGGCGACCGCGTTACCGCGTTCGCCGCGACGACCACGGCTCGATCTTTTTCGGTCAAGCGGGTTGATAATCCCTCGGCCTCCGCTTGCGCGTCAGCCGATCAGCCTCGGCGTCCTTCCACTGGAAGGCCGCTTTTCGAGGCTGATGCGCGCGCTTTTCAAAAGCACCCCGCATTGCCACCCCCCACCCCACAGCCTATCCCTTGAACCCCGCCCCCGTACGGAGCCGCCGATGTATAGCCCCACACTCGTCCCCGATGACTTCACCGTCCCTGCGCGACTGGAGACCCCGCGTCTGGTGCTGCGGATGCTGACCATCCATGACGCGGTGAAGGATTTCGATGCGGTGATGACCAGCGCGAACCGGCTGAAAACCGTCTTCCGGCCCGGCGGCATCTGGCCAACCGGGCTGACGCTGGAGCAGAACATCCTCGATCTGGCCTGGCATCAGGTGGAGTTTCAGCAGCGCACATCCTTCACCTACACCGTCATTTCGCCGGACGAGGCGACCATCCTCGGCTGTCTCTACATCTATCCGGCCGCGCGCCTCGGGCATGACGTGGTGATCCACATGTGGGTGCGGGAATCGGAGGCGGAAACCGGCCTCGACGCCCACCTCTTCGATACAGTGAGGGGCTGGATCGCGCGGGATTGGCCGTTCCGCAATCCGGCCTATCCGGGGCGGACGATTTCATTCGCTGACTGGGCCGCCGGATAGCGTTATCCGCTGAACCGGTTTCGCGTGCGATTGGCGAAGGCGACCAGCGTCAGCATCACCGGCACCTCGACCAGCACGCCGACCACGGTGGCGAGCGCCGCACCGGAGTTGAGGCCGAACAGGCTGATCGCCACCGCCACCGCCAGTTCGAAGAAATTCGACGTTCCGATCAGGGCACAGGGTGCGGCGATCCGGTGTGGCACCTTCAATGCGAAGGCCGCCGCGTAGGCGACCGCGAAGATGCTGTAGCTCTGGATGATGATCGGCACGGCGATCAGCAGGATGATGAAGGGCTTGGCGACAATCACCTGCCCCTGAAGCCCGAACAGGATCACCACCGTCACGATCAGCCCGATGACCGAATAGGGTTTCACCTTCGCCTGAAAGGCCCTGATCGCGGCGTCATCGCCGAGGTGTCTGCGCGTCAGCACACCCGCGATCAGGGGCAAGGCGATGAACAGGATGACCGAAAGGATCAGCGTCTCCCACGGCACCTGAATGTCGGTGACGCCCAGCAGAAACGCCACAAGCGGCGCGAAGATGATGACCATGATGAGGTCGTTCACCGACACCTGCACCAGCGTATAAGCCTCGTCGCCACGGGTCAGGTGCGACCAGACGAAGACCATTGCGGTGCAGGGGGCCGCGCCCAGCAGGATCAGCCCGGCGATATATTGGCTCGCATCCGCCGGTTCGATCCAGGGTGCAAAGACGACCTCGAAGAAAACGACCGCCAGCGCCGCCATTGTGAAGGGCTTGATGAGCCAGTTCACGATCAGCGTAATCATCAGGCCCTTTGGCTGCCGCGCCACATCGCGCAACGCGCCGGGGTCGATCCCGATCATCATCGGATAGACCATCGCCCAGATGAGCACGGCGACCACCAGATTGACGCTGGCGAATTCCGCCGCCGCGACAGCATCGACCAGCACCGGCGCCGTATTGCCAATGACAATGCCCGCGACCATCGCCAGCGCAATCCAGAGCGAAAGAAATCTTTCGAATGTGCCCATGCCCAGACGCCTTTTCGGTGATTGCCCTGTTCCGCGTTGCGGGCGTCATACCGTCAATGCGGTGATCCGGGCAATGTTTCATGGACAGCGAGGTTTCGAAGCGCTCGAATCTGTTTCGGCGAAGGCGATCGGGCGCGTCCCCTTGACCTCACCGCACTGACCCGCCCATCGTCCCGCAACCGAACAAACCAAGGAGCACCCATGCCGACCGTTCTGATCCAGGGCCGTATCGCCGCGCCGAAAGCCGACCTTCTGCGCCGCTTCGCACCGCAGGACTGGGAGGTGACCGTCTGGGACCCAGCGGTGCATGAGGTGGAGGAATTCGGACCGCTGGCGCAAGCGGCGGAAGTAATCGTCGGTGGCGGCATTCCGACGGCGTGGCCCGATGTGCCCAAGCTGAAACTCTTTCAGATCCCGTGGGCGGGGTATGATTTCATCTCCCCCGAGCAGATGCCGAAGGGCGTTCCGGTCGCCAATACTTTTGAACATGAAACCGCGATGGCCGAATATGTTCTGGCCGGGATGCTCGAATGGCAGATCGGGTTGCGCAAGCTGGATGCGGAATTTCGCGCCGAAGGCTGGGGCAGCATCCCCCATGCGCTCGCGCCCACACATGGCGAGTTGAAGGGCTGCACCATCGGCGTGATCGGCTATGGCCATATCGGATTCGAGGTCGCGATCCGCGCCAATGCGTTCGGCATGCGGTGCATCGGCATCCGGCGCAGCGAAGTCGCCTGCCCGCCGGAACTGGCATGGCTGGGCCAGAACGACCGGATCGACGATCTGCTCGCGGAATCGGATTTCGTGCTGATCGCCTGCGACATGAACGAGGAAACGCGCAACATGATCGACGCCGCGCGGCTGGCGCAGATGAAGCCGACCGGGGTCATCATCAACGTGGCGCGCGGCGGCATCATCAACGAGGATGCACTGTGGGAGGCCCTGTCGGAACGCCGCATCGGCGGCGCGATCCTTGATGTCTGGTATAATTACAACCAGCCCGACAAGCCCGCCGTCTGGCCCTGCAACCGCCCGTTTCAGGACCTCGACAATGTGATCCTGTCAGGCCACCGCAGCGCGGTGACGGAAGAGATGCACGAACGCCGCTGGCAGTTCGTCGCATCGAATCTGGCGCGGCTGAGCCGGAACGAGGCGCCGCTGAACGTGGTGTTCACGGGCGAGGGGCCGTAGCGCACACGCCGTCGCGATGTCATCCCCGCGAAGCCTTCATGGGGAGGACATCACAGAGAACGGTCACAATTCCTTCGCCACCTTCCGCAACTCGAACTTCTGGATCTTGCCGGTCGATGTTTTCGGCAGCTCCATGAACACCACGGTTTTTGGTGCCTTGAAACCCGCCATATGTTCGCGGCAATACGCGATCAGTTCAGCCTCGGTCGCCGTCTTGCCCGGTGCAAGTTCGACAAAGGCGCAGGGCGTTTCGCCCCATTTGTCATCCGGGCGGGCGACCACGGCGCAGGAGGCGACGGCGGGATGCTTGAACAGCACATCCTCCACCTCGATGGATGAGATGTTCTCACCCCCCGAAATGATGATGTCCTTGGCGCGGTCCTTCAACTGGATATAGCCGTCCGGGTGCATCACGCCGAGGTCGCCGGAATGGAACCAGCCGCCCGCCAGTTCCTTTTGCGTCGCTGCCGGATTCTTCAGATAGCCTTTCATCACGACATTGCCGCGAAACATCACCTCGCCGATGGTCTGGCCATCGGCGGGCACCGGTTCCATCGTTTCCGGGTCGCGCACCGAAAGGTCCTCCAGCGCTGCATAGCGCACACCCTGGCGGGCCTTTTTCGCCGCACGCTCCGCCTTTGGCAGCGCGTCCCATTCCGGCTTCCATTCATTGATGACGGAGGGGCCGTAAACCTCTGTCAGGCCGTAGAGATGGGTGACGTTGAACCCGGCTTCGGCCATTGCGGCCAGCACTGCCTCCGGCGGCGGGGCGGCGGCGGTGAAGAATTCGACCACATGGCCGAAATCGCGCTTCTGGTCCTCTGGTGCGTTCAGCAGGGTCTGCATGACGATGGGCGCACCGCACAGATGCGTCACCTTGTGATCGGCGATGGCGTCGAAGATCGCCCCGGCGCGCACCGCCCGCAGGCAGAAATGGGTGCCCATCACCGCGCTGATCGTCCAGGGAAAGCACCAGCCGTTGCAATGGAACATCGGCAGCGTCCAGAGATAGACACTATCCGCCCCCATCCGCCCGTGCAGCGCGTTGCCGGTCGCCAGCAGGTTTGCGCCCCGGTGATGATAGACGACCCCCTTCGGATCGCCGGTGGTGCCGGAGGTATAGTTCAGCGCAATCGCATCCCATTCGTCGCCGGGCATCTGCCAGTCATAGTCAGGGTCGCCCGATGCTATGAAATCCTCGTAATCGGTGGTGCCGAGCGACGGCGCGACGCCGCTTTCCGGGTCGGCATATTCGATCAGCACCGGCTTGACCGTGCAAAGATCGATCGCCGCAGCGGCAAGCGGGGCAAGTTCGCTGTCGACGATGAACGCTTTCGCCTCGCCGTGATCCAGAATGAAGGCGACGATGGCGGCATCGAGCCTTGTGTTGATCGCGTTCAGCACGCCGCCGCACATCGGCACGCCATAATGCGCCTCCAGCATCGCCGGGGTGTTCAGCAGCAGCGCGGCGACCGTATCATTCTTGCCGATCCCGGCATCGGCCAGCGCGGAGGCAAGACGGCGGGAGCGGGCATAGAAATCGCCATAGGTCCGGCGCAGCGATCCGTGGATGATCGCGGTCTTGTCAGGGTTCACCAACGCGGCGCGTTGCAGGAACGGCAACGGCGTCAGCGGCTGAAAATTCGCGGCGGTGCGGTCAAGGCCGGTATCATAGGGCGATTGTGCCATCGTTCGTTTCCCCTTGGGTCTGCTCGTCAAACTCGCATATCGGCATGGCAGATGGAAATGCCTAGCGCATCATCGGCATCGTGATCGTTTTCGCGGGGCAATCGCGCACCACGTCCGCGCCGCAGGTGCGCGGCTCCAGCGTCTTTGTCAGGCACACCCGCACTTCCTGCACCATCCCGTCACGGCACGTGACGGTGACGCCATCGGCGGTAAGGGTTGGGTTCGCCTCCAGAAATGCCGCTTCGACCACATCTGGCGGCAGGGTCATGTCGCGCGGCAGCCTTTGAAAGATGTCAGGCCGGGTGATCGCGGCATAGGCCTCGCGGCTCAGCGCATAATAATCGGCGGCTGACAGGCCCGAACAGCGCCCGTGCTTTTTCCACTGGTGCCACGCGAGGCCGGATGACCCCATGATATCGGCCATCCGCAGTGATGCCGACCGCGACGGGTCCGCCGCGCTGGTCCGGCAATAGGCGGGATAGCCCTGTTCGTGCTGCGGCCAGAGCCCATGCAAGGTGAAATCGAGGTCGAGGCGCGGATCGCATTGCGCCGCGCCGCGCGCATCACCCTCGCGGGTGCACCACGCTGCATTCCACGACAGCGCGAGGACATAATAGTCGAACGCGCCCGCCTGATCCCCCTCCGCCAAAGTGGCAGTGGGGGCGAGCCAGATCAGCAAGGCCGCGAGCAGGGATCGGAGCCGCATGGAAAACCCCCTTTAACTCAGGTCATTCCTCGCCTATATAGCAGCGCAATTCCCCCCGAATACCGAATAAACGCCCCGGCGCCGGTCTTCGCACCGCGCAAGAGAGATATGTCTTAAGGAGCCGCCCCGATGTCTGAACTGCCGCTTCTGCCGAAAGCCACCGCTGTCTGGCTGGTCGACAATACGACCCTCACCTTTCAGCAAATTGCCGAATTCACCGGTATGCACGATCTGGAAATTTCCGGCATCGCGGATGGCGAGGTCGCGATCGGGATCAAGGGTCAGAACCCCATCACCTCGGGTCAGTTGACCGCCGAGGAGGTGAAGCGCTGCGAGGAAGACAGCACGGCGCGGCTTCGGCTGCACAAGAAAAAGCTGGCCCCTGAGCAGAAAAAGAAGGCGCCCCGCTATACCCCCCTGTCCAAGCGGCAGCAGCGGCCGGAGGCGATTGCCTGGCTTGTCCGATATCACCCGGAACTCGCCGATGCGCAGATCGGCAAGCTGGTCGGCACCACGAAACCGACGATTGCTGCCGTGCGCGACAAGAGCCATTGGAACATGCAGAACATCCGCCCGGTCGATCCGGTCGCGCTGGGCTTTTGCACCCAGGTGGAGCTTGACGCGGCGGTGAAGCGTGCCGATGCGCGCCGGGCGAAGCTGGCGGGAGAGACCATGAGCGACGAGGAAAAGCGCGCGCTGATGTCCACCGAGGCCAGCCTGCACGCGAACCCCGAATCACCGCGGCCGCAGAAGACCTTTGCCGGGATCGAGAATTTCTCGATCATGGGCGATGACGAGGATGACAAGGACGAAAGCACGCTGGTCGATGCGGAAAGCCTGTTCAACCTGCCCAAGGGCCACGATGATGATGAGGATGACCAGCCGCGCTGATGCGGGGCTGGCATCGCCGGACCTACTTTAAGAAGGTTGCCCAACAGGCTGAAAACTGATAATTAATTTACGTCTTTATTTTCTGTTTCTGGCGTGGTGCGATCATGGCGAAATTTCAGTTTGGTGCCCCGATTTCAATGGAAGGTGACTCTTCCTTTTTTTCGGGGGCACTTCAGAATAACGCGATCACGGGATTCGATCTGATCAATGAAGCTGCAGACAACGCAGTGTTTGTGAATACCGAAACGCGTGAGAACAAACTTTTCAGCCTGACAAACCAGCTCAGGTTCGATCAAGGCGACATTTTCAGCTTTTCTCAGGGGGAACTTATCCGCCGACCGGCTGCTGACGGGACGCCTGATCCCAACGGTGAAATCGTCGGCATTAATGTTCTCTCTCGTGTATTCAACGCAGATGTGGAACTGGAAAGCTTTTTTGAGGCAGTCGCGCTGGGCGACCCGCTGCGGGTCTGGTCGCTGTTCGCGCGAAGTGCCGATCAGATGTCTGGGTCTGGCGGCGATGATGATCTGTTCGGGTTTGCTGGCAGTGACGTTATTTCAGGAAACGGCGGCGACGACCAACTGATCGGTGGGTCGGGAAACGACACCGTTCGCGGCGGCGCAGGCGATGACCGGGTTGTCGGTTCATCCGGCAATGACCGGGTGATCGGCAACGGCGGGCAGGATGTTCTGGTGGGCAATGGCGGCAACGATCTGCTGCGGGCGGGCGTCGATGACGACGTGCTTCGCGGCGGCAGCGGCAATGACCGGCTGATCGGCGGCGGCGGCGCGGATACGCTGAACGGGGGTGGCGGCAATGACACCCTGATCGGCGGCAAGGGGGCCGATCAGTTCGATTTCACGCGCGCGTCAGGCGACGACACAATTCTGCGGTTCCAGCAGGGCAGCGATCTGATCCGGTTTGCCGGGGCTGACAGTCTTGCCGATCTCGACATCTCTACGCAGGGCGGGAATGTGGAGATTTCCTTCGGGCGCAGCACGGTGACCATCGTCAACGACAGTGCCGCCAACTTCACGGCAGACGATTTCATCTTCTGACTGCGGGCCATGCCCGACCTGAAAGCCGTGCCTTTGATGCCCGACTTTTTCATGGGCAATCAGAAATCGGTCGGCGCGCCGCCCTCTTCCTTGCGCTTGGCGACGAAGGCTGCGAGTTCCTCGCGGATGGCTTCGTCGATCGGCGGCGGGGTGTATTCGTTCAGGATGTCTTTCCAGACCTTGTTGGCCCGTTCCGCCGTCCAGACGGCTCCGGCTTCCTCCCATGCCTCGTAATTGCGCCAATCGCTGAGGAATGGTGAATAGAACGCGGTCTCATAGCGGTCCTGCGTGTGCTGGCAGCCGAAGAAATGCCCCTCCGGCCCGACCTCGCGGATGGCTTCGATGGCCAGATCCGCCTCCATCACGCTGACGCCCTTCATGTAGACCTGCATCTGCTGGATCAGTTCGCAATCCATCACGAATTTCTCGTAGGACGCGATCAAGCCGCCTTCGAGCCATCCAGCGGCGTGATAGACCAGATTGGTGCCCGAGGTGACGCAGGCCCAGAGGCTGTTCGCGCTTTCCCACATTGCCTGCCCATCCGGCGCATTCGCGGCGCAGGCATTGGAAGCGCGAAGCGGCAGCCCGTAATGGCGCGCCATCTGCCCCGCCATCTGTGTCGCGCGGGAATATTCCGGTGTGCCGAAGGCGGGCGCGCCCGATTTCATGTCCACATTCGATGTGAAGGTGCCCATCATCACCGGCGTGCCGGGATTGATGAATTGCAAGAGGGCAATGGCCGCCAATGCCTCCGCCACCGATTGCACGGTTGCCCCGGCCAGCGTGACCGGCGCCATCGCCCCGGCCAGCGTGAACGGCGTGACCACCACCGGCTGACCGCGCCGCGCCAGCCGCATCGCGCCTTCAAGCATCGGAAAGTCATGCTTCAGCGGCGAGGACGAGTTGATGTTGGTATACATATGCGGCGCGGCATCGAATTCTTCGTGGCTGAGGCCGCCCGCGATCCGCACCATTTCAACAACATCGTCGACCCGTTCCTTGCCGAGCGAATAGGCATGGCAAACCTTGTCGGTCAGCGTCAGCTTGTCATAGAGGCAATCGAGATGCCGGACGGAGGCGTGGATATCCACCGGCTCCACCGGATAGCCGCCCGCGACGTGGATGCAGTTGAAATACTGCGTCAGGCGCAGAAAATTCCGGTAATCCCCGGTGTTGCCGATGCGCCTGCCCCGGTCGAGATCCATCGCGTTCGGCGGGGAGGACACGTTCACGAAGGCCATCTTGTCGCCGCCGAGGGTGACGGCATGGGCAGGATTGCGCGGCGTGATGGTGAATTCAGATGGGGCGCGGGCGACCATCTCCATCACGAAATCGCGGCCCATGCGGACGCGGTTCGAACTGGGATCGACGCTGCACCCAGCCTTGCGCAGGTAATCCTTCGCCTCCTCGTTCAGGAAGTCGATGCCGATTTCCTCCAACACCCGCATCGCGGCGTTGTGGATCGCCTCCACCCCCTCCGGGCGCAGCGGTGTGACGGGATGATCGGTGTTGATGACGGTTTCCCAGGGCGACTGGTGGATCGCGGCGCTGCCGCCACGACGGGCATTGCCCGCACGTCCGCCCGCGCGCGCACGGATGCGGGGGGCGGTGGGGGCTGCTGTGTCGTTCATGCTCGGTCACCTCTTGATACATCCATCCGATACCATCCCGCGCCTCGCCGACGCGTGGGCGGCGCTTCGCGACAGAATGCGTCGGATTCTTGCGTCATGCAGGGAACCGATGTCGGATGAAGGCCGGAAGGTCCGCGACCGAGGGCAGCACGATATCGGCGTGGGGGGCCAATTCCGCCTCCGTCGCCGGGCCGGTCAGAACGCCGACCACCGCCGCAACCCCGGCGGCACGCCCGGCATGAAGATCGTGAAGGCTGTCGCCGACCATCACGATTTCACCCGGCAGGATCGAAGTGGCGGCGCAAAAGGCTTCGGGCATCCCGGGGCCGGGCTTCAACCCATAGCCGCTGTCATACCCGGCGTAAAAACAGATCAGGTCCGCGATGGACAATGCCTTGGCATGCTGGCGGGCGGCGGTTTCCGAATCGTGGGTCGCGATGCCGAGGAAAAAGCCGTCGGCGCTCAGCGCCTCCAGCGCGGGCCGAAGTCCGGGGACCGGCGGCGGCCCGTCGCCGGTGCGGGCACCGATCGCCGCCGCGCGCGCATTTGCATCGGCCTCGATCGCGCCCGCATCCTGCCCCGGCAACAGCGCGGCCATCAGCGCGGCGACGACCGCGGTCGTATCGGCAACGATGGGCGATCCGGGCAGAAACAACCCGGTCTTGCGATCATAACCGACCGCGAGGCCCAGCGAATCGGCCAGCGCCTGATCCGCGCCCGCATAATCCGCGATCATGTCTTCGACCAAACCACGCCAGCTTGCCGCGAAGTCGATCAGCGTGCCGTCCTTGTCGAACAGAATCCCGCGAATGCGTGCCATCTGCGCCCCTCCCGGTTTCGCATCCGTGATGCTGTTGATTGAAAGCGACGGTCAGCGATTGTCCGCCCGATGTCCAGTGCGAGGTTGTCAGCCGACGCGGCGCAACCGATACTCCGCCCCGACCACGCATGACCGAAACAGAGCCAACCTTGACCGATTATCCAGAGCAACACCGCACCGCCTTTCCCGTGCTCCACCAGATGCAGACGCGTTGGCGCGATAATGACGTCTACGGCCATATGAACAATGTCGTCTATTACGAGTACTTCGACACGATCGTGAATCGCTGGCTGATCGAAAGCGGCGCGCTGATCGTTCCCGATGGCCCTGTTGTCGGGTTGGTGGCTGAGACGTCTTGCGCCTATCGGTCCAGTGTCGGGTTTCCGGACACCGTTACTGTCGGCCTGAGCGTCCTTAATATCGGCCGGTCCAGCGTGGTCTATGGGCTTGGGCTTTTCGCGGGCGAAGCGGATGAGGCTGCGGCAGTTTGCCGTTACGTCCATGTCTATGTGGATTCGATGTCACGCAGGCCGGTTCCGATTCCAGATCAAATGCGATCGTTGCTGGAAACACTGCGTCCTGAAAACCGCGAAAAACACGAAAATGACGCGCCCGAACCATAATTTTGAACCAAATCGGGTCGATTGCGTTATGCTGATTGGACGGCAAAACGTGGAAAGTGACACTATGTTGCGAAATTGCGACGAAGTGGCGATTGCAACGATATCGGGCGCTTTCCACCGTTTCACTTGTTGTTTTTGCAGGTGCGTCGTGTAAGAAGTCACTTAGGCTGTAATGGCTTGAATGAGGGTCACTAATCTGGGCTTGCGATAATAGAGCGGCCCTTAACGAGACGGAGAGAGGGATGAAGATGATTTCCCGGACAATCCTGGTTGGCGCGGCTCTTGTCGTTGCTGGCTGTAACAATATTCCTGGCGCCAATCTGGGCGGCACTTTCTCGGCGGCGGACTTCCTTGCTTCCGACATGCCTGGTGGTGACTTCAACGCAGAGCTGGCCAAGCAGTATCAGGGCCTCGCAGCATACAATGCTACGAAGGAAGTGAACTGGATGGACGCGGCCGGTTATATGGACCGCTCCAATGCAGCCGCTGCTGGCGGCGTGGCTCCGTGGAATCCGGCCGACCTCGGCATCGGTGGCGAAGCCGCTTCCATGTATTCCGAAGTTTCTGCGAACATCGCAGCCAAAGCCGCCACCAACCCGGTCGCATGTGCTGAAGCACAGGCGCTGTGGGATCAGTGGCTGGAAGCACAGTATCAGGCACCCGGTGGCTGCCTCGACGCTGACGAAGTCAAGGCGAAATTCGACGCTGCCTATGCAGCTTGCCTCGGCTCCGCTCCCGGCGACTACATCGTCTACTTCGGCTTCGACCGTTCCGACCTGACCGACGCTGCGCGCAGTGTCATCGGTGAAGTCGTCGCCGCCCTGCAGGGCGTTTCCAGCCCGATCGTTTCGCTGGTTGGTCACGCTGATACCTCGGGTTCCGCAGCTTACAACGTTGGTCTGTCCCAGCGTCGTGTGAACCGCGTTGCCGATGCGCTGGCATCTGCCGGCATCGAAATGGGTGGCGTCACCCGCGCAGCGCGCGGCGAAGCTGAACCCGCTGTCCAGACCGGCGACGGCGTGCGCGAGCCGCGTAACCGGCGCGTTGAAATCGCAGTCGGCAACTAAGCCGCACTGTCGATCTGACAAAGACCGCCCTCGCAGCAATGCGGGGGCGGTTTTCTTTTGTGCGCTCGCAGGCTGCCCTCGTATTGCCGCGAAGGTTTCCTATCTGACGTGCATGAAACATAGCCGTATCCTGATCGCAGCACTTGCAGCACTGGCAGCGTTGTCCGCGCCGCTTGGCCCGATGACGGCCCGCGCCGAAGATGCGCCACCGCCGATCACCGATATCCTGCCGAATGAAGAAGAACTTCGCGCGCTTGGCGACCTTGCCCAGCGGATGATGCGCGACCTTGTCGGAAAGATGGAACCGATGGTGGAACGTCTGCAGGCGCTGGTCGATGATATCGACGCCTATCAGGCACCGGAGATGCTGCCGAATGGCGATATCATCATCCGTCGCCGCCCCGAGGCAGGCCCGGTTGCCCCGAAAGCGGGGGATGAGGGCATCTCCCTCTGATCCGCCGCGCCCTTTCCCTCCGGCACTTGCGGGACTATCTCTCGGGGTAAGACCGTTTCAGACCAAGGAGCCGCCATGCGCCCCGACCTTTCCGCCCAGCCCGTATTCGATGCAGAAGCCCGCTCCGGCGGCACCGATGCGTTGGGGCATCTGCCGGAATGGCGGCTCAAAGACCTCTATCCCGCGATGGACAGCGATGCGCTGAAGGCGGACATGGACTGGCTGCGCACGGAAATGGCGGCATTCGCCGCTGATTATCAGGGCAAGCTGGCGGGCCTGAGCGGCGCCGAAATGGCCACCGTTTTGAAACGGTATGAGGCGATCCAGTCCAAGTCGGGTCGCGTCATGTCCTATGCCGGATTGCTTTATCAACAGAACACGGCAGACCCGGCGCGCGGCAAGTTCTATGCCGATTGTGAGGCGAACCTGACCGACATGTCCAACCCGATGGTGTTCTTTTCGCTTGAATTGAACCGGGTGGAGGATGGCGTTCTGGAGGCCATGCTTGCCGAAAGCGCCGCGCTTGCGCGCTATCGCCCCTGGCTTGACCGGCTGCGGTCGTTCCGTCCGCACCAGTTGTCGGACGAGTTGGAAACCTATCAGCACGACATGAGCGTCGTCGGGGCCTCCGCCTGGAACAAATTGTTCGACGAGACGATGGCGGCGCTGACCTTCGATGTGGACAGCGAGGTCCTGAACCTCGAGGCGACGCTGAACCTGCTGTCGGATACCAAGCGCGACCGACGCGCGGCGGGTGCTGCGGCACTGTCGAAGGTGTTCAAGGGCAACCTTGGCCTGTTCGCCCGCATCACCAACACGCTGGCGAAGGAAAAGGCAGTGGAGGACAGGTGGCGCAAGATGCCCTCGCCGCAATATGGCCGCCACCTGTCGAACCATGTGGAACCGGCAGTTGTCGACGCCCTGCGCGATGCGGTGGTCGCGGCCTATCCTTCGATTTCGCATCGCTATTACGCGCTGAAGGCAAAATGGTTGGGGCTGGACAAGCTACAGCATTGGGACCGCAACGCGCCGCTGCCGACAGCGGATGATACGCCGATCCATTGGGATACCGCCAAGGCAACCGTGATGGATGCCTATGCCGGATTTCATCCGCGCATGGCAGAAATCGCCGCGCCGTTCTTCACCGATGGCTGGATCGACGCAGCGGTGAAGCCGGGCAAGGCCCCTGGTGCGTTCGCCCACCCGACCGTCACTGATGCGCATCCTTATGTGATGCTGAATTATCTGGGCAAGACCCGCGATGTGATGACGCTGGCGCATGAACTGGGGCACGGCGTGCATCAGGTTCTGGCGGGCGGGCAAGGCGAGCTGTTGTCGCGCACCCCGCTGACGCTGGCGGAAACCGCATCGGTTTTCGGCGAGATGCTGACCTTCAAGAAGATGCTGGCGGCGGAAACTGACCCGGCCAAGCGCAAGGCGTTGCTGGCAGGCAAGGTGGAGGACATGATCAACACGGTCATTCGCCAGATCGCGTTCTATGAATTCGAATGCCGCGTCCACGCCGCCCGTGCCGAGGGCGAACTGACCAAGGATCAGCTATGTGCGATCTGGATGGGGGTTCAGACCGAAAGCCTTGGCCCGGTGTTCGAATTCGCGGATGGGTATGAGACCTATTGGACCTATATCCCGCATTTCATCCACTCACCGTTCTATGTCTACGCCTATGCGTTCGGCGACGGTCTGGTGAATGCGCTTTATGCGGTTTACGAGGAGGAGCCCGAAGGGTTCGAGCAGAAATATTTCGACATGCTGGCGGCAGGCGGGTCGAAGCATCATTCGGAATTGCTGAAACCGTTCGGGCTCGATGCCTCTGACCCTGCCTTCTGGGGCAAGGGGCTTTCGGTGATTTCCGGGATGATCGACGAGTTGGAGGCGCTGGAGGGGTAGCCCCGATTATCGTTCCGTCATTGTGTCGAGCGATGCGCGCATCATGTCCCATGCGCGTAAATCCACCTCCGCCAACACTGCCCGCTGGGCATTGGCCCAAAGCGGGACGGCAGCGGCAAACAGGGCGAGGCCGTCCTCGGTGATCGTCAGCATCCGAATGCGCTTGTCCGCTGCGCCCGACTCCGATCGGATCAGGCCGCGCGCCATCAGGGGCCGGATGTTGCGGTTCAGCGTCGAAAGGTCCATCGCGAGCGCAGCGGCGATGGCGGATTGAGACTGGCTGCCGCCCTCGCGCAGCAACTGCAAGGCGGAGAATTGAAAGCTGGTCAACTTGACAGGGCGCAACGCATCCTCGAACCGCCGTGTCAGAATCCGGCTCGCGCGGCGCAGGTTCAGGGCGATGCAGCCGGTCGTCAGCAGCGCGAGATCATCGGCGGAGGGGGAGGGATGAGGCATGTCCATTCTTATCCGCTGGCGCGGATGCGGAACAAGGCCGATATGGATTGCTGGACGTGCCCTGATCGCCGATCTAATGTCACGTGCGGACTGGAAAGGCCTCTGAATGCCGAAGATGGCTGAGTTTCTGAATATCTATCATCAGGGAATGGCACGGGTCGCAACGGCGACCCCGCGCGTTGTGGTCGCCGATCCGGCGGCGAACCTCGTTGCGATCACCGAAATGGCGGAACAGGCCGATGAGGCGGGCGTTGCTGTTCTGGTCTGCCCGGAACTGTGCCTGACCGGCTATGCGATCGACGATCTGCTGATGCAGGATGTGGTGCTGGACGCGGCGGAGGCGGCGCTGGCCGCGCTATTGAAGGCGTCAAAGGCGTGGATGCCGGTAATCATGGTCGGCGTGCCGGTGCGTGCCGAAAGCCGCCTCTACAACTGTGCCGCCGTGATCCATCGCGGTGTGTTGCTGGGCGTCGTCCCGAAGACATATCTGCCAAATTACCGCGAATTCTATGAACGCCGCCATTTCACATCGGGCGCCGACGCCGGGGCGGCGATGGTCCGGCTTGCGGGGCAGGACGCGCCATTCGGCACCGACCTGATCTTCGAGGCGTCGGACCTGCCCGACCTGAAACTTGCGGTGGAGATTTGCGAGGATGTCTGGGTGCCGGTCCCGCCTTCATCAGCGGCGGCGCTGGCCGGGGCGTCGGTGATCGCGAACCTCTCTGCCTCCAATGTCACGGTCGGGAAATCGGATTACCGTCATGCGCTGTGCCGTGTGCAATCGGGGCGCTGCTATGCGGCTTACCTCTATTCGGCGGCGGGGCATGGCGAAAGCACGACCGATCTGGCCTGGGACGGCCACGCGATGATCTATGAAAACGGATCGCTGCTGGCCGAAAGCACGCGGTTCGCGGATGCGCCGCAATTGCTGGTCGCGGATGTGGACCTTGATGTGCTGCGGCAGGAAAAGATGCGCCACGGCTCCTTCGCCGATAATGCGGCGGTGGAGGGCAGCGAGTTTCGCCGCGTCGCTTTCACGCTGAATCCGCCGCAGGGCGATCTGGGCCTGTTGCGACAGGTTGACCGCTTTCCCTATGTGCCGAATGACGATGCCAAACTCGATGAATTGTGCTTCGAGGCCTATAACATTCAGGTTGCGGGCCTCGTGAAACGGCTGGAGGCCTCGGGGATCCGCAAGGTCGTGATCGGCGTGTCCGGCGGCCTCGATTCCACGCAGGCGCTGCTGGTCGCGGCACAGGCGATGGACCGGCTTGGCCGCCCGCGCACCGATATCCTCGCCTACACGATGCCGGGTTTCGCAACCTCCAGTTCGACGAAATCCGCCGCCTGGGACCTGATGCGCAGCCTTGGCGTGACGGCTGATGAAATCTCCATCGACGCGGTTTCGCGGCAGACGCTGCACGATATCGGCCATCCCTATGCGGACGGGGTGAACGATTATGATGTGACGTTTGAAAATGTGCAGGCCGGTGCGCGCACCGCGACACTGTTCCGGCTGGCCAATCACAAGGGCGGGCTGGTGCTCGGCACGGGCGACCTGAGCGAGCTTGCACTTGGCTGGTGCACCTATGGCGTCGGCGATCACATGAGCCATTACAATGTGAACGGCTCCGTCTCCAAGACCCTGATCCAGCACCTGATCCGATGGGTCGCCGCCTCGCATCGCTTCGGTGAAGATGCGTCGTCGGTGCTGCTGCGCATTCTGGCGACCGAGATATCCCCCGAACTGGTGCCCGGAGACGGCGAGACGCCGGGCCAGAAAACGGAGGATGTGGTCGGGCCTTACGAGTTGCAGGATTTCAACCTGTTCCACATCTCGCGCTACGGGTTGAAGCCGTCGAAGGTCGCCTTCCTCAGCTATCACGCCTGGCACGACCGGCGCACGGGTGCATGGCCGCCGCATATGCTGGACGAAAAACGCAACCAATATGATCTGGCGACCATCCGCAAATGGCTCCGCGCCTTCCTCTGGCGGTTTTTCCAGACCAGCCAGTTCAAGCGCAGCGCAATGCCGAACGGCCCGAAAGTGGCATCCGGCGGATCGCTCAGCCCGCGCGGGGACTGGCGCGCGCCGTCGGACAGTTCGGCGGCGGCATGGATCGCTGAATTGGAATCCGGGGTGCCGGAAAGCTGAGGGGTTGCAATTTGCCTGTTTCAGCGTAATCTTTGGTTTCGATTTGATCTAGGGCATTGATTATGAACAGGTTTTCCAAGTCCGTTCTGTCTTCATTCTTGGGTGCGGTGTTGTTGACAGCATGTGCGCCAATGCTCACCAGTAAACCCGGTCCGACCCAAGTCGTCAGTCGCAAATATTCCACGATGTCTTATTCGCTCGCGGGTCGGCCTTCGGCTGTACTTGTCGGACTGGCCTTCGATGCTAATGGAAAAGTCGGCATCTGTTCCACATCGGCGACTTTCAACTCAGGGACGGGCTTCAAAGACCAATTGGTTGAACAGATGCGAAATCGTGTCGTGTTTCGCATTGATGATGATCGAATTCTGACAGGTGCGCAGTTTGGCGGTTCCTACCAGATTGATGACACTGCGGACATCCTTGGAAAAGTGGCGCCGTGCGTCGTAACCGACAAACCGTGGAAGCCCGGGTATGCTGGGAAAAAGGTCAAGATGAGGGCCAACATACACAAGATCGGATCCTGATCAGACGATCTGTTAATGGTTTGATCGCCGTCAAAGCGCCCATGTTCTCTGTTCGTCGCTGGCGAATGGACCGCTCACCTGTTAATTTATGGTTGACGCCAAGTCAGAGCAATATCCCTCGCCTTCGGCGGCTTGCAGCCGTCTGCCTGCATCAAGGCAGTCGGTCGGTTGAATTTGGGCAACGCATGGACTGGCGCGCGCGCTTCGACGATTCAGTGACGATCAGGACGACGGGGCTGGAGGCTTGAATGCGGAACGGGGTGCATGAACTACTGTCAAGACGCGGCAATCAAAGGGGAACGAAGAATGCACAGAACATGGCCTTTGGCAGCAATCTGCGCCGCTTTGATCGGCGCGTGCACGCCCGCCTATCAACAACTTGCCGCCTCTGAAATTGTTGATCCGTCCTGGTCACTGGCGACAGGCACGGCGGGGTCTCGGCTGACTGACAGGTTTCGGGGCAAGGCCTTCAACAGCGAAGGGCGGGTCAGGGTCTGTGCCGCCATCGCCTCGCCAGGCGGCGAGATTGCGGTCGGGCGCGGGATAGATGATTTGCGACGCACGGCAAGTTTCCGCATCGGCGGGCGGGTCGTGGCGACCGGTGCGCAGTTCGCGCCCGTTTACTTTGCCTCGGACCTTGAAGGGAAACCGGCGGCCTGCATCCTGACCGAGGAGCCTTGGGTGGCGGCTTTCGATGGGCAGCCGTTGGACATCCGTGTGCAAACGTCGTTCCGGCGGTCGTGAGCGCGGCAGCTTCACCTGCCGCTCACCCACTCGATTGTCATCCCCGCGAACGCGGGGACCTGCCTGAAAAGGTGACGGTCCCGATTGTGTGAGGTCCCCGCTTTCGCGGGGACGACAAAGTGCGTTTTGCGGCGATGACCATCAGGACCGGATGGAGGCGCCGCCCTTATCCGTTCAGCGCACCGAACCCTTTGCCGCTTTCCGCAACTTGTCGCAGCAGGGGCGATACCACCCATGAACCCGGATCGTCGGCTGCGACCTGCTCCATATCCGCCAGCACCCGATCCACCCCGACAATATCTGCGTGCTTCATCGGGCCGCCGCGCCAGCGCGGGAAGCCGTAGCCGAAGAGCTTGACCATATCGATGTCGAGCGGGCGTGCGGCGATGCCTTCGGCGAGGATTTTTGCGCCCTCGTTGATCATCGCGGCCATCGCGCGGCGCTGGATTTCCTCTGGCGTGAAGGTCCGCTTTTCGCGCCCGGCGGCCTCGGCAGCCGCGACGATGGCGTCGCTGACGAAGGTGTCGGAATGTGAATCGCGCCCGTCATAGCGATACCAGCCCGCACCGGTTTTCTGGCCGAACCGCCCGGCCTCGCACAGCGTGTCGGCGACGGTGACATAACGCACCTTCGGATCGCGGGTCGGGGCGAGGCGTTTGCGGGTGGCCCAGCCGATCTGCAACCCGGCAAGGTCCATCAACTGGAAAGGCCCCATCGGCAGACCGAAGGCGCGCATCGCGGCGTCGATCGGTTCGATCGCGCGCATGTCCTCCATCATGTAATCGCAGACCCGGCGATAGGCCGACAGCATCCGGTTGCCGATGAACCCGTCGCAGACGCCGGACAGTGCGCCGATCTTGCGCATCCGCTTGGCCAGCGCGAAGCCGGTGGCGATCACCTCGGGCGAGGTTTCCGCCGCCTGCACGATCTCCACCAGTTTCATGATATGGGCGGGGGAGAAGAAATGGAGGCCGATCACCCTGCTCTTGTTCGGGATGTCCTTCGCGATCTCATCGGGGTTCAGATAGGATGTGTTGGTGGCGAGGATCGCCTCGTCCCCCATCGCGGCGGCCAGCGAGGCGAACACCTTCTGCTTGGTTTCCATGTCCTCGAACACCGCCTCGATGGCGAGGTCGGCACCGGCGGCGTCGGCATAGGTGGTGGTCGGCTGCAAAGCGCCGAGCATGGCCTGCATCTTTGCGTTGTCGATCAGCCCGCGTGAGAGGGCGGAGCCGAGATTGGCCTCGATCCGCCCGCGCCCGGCCTCCGCCGCCTCCTCGTTCATTTCGATCAGCGTGACGGCGATTCCGGCGGTCAGCAACGACGTGGCTATGCCTGATCCCATCAGACCGCCGCCGACCACGGCAACGCGCTTGATCTCGCGCACCGGCGCGCCCTCGATTACCGGCGGCTTGGCTACGGCGCGTTCGGCAAAAAAGGCGTGGCGGAGCGCGGCGGACTGGTCGGATTCCTTTTCGCGGGTGAAAATCTCCCGCTCCCGCTTCAGCCCCTTGTCGAGGTCGAGCGCGAATGCCGTTTTCACCGCTTCGAGACAGGCGAGCGGCGAGGTCTGGCCCTTCGCCTGTTTCGACACTGCGGTATGCATCGCGGACCATTCCACCTCGGATGGCGCGGGCGCGGCGGGGTTTCGGTCCATGCGGGGAATGGCGGCGTCCATGATCGACGTGGCAAAGGCTTTCGCGCCGGTCAGCAGGTCGCCCTCGATGACCTCTTCGATCAGCCCGATTTCCAGCGCCTTCTTGGCGGGGACAGGCGTGCCGGATGTGATCATCTTCACCGCCTCTGCTGCGCCGACCACACGCGGCAGGCGCTGCGTGCCGCCCGCACCGGGGATGATGCCGAGATGAACCTCGGGCAGGCCCATCTTGCCTGCTGGCGCGGCGACGCGGTAATGGCAACCCAGCGCCACCTCCAGCCCGCCGCCGAGCGCGGTGCCGTGGATCGCCGCGACCCAGGGTTTCGTGCACATTTCGATGATGCCGACAACCGAGGTCAGATCCGGGCCCATCGGTGCCATGTCGAATTCGCGAATGTCGGCACCGGCGATGAAGGTGCGGCCAGCACAGATCAGCACCGCCACCTTGGCGTCGGATGCATCCACCGCCTTCACCGCATCGACCAGCCCGGCGCGCACGCTTTGCCGCAGGGCGTTCACCGGCGGGTTGTCGACCGTCACGATGGCGATATGGCCGTCGAAGCTGACGGTTACGGGGCTGGTGGTTGCGGTCTGGTCTGACATGGAATCCTCCGGGTTCTGTTTTCCCGAAAGCTAGCGGCCCGCCCCGTTTGAAGGAAGAGCCAGTTGCGCCATGTCAGCCTGCTACATCCCGACGGCAGCGAAGGCGGCTGCGACCTCGTCGATCCGGTCTTCTTTCAGGCCCGCGACATTCATCCGGCTGTCGCCAATCAGATAGATGCCATGTTCGGCCCTGAGCGTCGCCACCTGTTCCGGTGTCGCCCCCATCAGCGAGAACATGCCGCGATGACCCGCGATGAAATCGAACCGGTCGGAATTCGTGCGGCTGCGCAATGCCTCCGCCAGCGACTGGCGCAGCGACAGCATCCGGGTGCGCATCGCGGTCAGTTCCGCGTCCCAGACCGAACGCAGCGCAGGATCGTTCAGGATCATCCGCACCAGCGCCGCACCGTGATCCGGCGGCATGGAGATGGAGATGCGCATCAGCGTCTTAAGGTTCGCCTCGACCACGGCGGCGCTGGCCGGATCGGTGGTCTGCACCATCGCGCAGCCGACCCGATCCCGATACAGTGCGAAATTCTTTGAACAGGAGGCTGCGATCAGGATTTCGGGCAGATGCGCTGCCATGTGGCGCAGCCCTGCGGCGTCTTCCACCAGCCCGTCGCCGAAGCCTTGATAGGCGATATCGACCAACGGGATGAAACCCTGCGCCAGCGCCATGTCGGTCAGAACCTTCCATTGCGCCAGTGTCAGATTTGCGCCGGTCGGGTTGTGGCAACAGCCATGCAGCACGATCACGTCATCGGCCCCGGCGGATTTCAGGTCATCGACCATCCGGTCGAAATCGACCGCGCGGGTCGCCGGGTCGAAATAGGCGTATTCGCGCACATCAAGCCCGACCCCGGCGGCAATGGATTTGTGGTTGCCCCAGGTGGGGCGTGACACCCACAGCACCGCCTTCGGATTGGCCTTGGCGATCAGGCTCATCAGGATCCACAGCGCGCCGCCGCCGCCAGCGGTCTGGATCGTGGACAACCGGTCAGGGGCCTGCGCCGCGCCAAGCACAAGGTCAGCCATCGCCGCGCTGAACGCCGTATCGCCCAGAAGGCCGAGATATGATTTGGTATCCTGTGCGCTGAGAAGCTGCGCCTCCGCTTCCTTCACCGCGCGGGGGATGACGGTCAGGCCGCTGCTGTCCTTGTAAACGCCGACGCCAAGGTCCAGCTTGCGATCCCGTGGATCGGCGCGAAAATCGGCGGCGAGTTGCAGGATCGGGTCGGCGGGCGTCGGCGTCAGGGTGGAGAGCATGTCGGGCCTCGTGCTGTTTTGCGGTGATTACGCCGAAGCGTCACTCCGATCAATGTGCTAACCGTCACGGCGCGAATCGATCCGGCAGCAAGCGAGGGACAGGGAATGGCACGATTTTTGGCAAGCGGCGGCGCTGTCTGGGCGGTCGAGGGGGACGAGGCCGTCAATCTGACCGCGCTCGATCCGGCCTTCGGGTCCGATCTGTCCGGCGCCATCGCGATGGGGCGCGAAGCAGCATCGCGCCGCGCGGGTGATCTGTTCGCCACCGGCACGCGTGTGCCGCGCGACAGTCTGGTGCCAGACCTGCCGCTGGCCCGGCCCGGAAAGGTGCTGTGCCTTGGCCATAACTATGTCGATCATATCAAGGAAGGCGGATACGACATTCCCGAATTTCCGGCCATCTTTGTGCGGGTTGGCACCTCCCTTGTGGCCGCTGATGCGCCGATGATCGCGCCGAAAGCATCCTTCAGGTTCGATTTCGAGGTCGAGTTGATGATCGTGATCGGGAAAGCGGGGCGGGGGATCAATGCTGCCGATGCGCTCGATCATGTATTCGGCTATACCATCTTCAATGACGGGACATTGCGCGATTATCAGAAGCGGTCGCACCAGTGGACGCCGGGCAAGAATTTCGACCGCACCGGCGCGGTCGGGCCGGTGGTTGTGACCGTGGATGAGATCGGCGACGGGTCCGGCATCGCCTTGCGCAGCCGGTTGAATGGTGCGGTCATGCAGGACGGCACCACCGACGACATGATGTGGAAGGTGCCGCAGATCGTCGAGGTGATGAGTGAGTTCGCAACGCTGGAACCCGGTGACATGATTGCCACGGGCACACCTCCGGGCGTAGGAAATGCAAGAACCCCGGCCGTGTACATGAAGGCGGGCGATGTGATCGAATGCGAGATCGCGGGTATCGGGATCTGTCGCAACACAATCAAGGCGGAGTGACGCAAGGCAGGCCAAGATGCAGGTAGAAGCAACCTCGATCCCTGATGTGAAACTTGTCATCCCGCGCCGGTTCGGTGACTCGCGCGGATGGTTTTCCGAGACCTGGAATGCAGCAGCGATGCAGGCGGTGGGGCTCGATTTTGCCTTTGTGCAGGACAACCATTCGCTTTCGGTCGATCTGTTCACGCTGCGCGGCCTGCACTACCAGGCACCGCCTTTCGCCCAGACCAAACTGGTGCGTGTGGCGCGGGGGCGTATCCTCGATGTCGCGGTCGATGTGCGGCCCGGATCTGCCACTTATCTGAAACATGTCGCCGTCGAGTTGTCATCCGACATTGGCGAGCAATTGCTGATCCCCGCCGGGTTCCTTCACGGGTTCCTGACGTTGGAGCCGGATTCGGAGGTCTGCTACAAGGTTGACCAGTATTATTCGGCGGCCGCAGACGGATCAGTGCGGTTTGATGACCCGCAGATCGGTATCGACTGGGGCGTCGATCACGGTGAAATGCGCCTTTCGGACAAGGACAAGGCCGCACCACGGCTCGCTGACTGGAAGAACCCGTTCTCGCATGGCTTTGCGGCGTGAAACTGCTGGTGACCGGCGGGTGCGGGTTCATCGGGTCCGCCGTTGTGCGGCGCGCGCTGGCATCCGGGCATCAGGTGGTCAATGTCGACAAGATGACCTATGCGGCCAATCCGGCGAACATCCCCAACCCCGATCCCGCCGCCTATCAACTGGTGCCGCACGACATTTGCGACGCGGCGGCGATGGCGGATGTGTTCGCGGTGCACCGTCCTGATGCGGTGATGCATCTGGCGGCGGAAAGCCATGTGGACCGGTCCATCGACGGGCCGGCCGCCTTCATCCAGACCAATCTCGTCGGCACTTTCACCCTGCTGGAGGCGGCGCGCGCCCATTGGCAATCGCTCGATGCTGCGGGGCGTGCTGCCTTCCGGTTTCACCACATTTCCACCGACGAGGTGTTC
>CAYGRU010000050.1:0-24971 GCA_964352385.1 uncultured Candidatus Planktophila sp.
AGCGGTTGTGGGATGTTCAGCCGCTGCAACAGCCCCTCCGCCGTGGCGCGTGCCGCTTCGGCAGTGCTGCCCGTCCGCAGCAATGGCTCCGCGACCACATCCACCGTCGGCACGCGCGGCACGACGCGCAGGAACTGGCTGACATAGCCCAGAACCTCCCGCCGCACCTGCAAGATCTCGCGCGGTTGGGCCTGTGCGATGTCGACGCCGCCGACCACGATCCTGCCGGACGCCGCGAGGTAGTTGCCATATAGCATCCGCATCAGGGTCGATTTTCCCGCCCCCGACGCCCCTGTCAGCGCAACGCATTCGCCCTTGGCGACCTGAAACGCGGCACCGCGCATGACCTCGATCACTGCGGCCCCCTGATTGTGCAGGGTAAAGGATTTGGACACGTCTTCGACCGAAATCATGGGTCGCTCTTTCCTTTTCGGTCTGGTGGGGATCCCCCCAGACGTTTCATCATTGTCGGCTCAGACTTGCAGGACCGAACTGACCAGAAGCTGTGTATAGGCATGTTGCGGGTCGTCGAGCACCTGATCCGTCAGGCCGCTTTCCACCACATGCCCGTCCTTCATCACCATCAGCCGATCCGCCAGCAGGCGCACCACGGCCAGATCGTGCGTCACGATGATGGCGCTCAGCCCCATTTCGCGCACCAGCCCGCGCAGAAGGTCGAGCAATCGCGCCTGAACGCTGACATCCAGCCCGCCGGTCGGCTCGTCCATGAACACAAGTCTGGGGCCGGTCACCAGATTGCGCGCAATCTGGAGCCGTTGCTGCATCCCGCCGGAAAAGGCCGAGGGCCGGTCGTCGATCCGGTCGGCGGAAATCTCAACGCGGCCCAGCCAATCGACCGCCGCGTTGCGGATATCGCCATAATGGCGCGCGCCGACGGCCATCAGCCGCTCGCCGACATTGCCGCCCGCGCTGACATTCATCCGCAACCCGTCGCGGGCGTGCTGGTGCACGAAGGCCCAATCGGTGCGGCCCAGCATCCGCCGCTCCGGCTCGCTCATCGTCACTGTGTCGCGCAGGCCATCGGCCCGCGTGTCGAACCGCACCGCACCGCGATCCGGCGCCAGATGCCCGGCGAGGCAGTTCAGCAGGGTCGATTTGCCCGATCCGCTTTCCCCGACGATCCCCATCACCTCTCCGGGATAAAGATCAAAGGAGACATCGGTGCACCCGACGCGCCGCCCATAGAATTTCGCGATGCCCTCAACCTGCAAAAGCGGTGTCATGCGGCGTCCTCCTCGAACGGCACGCCGTCGCTGCCGACATGACCGGCGGCGCGGCGCTGGGCGCAGTAGTCGGTGTCGGAGCACATGAACATGCGCGTGCCTGCATCATCCACGATCAATTCGTCCAGATAACTGTCCTCGGCACCGCACAGGGCACAGGGATGGTCCGCCTTGGTCGCGGTGAAGGGGAAATCGTCGAAATCGAGGCTGACAACCTGCGTATAGGGCGGCAGCGCATAGATGCGCTGTTCGCGCCCCGCGCCGAACAACTGGATCGCGGCCATTTCCAGCTTCGGGTTGTCGAATTTCGGGATCGGCGACGGGTCCATCACATAGCGCCCCTCGACCTTGACCGGATAGGCATAGGCGGTGGCGATCGCGCCGTGCTGGCTGATGTCTTCATACAGCTTCACATGCATCAGGCCGTATTCCTCAAGGCTGTGCATCTTGCGCGTCTCCACCTCGGACGGTTCCAGAAACCGCAACGGCTCCGGGATCGGCACCTGATAGACAAGGATCTGGTCAGCGCGCAGCGCCGCCTCGGGGATGCGGTGGCGGGTCTGTATCACGGTTGCCTCCGCCGTTGCCTCGGTCACCGCAACACCGGCGGTTTTCTGGAAAAAGCGGCGGATGGACACGGCGTTGGTGGTGTCGTCCGCACCCTGGTCGATCACCTTGAACGTGTCATCCGGCGTCAGCACCGCCGCCGACACCTGCACGCCGCCGGTGCCCCAACCATAGGGCATGGGCATCTCGCGTGACGCGAACGGCACCTGATAACCGGGGATCGCCAAGCCCTTGAGGATCGCGCGGCGGATCATCCGCTTTGTCTGTTCGTCCAGATAGGCGAAGTTATAGTCGGTCATTCTGCGGCCTCCTGCGGCTGGCCAGTAGCCTCGCGGCGGAGCTTGCGGATCAGTTCGAGTTCTGACTGGAAATCGACGTAATGGGGCAGCTTGATATGTTCCAGAAAGCCGGTCGCCTGAATGTTGTCAGCGTGGTAAAGGACAAATTCCTCGTCCTGCGCGGGTGCGCCGACGAAATCCTCGCCCAGTTCCTGCCACCGCAAGGCCCGGTCCACCAATGCCATTGAGATCGCCTTACGCTCCGACATGCCGAAGACGAGGCCATAGCCGCGGGTGAATTGCGGCGGTTCGGTTTTCGATCCCTTGAACTGATTTACGGTTTCACATTCGGTGATTTCGATCTCGGCAATCTCGATGGCAAAACCAAGCTCCGGTATCTCCATCTCCACCGGCACAGTGCCAATCCGAAGCTCCGCCACGAAGGCGTGGTTGCGCGCGTATCCGCGCTGCGTCGAATAGGCCATGCCGAGCACGAACCCCTCATCCCCCCGCGTCAGCGATTGCAGCCGCAGCGCGCGCGCGGCGGGCAATTCCAGCGGTGTGCGGGTCAGGTCTGGCGGGGTTTCGTCCAAAGCAGGTTCGGGCTGAATCAGCCCCTCGCGGTCGAGGAACTGCATGATATGCGGGGTCGGATCACGACGCGGGGTGGCCTCGGCGGCCTCCGGCACCTCGCCATCCGCCGCCAGTTTGAAATCCAGCAGCCGGTGCGTGTAATCGAATGTGGGGCCGAGCACCTGCCCGCCCGGCGCATCCTTGAAGGTGGCGGAGACGCGGCGGTCACATGCCATCCGGTCGGTGTCGATGGGGACCGAGCCGCCGAACCGGGGCAGGGTGGTGCGATAGGCACGGATCAGGAACACCGCCTCGATCAGGTCGCCCCGCGCCTGCTTGATCGCCAGCGCCGCAAGGTCCGGATCGAACAGCGACCCCTCTGCCATCACCCGGTTGACCGCGAGCGCCAATTGCTCGCGGATCTGCGCCACTGACAGCTCGGCGACAGATGTGTCGCCGCGCCTTTCTTCCGCCAGCCAGTCGTGGGCATTGTCGATGGCCCGTTCACCGCCCTTTACCGCCACATACATCAGGACACCTTTGTGCTGCGCGGCAGGGCTGCGATGCAGCCGCCTGCGGTGAACAGGAAGTCGAGGCCGAGCGGGAACAGCAATGCGTTGCTCTGGAACACCTTCACATCCGGCAGCGACAACATAGCCGTGTCGCGAATGCCCGGCCCGCGCAGGGTCGCGCCGACGGCGGTGATCGTATCCATCTCGACGATCAGCGTGGCGGACCGGTCGGGATATTCGGGCGTGCCGATCTGGAATTCCGTTATCGGCAAATCATCCCAACGCCCGACCGCGAACATCGCATCGCCGACCTTCGCAAAGGGTGCGCCGGTGTGAAAGGTGATCCAGTGGCGCACCGGCGCGGTATCGAAGCCGGGCGCGAGGTAGATCGGCGTCTCCGGGTCGCACAGGGTCAGCAGCGCGGTTCCCGCCGCCGCCGAAAGGGGCGCGGGCGGTGTTGCTCCTGAAACGTCCTCGATGTTTCCGGGACGGGCCATCGCGGTCATGATGCGCCGAAACGCGGTGGCGGCGTCCACCGGGCCATTCGCGAACCCGCCATCCAGTGCCAGGGCCTCCATCAATCTTCCCCCCGAACCAATGTGAAGAAATCGACCTTGGTCGCCGCCGCCTTCGCGGCCCGCCGGGTCTTGCGCGCATCGAGCCGGGCTTGCAGCGGGGTCAGGATCGCCGCCTGCACGCGATCCCGCGCGCTGGTCTGCATCAACCCGTCCACCAGCGCCGCCTGCAACGCCTTGGCCTTGTCGCGGCCCTGCACATAGGCATGACCATCCGCACCATCGTCCAGTCGGACGGAGCAGCGGGTGACCGACACCTCGCCCAGATTGAAGGCCCCGCCGACCGCGCCCATCCGGCCCCGCACCATGACGCTGCCGATTTCGGGCGCGCGCAGAATGGTGTGCGCGGGCGCCATTCCGGCGGCCTGCCACAGGTCCGCGAGGTCGCTGGCGGGCGCTTTGGCAAGCAGGCCCATCCAGACCTTGCGCGGCGCATTCGGATCGGGGGATGCGGTCATCTAGACACCTTGCAGATTTGTCTATCGTAATATACAACTAGACAACATTTGCCGTATCTCGCGGTCTTGCGCAAGACCCGATCCGTGAAAGTTTGGTGACACATGGCCCGCACGCCGATCTGGAAATCCATCGCAACGACCCTGACGGCGGAAATCGCGGCGGCGCATTATGCCCCCGGCGAAAAACTGCCGACCGAGGCACGGCTCGCGGCGCGTTTCGGCGTCAACCGCCATACGATCCGCCATGCCCTGTCGGCGCTGGTGGAGGCGGGGCTGATCCACACGCGGCGCGGGGCGGGTGTTTTCGTGGCGCAGACCCCGACCGATTACCCCATCGGCCGCCGGGTGCGGTTTCACCAGAACCTGACCGCCGCAGGCCGCATCCCGGCGAAACAGGTGCTGACCCTGCAAACCCGCACCGCAGGCCCGCGCGAGCAGGAGGCGCTGGCCCTGCCACCCGGCAGCGATGTGCATGTCTATGAAGGCCTGTCGCTGGCCGATGGCCAACCCATCGCGCTGTTCCGCAGCGTGTTTCCGGCGCTGCGCTTCCCCGATCTGCTGCGCGATCTGGAACAATCCAAATCGGTCACTGCCGCGCTGGCGCAGGCAGGGGTGGCGGATTACACCCGCACGTCAACCCGCCTCACAGCCAAGCTGGCCAATGCCACGCAGGCGCTGCACCTGCGCATCCGCGAGGGCGATCCGGTGCTCAGGACCATCGGCATCAATGCCGACCCGGATGGCGCGCCCATTGAATACGGCCACACCTGGTTTGCCGGAGACCGTGTCACCCTGACGGTGGCCGACCTGTGACCGGGCGCGCCCTTGAACAAAACTGTCACAGTTTCGATACATCGGGGCTGTAGAGCACGCCGGTATCGACAACTGGAATCCGAACATGATGGACAAGATGATAGCTCCGATCCCCGCGCTGACCCTTTCGGGCGGTCACATCCTTGTCGATGGCCGGATGGAGGTGGGGGCGGTCGCGCTTCAGAATGGGCAGATCGCGCCTGATACAGATCCTGCGGCACCGCAGCTTGATGTGTCCGGCTATCTGGTGCTGCCGGGGATCATCGACCTGCATGGCGATGCGTTCGAACATCACCTCGCGCCGCGCCCGACAGCCCCGTTTCCCATCGCGATGGGCCTCGCCGGAACCGACCGCGATGCGGCGGCGAACGGCGTGACGACGGCGTGGATGGCGCAAAGCTGGTCATGGGAGGGCGGCCATCGTGGCCCGGATTTCGCGGTGCGGTTTCTTGAGGCGCATCAGGCCTGTCGCGCCTCGCTGCTGACCGACCTGCGGGTGCAGATCCGGTGCGAGACGCACACGGTCGATACCCGCGACCGGTTGCTGGATGCGATCCGGACCTATGGCGTCGATTACCTGATCTTCAACAACCATCTCGACGAGGCGGTCGCAATGGCCGCCGCCAACCCGGAACGGGTCGCCGCGTGGGCGGGGCAGGCGGGGCGCACGGCGCAGGCGCATATCGAGCTTGTTTACCAGACCCTCGCGCGCAGCGCGGAAGTGCCGGGCTATCTGGCCGATCTGGCAACGGTGCTGGGCGGTCTTGGGGTGCGGATCGGCAGCCACGACGACGCCGACCCCGAAACCCGCGAACGCTTTGCCGCCATCGGCGCGCGGGTCTGCGAATTTCCGACCAGCGTCGCCGCCGCTGCCTGTGCACGGGCGGCGGGCGATCCGGTCCTGATGGGCGCGCCGAACGTGGTTCGGGGCGGGTCACAATCCGGCAATATCGCCGCCACTGCGCTGATCGACGAAGGCCTCTGTTCGGTGCTGGTGTCGGATTACCACTATCCGACGCTGCACAAGGCGGCCTTCTGCCTTGTCGACCGGGGCATGGCGCTGCCGGAGGCCTGGGCGATGATTTCCGGCAACGCCGCCACGGTGATGGGCCTCACCGACCGGGGCACGATCACACCCGGCAAGCGCGCCGATCTGGCGATCATCAACGCCGAAACCCGCATGATCGAGGGGACAATGGCCGCAGGAAGATGGTCGCACCTGTCCGCCGGTCTGGCGCACCGTTTGATGAACCTGCACCCGGCGGCGCGGATGGCTGCGGAGTAGGGGGTGAGGATGAAACTCAATCTCGTCTTCTGGCAACGAACCCGCGGCTCGTCCGCGATGGTGGACCTGACGGAAAACTGTAGACCACTTCCACGTCAAAGCCATTTTGCGCCATGAGCGTCAGAATCTCGTCTTCGCGAAACGTTCGATGCCTCCACTGCAACCAAATGATAGCATTGCACCAATGGGGCTTGGAAACGACGAGATGCAGTCTTCCGCCGGGGCGAAGAACGTCGCGCATTTGCTTCAGTGCAACGGACGGGTCAGAAAAATGTTCGATCACGTGAGCCGCTAAAACCACGTCATAAGGTTCGAGTTCAGTTTCGCCCAGCCGCTCTGGAACAAGTTGCGGCTCCACACCCCGCCTGTTCAATGCGACGCGACCATGATCAAGCATCGCGTGGCTTGGGTCGAGCAGTGTCAGTTGACGTGGCGGCCCATTGATCACAACCCAGGCTTCGGCAAAAGAAGCTGTGCCTGCACCAACATCAATGACACGCATGTCCTTATATGCGCGTTGTCCGGGTGCAGACAGAAATCCCAAATAGCCGTCGTAATATCCAAGTGCCCGCATCTTGTCCCCCCAACGGGGGGCGGCGACATCGTAACGGTTCCTAAGGGAAGCTGTTGGATTCATCTTCGCCCAAGTCTGCCATCGTAGCCGTTGACGTGGCAATGACCGGTCACCGAAATCGACATTCGAAGCCTCCGCATTGCCAAGCAACTTGGCACCCAGCGGCACGAATGGCCTCCGACCACGCCCGATCCCCCTAAGCATACTTCTCCAGAAACGCCTCGGCCTTCAGGCTGCGGAAATCGTCGAGGCTGGCGCGGAGCCTCTCATGCGGCCAGTCCCACCATGCGAGCGCGATCATCCGGTCAGCGATGCCTTTAGGATAGCGGGATCGGATCGGCACGGCGGGGATGCCTGCGACGATCATGTAGGGGGCGACATCTTTCGTGACGATGGCCCCGCCCGCCACCACGGCCCCGTGGCCGATGGTGATCTCCGGCCTGACCTGTGCGCCGTGGCCCAGCCATGTGTCGTGGCCGATCACCGTCCGCCGCGACTTTCGGTGATCAAACCACGAATGGTCATGTTCCGCATCGTCGAAATAATCGGCAGAGCGATAGTGGAAATGATGCAGGCTCGCCTTTTCCATCGGATGGTCGGTCGCGCCGATGCGCACGAGGCTGGCGATGTTGGAAAACTTGCCGATTTTGGCATTGGCGATATCGGCGAGGCGATCACAATAGGAATAATCGCCGATCACCGAATGCGCCACCCGCGATCCGCGCCCGATTTCGACATAGCGGCCAAGGCGGCTGTCTTCGGATATGTCGCAATCGGGGTGGATAAACGGGGTATCCGCCGTCAGCCGTGCCATCAGTGGCCTTCCCCGTCGCCCTTGATCAGCTTGCGCCGCAACCAGCCGGAGAATGTGTCCATCGCCATCACCATCAGCACGATCAGGACGATGTAGTAAGACACTTCTTCCCAATCCTTCTGCGTGATGATCGCCTGCGTGAGCAAGAGACCGATGCCACCGCCGGTGATCGCCCCGATGATGGTGGCGGAGCGGGTGTTCGATTCAAGGTAATAGAGGATCTGGCTCAGCAATACAGGGGTGATCTGCGGGATCACGCCGAACCGATAGCGCTGCAAGGGTTTCGCGCCGGTCGAGGTGATGCCGTCAATCTGCTTGTCATCGACGTTTTCCAACGCCTCGGAATAGAGCTTGCCGAAGGTGCCGGTGTCAGTGATCAGGATGGCCAAGGCCCCGGTCAGCGGGCCGGGCCCGAATGCACGGCTGAGCACGATGGTCCAGATCAGGCCGTCCACACCGCGCAGGAAGTCGAACAGACGCCGCGCCGCAAAGCGCAGGCTGCCGAGCGGGGTGAAATTCTTCGCCGCCAGAAAGCCGAGCGGCAGGGCGATGATCGCCGCGCCGAAGGTGCCGAGAAATGCCATCAGGATCGTCTCGAACAGCGCCCAGGCCACATCGCCATGACGCCACATCTTGTTCGTCCAGAATTCGTTCAGGATGGCGCGGTATTCGCCCGACCCGATCAGTTCGCCAAGGCTCATGTCGTGATAGGGGCTGTCGAGGGTGAAGAAGAACAGCTCCCATCCGGTGGAATAGCGGAACACCTCGGTGCGGTTGCGGGTGATGGTCAGGCGCGCGGCATCGGTGGTGATGGCAAGGCGGTTCTTGGACGCGTTGATCCAGTCCGGCACCGGGCCGGGGGGCAGTTCGGCATTCACCCCCGATGCGCCGGGATTTGCGGTGATCAGGCCATAACCCGGAATATCATAGGTGATCTGCGATGGACCAAAGGTCACGAGGTGATCATCGGGAAGGCGGATCACCGTCGTCTCGCCCAGTGTCACCCAGTCGGGGCTTTCGCCGGTCTCGTAGCGTCCCTTCCGCTCGCCCTCGATGGCGATCTCGATCTCGCGGGTTCGGTTGTCGCGGGTGACATGGGTCTTGTAGCTGTAGATGTCCGACACCAGTGTCTGCATGTTGCTGACGCTGACCCGGTCGCCCAGACCCGCCACGTCGAACACGACGAAGATATAGGCGAGATAGGCCAGCATGACCGTTGGCACCGCGATGGCCGTGATGCGCTTGCGCAGGAACGACTGCGCGGTCTGCGCCTGAAGGGCCTGAACGCTCATGCCGATGCCTCTTGGGTTTTGCGACCATAGGTCAGGCGGTGACGGGCTATGCTGGACACCTGATCGACCACCACGATGGTGACGAACAGCAGGAGGAAGATCGCTGCCGCTTCGTCGAACTTGCCCTGTCCCCATGACATGGTGTTGCGCAGGTCATAACCGATGCCGCCCGCGCCGACGAAGCCGAGGATGGCGGATGCGCGAATGTTGATCTCGAACCGCAGCAGCGCATAGCTTAGGTAATTCGGGGCGACCTGCGGGATGACGCCGAGCATCATCCGCTGCGACCAGTTCGCGCCAACCGATTCCAGCCCTTCGATGGGCTTGAGAGAGGCGTTTTCGTTCACCTCGGAAAAGAGCTTGCCGAGCGCGCCCACAGTATGAAGCGCGATGGCGACCATCGCGGGCACGGGCCCTCCGCCCAGCAGGAAGATCAGGACCAACGCGATGACGATTTCGGGCACGGCGCGCAGAATGTCGAGCAACCGGCGCACCGGGCTAACCAGCCAGGTCACCGGCGCAAGGCCGCGCGTCGCCAGCAGCGACATCATCAGCGCCAGTACTGCGCCGATCAACGTCGCCGCACCGGCGATGTTCACCGTCTCCAACAAGGACGGCAGGTATTTGACGAAATAGCCGGGCAGCAGATGCGCCCGCTCAATGGCTTCGCCCAGCACGTCGCCGGGAAAATTCAGAATGTTCGGCAGGCCGACCCAGAAACCGCCCGCGTTGCGATCATCTGCGGTCCTGAACCCCGCGACCATCAAAACGATGAACACCAGCAGCAGGATCAGGTTCAGAACCCGTTTCTGGCGCATATGCGCAACGTAATCCGCTTGTATGGTCGATGTCGTGGGTGTCATGGGGTCTCTGCTCAAAAATGCAGGTCCCGCTTGGGGTAAGCGGGACCTGCGGTTTCGGTCTGGTCAGATCAGTTGGACTGTGACTTGCGTGCGTCGATGATCGACAGATATGCGTCATGGCCGATCGGGCGGAACCCGAGCGTTTCACCTGCTGCCACGCTGTAGGCGCAATCAGCGTCCTTCGCGTGAAGGCCTTCGACCAGCGCGGTCATCTTGGCGCGGACATCGGCAGGCAGTGCCGTGCGCAGCACGATCGGGCCTTCCGGGATCACGTTGGAGCGCCAGATTTCGACCAGATCGTTCATGTCGACCAGGCCGGCATCGACCGCCTTGCGCAGCGCGCCGGAGTTGAAGCCGTCTTCCCAGTTGCCCTGGCCGTCGGCCCAGGTCACGCCACCGTCCACGTCACCGTTGTTCACTGCGACGATCGTCTGCTCGTGGCCGCCGGTGAATTTCACTTCACCGAAATAGGCACCGTTTTCCATCGTGGAGCCGGTCGCCTGCGGGATTTCGATGGCGGGGATCAGGTAGCCGGAGGTGGAGTTCGGGTCACCGAAACCGAAAACCTTGCCCTTCATGTCTTCGAGCGAGGTGATGCCGCTGTCCTTGCGGGCGAAACCGATGGAGTGATAGCCGTAGGAGCCATCGAGATTGGTCTTCACCAGAATGGGCTCAACCACTTCAGGATCCTGAAGGTAGACCGCTGCGTAGGACGACGCGCCGAGCCATGCCATGTCGATGGTGCCGCCGAGCAGGCCCTGGATCACGCCGTTATAGTCAGCTGGTGCGAACAGCTTGGTCGGAACGCCGAGCGCTTCGGTCGTGTAGTCTGCGAGGCACTGGTTGCTGTTCAGCCGGTCCTGTGCATTTTCGCCACCGAGGATCCCGATGCGGAATTCGGTGATTTCCTGCGCCATTGCAGTGCCGGTCAGGGCAGTTGTGGCCACGAGGGCTGCGATGAGGTGCTTCATGTGGTCTCTCCATTTACAAGAAAACCCCGCGTTTTGGCGCGGGGGGTGAGGGAATTTCAGGCGGTGACTTTGTCCAGCGTCTCGATTTCGGTCGATGTTGCGGCTTCGGAGAACGAGGCATCCGCCCCGTAGATCTCGCGTGCCATGCTGGTGGTAAGCAGTTCCGGCACACCGTCGAAGACGATCTTGCCGCCGCGCATGCCGATGACCCGGTCGCAATAGCGCCGCGCCGTATCGAGCGTGTGCAGGTTGGCGATGACCATGCGGCCGTCTTCCTCGTGGATGCGGCGCAGGCTTTCCATGACGACCCGTGCATTCATCGGGTCGAGCGACGCAATCGGTTCGTCCGCCAGGATGATCTTCGGGTCCTGCATCAGTGCGCGGGCGATGGCGACGCGCTGCTGCTGGCCGCCGGACAACGCCTCGGCGCGTTTCGGGGCGTGCTCGGCGATCCCGAGGCGATCCAGAATTTCGATGGCCCGATGGACATCCGATGTCGGATACATGTTGAACATCGTGCTGATCGTGGATCGGCGGTTCAGGGTGCCATGCAGCACGTTCGATACCACGTCCATGCGGGGGACGAGGTTGAACTGCTGAAAGATCATCGCGCATTGCGACTGCCATGCGCGCTTTGCCGATCCGGTCAGGGCGGTGACATTCAGGCCTTCAAAGGTAATCTCGCCGGAGGTGGCATCCGTCAGCCGGTTCATGATCCGCAAAAGCGTGGATTTGCCCGCGCCGGAGCGACCGATAATGCCGATCATCATGGGCTTGTCGACGGACAGGGTCGCGGCATCGACCGCGATGTTCTGCCCGAACGTTTTTGTCAGCTTGGAAATCTTCAGCATTGAACCCCCGCTTGTCAGATCGGGGTGTGCCAGCCGGTATCTTCAGAAATGCTTCAGAAAGATGAAGAAATTGTTACAGTCGGGACGCCTGCAAATCCGGTTTATCCGACAGGTTTCGGTGTGCTCAGCCTCAGGTTGCAGCAAAAAGATCGGCGAACCGATCACGCAGAACATTCTTTTGCAGTTTGCCCATCGTGTTGCGGGGAAACTCGTCCATCACGATCAGTTTCTTCGGTTGCTTGAACCGCGCCAGCGTGGCGCCGAGCGCGTCCATGATCGCCTCCGGCGCAATCGTCGCACCGGGTTCAGCCACCAGCAGGCCGACGACGCTTTCCCCGAAATCGGGATGCGGCACGCCGATCACGGCGCTTTCCAGAACGCCGGGCTGTTCATCGAGGATCAGCTCGATTTCCTTCGGATAGATGTTGTAGCCGCCCGATATGATGAGGTCCTTGTTGCGCCCAACGATGTGGACATAGCCGTCCGCGTCGATCCGGCCGAGGTCGCCGGTGATGAAGAACCCATCGGCGCGAAGCTCTTCAGCGGTTTTTTCGGGCATCTGCCAGTAGCCCTTGAAGACATTGCGGCCCCGCACCTCGATCTGCCCGATCTCGCCTTGCGCGACCGTATCGCCGGTTGATGGATCGGTGATCTTCAACTCGACGCCCGGCAGCGGCAGGCCGACGGTGCCCGCCCGCCGGTCGCCGTCATAGGGGTTGGAGGTGTTCATGTTGGTTTCCGTCATCCCGTAGCGTTCCAGAATGCGGTGGCCAGTTCGGGCCTCGAACCGGATATGGGTTTCGGCCAGCAGCGGGGCGGAGCCGGATACGAACAGGCGCATATGGGCGGTCAGATCGGTGGTGAACCGGTCATCGTCCAGCAGCCTGGTATAGAATGTCGGCACGCCCATCATCGACGTCGCCTGCGGCAGATGCGCGATCATCGCATCCGGGTCGAATTTCGGCAGAAAGATCATCGCACCGCCCGCGATCAGCGTGATGTTGCTGGCGACGAACAGGCCGTGGGTGTGAAAGATCGGCAGCGCATGCAGCAGGGTGTCTTCGGCGGTGAAGCGCCAGTAATCCGCAAGCGTTTCGGCATTCGACAGAAGGTTGTCCTGCGTGAGCATCGCGCCCTTCGACCGCCCGGTGGTGCCGGAGGTGTATAGAAACGCCGCGAGGTCATCGCCGCTGCGCGCGGCGGTGGCGAAACTGTCGGCCTGCGTCGCTGCGATTTCGGCGAAACTGCCCGTCCCATCGGCGTTCAGGGTCCTGATCGCCGCCCCGGCCTCAGCCGCCCCGGCCTCAGCCGCCCCGGCCTCAGCCGCCACGGGTGCCAGCGCCGCCTCTGTCCGATCCGTCGCCAGAACCAGCTTCGCGCCTGAATTGCCGATGAAATAAGCCAGTTCCGCCGCCGTGTAGCCTGTGTTCAGCGGCAGAAACACCACGCCGGTCTGGGCGCAGGCGGCATAGACCGCCAGCGCCTCCGCCGATTTGTCGATCTGGGCGGCCAGCCGGTCGCCGGGGCGCAGACCCAGCGCGGTGATCGCATGGGCAAACCGTGCGGCGATCCGCAGGAACGCATCATGGGTCAGCGTCGCCCCGTCAGGCAGATGCAGAAACGGCGTCGCCTTGCCAGCATGACGTCCGAAAAGCGTATCATAAAGCGGATTGGCCATAGGTCTTTCCAAAGGTTCAGGCGGGCGCCGTTATCGCCTTGCGCGCGAGGCTGCGCAAGGATGCCGAGGCGACGACCGTTTGCGAGGTCGCGAAGGCCTCGTGGTTGTCGGTGATGCGACCGAGGTCGTAGAGATAGTTCACCATCGCCCCGCCGGATTGCGCCATGCCATTGGCGGACAGATCGGCGCGCGCATGCACATCGTGGACAGACGCACCGTTCTTCAGATGAAACCGCGCCACCGGATCGCGCGGCTGGCCGCCGCCGCGCTTCGCCTCCAAAAGGTAATGCGCTGCAAGCCCGCGCAGCGCGTCGGGATCGGTCGCCTGACCTTCCAGCCCGGCCTCCCGCAGCCAATCCATCAGCCCCGGAATCGGCGACAGCGTCACGAAGGTCTTGATCTGGGGCAGCGCCCGGCTCAGGTCGCCCGCCACCTGTTTGATCAGCGAATTGCCGAATGAAATGCCCGCCAATCCGGCCTGACAGTTCGAAATGGAATAGAAGACCGCCGTATCGGCCTGACCTTCGGGCAGCGCGGCGCGGTCCTCGCTCAGCACTTGCTGGATGGATCCGGGGATACCGCGCGTCAGGGCGACCTCGACAAAGATCAGCGGCTCGTCCGGCATGGCCGGGTGAAAGAACCCGAAACACCGCCGGTCGGCAGGTTGCAGCCTGCGCCGCAGATCATCCCAACTGTCGATGGCATGCACCGCCTCATAGGCGATGATCTTTTCCAGCACATGCGCCGGGCTTTCCCAGTTGATCGGGCGCAGGACAAGGAAGCCGCGATTGAACCAGCTCGACAGCAGATGCCGAAGGTCGGTGTCGAGCCGCGCCAACGCCGGGTCGGCCTTCATGAACCGCAACAGGTCGCGCCGCATCGCGACGATGCGCCCGGTGGCACCGGGCACCTGATTGAGACGCCGCGCCAGTTCCTGACGCGGTGGCTCTGCCGCCATCATCAGGCGACGATAATTCGCCTCCAACGGATCGACGGCATAGGCCTGTGTGGCCGCCATCACGGCGTCCGTGTCGATATCCATCCTGTTGGTGAGAAACGCAAAGAACGCTCGCTTCTGCGTATCATCCATCGCCTCGAACCGATCGAGGATCTGGTGCGCGAGGGCATAACCCGACACCTCCCCCCGGCTGCCAATCAGATCGTGGCACAGATCCTCCACCGGGCGGCCATCGGCGCGCGCGCCTGCCGCAGTGGGCGACCGACGGTCGATCAGCGTCGACAGAAGGTCCGCGAGCAGGCTCATTGTGCCGGTCCCATCAGATAGTCCGGCAGCCATGTGGCAAGTTCGGGAAAGATGCACATGATAACGATGGCCAGCACCATGCAGCCGACGAAGGGCAGCGACCCGACAAGGATCTTCTTCAGCGATATGTCCGGCGCGATGCCGTTGATGACATAAAGGTTCAGCCCGACCGGCGGCGTGATCAGCCCGATTTCCATGTTGATGGTCAGGATCACCGCGAACCAGATCGGGTCGAACCCGGCTGATGTGATGATCGGCAGCAGGATCGGCGCGGACATCAGGATGACCGCGACCGGCGGCAGGAAGAACCCGGCCACCAGCAGGAAGAGATTGATGATCGCCATCAGCACCCAGCGATTGACATCCAGCTCTGCGATCCACCCCGCGACGGACTGGGTGACGAACAGCGACGACAGCATGAAGGAAAACACACCCGCCGCACCGATGATGAACAGGATCATCACAGATTCGCGCGTCGAATCGCGCAACACAGCCCAAAGCGCCGTGGGCTGATACAGCCGGTAGATGATCATCGCGACGATGATGCAGAGCATCGCCCCGACCGCCGCCGTCTCGGACGGTGTCGCGATGCCGCCATAAAGCGCATAGAGGACACCGACGATGATCGCGAGGAACGGCAGGACGCGCGGCAGGATCTCGAACTTCTCAGCCCAGCTATAGGTGATGCCTGAGAGTGCAACACCCGCCGCACCGCGCCGCCATGTGTCGAAGATCGCCCAGGCGATGAACAGCGACACCAGCAGGATGCCGGGCAGCACACCGGCCAGAAACAGCCGCCCGATGCTGGTTTCGGTCGCGATGCCATAGACGATCATGGTGACGGAGGGCGGGATCAGGATGCCGAGCGTGCCACCCGCCGCGATCGACCCGGCGGCCACCTCGTCGGGATAGCCGCGCTTGCGCATTTCCGGGATGCCCATCTTGCCGATGGCGGCGCAGGTCGCCGGGCTGGACCCGGACATCGCCGCGAACAATGCACAGGCCCCGAGATTGGAGACGACCAGCCCGCCGGGCACCTTGGTCAGCCACCGCTCCAGCGCTTCGTAAAGGTCCGGCCCGGCGCGGGTCGATGAAATCGCCGCCCCCATGATGATGAACATCGGAATCGACAGCAGTGCAAAGCTGTTCAACTCGCCATAGAAAAGTTCGGGCAGCGCGAACAGCGACCGTGTGCCGTCGAAGGCCACAAGGAACCCGGTCGCGACGATCAGCAGGCCGGTGGCGACCGATACGCCGGAAAACAGCACCAGAATGGTCGATACGGCGACCAGCGCCCCGACAGTGAGCGGATCCATCAATGCCTCCGGTCTTCGGGCGCGGCAGGCGCGCCGATGTCTTCACCGCGCACGACCATCCAGAGGTCGGCGGCGAGTTGCAGCAGGAACAGGCCAAAGCCGAGCGGGACCGAAAGATACGGTATCCACAGGGGCACGGCCCAGACGGTTTCGGATTTCCAGCCGCGCTTCCACGCGAAATGCCACATGTCGTAAGCGTAATAGAGCATCACGGCGATCATGATACCGGTGACGACCAGCGTCATGAAGGCCAGAACCCTGCGGCCGGCCGGGCCGAGCAGGGACGGGATCAGATCGACCCCGACATGGCCCTTCACCTTTTGTACATAGGCGAGCCCGATCAGCGTGGCGCCGATCATCAGATAGATCACCGCCTCTGTCTGCCAGATCGTCGATTGGCCGAGCACGGCGCGGATGAAGATCATCTGACAGGTGATCAGGACCGATGCGAGGATCATGAAAGAAGCGAGGATGCCGCCGAGGGTCGACAGGTGCCCGACAAGGCGTACGAAGAGCGGCGGCGAAAGGTCATATCGGTCCACGGCGCTGCCTTTCCGTTGGATGGGAATGGGTGTGACCCCGCCGAGATGTTCGGCGGGGTCGCTTCAGATCACTCGACAGCGAGCGCCATATCGAGAAGCTTCTGCCCGTCCGGGGTTTCCGCCACAAAAGCGGGGTAGGAGGATTCGGCGGCAACCGCGCGCCACGCGTTGAAATCCGCCTCCGACATTTCCGCCAGTTCGACGCCTGCATCGGCAAAGGCCTTGGCCGCAACCGAATCGCCCGCCTTGGCCTGTTCCAGATAGAACGCCTGCGCCTTCTCGCCTGCTGCGACCAGCGCGGCCTGCTGTTCAGCGCTCAGCCCGTCAAAGGTCGACTTGTTGACCAGAAGCGGCTGATACATGAACCAGAGCGCGTAATCGCCCGCCGGGGTGTAGCACTTGAGCTGTTCGTAAAGGCGGAAGCTGACAAAGCTTTCGGACGAGGTGTTCGTCGCGTCCAGAACGCCGGTCTGAAGCGCCGGATAGATTTCGGATGACGCCATCGAGGAGATCGACGCACCGGCGGCTGCCAGCATTTGCTCGAACGCCTTGCCCGCCGCGCGGATCGAAATGCCCGCAACATCGCCGGGGGCAGTGATGCAGCCCTTGTTCGACCCGAAGCCACCGGCCAGATAGCCGTGGACCAGCACCATCACATCGTCGTTCGCCATGATCTTTTCGATTTCCTCCATGAAGGGGGAGTTCGAGAGGCGGTCGCCGTGATCGTGGTTCTTCACGAGGCCGGGCATCAGGGTCAGGTTATAGGCGGGCTGTTGGCCGCCAGCATAGGACAGCGGCAGGACCGTCATATCCAACTGGCCACGGCTGAGCGGGGAATACTGTTCGCGCGCCTTGAACAGGGTCTGGTTCGGGAAGATCTGGATGGTCAGATCAACACCGGCCGCTGCCACATCTTCGGCAACCATCTGCGCAACCTTGTGGCGCACGTCGCCTTCGGACCACTGGTGAGACAGGCGAAGTTCCGCTGCGGAGAGGGCTCCTGCGGATACGGCGAGGGCCGCGGCGGCGATTAGGGTCGTTCTCATATCATCCTCCCAAAGGTGCCGATCCGGTTCTGTGCCGGATGGCTCATCGGCGAAACTTCAATCGTCCTGCATTCATTGTCAATGTTTTTGTATACAAGAGTTTCATTATTGCATTCTTTGATCGTGCGCCCGATAGTGTTTGCATGGACATGCTGCGCGTCGATCATATCCTGCAGGACATCGAACAGATGATCGTCACCGGCGGTTTCGCCGATGGCGAGCGGCTGGACGAGATCAGGCTGGCGGAACGGTTCGGCGTATCTCGGACGCCGATCCGCGAAGCGCTGCAAAAGCTGGCGGCATCGGGCCTGGTCGAACACCGCCCCCGGCGCGGCGTGTTCGTCAGGGAACCGGGGCCGGTCGAACTGGTCGAGATGTTCGAGGCGATGGCAGAACTGGAGGCCGCCTGCGGCCGCCTCGCCGCCCTGCGGATCACCGAAAAGGGCATCGAGGCGCTGCGCGCGACCAACGCGCTGTGTCAGGCGGCGGTCGCGGCTGACGATACCGATGAATACTATCTGCACAATGAACAGTTTCACCATCTGATCTATGCCGCGACGCAGAACCCGTTCCTCGAAGACATGGCGGCGCGGTTGCAAAAGCGGCTGAAACCCTATCGGCGGATGCAGCTTCGTCTGCGGGGCAGGCTGGCGCAGTCGATGGCGGAGCATGAGGCGATCGTGACCGCGCTGAGCGCGGGTGACGGTGCCGCTGCCGCGTCGGAACTGCGCGCCCATGTCGCCGTGCAGGGCGAGAAATTCCACCATCTGCTGAACCATCTGAAGGCCAGAGATTGATCGTCGCGGGCGTATCGCTGGCCCGTCTGTCAGTTGCGCTTGCATCCGCCGTGGCGCAGCGGCATGGAGTGATCCGTGTCACAAACGTCATCCCTTGATCCCTCGCGTCTGACCGGCCTCGGCTGGTCATCGTTCTTTGCGGATCAGCTTGGCGCCGATGAGGCAGCGCTTGCGGTGCTGCGCATCGCGACCGTCCACCGGTCCCGCATGAGCGCGGCATCGCCCGAAGGCGCGGTCAAGCTGGCCCTGCCGCCCCGCACGAACACGGCGGATTTCGCGGTTGGTGACTGGGTTCTGGCGGACCCGCAATCGCGCCTGCTGATCCGCAGGCTGGACCGCCAGTCGTTGCTGCAACGCCGGACAGAGGGCGCGAAAACGCAACAACTGATCGCCGCCAATGTCGACACGTTGTTCATCGTCACGTCCTGCAACGATGATTTCAATCCGGCTCGGCTGGAACGGTATCTGGCCCTTGCGAACGAGGCGGGGACCAATCCGGTGATCGTCCTGACCAAGATGGATCAGGTGGCGGACGTGTCGCCGTTTCAGGAACAGGCGTCGGCGTTGCAGCGCGATCTGGCGGTCATCGCGCTGAATGCGAAATCCGCCGACGCTCTGGCCGCGCTTGCGCCGTGGTGCGGGCCGGGGCGAACCGTCGCCTTTGTCGGGTCATCCGGTGTCGGCAAATCGACCCTGTTGAACACCCTTGCTGAAAAGTCGCCGGAGGCCGCACAGCCGACCGGCGATATTCGTGAGGATGACGCCAAGGGGCGTCACACGACCACGGCGCGCTCGCTCCACCCCATTACCGGCGGGGGCGTGCTGATCGACACGCCCGGCATGCGCACCCTGCATGTCAGCGACATCGCGACCGGCCTCGATACCCTGTTCGCCGAGATCGCGGAGCGTGCGCCCGACTGCCGGTTCAGGGATTGCAGCCATCTGAGCGAGCCGGGCTGCGCCGTTCTTGCCGCCGTTGCCGATGGCACGCTGGACCCGGACCGGCTGGACCGATGGCGCAAACTGGTCGAGGAAAACCGCGACAACACCCCTATCGAAACCGGCCCGCGCGGTAACAAGTCATGGCAGAAGCGTGGCAAGCGGGGCTGAGGTCATCCGCCGACATGGATCACCTGCCGGATCGCAAAGGCGACGATGCCGAGCGCCAGAACGCTGGCGAGCCACAGCCCCAGAAACCAGACAAGCCTGCTGATCCGATCCTTGCGCATCAGTGGTATCCCTCTTCTGGGTTCACCTTGCCGCGAAAGACCCAATAGGAATAGGCAGTGTAGGTCAGGATCAGCGGCACCAGCACCAATGTTCCGACCAGCGCGAACCAGAGGCTTTCATCCGGTGCGGCCGCTTCGGCAATCGTCAGGCCGGGCGGCACGATGTTGGGATAGAAGCTGATGCCGATCCCGATAAAGCACAGCACGAACAGGCCGAGCGATGCGACGAACGGTGCCGCGTCCCGGCCCGCATTCAGACCGGTGAACAGCATCCAGGATACGAACAGCACCGCCACAGGCACCAGAACGCTGAAGATGATCCCAGGCAGGCTGAACCATCGCTGGAAATATTCCGGGTCCTGAAACGGCGTCAGGATACTGACCAACCCGACGCAAGCCAGCGTCCCGATCGCCAGCCACCACGCATGACGGTGCATCTGGCGCTGCAAGGCCCCCTCGGTTTTCAGGATCAGCCATGTCGCGCCCAGAAGCGCATATCCGATGACCACCGCCACGCCCGTCAGAATGGAAAACAGGCTGAGCCAATCCCACCAGCCGCCCGCATAGGCCCGGCCCGAAACCTCGATCCCCTGCACGAGCGCGCCGAGGGCGATGCCCTGCATGAAAGCGGCGATGATCGAGCCGCCGAAGAACCCCGCATCCCAGACCGGTTTCCACCGCTCGGTCCGCCAGCGGTATTCAAAGGCCACGCCGCGAAAGATCAGCGCCAGCAGCATCAGCGTGATGGGCATGTAAAGCGCAGGCATGACGATGGCATAGGCCAGCGGGAACACGGCGAACAGGCCGCCGCCGCCGAGCACGAGCCAGGTTTCGTTGCCGTCCCAGATCGGCGCGATGGAATTCATCATGGTCGATTTCTCACGCTCCCCCTCCGCCAGCGGAAAGAGGATGCCGACGCCGAGGTCGAAACCGTCGAGCATCACATAGGTCAGCACCGCAAAGGCGATGATCCCTGCCCAGATGAAGGAAAGTTCGATTTCCATCAGATGCCCCCTTTCGCGCCCGAAACGGCGGTTTGGTCATGCGGTGTCATTTTCGCCGTGCGGATCGGGCCGTCGCGCAGGCCGAGATGGGCCGTATAGGCACCCTTGTTCATCATTCGCAGCAGATAGAATGTGCCGGCACCGAAGATGAAGAAATAGACGATGATGAAGGCCAGCAAGGACGCCGCAACGGCGGGTGCCGCCACCGGCGCAAGGCTGTCCGATGTCCGCAGCACCCCGTAGACGGTGAAGGGCTGCCGCCCGACCTCGGTCGTCACCCATCCGGCGAGGACAGCGACGAACCCCATCGGCCCCATTGCGATCGCGGCGCGATGCAGCAAATGGTCATCGTGAAGCCGCCCGCGCAGCCTGCGCCAAAGGCTCCACGCCCCCAGGCCCAGCATCGCGAAGCCGAGGCCGACCATGATCCGAAAGCTCCAGAACACGATGGCGACCGGCGGTTCGTCCGCGTCGGGAATGGTGTCGAGCCCGGCGAGAGGGGCGTTCAGATCATGCTTCAGGATCAGGCTCGAAAGATTCGGGATCGCGACGGCATAGTCGATCCGGCGTTCCTCGGCATTTGGGATGCCGAACAGGATCAGCGGTGCGCCGTCCGAGTGGCTGTCATAATGCCCTTCCATCGCCATGACCTTGGCAGGTTGATGTTCCAGCGTGTTCAGCCCGTGAAAATCGCCCGCCATGATCTGGATCGGTGCCACGAACACCAGCATCCACATCGCCATCGAAAACATCCGCCGCGCCGCTCTGTCGGCGGTATCGCGGATCAGGTGGAGGCCACCCACCGCCCCGACAACGAGCGCCGTGGTGAGAAAGGCGGCGAGCACCATGTGGACCAGCCGATAGGGGAAGGACGGGTTGAAGACGATCTGCCACCAGTCCACCGGCACGAACTGGCCGAGATCGTTGATGCCATATCCGGCGGGGGTCTGCATCCAAGAGTTGACCGCCAGAATCCAGGTCGCCGACATCAGCGTGCCGAAGGCGACCATCGCGGTGGCGAACATGTGCAACCTGTCGCCGACCCGCTCGCGCCCGAACAGCATGATCCCGAGGAACCCAGCCTCGAGGAAGAACGCCGACAGCACCTCATAAGCCATCAGCGGGCCGAGCACCGGGCCGGTCCGGTCGGCGAAAACCGACCAGTTGGTGCCGAACTGGTAGGACATGACGATGCCGGACACGACGCCCATGCCGAAGGCCACCGCGAAGATCTTCTTCCAGTAGGTGAAAAGCACCAGATAGGTCTCGTCCCGCGTGCGGAGCCACATCGCGTTCAGCACTGCCAGATAGCTCGCCAAACCGATGGAAAAGGCGGGAAAGATGATGTGGAACGACACCGTGAATGCGAATTGCATCCGGGCGAGGGTTTCGGCGGTAAAACCTTCAAACATGGTATTCTCCGGCAATCAAAGACATGCGGGGCGGCGCTGATCGACCGCCCCGAAAGCGGTCACAGCTTCACGGTCCGCAGGTAGGGGCGATGCGTTGTCCAGCCCTGCGGAAAGGCGGTTTTCGCGGCTGTGTCGCTGACCGATGGCGGGATGATGACCTCCGCGCCGGGGGGCCAGTCGGCGGGGGTCGCGATCTTGTGGCGATCTCCGGTCTGAAGCGCGTCGATGACCCGCAGGATCTCGTCGAAATTGCGCCCGACGCTCATCGGGTAGGTCATCATCAGGCGGATTTTCTTGTTCGGGTCGATGATGAACACCGACCGGACGGCGGCGGTTTCGCTCTCGGACGGGTGGATCATGTCGTAGAGCTTCGCGATCTTCAGGTCCGCATCGGCGACGATGGGAAAGCGCAGCGTCGTGTGCTGCGTGTCGTTCACATCGTCGATCCATTTCAGATGTTCGCCCACCGTATCGGTCGAAAGGCCGATCGGTTTGACATTCCGGGCGGCGAACTGTTCGGCAAGCTGCGCCGTGCGGCCCATTTCGGTGGTGCAGACGGGCGTGAAATCAGCCGGATGGCTGAAGAAGAACGCCCATGACGTGCCGATCCAGTCGTGAAAGCTGATGCTGCCGGTCGTCGTGTCGGCAGTGAAGTCGGGGGCGGTGTCACCGATTCTGAGGCTCATCGAATCATTCCTATATCTGTGATGTATCTTTTATTGGGATACGCGATGCCAGCTTGTAAAAGCAATACTGAAAATATATCTTTGCGAAAATCGAACGGGGACGGACATGAGACTGACCAGCTACACCAACTACGCGCTGCGCTCGCTTCAGCTTGCGGCGATCAAGGCGCCGGATCTTGTGCGGGTGGAGGATGTGGCGCGCGTTCACGGCCTGTCGCGCCCGCATATCGTCAAGATCGTCCATGAGCTTGGCAAATCGGGCTATCTCGAAACCGTGCGGGGGCGGGGGGGTGGTTTCCGGCTTGGCCGCGCTGCGGCGGACATTCGCGTTGGCGATGTGGTCCGGCTGACCGAAGGGCCGATGGAGGTGGTCGAATGCTTCAACCCGTCCAGCAATACCTGCCCGCTGATCGGGATCTGCAAGCTGTCGCGCAAGATACAGGAGGCGACGCGCGCCTTCATGGCGGTGCTGGACGATGTCACCATCGCCGATATCGCCCGGAATCGCGATGAACTCCTGGACCGGATCGCGCCGCTGGAGGTCGCAAGGCGCGATCAGGGTGCTGCATGACGCTGGCATCGCAAACCGTGGATTGGGTGGAACGCTTTCCCGGCCTTGCCCGGCTGGAGGCGGCAACCAAGCAAATCCTGATGACGCGAAGCGCCGTCGTCGATGTGCCGGAAGGCGCGATCATCTTCGGCCCCGGAAAGTCGCCCGAACACATGCTGTTTCTGCTGGATGGCACCGTGCGCGTGCAGCAGGTGTCCGATACCGGGCACGAGATTGTCCTCTACCGCATTCAGGCGGGTGAAAGCTGCGTTCTGACCACGGCTTGCTTGTTGGCGTTCGAACATTATTCCGCCGAGGGCGTCGCGGAAACCAGCGTCACGGCGGCGGCGATCCCGCGTGCGGTGTTCGATGATCTTGTGGCGCAGTCGAAATCCTTTCGCGATTTCGTCTTCGCGGCCTTTTCCAAACGGATCACGGACCTGTTTCAAATGATCGACGAGGTTGCGTTCCAGCGGCTCGACGTGCGGCTCGCGGACAAGCTGATACAGCTTTCCGGTGGCGCGGATGCGGTTGCGACGACGCATCAGAAACTGTCGGTGGAACTCGGCACCGCCCGCGAAGTGATTTCACGGCAGTTGCAGGAATTTCAGCGGCGCGGCTGGATCGAGCAGTCACGCGGGTCGATCCGGTTCATGCAGAAAGAAGACCTGCAAAAACTGGCTGCGCGAAATTCCTGAACCGGCCATCCAGTCAGTGACAATGTCACCGTGCGCTCCGACTCAAAGATGTAGAGAGGATACATCTTTGAAACAGGAGACTTCGAAATGACATCGAACATCGGAACGTTTGACCGTCTTGCCCGCCTGATCCTTGGTGCGCTGCTGATCGCCGCGCCTTTCCTGACCGGCATCGCCTTGTTCCAGACCCAGCTTGGCACGGTTCTTTCCGTCGTCGTCGGCATCGTGCTGATCGCAACATCAGCCATGCGGTTCTGCCCGCTCTATCGGGTTTTCGGGATCCGCACCTGCAAGATCTGATCGGGTCGCTGGCGCGAATGGCGTGTAAGGCTGTCGCGCTGACTTGCACGAAATCAGTGCAGCCCAGATCAAATGTCGGGCACAATGCGAACGCCTGAACCCGGAGGAAACCCATGAATTACCCCATTGATATGTCCGTGAAACCCGATGTGTCGGCGCATTTCGATGCCGCGACGAACACGATCAGTTACATCGTCAAGGACCCGGCGAGCCTGCATTGCGCGATCATAGATAGCGTGATGGACATCAATTATGCCGCCGGGCGGATCACCTATGACCACGCCGATGCGATGATCGCCGAGGTGGAGGCCCGTGGCCTGACGCTGGACTGGATCATCGAAACCCATGTCCACGCCGATCACCTGTCCGCCGCGCCCTATATCCAGCAAAGGCTGGGCGGCAAGATCGGCGTTGGTGAAAAGATCATGGTCGTGCAGGAAACCTTCGGCAAGATCTTCAACGAAGGCACCGAATTCCAGCGTGACGGATCGCAGTTCGATGCCCTGTTCAAGGATGGCGACACCTACATGGTCGGCACCATGCAGGCCTTTGCCATCTACACACCCGGCCACACGCCCGCCTGCATGGTGCACGTGATGGGCGATGCGGCATTCACCGGCGATACGCTGTTCATGCCGGATGGCGGGTCGGCGCGCGCCGATTTTCCCGGCGGCGATGCGGGGCAGCTTTATGACAGCATTCAAAAGCTGCTGAGCCTGCCTGATGCGATGCGCCTGTTCATGTGCCACGACTATGGCCCTAATGGCCGCGATATCGCG
>CAYGRU010000051.1:0-24775 GCA_964352385.1 uncultured Candidatus Planktophila sp.
CCGCTGAAGGGACTCGAACCCCCGACCCCATCATTACGAATGACGTGCTCTACCATCTGAGCTACAGCGGCGCGCGGCGGAGGATGTGTCCCGGCGGGCGGCGCGATGATTAGCGGGGGCTTGCGGTGATTGCAAGCGTCTGGCGTGCGCGATCAGGGCGTGATCCCGGGCTTTTCGGGGCCGGGATCGGGCGTGCCTGACGGATCGTCCTCCGACGCGCTGGCCATCGGCACGCGCGGGCGGAACAGGGCGGCGGCGCGGGGGCCGGTTTCGTCCTGCCACTGGATCCGCTCCGCCTCGGTATAGCCGAGGCGCGCCAACAGCGGCAGTGTCTTGGCGGATTTCGCAGTCGTCATGTCGATCACGACGAGCGGCGCCTTGCGCTTCAGCGTCTTCTTCAGGCCTTTCAGCACCTCGCGTTCCTCGCCATTCACGTCGATCTTCAGCATCGCGATGGACGGCTCGTCGCGCAGCAGCGCATCGCCGGGGCGCACACGGATGCCCTCGACGAAATCGCGCTTCAGGCGTTGGTCGTAGGCGGGTTGGCCCGCACCCTGCACCGCCCTGCGACCGGCGTCTTCGGCGAGGCCGAATCCCAGATGCGAAAGGTCGGCACGATCCGACAGCTGGTTCAGCGTTATCAGGCTGTGCAGGGTCTTGATGGCATCCTCGTTGAATTCGAAGGGGATTGCGCGGGCCGCCCCGCCGTGGCGCAGCATGAAAAGCGTATGGCTGCCGATATGCGCGCCGATATCGACGAAGGTGCCGCCCACCGGGAACCAGCGGCCCATCATCTCCAGCATCGGGGGCTCGGGATAGTGGCCGGCACGAAAGGCCGTTGTAACCGGGTCAGCCTCTTGCAAAGGCAGCAATGCGGCGGTTTCGGGGGTTGGTGCGCTGATTTCGGCGATTGCCGGTGACTGGCCGAATGTCGCGAGCGGCTGCGTGATGCGGTGCCCCAGAACGCTCCTGCCCCCGGCGGATGTGGCGCAGGTGGCGCCGACGAACCCGCGCAAGGGCGGTGTCAGGTGCAGCCCGGCGTCCAGCCCCTTTGCCACTGTCCAGCCGGAAACCGCGCCCGGCGGCAGGCAGAGCGCCAGCATCATCCAGTCGACCCCCGCGGTGAATCGATGCGCCTCAGCGGCGACGATCAGGCGGGCGGCACCGTCGCGGCTGAGCAGATAGGCATCCGCGCCGGGGGCCTTCGCCCGCCCGCCGGTTCCTGGCGCGGCATCGGAGACGGCCATCGCCCGGATCAGGTCGGGCAACGCGACAGGCCGGTTTGGCGCACTATCCGCCGCCCATCCCGCCATCCGATCGCCGCAGAACAGGATGTCGAAGCCGATATCGGGCGCGGCGGGCGCGGCGGTCAGCAGCACATCATCCTCGCAGATCAGCGCCGATGGGTGGCCGTCCGCGATCAGCCTCCGCCATGCCGAAAGATGGCTGAGGAAACAGCCGAAGGCCCCCGGTTTGATCCGGTCGTCGCCCCAGAAATGCGGCCCGATCAGGTGGCGATACAGGAACAGCGGCGCGGCAGGGTCGTGGCCGTCGAACGCCTCGATCCGGGTAAATGCCAGATCCAGCGCGGCAGCGGAGGCCGCGAAGCGTTTCAGCCGCGCCTGATCCTGCGCCCGATTGATGACATAGATCGGCAGTGGCGCGGTCACCCGCGCGACGCCTTCTCGGCGATGCCGGACATGCCTTCGCGGCGTTCCAGTTCCGCAAGCACCTCGTCCAGCGGGATACCGCGCGCGGTCAGCATGACGATGAGGTGATAGATCACATCGGCGCTTTCCCCGACCAGCCCGGCGCGGTCATCGGCGGCGGCGGCGATGATCGCCTCGACCGCTTCCTCGCCGAATTTCTCGGCGCATTTCAGCGGCCCTTTGGAAAGCATGGTCGCGGTATGCGATGATGCCGGGTCGGCCCCGGCGCGGGCGGCGATCACCGCTGCCAGCCGGTGCAGGATATCGGTCATGTGAGCCTCACCGCGACGCCCGCCGCCGCCATATGCGTCTTCGCCTCGGCGATGGTGAAGGTCCCGAAATGAAAGATCGACGCGGCGAGCACGGCAGAGGCATGACCCTCAATCACCCCTTCCGCAAGATGGTCAAGCGTGCCGACACCGCCAGAGGCAATCACCGGGATCGGCACCGCGTCGGCAATCGCGCGGGTCAGGGGCAGGTTGAACCCGGCCTTGGTGCCATCGCGATCCATCGAGGTCAGCAGGATTTCACCCGCGCCCTTTGCGGCCATCTGCCGGGCGAAGGCCACCGCGTCGATTCCCGTCGGCTCCCGTCCACCATGGGTGAAAATCTCCCACTTGCCCGGGCTTGTGGTCTTTGCGTCGATGGCGACGGTGATGCATTGCGCACCGAATTTCCGCGACGCTTCGGCGACGAAATCCGGGTTCTTCACCGCGGCCGTGTTGATCGACACCTTGTCAGCCCCAGCCAGCAGCAGGTTGCGGATGTCGGCAACGGTCCGCACGCCGCCACCGATGGTCAGCGGCATGAAGCATTGCTCCGCCGTGCGCTGCACCACATCGAGGATCGTATCGCGGTTGTCAGACGAAGCGGTGATGTCGAGGAAACACAATTCATCCGCCCCGGCAGCATCGTAAAGCTTCGCCTGTTCCACCGGGTCGCCGGCGTCCACGAGGTTGACGAAGTTGACGCCCTTGACGACGCGCCCGTCCTTCACGTCGAGGCAGGGGATGATGCGGGTTTTCAGCATGGCGCGGCCCGCAAACCGGTTTGACTGCAACACATCGCGATCATTCCCGTGCCCCCCGCAGCAGGGCTGCCGCTGCGGCGACCTCGATCCGGCCATCATAGAGCGCGCGACCGGAAATGGCACCATCCAGTGGCGCGCCGCAATCGCGAAGCGCGCGCAGATCGTCCATCGACGACACGCCGCCGGAGGCAATGACCGGGATGCTGACGGCATGGGCCAGCGCGGCCGTGGCCGCCACATTCGGCCCCTGCATCGCACCGTCGCGGTCGATATCGGTATAGATGATCGCCGCAACCCCCGCATCCTCGAACCGGCGCGCGAGGTCGGTTGCGGTCACATCCGTCGTTTCCGCCCAGCCTTCGACCGCAACCATGCCGTCGCGCGCGTCGATTCCGACTGCGACCTTGCCGGGGAAAGCCCGCGCTGCGGCCTTCACCAGCGCCGGATCGCGCACCGCGACCGTGCCGAGGATCACCCGCGCCAGCCCTTTTGCCAGCCATGCCTCAATGGTCGCCATGTCGCGGATGCCGCCGCCAAGCTGTGCCGGGACGGATGTGGCGGCCAGAATCCCCTCCACCGCCGCGCCATTCACCGGCGCACCGGCGAATGCGCCGTTCAGGTCCACCAGATGCAGCCATTCGCAGCCCGCATCCTGAAACGCCCGCGCCTGTGCCGCCGGATCGTCGTTGAATACGGTCGCCTGATCCATCTCTCCTTTATAGAGGCGCACACAGGCCCCGTCTTTCAGGTCAATCGCAGGATAGAGGATCATCAGGCAGGCTCCGGTTATCGTCCGCGATCCTTACGACAGACCTTGCAGGATGAAAACAGCACCGCGTGCGGATTCGCGCCCGTTCCCGTGACGGGTGCAAAGTCATGATTGACGAGACGGCCCGTGTTAGGGACGGTGTGGCAAATCCAACAGGGAGGATGCCCCATGAAATACCTCAGCCTAAGCGCCGCCGCGCTCGCCCTTTTCGCCACGACCGCCAGCGCGGAAGTCGCCGGTTTGTGGAAGACGCAAGCCAATGACGAGGGCAGCTATCTCGTCGTCGAGATCGGGCCGTGCGGCGACAAGACCTGCGGCGTGATCGTCGCCGCCAAGAACAAGGAAGGCGTCGCCGATGCCGCCTACAAGAATCTTGGCCGCAACATCATTTCCGACATGGTCGCCGATGGCCCAAACAAGTGGGACGACGGGGAAATCTGGGCACCGGACGAGGACAAGACCTACAGCTCCAACATGGAACTGAACGGCGATGTCCTGTCGGTCGAGGGCTGTGTGCTGTTCATCTGCCGGGGCCAGGACTGGACGCGCGAAAACTGATCCAGCGCAGCGGATTGACTGACAGGCAGGGCGGGACGCTGCTGCCTGTCAGGGCTTCCAGCCGAGGAAATTGGCGATCAGGCGCAGGCCGGTCGTCTGGCTTTTCTCCGGGTGGAACTGGGTGCCGACCATATTGGCCTTGCCGACCGCCGCCGTGACCATCTCGCCATAAGCGACATGCGCCAGCCGCTGATAAGGCTCACGCGGGCGCAGATGGTAGGAATGGACGAAATAGGCATGCGACCCCGGCTCGATCCCCTCGAACAGCGGATGGTCGGTAAAGGTCAGTTCATTCCAGCCCATATGCGGGATTTTCATGTCTTCGTCATTCGGGGCCAGCCTGACCACCTCGCCAGGAATCCAGCCTAGGCCCGGCGTATCGCCATTCTCGCGACCGACCGTGGCCATGAGCTGCATTCCGACACAGATGCCAAGGAACGGCACACCACCATGATGCGCCCGCTCCTCCAGCACCTCGACCATGCCCGGCACCGCGTCGAGGCCCGCGCGACAATCCGCATAGGCGCCGACACCGGGCAGCACGATGCGATCCGCCTTGCGCACCACCTCGGCATCGGCGGTCACGACGATGGCCTCGCCCGTCGTCTCCTTGCTCATCCGCTGAAACGACTTGGCGGCGGAATGCAGGTTGCCGGAGCCGTAGTCGATGATGGCGACGGTCACAACGTGCCCTTCGTGGACGGGATGGCATCGGATTTGCGCGGGTCGGATTCCAGCGCATCGCGCAGCGCGCGCGCCACGGCCTTGAAACAGGTTTCGGCGATGTGGTGCGAATTGGCACCATAAAGCGTTTCGACATGCAGCGTCATGCCGGAATTCATCGCGAAGGCGGTGAAGAATTCGCGCACCAGTTCCGTGTCGAACGTCCCGACCTTCGCCACCGTGAAATCGACCTTCCAGACAAGGAAAGGTCGCCCGGAAAGGTCCAGTGCGGCGCGCGTCAGGCATTCGTCCATCGGCAGATAGCTGTGGCCATAGCGGCGGATGCCGCGCTTGTCGCCCATCGCCTCCGCCAGCGCTTTGCCGAGCAGGATGCCGGTATCCTCGACCGTGTGGTGATCGTCGATATGCAGATCGCCGGTCGCGCGCACCTTCATGTCGATCAGCGCATGACGGGCAAGCTGGTCGAGCATGTGATCGAAGAACCCGATACCGGTCTGATTGTCATAGATGCCGGTGCCATCAAGGTCGATCGTCACCTCGATGGAGGTTTCGGCGGTCTTGCGGCGCTGCGTGGCGGTGCGCGTCATGGCGCTCTCCCTCTGGCTGATCGCTGCTTATAGACGCGGCGGTGACGGCGCGACAAGTTGCGACAGGGCTGCGCGCCGCTTATGTGTCGGCGCAGTAAGGAACAGGAGACGCCAATGACCACGATTGTGGGCGTGAAGAAGGGCGGCGAAGTCGTCATCGCCGGGGATGGGCAGGTCAGCCTCGGCAATACCGTCATCAAGGGATCGGCGCGCAAGGTGCGCCGCCTGTCACCCGGCGGGCGCGACGTGGTGGCGGGGTTCGCCGGATCGACCGCCGATGCGTTCACGCTGTTCGAGCGTCTGGAGTCGAAACTGGAGGCCGCACCGGGCCAGCTTGCCCGCGCCGCCGTGGAACTGGCGAAGGATTGGCGCACCGACAAGTATCTGCGCAATCTGGAGGCGATGCTGGTGGTGACGGACGGCAAGGATCTGCTCATCATCACCGGCGCGGGCGATGTGCTGGAGCCGGAGGGCGGCGTGGCCGCTGTCGGATCGGGCGGCAATTTCGCGCTGGCGGCGGCGCGCGCGCTTGAGGATACCGATCTGGATGCGGAGGCGATTGCCCGTAAGGCGATGAAGATCGCGGCGGAAATCTGCGTATTCACCAACGATAACCTCATCGTTGAAAAGATCGGCGTCCCGACCTGATGGCAGACGCGGGACCGGACATCTTTAGCGGTGCGCCGCCGGTGTTCTACATCAACCTCGACCGCGCTACGGACCGCCGACAGCATATGGAGCGGCAGTTCAAGATCTGGGGCATCGACGCGACACGGATCGCGGCGATAGACGGTGCCGCGATGTCGCCGGACGCTTTCCTCGATGGAACCTGGCCTGCCGAAATGTCGGTGCAGCGGCTCGCCTGTTACGCGTCGCACCTCTTCGCGCTGAAGGCATTCATCGACAGCGGCGCGGATCGCGCGCTGATCATGGAGGATGATTGCAGTCTGGAAACGGTGCCGTTCTGGCCATTCACTTGGCGGGACGCCGAGGCATTGTTGCCGTTCGACGCGGATATCGTCCAGCTTGCGCTGATTGCCGACATTACGATGACGATGCGCCTGCATCGGCGCCATATCACCAATTATTCCGCCGCCGCCTACCTCGTCTCCCGCCGGTATGCGGGCAAGCTGCTCGATCTGTACATGGGCGGCAGCAAGCCCCGTTTCGACCGCAATTTCCGGCCTGAGCTTACGTCCGAGGTCATGCTGTTCGAGCCGGGATCGGCCTATACGATCCCGCTGTTCAGCTATGAAACCGGCTTCACTTCGTCGCTTCGTGCGGAACATGTCGACCGCCTGCACCGGCCCTGCCGCGAGATCGCGATGCGGTTCTGGCGCGAAGTGGTGCCGACGCTTGAGGACTGGCGAGTGTTGTTCGACTACGACCCGGCATTCGGGCGCACACCATCTCCACCGCCGGGGGCCGCGAAAAGCCCCGCCCGGATGCCACAGTAAAGAGAGAATCATGACCACCCTGACACCCCGCGAGATCGTATCCGAGCTTGACCGCTTCATCATCGGCCAGAAGGACGCCAAGCGCGCGGTTGCGGTCGCGCTCCGCTCCCGCTGGCGGCGCAAGCAGGTGCCGGGTGATTTGCAGAACGAAATCACGCCGAAAAACATCCTGATGATCGGGCCAACCGGTGTCGGAAAGACCGAAATCTCGCGCCGTCTGGCAAAGCTGGCCGGGGCGCCGTTCCTCAAGGTCGAGGCAACGAAATTCACCGAGGTCGGTTATGTCGGGCGGGATGTCGAACAGATCATCCGAGATCTGGTCGAGGCCGCCATCGTCATGCTGCGCGAACAGAAGCGCGAGACGGTCAAGGCCCGCGCCCATGAGGCCGCCGAAGACCGGGTTCTGGATGCCCTGGTCGGCGACAGCGCATCGGACGCGACCCGCGCGACATTCCGCAAGAAACTGCGCGAGGGCGTTCTCGACGAGAAGGAAATCGACGTGAATGTCGCCGATGCGTCGAACCCGCTTGGTATGCTCGACCTTCCCGGCGGCGGTGGGCAGATGGGCATGGTGAATATCGGCGATATCTTCGGCAAGGCATTCTCGGGCCGCACAAAGAAGCGCAAGATGAAGGTCGCCGACAGCTATGACCTGCTGCTGGCCGAGGAGGCCGACAAACTGGTCGATCAGGAGGAAATCACCCGCGATGCCATCGAGGCGGTGGAGCAGAACGGGATCGTTTTCCTCGACGAGATCGACAAGGTCTGCGCGCGGGCCGATGCGCGCGGCGCAGATGTCAGCCGCGAGGGCGTGCAGCGCGATCTGTTGCCGCTGATCGAGGGAACGACCGTTTCCACCAAGCACGGCGCGGTGAAAACCGACCACATCCTGTTCATCGCCTCCGGTGCGTTCCATGTGGCGAAGCCGTCCGACCTGCTGCCCGAATTGCAGGGCCGCCTGCCGATCCGCGTGTCGCTGCGCGACCTGACCGAGGAGGATTTCGTGCGGATCCTGACGGAGCCGGACAATTCGCTGGTCAAGCAATACGAGGCGCTGATGGCAGCGGAGGGCGTCACGCTCAGCTTTACCGAGGATGGCGTCGCCGCGCTGGCGCGGATCGCGGCGGATGTGAACCGGGCGGTTGAGAATATCGGCGCGCGGCGGCTTTACACCGTCATGGAACGGGTGTTCGAGGAAATCAGCTTCACCGCCCCGGATCGGTCGGGCGACACGGTGACTATCGACAAGACCTTCGTCGAAACCAATGTCGGCGACCTCGCGGCATCCACCGATCTCAGCCGGTATGTCCTCTGATCGCCGCCGATGGGCAAAGCCGGCGCACCCGGATATACGGTGGGCAGATTTTCTGGCCGGCTTGACGGGGGCGCAATGCGTATACTGATTCCAACCGCGTTGATCGCGCTGATCGTCGATCAGGCCAGCAAGCATGCCGTGCTCTATGGCCTTGATCTGTTGTCTGTCGGGGTGATCGACATCTGGCCGCCGCTGTTGCGGTTCGTCATGGCGTGGAACCGGGGGATCAATTTCGGCATCCTCGCATCCGATGGCGATGCGGCGCGGTGGGTTCTGATCGGGATATCCGTTGCGATCTGCATTGCCCTGCTGATCTGGGCACGGCGGCAACCGGGCCGGTGGTTCCAGTTCGGCGCGGGGCTTGTGATCGGCGGCGCGGTTGGCAACGCCATCGACCGGGTGCAGTTCGGCGCGGTGGCCGATTTTCTGAACATGTCATGCTGCGGCATCGACAATCCCTATGTGTTCAACATCGCCGATATCGCGATTTTCGGCGGCGCGGCGATCCTGATCCTTGTCAGCGGTCGCAGCCCGAAATCCGATCACCCGTCGCGGCAAGACGAGTGATTGCGATCTTTGGGCAACCGGGGCAATATGCGCGAAAATGAGCTTGTGAAAGGATCGGCCCGATGCGGCGCATCCACTCTCTGACGGCGATGGCCCTGCTGGCGGCGGTAACCGCTGGCTGCACCTATGATTCCCGGAACGGCGGATCATTCGGTGATGCGCTGGGGATTTCGGTCGCTTCGCCGGACGAATTTCTGATCGTCGCGAACAAGCCCCTGCTGTTGCCGCCCAGCTTTGACCTTACGGTTCCGACGCCGGGTGTGGCCAGCCGTGTCGCGCTCGACCCGCTGGCGGATGCCCATACGGCGCTGTTCAACCGGCCAGACCCGATCCGCCTGGCGCTGGCGACGCGCGGCGAGCAGGTTCTGCTGAGCGGTGCCGATGCGGATGGCGACAATGCCGTGATCCGTCAGGTTCTGGCCGAGGAGGACCCGAGCGATGGCGAGCGTCGCTTCGGCCTGACTTCGTTCGCAGGGTTCCAGATTCCGGCGAATCTCGACGAACTCGCGTCGGTGCTGGAGCCGCAGGAAGAAAACGAACGCTTGCGCGCGGAGGGTTATCTGACCCCAACCGCGCCGCCCATCGTCGAGGACGAATGACGGCCTTGTGATCGCCACGCGCTGGTCTGCGGGCCTGGCAGAGCCGACATCACCTGTAACCGATGACGACAAGTGGCCCTTATCGGGCTTTCGGTGACTTATGGGAGACTGTTGATGCGGATGATTTACAGGCTGGCCGCCGGGGCCGTGTTCCTCGCCCTGCCGATTCTGACCCTGATGCCGGGTGACGCGCTCGCGGCGCCGAAGGTATCGTCCTTCACCTTGCAGAACGGCATGCAGGGTATCGTGATCGAGGACAACCGCGCACCCGTCGTCACCCATATGGTCTGGTACAAGGTCGGATCAGCGGACGAGCCGCTAGGCAAATCCGGCATCGCGCATTTCCTCGAACATCTGATGTTCAAGGGCACGGATGAAATCCCCGAAGGCGCGTTTTCCAAGGTCATCGCCGAAAATGGTGGGCAGGACAACGCCTTCACCTCGGTCGACTATACCGCCTATTTCCAGCGCATCGCCTCGGACCGGCTCGATCTGGTGATGAAGATGGAGGCGGACCGGATGGTCGATCTGCGCCTGACCGACGCGCTGGTGCTGCCGGAGCGGGACGTGGTGCAGGAGGAACGCAGCCAGCGGACCGAAAACAGCCCCGGTGCGCTGTTCCGTGAACAGACCGACGCCGCGCTCTACATGAACCACCCTTACGGCATTCCGATCATCGGCTGGCAGTCGGAGATTGACGGCCTGACGCTGGATGATGCGTTGACGTTCTACAAGGCGCATTACGCGCCCGATAACGCCATCCTCGTCGTGGCGGGCGACGTGACCGCCGCGCAGGTTCAGGAACTGGCCGAACAGCATTATGGCCCGATCCCGGCGGTTGGCGTGCAGGAACGCGTCCGCCCGGCGGAGCCGCCCCATCGCGCCCCCCGGCGGCTGGAAATGTCGGATGAACGGGTGCGTCAGCCCTATGTGATCCGCAGCTATCTCGTGCCGTCCCGCAGAACCGGCGGCGACGAGACGGCAGCAGCGCTTGCGATGCTGGCCGAGGTCGCGGGCGGCGGTGTCACATCGCGGTTTTCCAAGGCATTACAGCTCGACCAGCGCATCGCGATCAATTCCGGCGCGTTCTACAGCGGGTCCGCCTATGATGATGGCGTGTTCGGGGTTTACGGCGTGCCCGCCGAGGGTGTCTCGCTCGACCAGATCGAAACCGCGCTGGATGCGGTGATGGCCGAACTTGCGGCGAACGGGCCGACAGAGGCGGAACTGGAACGCGCCAAGACTGTCGTTCGCGCGTCGGAGATCTATGCCGAAGACAGTCAGCAAGGCCTTGCGCGGAAATACGGCGCGGGCCTTTCCATCGGATTGACGGTGGAGCGCATCGACGGCTGGCCCGACATGCTTGCCAAGGTCACGGCGGAGGATGTGAAGACCGCCGCCCAGACATGGCTGCGCCTGAATTATTCGGTGACCGGACGCCTGGTGCAGGCTGAGGAGGCTTCGCAATGATCCGCTTTATTTCTGTCATGGCCGTTGCATTTGCGGCGGCACTTCCGGCTTGGGCCGCCGCGCCGATCCAGCGTATCGTCAGCCCCGGCGGAATCGAGGCCTGGCTGGTGGAAGAACAGGCGATTCCGATCATCTCCATCGAGATCAGCTTTCGCGGCGGCGCATCCCTTGACCCCGAAGGCAAGGAAGGCGTCGCCAACCTCATGATGGGGTTGCTGGAGGAAGGCGCGGGCGATCTCGATGCCGTCGGCTTTGCCGAAGCGGCAGATGCCATCGCCGCGCGCTATGGATTTTCCAGCGGGCGTGACGGCGTGACGGTTTCCGCCGCCATGCTGGCCGAAAACCGCGATGCCAGCATCGACCTGCTGCGTCTGGCACTGACCGAACCCCGGTTTGATGAAGAACCGCTGACCCGCGTGAAGCGGCAGATCGTGTCCGGCCTGAAATCCGACGAGACGGACCCGAATGCCGTCGCATCCGAAGCATGGTTCGCTGCGGCCTTCCCGACTGACCCCTATGGCCGCAACAGCGATGGAACCATCGAATCGGTGACCACATTGACCGCCGAAGACATGCGCGCCGCCCATGCGCAGCTTTTGAACACCGCCACCGCATCCATCGGTGTCGTCGGCGCGATCACGGCAGAAGAACTTGCGCCACTGCTCGACCGGTTGCTGGGCGATCTGCCGAATGCACCAATGGCACCCTTGCCGATGGCCACCTATGCGGCCCCGGCGGGCCTGAGCGTGATCGACATGAACGTTCCGCAATCCGTCGCCGTGTTCGGCCATGCGGGCATTCTGCGTGACGATCCCGATTTCATCCCGGCCCATGTGATGAACTATATCCTCGGCGGCGGCGGGTTCGCTTCGCGACTGACCGTCGAAGTGCGCGAAAAGCGCGGCCTGTCCTATTCGGTCTATTCCTACCTCTACCCTCTGGACCGCGCCGGTCTTGTGCTCGGCGGTGTCGCCACCGCGAACCAGTCGATGAGCGAGTCGATCGAGGTGATCCGCGGAGAATGGCGCAAACTGGCCACCGAAGGCGTGACCACCGATGAACTGGACAAGGCAAAGCGGTATCTGACCGGGTCCTATGCGCTGCAATTCGATTCGAACGGCAAGATCGCGAACATGCTGGTCGGATTGCAGGATGCAGGGCTGCCGATGGATTATCCCGAAGTCCGCAACGGGTTGGTGGAGGCGGTGACGGTCGAAGACATCAAGCGCGTCGCCGCCCGCCTGCTCGACCCCGAGGCGCTGAGCATCGTCGTCGTCGGCAAGCCGGAGGGGCTGGGCAGCAACTGACGCCCGGCCCGCAACCGCTGGCAGACATCGCTTCGCAGGGCTGCGTTACCCCGGCACCTCGGAAAATGTCAGGGCGTTTGCGGCAAAGCCATCGAATTTGTCCGATGTGCGCTTGACCCTGTCGGCGGGTCTGCGATGGGTTCTGCATGGCATTACCCGAAGACGCGTCGATCCCCGCCCCCGTCATATCCACCGAACGCGATAACGCGCGCGGCGCGGTATGGATGATGATGTCCGTCGTCACAGCGGCCTGCATGACGGTTGCGGTGCGCTGGGCCTCCGCCGACATGACCAGCAGCCTGATCGTGTTCATGCGGTCGGCAGGCGGGTTGGCGCTCGCGCTCGCCGCATTTGCGGTCTTTCCCGGACTGAAAGGCCAGATGCGGTTCACCGCGCCCTGGCTGCATATCTGGCGCGGCTGCCTGATCGGCGTATCGACCCAGCTCGGATTCTACACGATCAGCCAGATACCTTTGGCGACCGCAACGGTCCTGTTCTTTTCCGCCCCGATCTTTGCGGCACTGATCGCGATCCCGCTGCATGGCGAAACGGTCGGGTTCAGACGGGGTGGCGCAATCGCAGCGGGGTTCGTCGGGGTGCTGATCGTGCTTCGGCCCGGCATGATCCCCTTCGATCTTGCGATGCTGTCGGCTATCGCAAGTTCGTTCCTTTTTGCATTGGCGCTGCTGTCATCGCGCGGGCTGGCGAACAAGGATGGCGCGTTCGCCGCCTATGTATCGTCAGCCGTCGTGACCATCGTCGTTTCCGCCCCACTGGCGCTGACGCATTGGTCCTTGCCATCAACGGCATGGATCTGGGGCGCGCTGGGGCTGGTGGTCGTGATGTCGCTGGCCCGCAACATCGGCGATTTGCAGGCTTATCGGCTGGCGGAGGCGAGCGTGCTCGCGCCGCTATCCTATCTGCGGCTGATCCTGATCGCGATTGCGGGCTATGTGCTGTTCGCTGAACAGCCGGATATCTTTACGGTGACAGGCGGCATCGTCATCAGCGCCGCTGCGCTTTATATCGCGCACCGCGAACGGCTGATCCGGCGGAAACCGGCCTAGAACCGCTGATGCCGGGCGCGCGCGGCCCGCTCGATGGCGGCGGCGGAAAGACGCCCGACAGACATGTCATGGCGCAGCATTTCGAGGAACCGAAGCTCCGTCATCTTCACCATCCCGTCCGCAGCCGCCACATCGCAGGCCAGCGCATAGGCGGTTTCATAGAACCGCTCCGGCAATGCCTCCTTCACCAAGCCGATCAGGGCATCCAGCCCGTCCTCCTCGGAGAAAAGATCGCGCACGATGTCATTGACCGCCCTCAGGCGATCCTTGTCATAGCCTTGCAGGGCGGGGAGCATGTCGACGATCCGGTCGATCAGCAAAAGCTCCGCCGTGGTCTGTTCCGCATCGGCGGCGGAGGTCGCGATCATGACTGCGACAAGGGCATCTTGGGGGCTGAGAACGGCGGTCATGTGACCCTCTTCGATATGGTCTGTTTGGGCGGACCTTATTGACCGCCCCGGCGCGCCGCAATAGGAGAGGCGCGCCGACCCCAGAGACATATCAGCCGAGGAACCCCTCATGTCAGACCTGCGCGCATTCGCCGAAACTTCCAAGGCATGGCCCTTCGAAGAGGCGCGCAAACTGACCAAACGCTATGCCTCCAAACCACCGGCGAAGGGCTATGTGCTGTTCGAAACCGGCTATGGCCCGTCGGGCCTGCCGCATATTGGCACATTCGGCGAAGTGGCGCGCACAACGATGATCCGCCGCGCCTTCGAGATCCTGTCGGACATCCCGACCCGGCTGATCTGCTTTTCCGACGATATGGACGGTATGCGCAAGGTTCCGGACAATGTGCCGAACCCGGAAATGCTGGCTGAACATCTGCAACGCCCGCTGACATCCGTGCCCGATCCGTTCGGCGAGTTTGAAAGCTTCGGTCACCACAACAACGCGATGCTGCGCCGGTTCCTCGATACGTTCGGGTTCCAGTATGATTTCATCTCGGCGACGGATTATTACAAATCCGGCCAGATGGACGCGATCCTGATGCGCTGTGCCGAACGCTATGACGCGATCATGGACATCATGCTGCCCAGCCTTCGCGATGAACGCCGCGCGACCTATTCCTGCTTCCTGCCGATCCATCCCGATACCGGACGCGTGCTATACGTGCCGATCCGTCATGTGGATGCAAAGGCTGGCACCGTCACGTTCGACGACGAGGACGGCAAGGAATGGACACTGCCCGTCACCGGCGGCAACGTGAAATTGCAGTGGAAGCCGGATTTCGGCGCCCGCTGGGCCGCGCTGGGCGTGGATTTCGAGATGTATGGCAAGGACCACCAGTCCAACACCCCGCTTTACGACGGGATCTGCCGCGCGCTGGGGGAACCCGCGCCGGAACATTTCGTTTATGAGCTGTTCCTTGACGGTGACGGGCAGAAAATTTCCAAATCCAAGGGCAACGGCATCTCGATCGACGAATGGCTGACCTATGCCTCGTCCGAAAGCCTGTCCTATTTCATGTATCAGAAACCGCGCACGGCAAAGCGGCTGCATTTCGATGTGATCCCGCGCATGGTCGACGAATACCAGCAACAGCTCGACGCCTATGAAAAGCAGGACGAGGCCGCGCGGCTCGGCAACCCGGTCTTTCATATCCACGAGGGCAATCCGCCCGCGAATACCCTTCTGGTCAGCTTTTCGATGCTGCTGAACCTCGCCTCCGCCGCCAGCGCGGGGGACAAGGAAACCTTGTGGGGGTTCATCCGCAAATACGCGCCGGACGCGTCGCCGGAGTCGCATCCGTCGCTGGATCAGGCCGCCGGCCATGCGGTGCGGTATTTCGAGGATTTCGTGAAACCGGCGAAGGTCTACCGTGCCGCCGATGCGCGCGAGGCGGCGGCCCTGTCGGCACTGGCCACCGTTCTGCGCAACTGGACCGGCCCCGCCGACCCGGAAGCATTGCAATCAGAGGTCTATGCGGTTGGCAAGGATGCCGGGTTCGATCCGCTGCGCGACTGGTTCACCGCGATCTACGAGGTGCTGCTCGGCGCGTCGCAAGGGCCGCGCTTCGGCGGTTTCATCGCGCTTTACGGCGTGCCGGAAACGGCGGACCTGATCGAGCGGACATTGGCTGGGGCGTTGCTGCCTGACGCCTGATCGTCGTCGCTGCCGAACAGGCCGTCGAAGGAAAAAGTGGACCAGATCGAAACGGACACCTCGAACCCCGGATCCGCGCGGCGTGTCAGCACGTCGCGCGAAATCCCGATCAGCAGGGTGCGGTCGCCAAAGACCTGACGCCCGACCGACAGCTTCAGCTTTACCGTATCGAAGTCAGTTCCACCGAAGGCCGCATTGCGCAGGCCGAACGTGCCAAAAACCTGCGCCAGCGCGATCCAGTCCTCATCAGGGCGAATCCCGGCGGTGAGGTCGAGCTTCACCTCGTCCCCCCGGCTGCTGGTGAAGTGGGCAAGGCCAAGGGCAGCCTCGCCCCAGCCATCGCCCAGCGGGGTGCTCAGACTGCGCCCATATTGCAGCAAGCCCTTAAATTCCCGACTGTCATCGCCGCCCGGTGCCGCCGCGATAGAGGTTGAGGACACCGGAATCGACGCCCCGATCTGCGCCGATACGACATCCCCCGCCACACCCGACCAGAGGCGCGCGCGCAGAAAGGCACCGCTCCGCCCGCCTTGAATGCCGCTGCCGGTCGGGTCAGTGCGCTGTGTCTGGTCGATTTCAGTGCCGATTGTCACCGCATCCGTCAGGCCATATTCGCTATAGACCGTCAGGCCCGCCTGCCGGAACGCCGGGTTGCGACCGCTGGCGTCTGTCGCGAAATACCTGAACGTGGTGGCGGTGAACCCATCGCCGGGCGCACGCGTCCACGACCCGGCCTGCGCCCCGAAGGCAACCAGGCCAAACAGAAACAACAATGACAAACTCGGAAGAAAGTTGCCCATGCCCCATCGGCACGCTTCAAGGTTAATGAATGGTTAGGACCAATCCCGCCTGCCTGTGAAAATTTACTTGTCATAAACAAATAACGCTTCATCCTTTCGAAAAGAGAGGAGATCATCATGATCCAGCGCATCAAGGCCATCGTCGCCAAGACCGTTCTTCTGCCGCTCATCGCTGTCGTGATCGGCTTTTCCGCCGCATCCGCCCAGACGGTCGAAGAGGCGGATGCCATCGAACAGACCATCCGGTCACAGATCACCGCGATGCAGGCCGATGATTGGGATCAGGCGTTCGCCTACGCCTCGCCGATGATCCAGGGCATCTTCAAGACGCCGGACAATTTCAGCCGGATGGTGACCAACGGCTATCCGATGGTCTGGCGTCCGCGCAGCTATGCCGCTGGCAGCCTGACGAACACGCAGAACGGCCTGGTGCAGACGATGTTCTTTGTCGATCAACAGGGCCGCGAGTTTGTGGCCGACTATACCATGCAGTTGGTCGATGGCGTCTGGCGGATCAACGGCGTGCAGATCAGACCGGCGTCCGGCCAGTCGGCCTGACACACCGTTTCGCACGGGCTTAATCAGATATTAAGGTTCTCTCTTTAGGAGAGCGCTGCGCAGCGGGCTGCATTCGTGCCCTCCATACCTGCTGCGCATCATTCCCGGGCCACCACAGCGACAGCCGAACAGCGTCAAGGCATCCGGGTAAGGATGCGTGGGCGCGTGTCTCTTTCGGCCCCGGGTTCTCTCGGATCTGCAAAGAGGCTCTCATGAACAACCCATTCGCGCCGAACACCCTGTTGATGCCGCCGCCCTTTTCCGACGGATTGGCCGTCTGGTCCAGCCAGAACGGCGGGCCCGGTTCCACCACCTATGCATCGTCGAACAATGCGCAGGTGCTGTTCACGGATGCGGATTTCGAGGAATGCCTCGAAATCGTCACCAACAAATCCCCTCAAAAACTGCGCTATATGGGGCAGACCCCGATGAAGCCCGGCTGCTATCTTCGGGTCATGGCGCGGGTCAAGGTCGTCAGTGGCGCGATGCCCGGCTTTGAAATCGCGGCATGGCCCGCCGATGCCGGGGGCAATTTCGTGACGGGTGTTACCGAAAAAGGCCCGCAAGTCGCCGCCACCACCTATGACAAGGTTTATGAGGTGTCCGCCGTCTTCGGTTCGGGCGAACGGCCCGGCGTCGATTGCGTCTGGGGGCTGACCCCGGTTTACGGCCATTTCGGCCTGAACGTGACGGGCGGCGCGAACGGATCGTCGGTGCGGATCGAATCGATCCGGATCGAGGATGTCACGACCGCCTACCTGCGGGACATGATGGATTGGGTCGATGTCCGCGATTATGGCGCGCGCGGTGATGGCGTGTTCAACAACCGCACGGCATTCGAGGCTGCCGACGCCGCCGCGAACGGGCGGCAGGTGCTGGTCCCGGCGGGTGACTATTTCATTTCGGGCGCGATCACGCTTGCATCCGAATTCCGGTTCGAGGGCAGGATCATCCAGGCCGCGACATCGGCGTTCAACCTGCTGGCGGGCCTGCGCTATTCGAACTATCTCGCGGCCTTCAAGGATGAACAGCTCGCGCTGGAAAAGGCGCTGTTGTCCCTGCTGAACGGCAGCGACCATGACAGCCTCGATCTGGAAGGGCGCGATGTGAACCTGACACGCCCGGTCGATGTATCGGCGGCGGCGGGCAATCTCGGGTCGTCGAATCAGCGGTTGGTGATCCGCAATGGCCGCCTGATCGCGGATACCGGCGGCACCTGGCCACGGGGATCGGTGACCGCCAACGCCAACTATGTCTCTGGCCAGACGATCCTGACCAATGTCAGCAATGCCGCCAATATCCAGCCGGGCAGTCGCATCACCGGCAATGGCGTCGGGCGCGAGGTCTATGTGACCTCGGTGAACGTGTCCGCATCAACGGTGACGATGTCATCGCCCCTGTTCGGGGCGTCCAGCACACAGACCTATACCTTCACGCGGTTCTCCTATCTGCTCGATTTCTCCGGCTTCAACTTCCTGTCGAATTTTGAGATCGTCGGCCTCGCGCTCGACGGATCGTCAGTGGCAAGCGGTGTGCTGCTGCCGCCCACCGGCTTCAACCTGCGCATTTACGACACATGGTTCATCCGCCCGCGCGACCGGGCAATCACGTCTCATGGCAGTGGCGATTTCGCGATGACCATCGAACATTGCGAATTCGTATCGCGTGAGGAGAACATCCCCAACAGCAGCCGCAACACGATCGCCTTCAACTGCAATGCGAATGACCAGCGCATTCGCCACAATCGCGGTTCGCGGTTCCGCCATTTCTGCGTGCTGGGCGGGAACAACACCATGTTCCACGGCAACCACATCTATCAGGGGCTGGAGGGCGACTCGACCCGTCTGGCCGGGGTGATCCTGACACAGCACAAGGTGAATTCAGCCTTCAACGGCAACTATATCGACAATTGCTGGATCGAATGGACCGGCGAACATGCGGTTGCCAACACGGCGAACAGCGTGTTCGGCAGCCTGACGCTGGATGGCAACCTTTTCTTTGCAAGTAATGCGAACCCCAGTTTCCGGTTCATCCAGATGGTCCCCTATGCCGAGAATCAGGGGCTCGTCGATCTGACTGTCAGCGACAACACATTCCGTGTGTCCGGCGGCAATATCGACCGGGTCGATACCATTCAGACCACCCGGGGCACGCTTGATCCGGGAAAATACAAGAACATCAACTTTGTCGGCAACGTCCATGACGGGGTGAGCGTGCAGACGCTGAACCCGGCGCTTGTGAAATTCACAAAGGACAGCGCCTCTCCCAACGCCGAATGGACCATTGCGGCGGCGGCGAACCTGCCTTTTGGCGGCTTCGCGCGCGGTGTCGATGCGGTTGTGCCCACGGCACGAATCCGCACCGGGGCCAATGCCACCAATTTTTCCATGCCCTGGGTCGAAACCGAACAGGGCGCAGCCAGGACATCGGTGCAGTTGAACTGGAGCCAGGCCGTCATCGGTGCCATTGCCCTGACGGTGCGCTGTGACACGATCGACTGATCCGCTGTAACCGCGACCCATCCCGGCAGCGCACCCGCGTTGCCGGGATTTTTTGCATCTGCGCGGCACAAACGTCACCCAGACCTGCCGAAGAATTGCAGTGCGGCCTGCGGAAAAGGTGCAGATATCCGGTTCCGCGCGCGATATACACCTTCCTGACCCGCACTGCCCTGAAGCAGTGCCGCAGGGGAGGGGCACCATGACCATCATCCGCTACAAGCTTGACCCGCAAGGGCTGGTGGAAACGACATCGGAGGCCGATGCGATCTGGTTGGATCTGCATCAGGCCGACGAAGCCGCGCTTGCCGACATCGCCACACTGATCGGCTTCACCCCGCCGACACGGGCCGAACAGCAGGAGATCGAGCTTTCGTCGCGGCTCTACATGAACGAAGGCGCGGCTGTCATGACGGCGCTGATCCCCGCCCACACAAAGCGCGAACAGGCGGAGATCGGCCCGATCACCTTCATCCTGACCGCTGACCGGCTGGTCACGTTGCGCGACAATGACCCGCGCCCGTTTTCGACCTATCCGGTGCGGGCGAAACAGGCGGCGCTCCCCTGCACCTCCGCCGCCACGGTTCTGCTGGGCCTGACGGACGAGATCATCGCCCGGCTCGCCGATCTGATCGAGTATGCCGGCCGCAAGATCGAACTTCTGTCGAACAGCATCTTTCGCCCGGACAGCGACACCCGCCCCGACCTGCAAGCGCGGTTGCGCAAGATCGGTTGGCGAGACGAACTTGTGACCCATGTGCGTGACAGCCTGGTTTCGCTGGAACGTCTGCTGACATTCCTTGGCAATGCGCTGGAACAGCGCCGCGAAGGCGAAGAAGTACGGGCCGCCGTGGCCACGCAGCTTCGCGATATTCACATCATTTCTGAACAGGCCGGGTTCCTGATGCAGAAGACATCGTTTCTGCTGGATGCCACGCTGGGCCTGATCAGCATCGAACAGAACGCGATCACCAAGATGTTCTCCATCGTCGCTGTGGTGTTCCTGCCACCGACGCTGGTCGCGTCGATCTACGGGATGAATTTTCAGTTCATGCCCGAACTTGGCTTTGCAATCGGCTATCCACTCGCGCTGGTTCTGATGCTGGTACTCGCGGTGCTGCCGCTGATCTATTTCAGGCGCAAGGGCTGGTTCTGACGGCATCAGGGAAAAGCGCGCGCGCTGCCGCGCCACATATTGTCACCTTGAATCTGTGGTGCGGGGCGACCTATTGGCCGTGACAGACGATCCCCGACTTTCCGGCAGCAAGGCTTGATTCCATGATTCCACGCTACCTCGTCACCCATTCCGGTGGCTTCCATGCCGATGAGGTGCTGTCGACCGTCATCCTCACGCGCCTTTTCCCCGAAGCAGAGATCATCCGCAGCCGCGCGCCCGAATGGATCACACCGGGCGCGGATCGGGTCATCTATGATGTCGGCGGCATCTATGATCCGGCGGCCCTGATCTTCGATCACCACCAGCGCGGCGCGCCAGAGCGGGAGGATGGCCAGCCCTACAGTTCCTTCGGGCTGATCTGGAAACATTTCGGGCATGACTACCTGATCGCACTCAACGTGCCGGAGGCGGATCGCACCGCGGTCCACGCCGCGTTCGACCGCCGTTTCGTGCTGCCGGTCGATCTGGTGGACAATGGCGCAGTCGATCCTTCGGCGGCCGGGCCGTTGGCCAGTCTGACGCTGCCGGAACTGATCGAGACGCTGAAGCCGGTCTTCGACACCACCGATCCCGATGCCGACACGGCCGCGTTTCACGGTGCGGTGGCGATCGCCGCCCGCTTTGTCGAGGCCCGTATCGCCCGCAGTGCTGCCAAGTATCGGGCGGAGGCGATGGTCCACGCGGCGATCAAGGCCGCCGGTCAGGGTCGTGTGCTCGACCTGCCGATGGGTATGCCGTTTCAATCGGCAGTGGTGGATGCCGGTGCCGATCACCTGTTGTTCGTCATCACGCCACGCGGCAAGGACTGGACCATTGGCGGTATCCGGCGCGATTCGCAGGGCTTTGCCCTGCGCGCCGATCTGCCTGCCGCGTGGGCTGGGCTGACCGATGGCGATCTGGAAAAGGTAACCGGCGTCACCGGCGCATCCTTCTGCCACAATGCCCGCTTCATCGCGGCGGCCCGGACCCGCGAGGCGATCCTCGCCTTGGCGGATATCGCTGTGCGTGAGGCGGAACGCGAAGCCGCCGCCCCCGCCTGATCGGGATGGACCGACCCGGAGCCGCGCGATAAGACAGCCCGGCAGCAAGGAGACGCCTCATGTCCGGCCACGGCCCCGCCAAACCGCTTACCACCCGTCCTGGCCAGCCGCTTCGCGGCACGGCTGATGTGCCGGGCGACAAATCCGTATCGCACCGCGCCCTGATCTTCGGCGCGATGGCGGTTGGCGAAACCCGGATCGAGGGTCTGCTCGAAGGGCAGGACGTGCTCGACACCGCCAAGGCGATGCGGGCCTTCGGCGCGGATGTGCAGCGGGTGGGCGATGGTGCGTGGCGGGTTCACGGCGTCGGCGTCGGCGGATTTGGCGAACCTGAGGACGTGATTGATTGCGGCAATTCCGGCACCGGCGTGCGGCTGGTGATGGGGGCGATGGCGACCTCGCCGATCAGCGCGACCTTTACCGGGGACGCCTCGCTCCGCTCCCGCCCGATGGGGCGGATCACCAACCCGATCAGCCTGTTCGGCGCGCAATCCTATGGCCGAAGCCGGGGCCGCCTGCCCCTGACGATCATCGGCGCTGCGCACCCCGTTCCGGTCGAATACCGCTCCCCGGTCCCGTCGGCGCAGGTCAAGTCGGCGGTGCTGCTGGCCGGGCTGAACGCCCCCGGCATCACCACCCTGATCGAAGCGGAGGCGACGCGCGACCATACCGAACGGATGCTGCGCGGCTTCGGTGCCGAAGTCACGACCGAGGTGACGCCGGAGGGGCGGATCATCCGCCTCGTTGGCCAGCCGGAACTTAAGCCGATCCAGATCAGCGTCCCGCGCGATCCGTCCTCCGCCGCCTTTCCGGTCTGCGCGGCGCTGATTACCGAAGGGTCCGACGTGTTGGTCCCATCCATCGGCCTGAACCCCACACGCGCCGGGCTATACTTCACCTTGCAAGAGATGGGCGCGGATCTGGTGTTCGAGAATGCGCGCGAAGAAGGCGGCGAGCCTGTCGCCGATCTGCGCGCAAGGTTCTCGCCCGCCCTGACGGGCATCGAGGTTCCGGCGGACCGTGCGGCGAGCATGATCGACGAATACCCGATCCTGTCGGTCGTCGCCGCCTTTGCCGAGGGCCGCACCCATATGCCGGGGGTGCGCGAGCTTCGCGTCAAGGAAAGCGACCGGATCGACGCGATGGCGCGCGGGCTGGAGGCGATGGGCGTCACCGTCGCGGAAACCGAGGACAGTTTCACCGTTCACGGGCGCGGCGCAGGCGGCGTTCCGGGGGGCGGCATCGCCGCCGCACGACTGGATCACCGGATCGCCATGTCGTTCCTCTGCCTCGGCATGGCGGCACAGAAGCCGGTCAGCGTCGATGACGCCTCGCCCATCGACACCAGCTTCCCGATCTTCGAGCGTCTGATGGGCGACCTTGGCGCGGTGTTTTCCACCGAATAGGCCCGAAACAGATCAGCGGGAGAACTGCGCCGCGATCTCTACATGCGGGGACCAGCGGAACTGGTCCACCGGAAGCACCCAGTCGAGCCGATAGCCGCCGTCGATCAGCACCCGCGCATCCCGTGGGAAGGTCGCGGGGTTGCAGGAAATCGACGCAGTCCGGGCCGGGCCGTGGGCCGCAAGCTCATCCGATTGCGCCTGCGTACCGGCGCGGAGCGGGCCACCGCAAGAACCGGGTGTCGTCCCTCCACCAGCGCCTGCTAACCGTCTCCCATCGACCATCGGAGACAGAGCATGGACCCAATCTTCCACCCCCTCGCTGCCGCCATCGTCTCGGCCCTGCGCGCCAACGGCCCTGATGCCTATGGAATGCCGCCGGAGAGGACAATCTCAGACGGTACGGGCAATCCCTGCCGCCATTGCCTGCGCGATATCCCGCGCGGCGCGGAGATGCTGATCCTTGCGCATCGCCCGTTCCCCGTTCCGCAGCCCTATGCCGAGACCGGCCCGATCTTCATGTGCGCAGCCTGCGAGCGGGCCGAGGCGGGCAGCGTCCTGCCGCCGGTCGTCGCCTCGCGCCCCGAATTCCTGGTGAAGCCCTACGGGCATGGGCACCGCACGCACGCGGCGGGAAAGATCGTGGCGACCGCTGCGATCCGGGATCATTGCACCCGCCTTCTGTCGGATGCGGCTGTCGCCCATGTCGATCTGCGCTCCGCGATGAACAACTGTTTCATCTGCCGCGTGACGCGGGAGGGGGAGGAGGCATAGGCGGCCCCTACCGCGAGAACCGCGCCGCGATCTCCACATGCGGGGACCAGCGGAACTGGTCCACCGGCAACACCCAGTCGAGCCGATAGCCGCCGTCGATCAGCACCCGCGCATCCCGCGCGAAGGTCGCGGGGTTGCAGGAAATCGACGCAATGCAGGCCGGGCCGTGGGCAGCAAGCTCCTCCGATTGCGCTTGCGCACCGGCGCGGGGCGGGTCGATCACCACTGCATCGAACGCCGCCAATTCGGTCGACAGCATCGGACGGCGGAACAGGTCGCGCACCTCCGTCGTCACCTTTCGCACACCGGACGCGGTGCGCCACCCGGTGTCGAGCGCGGTCAGCAGCGCCGCCTCCCCCTCCACCGCATGCACCTCCGCCTGCACCGCGAGCGGCAGCGAGAACGTGCCGCATCCGGCGAACAGGTCGGCAATGCGGGTAACTTTCTTGCCCACCGCTTCCTGCACCGCGGCGACGAGCGCCTGCTCACCGTGCGGGGTGGCCTGAAGGAACCCACCGGGCGGCGGCGTCACCTCGGCAGGCCCGAACCGCTGCGCCGCCGGGCGGCGGGCGGCGGTGACATCGCCATTCCATGTCAGCCGCGCCAGATCGTGGCGGTCGGCCAGTGCCGCCGCCTCGATCAGCGCCTGCCGCTCCAGCGGTTTCGCATCGTCGATGGCAAGGTCGATCCCGGCGCGCGACAGGGTCACCGTCGCCCGGATCACCCCCTTGCGCGATCCGCCCAGCATCACCGCATCGCGGATCGCCGGCAGCGCCGCGAACAGGTCAGGGTCTACCAGATGGCATTCGGCAAGGGTGACGACATCGTCAGACCCCCGCCCGCGAAACCCGACCTGTACGGTTTTCTTGGTGCGCCGCGCCGCGAAACTCGCGCGCCGCCGGGATCGGGGTGGCGAGGTGACGGTATCGCGCATGTCGATGCCGGTGATCCCCCGCGCCGCCAGCGCCACCGCGATCTGGTCCCGCTTCCATGTCGCCAGAAACGGGTCGGATGCATGTTGCAAGGCGCAGCCGCCACAGGTGCCGAAATGCGCGCAAGGCGGCGACACCCGGTCGGGCGAGGCGGCAATGACCGCGCTGACCGTCACGCGGTCCCCCTCCACCTCGCCCGAAATCACCTCACCGGGCAGCGTGAAGGGCGCGAACTGCCCCTCAGCCGTCACACCGTCACCCTGCGCCCCGAGGCGCGTTATCCGAATGTCTTCCATATCCGCCTGATATCCGCATTTGTGCCGCTGAGGGAAGGGCCACCCCTTGGCACCCCCCGCCCCATCCGGCAT
>CAYGRU010000052.1:0-24175 GCA_964352385.1 uncultured Candidatus Planktophila sp.
CGCCCCCCCAGCCGCCCGTGCTGGCTGCACCAACCGCATTCAGCAATACCGCCCGTTTCATCCGGCCCACCACGGCACCGATTGTGCTGCCATTTTCCAAATCCGCGGGGCCAAGTCGCAACGATGGGGTCGATTTCTCCACCCGCCCCGGCGATCCGGTGGCCGCAGCCGATGCCGGCACGGTCGCGCTGATCTCGAAATCGCTTGGCGGCCTTGGCACCATCGTGTTGATCCGCCATGAAAACGAATTCCTGACTGTCTATGGCCGGGTCGATAACGTCACGGTTCGCAAGGGGGATCGTGTCAGTCGCGGGCAGACCATCGCGCAGGTCGCCGATCTCGCCGCGCCGCGCAATCCTTACCTGCATTTCGAGGTCAGGCGCGGTGCGGAAAGTGTCGATCCGGAGCAGTATTTCTGATCCGAACGGAAAGGGCCGCCTAGAATGCGATGGGCTGCCCCAACCGACCGGCAAGGTCGGTGACGAACTGCCATGCAACGCGGCCCGAAACCGCGCCGCGCGTCTGCCGCCATTCGATGGCCTCGGCCCGCATCACCGCCGGATCGACCTTCAATCCCAGAACACGGCAATACCCGGCGATCATGTCTAGGTAATCGTCCTGCGAACAGGGATGAAAGCCCAGCCAGAGGCCGAACCGGTCGGACAGCGACACCTTTTCCTCGGTCGCCTCGGACGGGTTGATGCCGCTCGACCGTTCATTCTCGATCATGTCGCGGGGCATCAGGTGCCGCCGGTTCGACGTGGCATAGAAGATGACATTTGAAGGGCGGCCCTCGACGCCGCCATCCAGAACCGCCTTCAGCGATTTGTAATGGCTATCGTCGCGGTCGAATGACAGGTCATCGCAGAACAGCAGGAACCGATGATCCACCCCGCGCAGCACCCCCAGCAACCGGTCGATGGAGGGGATGTCGTCGCGCTGAATCTCGATCAGCGCCAGCTTTCCCGGCAGCGCCCGGCAAACGGCGGCGTGCGCCGCCTTCACCAGCGACGACTTGCCCATGCCCCGCGCGCCCCACAACAGGGCGTTGTTGGCGGGCAGCCCCTCGGCAAAGCGGCGGGTGTTGTCAAGCAATGTATCGCGGTTGCGTTCCACCCCCACCAAGAGGTCGAGCGGGACGGCGCTGATCGTGCGCGCCGGGTCAAGCCGGTCCGGCGACGTGCGCCAGATATAGGCGTCCGCTGCGTCAAATTCCGGCGCGGGCTGGGGTGGCGGCGACCGACGCTCCAGCGCATCGGCAATCCGCTCCAGCGCGGCGGCGGTGCGCACCGAAGCGTCGGTCATGGCTTCGTCGCCTTGTCGCCCTCGTCTTCCAGATCGTCCTCATCCTCTTCGTCGTCATCGACCCAGAGGCCCGCCTCGCGCAGTTCCTTTTCGCGCTTCCGCTCGAAGGTCCGTACAAGGAAGATAGAAATTTCATAGAGAAGGTAAATCGGCACCCCAAGCCCGATCTGGCTGATCGGATCGGGGGGCGTGAAGATCGCAGCGGCGGCGGCAATGCCGACAACAGCATATTTGCGCTTTCCTGCCAGCCCGTCCGCCGTGACGATCCCGGCCCGGCCCAGAAGTGTCAGCAGCACAGGCAACTGAAAGCAGATACCGAAGGCGAGGATGAAGGTCATCATCAACCCAAGATACTCGCGCACCTTGCCGAGGAATTCGGTCGTCGTTCCCACCTCGCCCGACGTGTTGTTGCCGTAGTCGATGAAGAATCCGAAGGCGAGCGGCGCTACGAAGAAATAGACAAGGCTCGCGCCCATGAAGAACAGGATCGGCGTTGCCGCGAGGAACGGCCAGAAGGCCTGTTTTTCGTTCTGATACAGCCCCGGTGCCACAAAGCGCCAAAGCTGCATGGAGATGAAGGGGAACGCGATGAAGAACCCACCGAACATCGAAAGGCGCATGTCGGTGAAGAACTTTTCCTGCAGAGCCGTGTAGATCAGCTTCGATTCAAGCCCCCGGCTTTCCAGCGCGTCTTGCAAGGGCGCGGCCAGAATGTCGAACAGTTCCGTCGCGAAAAAGAAACAGATGACGATGGTGATCGCCAGCGCGATCAGCGATTTGATCAGCCGGTCGCGCAGTTCCGTCAGATGCTCGATCAGCGGCGCGCGGCTGGCATCAAGCTCATCATCGGCATTTGACATGGGATCAGACGTTCTTGGTTGATGCCGGGTCTGCCGAGGCAGATGCGGATTCGGATGCAGGTGTCTTCTTCGCTGCCGGTTTTCGCGCTGCGGGCTTTTTGGCAGCGGTCGGCGACGGCGCGGCCTTGGCGGCGGGCTTGCGTGCCGGGGCCGGTTTTGCGGCAGGTGTCTTTGCCGCGGTGGAAGGCGCCTTTTTGGTGGTCGCCTTCGCCGCGGATGTCTTCGCCGGTTCCGATACGTCCGGGGTGGTTGCCTTCGGTGCTTCGGCCTTGACCTCAGGCGGTGCAGAGGACACCGCAGCCGCCGGTGACGCCGCAGCCGAAGCCGCAGTCGTGGTCCCGGAAGCGGTCGACGTGACCGATGACTTTACCGAGGTCATCTCCGTCTTCACCGTCTTTTCGAAATCCTTCAAGCTATCGACAATCGTGTTCTTGCTCAGCTTGCCGCCCTTCTTGACGGCATTCGCGACATCGCCCATGTCCGCGTCGCGCGCCGCGTCTTCCATCGTCTTCTGGAAATCACGCGCCATGCCGCGCGCCTTCGCAACGAACTGACCGACCGTGCGCAAGAGGCCGGGCAGGTCTTTTGGGCCGACGACGATCAGCGCCAGCGCGCCGATCACGACGATCTCAAGAAATCCGATGTCGAGCATGATGCGCCCCCCTCAGGCAGCGCGCAGGATCAGACTTTTTCCTTGGACGGCGTCACATCGACGATGCCATCGGGCGATTGCTCGACCTTGGCCGAAGCCGTTTCGTCCTCTTCCTTCATGCCTTTCTTGAAGGATTTGATACCCTTCGCGAAGTCGCCCATGATCGAGGAAATCTTGCCCCGGCCCCCGAACAACAGAACGGCGAGCAGGACGACGACGGCAATTTGCATCCAACCAGGAATCATGACTTTTTCTCCCGTGTCTCTGGCCGCACCGGTCAGTGCGGCTGCTTTCACCCTTCTAATATGGGATTAGTTGGAGTGCGGGAAGGGCAGGCACCCCTGTTTTTTCGCCTCAGGCCATTTCATTTCGCGGATCGCCCGATTCGTATGGCGACTTCACGCGGCTTTGAACGGCGCAAGGGAACAGGTGGCAATGTTCGCGCCGCAACGACAGCCAGACGGGCTCTCCCCTGGCGGGCAGAAACGCGCCGGGCACCGTCGCCACAAGGTTTGATCCGTCATGGTCCATGCGCACATCGATCAGGCTTTCCGCGCCGACGAACCGCGCCCGCTGGACCGTTCCCGCCGCAGGGACTCCGGTGCGGGCGGTTTCCTCCGGCCTGCCATAACCGGCGAGATCGACCTTCAGATGTTCGGGCCGCACGACAATCTCCACATCCGCGCCATCGACCATCTTGGGCGCGAGGAAGCGGCCAAAGGGCGTGTCTGTCTGGCGGTTTTCGACGCTGCCATGAATCACGTTGATGTCTGACAGAAACGCCGCCGCCTCCCGGTCCGCCGGACGGTTATAGACATTGTAGGGCGCCCCGACCTGAACGATTTTTCCCTTTCGCATCAGGGCGATGCGGTCGGCCATCTTCATCGCTTCGTCGGGGTCGTGGGTGACCAGCAACACCGCCGACCCCTCCGCCTTCAGGATCGACAGTGCCTCGTCGCGCACGCTGTCGCGCAAGCGGTTGTCGAGGCCGGAAAAAGGCTCGTCCATCAGCATCACGCGCGGGCTGGGGGCGAGCGCCCGCGCCAGCGCGACGCGCTGCTGTTCACCACCGGACAGCATGTGCGGGAACTTGCCCGCAAACCCTTCCAGACCCACTTTCGCGAGATAGGCCTCCGCCACCCGCCGCCGCTCCGCCTTGGCGGTCTTCAACCCGAAGGCGACATTCGCGGCAATGTCCAGATGCGGGAACAGTGCGAAATCCTGAAACATCAGACCGACAGACCGGGTTTCCGGCGGATTGTGATTGCGGTCGTCGGAAACGACCGCGCCGTCGATCAGCACGCGCCCCGCGCTCTGCCGTTCCACGCCCGCCGCCATCCGCAGGGTCGTCGATTTGCCGCAGCCCGACGGGCCGAGCAGGCACATGATTTCCCCCGCCGATACCTCGAGCGAGAGGCGATCGACAACGGACACGCCGTCGAACACGCGCGAAATGCCGTCTAGAACCAGTCTTGGCATGGATGTCACGTCTGCTGCCCTCAATCCGACTGTTTTTATCGGGAAAGGGTCATGTAACAATCATGCGCCGGTCCTGCAATCATTCCCGGCCATCCGGTTTCACCCAGATCAACAGAACCAGCCCTATCACGAACAGCGCGATCACGGGGGTGACGCCGATCCGCTGGCTTTCCGATGCCAATGTCACGACGCCGATCAGGAAAGGCGCGACAAAGCTGGTCGCCTTTCCCGCCAGCGCATAGATGCCGAATGCCTCGGTCATCTTGGCGGGATCGGCCTGCCGCACCAGCATGGTGCGCGACGCGGACTGAAGCGTCCCGCCCGCCGCACCGATCACCGCGCCGCAGAGATAGAACATCATCGTCGGCAGGCCGGATGGCGCTTCGGCACTGCCAACGGCCATGAACAGAACCTCGTTTGGGCCGGTGCTGATCGTCAGGGTGGAGACGAGAATCAGCGCGATGATCGCCCAGAAGATGACCGGCCTCGGCCCCAGTCTTTCATCCGCACGCCCACCGAGCCAGGCCCCGATGGCCCCGGCAAAGGCCGCGATGATCCCGAAGACGCCCAACTGGAACGCCCCCCAGCCCAATACCCCGGCAGCATAGATGCCCCCGAAAGCATAGAGCCCGTTCAGCGCATCGCGATAGAACATGGAAGACCCGAGATAGGCAAAGAAACTCCGTTGCCCCGGCAGCGACCGGAGCGTCATGCCAAGTTCGCGCAACCCCTGCGCGACCGCCCCCTTCACAGCGACGTTGCGCGGCGCGTCAGGGGCCCAGAGGAAGAACGGGATCATGAACACCAGATACCAGATCGCCGACATCGGCCCGGTCGCCCGCGCCCCTTCGCCCAGCGCCGGGTCAAGCCCGAACAACGGCGCGATGCCGATCAGCGTCGCATCAGACCCCGGCGCAGGCACCATCAGCGCCAGCACGATCACAAGGCTCAGCAACCCGCCCCAATACCCCATCGCCCAGGCGGAACCAGAGATACGCCCGATCTCCGCCTTGGTGCCAAGCAGCGGCAGCAGCGAATTGACAAAGACGAGGGCGAATTCCGCGCCGATCATGCCGATGATGAAGAATGCCAGAATATAGGTCAGGCTCTCCGCCCCCGGTTCCGCCTGCCACAGGCCGAACATGCCGATCACATAGAGCACCGAAAAGAACAGGATCCACGGGCGGCGCGGCCCGCTGGCATCGGCGATCGCGCCCAGCACCGGCGCCGTCACCGCGATCAGCAGGCCGCCGATGGCAAGCGCAAAGCCCCAGGCCGCCTGCCCCGCTTCCGGGCTTGAGGCGACAAAATCAGCGAAATAGGGTGCGAAGATGAATGTGATGATGAGGGTGTGAAAGGGCTGGTTCGCCCAATCAAAGAACATCCACCCCCAGATGCCCTTGCTCTTCGACACGGCCATGAAAACGCCTCCCCCAGATTTCGGGGCACGCTAGCAGATTATCAGCGTCTGTCCCGCAGATTTCCGGGGCGGGCGCAAAATTTGCGGATTCTGTCACAAACCGCGGGCCGGATCATGGCGGGGCGCACCCTACCCCGCGATCAGTGCCTCTGCCGCCGCGATGGCCTCCGCCGCCTTCGACGCATCCGCGCCGCCGGCCTGCGCCATGTCAGGCCGGCCGCCGCCGCCCTTGCCGCCCAGCGCCTCCGCCGCGACGCGCACCACGTCGACCGCGCTGATCCGGCCTGTCAGGTCATCGGTCACGCCACAGGCCGCCGCCGCCTTGCCGCCCGCATCGGCGATCAGCAGCACCACACCGGACCCAAGGCGGGACTTGTGTTCGTCGATCAGGCCGCGCAGGTCCTTCGGGGACACGCCGACCAGAACCTGCGCGAGGAATTTCACCCCACCCACGTCCGTCGCCTCTGCGCCGCCTTTCGCGCCGCTGCCGCCCAGCGCGACCTGCTTGCGCAATTCGGCAATCTCGTTCTGCAACGCCTTGCGCTCATCCAGCAGGGCCTGCGCCCGATCCGCCGCTTCCTCCGGGCGGGATTTCAGCACATTCGCGACCGCTGCCAGCGCGTGATCCTGACCCGACAGGTAATCGAACGCCGCCGCCCCGGTCAGCGCCTCCACCCGGCGCACACCCGCCGATGACGCGCTTTCGCCGGTGATGACGAAAAGGCCGATATCGCCCAATGCGCGCACATGGGTGCCGCCACACAGTTCCATCGAATAGGTCTTGCCGTCCGGCCTCGCCCCCATCGACACGACGCGCACCTCGTCGCCGTATTTCTCGCCGAACAGGGCCTGTGCGCCCATCGCCCGCGCTTCATCAGGCGTCATCAGACGGGTGGAAACCGCGCCGTTCTGGCGGATATACGCGTTCACGTCCCGCTCCACCGCCTTCACCTCGTCAAGACTCATGCCCTTGGCGTGGGTGAAATCGAACCGCAGACGGTCTTCGGCATTCAGCGACCCGCGCTGCGCCACATGGCTGCCCAGCCGGTCGCGCAACGCCTCGTTCAGCAGGTGCGTCGCGGAATGGTTGGCACGGATCGCAGCGCGGCGTGCATGATCGACGGCGAGTTCGGCGCCGGTGCCACGGACGATCTCGCCCTCCGTCACCTCGACCATATGGGCGAACACGCCCTGCATCTTTTTCACATCGGTCACACGTGCCGCGCCGGTATCGGTGCGAATGATGCCCGTGTCGCCGACCTGCCCGCCGCTTTCGGCATAGAAGGGCGTCTGGTTAAGAATGATCGCACCGGTTTCGCCAACCTTGAGGGAACCAACCGTCTTGCCGTCCTGCACAAGCGCAGCGATCTGGCCCTCGGCCTCCTCGGTTTCATAGCCGAGGAATTCGGTCGCACCGGCCTTGTCGGCCACATCGAACCAGACCGCGCCATCCGCCGCCTCGCCCGACCCGGACCATGCCGCCCGCGCCTTGGCCTTCTGCTCCGCCATCGCGGCATCGAAGCCCTTGGTATCCACCGCGCGGCCCTTCTCGCGCAGCGCATCCTGCGTCAGGTCGAGCGGGAAGCCATAGGTGTCATAAAGCTTGAACGCCGTCTCGCCGGGCAGGTCCGCCCCGTCAGGCAACCGGTCCAGTTCTTCATCCAGCAGGTGAAGGCCACGGTCCAAGGTCTTGCGGAACCGGTTTTCCTCCAGTTCCAGCGTTTCCTCGATCATCGACTGGGCACGGCCCAGTTCGGGGAACGCCTGCCCCATCTGCCGCACCAGCGCGGGTACCAGCCGGTGCATCAACGGCGCATCGACACCCAACTGATGCGCATGACGCATCGCACGGCGCATGATCCGGCGGAGGACATATCCCCGCCCCTCGTTCGAGGGCAGCACGCCATCGGCAATCAGGAATGAGGTGGAGCGGAGGTGATCGGCAATCACCCGGTGATGAATCTTTTGCGGCCCGTCAGGATCGACGCCGGACGCATTGGCCGATGCCTCGATCAGGCTGCGCATCAGGTCGGTGTCGTAATTGTCATGCTTGCCCTGAAGCACCGCGCCGATCCGCTCCAGCCCCATGCCGGTGTCGATGGACGGTTTCGGCAGATTGGTGCGGCTGCCATCCACATGCTGTTCATACTGCATGAAGACGAGGTTCCAGATTTCGATGAACCGGTCGCCATCCTCATCGGCGGAACCCGGTGGGCCGCCCCAGATTTCCGGCCCGTGATCGAAGAATATCTCGGAACACGGCCCGCAGGGGCCGGTCGCGCCCATCGACCAGAAATTGTCGTCGGTCGCGATGCGGATGATGCGGTCATCGGACAGGCCCGCATGTTTCTTCCAGATATTCGCCGCCTCGTCATCGTCGTGATAGACGGTGACCAGCAGCTTGTCCTTCGGCAGCCCGTATTCCTTGGTCAGCAGATCCCATGCGAAGGGGATCGCGTCAGCCTTGAAATAGTCCCCGAAACTGAAATTGCCGAGCATCTCAAAGAACGTGTGGTGGCGGGCGGTGTAGCCCACATTGTCCAGATCGTTGTGCTTGCCGCCTGCCCGCACGCATTTCTGCGACGTGACGGCGCGCGAGTAATCCCGCGTCTCCAGGCCGGTAAAGACGTTCTTGAACTGCACCATCCCGGCATTGGTGAACATCAGCGTAGGGTCGTTGCGCGGCACAAGCGGGGAGCTGTCAACCTGCCGGTGCCCGTGTTTCACGAAGCTGTCGAAAAAGGTCGAGCGGATGTCGTTCAGGCTTGCCATCTGGCGGTCTCTCCCACTCCGGGCGGCTTGTTCGCACCGGTCGAATTCAGGTTGCCAGAGGGTTTAGCGACGGGCGCGGGTTCGGGCAAGGTGGGCTTTCATTTCGCAGCCTGCCTTGCGCGGCCCGATCCCGTCCCGTCGTCAGATCGGCATCGGGAACCGGCGATGCACCGCCGCGATATCGGCCATCACCTCATCGCTCAGTTTGACATCCGCCGCGCCGATGGCGGTTTCAAGCTGCGTCTGGCTGGTCGCACCAAAGATCACCGATCCCATGAAGGGCCGCGTCAGGCAGAAGGCCAGCGCCATCTGCGCCGGGTCGAGGCCATGTTTTGCGGCGATCCCGATATAGGCCTCGGCGGCAGGCCAGACATGTTCGGTGATCCGCCCGCCAATGGTCGGATTGATCGACATCCGCGATCCGACCGGCACCGCGCCGCCCTGATACTTGCCGCTGAGAATGCCACAGGCGAGCGGCGAATAGGCCAGCAGATCGACGTTTTCGTGATGGGACACTTCCGCCATGTCGGTATCGAACAGACGGCAAAGCAGCGAATATTCATTCTGCACCGTCGCCATACGGGGCAGTCCCATCGCCTCGGCAAGGCCGATCCATTGCGTCGTGCCCCACGCGCTTTCATTCGACAGGCCCACATGGCGGATCTTGCCCGCATCAATCTGGCGACCCAACTCCTCCAGCACTTCCTCCATATGCGCCATCACTTCGCCGCGCCCGCCAGAGGGCGCGTAACCCCAGTTCTGGCGAAACTGATAACTGCCCCGGTTCGGCCAATGGAGTTGATAGAGGTCGACATGATCGGTCTTCAGCCGCTTCAATGACCCCTCCAGCCCGGCGCGGATGCTTTCGGCGCTGATCGGCGGTGTGGGGTTGATGCCATCACGGCTGCGCGCGCTGCCCACCCCGGAACATTTCGTGGCAAGGGTGATCCGGCTCCGATTCCCCGGCTTCGCCAGCCATGAACCGATATAGGACTCGGTCTTGCCCGCATGATCGTTTGGGCCGGGATTGGCCGGATACATTTCGGCGGTATCGAGAAAGCTCACCCCATGATCGAGCGCGAAGTCGATCTGCGCATGGGCCTCCGCCTCGGTATTCTGCGATCCCCAAGTCATGGAGCCAAGGCAGAGCATGGAAACGCGCAGATCGGTGTTGCCGAGGGTTTTGTGGTTCATGTGTTTCGTCCTGTCCCGTGCAAGTTCCAGCCTGACCCGGCCCCGCTCCCGCACATGCAGGGGACGGAACACCAGCTTGGTGATGATTTCAAATCCGCCAATCGAAACGACCGCGCCAAAGCCTGCCATCCGAGACGGGAATTTCTGCGAGCCTATCAAGGCGCGCGATCATGCGCCATTGCCGTTGCCAGCGACCGTGGGATATTTCGCCGGGGGCGTTGCCTTCGGTTCCGAGAGGATGATCGACCGGCTTCAGATGATCGTATCGAACGGCGCCGTGTCGAAGCTGCCAAGAATAATATCATTTGGTGTGCCAATGTCACCGAACGCCACGTTCTTGAGCAGAATTGTCGAACCCGATGCCGCAATCGTCACCAGCGTATCAGCTCCGCCAGACGCAGCCACAATCGACTCGAATGGCCCTTCAAGGGCGAGAAAGTCGATGCCGAGTTCGAAATCGAGGATCGTGGCACCGGGGCTGTTCCCGCCGGGATCAAGACCTTCGCTGCCGTCGGTGAAGGCAAACACATCTGCACCCGCGCCACCGAAAAGCAGGTCCGACCCGTCACCGCCAAACAGCGTGTCATTGCCGTCGCCGCCATGCAGCGTGTCATTGCGGCGGTTGCCCGTCAGGACATCATTGCCCGAGCCGCCGAAGACAAGATCACATCCGCCGCCGCCCTCGATGCGGTCATTCCCCAAATCCCCATTCATCGTGTCGTCGCCAAACCCGCCCAGAAGCGTATCCTGCCCCTCACCACCCGACATGGTGTCGTTCTTGATGCCGCCATCGAGGCTGTCATTCCCGGCTCCGCCGTTCAGCACGTCGTTGCCAGCGCCCCCGAACAGGATGTCATTGCCGGTTCCGCCAAACAACGTGTCATCCATGAAGCCACCGAACAGGCTATCATTGCCGCTGCCGCCATCGAGGGTGTCCCGCCGGTTGTCACCGAACAAAAGGTCGTCGCCCACGCCCCCGAACAGGTCGTCGTCGAAGGCACCACCGCTCAGGCTGTCGTTGCCGATGCCGCCGCTCAGCACGTCCTTGCCGTCCTGCCCGGACAGGCTGTCGTCGCCAGCCCCGCCTTTCAGGGTGTCATCAAGGCTGCCGCCGAACAGAAGGTCGGCATCCTTGCCACCAACCAGAAAGTCGTTCCCTGCCCCTCCGAACAACGAATCCTGACCGGCGTTGCCTGACAATCGGTCCATGCCGACCGCACCCCGCATCAGGTCATTTCCCGTGCCACCAGAGGCGAAATCATTGCCAAGACCGGCAAAAATCCGGTCCTGCCCCGCATTGCCGATCAGGCGGTCATTGTCGGCATTGCCGCGTAGCAGATCATCCCCTGCACCGCCCCACAGGGTATCGACCCCTTGTCCGCCCGAGAGACTGTCATTGCCGCCCCCGCCCGAAAGAAAGTCGTTGGAACGGCGGCCGAAAGCGACATCGTCAACAGCCCCCGCCCCATTGAAACGAAGAGCTGCGGGCTTCGACAAATAGGGGCTGAACGAAACCGTCGCCTTCAGCGCAAGCGGGTCAGACACAACATGTTCACTTGCAAGCAAAGTCGTCAGTCGATCACCATGTCGCATGAATGCACTCACAAACCAGTTTCGCGTGTCTAAAATAAATGGCGCCAACCACCGGGGTCGTTTTTCCCGCATGTATGACCGGCAAGGTCGTCAATGGATTGCCAAGTCAGCCAATCCGAGTTCACACGAATAATTAATGAACCATCCCGAAATGTCGAACGCTTCAATAAGTTTACCAGTCGATTTTCCGATTCTCCCGGCGATTTGAATATTCGTGGGACGAAATGCCTTTCACCGCCTCAGACCCGCCGCCGACGCCGCCGCCCGCCATCCTCTCCGCCGCCGCTGCCGCCTGATCCGCCGCCGAAGTTGACAGATGGCAACGTCGCGATGGTCCGCAGAAAGGGGAAGGCATCGACCTTGTGCGGCACCGCGATGGCGTTCACGAAATGCTCCTGAAACCGTGGCTCCGTTGCGGTTTCGACCTTTTCGATGCGGCGCACGACGCTTTCGATCTCGCGCCGGGCGGCGGAGTTCAGCAGCGCGATCCGCGCCCCGGTTCCCGCCGCGTTCCCGGCAGATGAAATCTTGTCCAGCGGGCAATCCGGGATCATGCCCAGAATGACCGCGTGCCGGGGCGAGATATGCGCGCCGAAGGCACCGGCCAGCACCACCCTGTCCACCCGATCCACCCCGCGCTTGTCCATCAACAGCCGCGCCCCGGCATAAAGTGCCGCCTTGGCAAGCTGGATGGCGCGCACATCGGCCTGCGTCACCGTGATCCGGCTGCCGCCATTCGCGGTGTCGTCATGTACCAGATAGGCCTGTGTGCGCCCGTCCGGCACGCAGCGATCCGTGCCAGTGGCGGCGGCTGATCCGATGGCCCCGTCCTCGTCCATGATCCCGGCAAGGCGCATCTCTGCGATCACCTCGATGATGCCGGACCCGCAGATGCCGGTCACGCCGCTGCGCGAGACGACGCTGGCAAAGCCCGGCTCGTCTGACCAGATGTCCGATCCGATGACGCGAAAGCGCGGCTCCTTGGTAATCGGGTCGATCTCCACCTTCTCGATGGCGCCCGGAGCGGCGCGCTGGCCGGAGCTGATCTGTGCCCCCTCGAATGCCGGGCCGGTCGGCGACGAACAGGCGAGCACCTGCGTCCGGTCGCCCAGCAGAATCTCGGCATTCGTGCCGACATCGACGACCAGCACCAGATCATCCGACAGGTTCGGTGCCTCGGACAGCGCGACCGCCGCCGCGTCGGCCCCGACATGGCCTGCGATGCAGGGCAGGATATAGATGCGGGCATTCGGGTGCATCTCCAGCCCGATCTCCTGCGCCCAGAAATGCAGTGCGTTCGAGGTGGCCAGCGCGAACGGTGCCCAGCCAAGTTCCACCGGGTCGATGCCGAGCAACAGGTGGTGCATGACAGGATTGCCGACCAGAACGGCCTCGACGATGTCCTCGCGCCCGATCCGCGCCTCGGCGGCGACCTGCCCGATCAGCGCATTGATCGCCTCGCGCACCGCCTTGGTCATGTCCGCCGCGCCGCCGGGGTTCATCATGGAATAGCTGACACGGCTCATCAGATCCTCGCCGAACCGGATCTGCGGATTCATCAGGCCGGACGATGCCACCACCTGGCCACTTTGCAGATCGACCATATGGCAGGCGATGGTGGTCGATCCGACATCGAAGGCCAGACCATAGATCGTGCCCTCGTAAAAGCCGGGCCAGACCTGAATGATCCGCGCCGCGCCCAGCCCGTCGCCGTGATAGATCGCGCAGGTGACGCTCCACTTGCCGTCACGCAGGGCCTTTTGCAACATCTGGAGCGTGCGCAGATCGCCGATCACATCCGCAAGCTGCCATTGTTCGAACAGCGCCTGTTGCAGCCGTTCCAGATCGCCGGTCGGCTTGTCCATGTCCGGCTCTTCGACCTCGACATAGTAAAGCTTGGTTGCCGGGTCCATGACGATCTCGCGCGCCTCGGCGCGTTTGCGGACGACCTGCTTGTGGACCTGGCTTTCCTCCGGCACGTCGATCACGACATCGCCCTGCACCTGCGCCTGACAGCCGAGGCGGCGGCCATCGATCATCCCGCGCTTTGACTTGTATCGTTCCTCCACCGCGTTCCATTCGGTCAGCGCATCATCCGCGACCGTGACGCCATGCTTGGAAAATTCGCCATAAGACGGCGTGATCTGGCATTTGGAACAGATGCCCCGCCCGCCACAGACGCTGTCCAGATCGACGCCCAGCGCCCGCGCCGCCGTCAGGATCGGGGTGCCAACCTCGAAATGCCCGCGCTTGCCCGAAGGCGTGAAGATCACGAGCGGTAACGTTTCATTGGCCATAGGTCTGTCCCGGTTGCGGTTCTGCTCAGGTTTCATAACCCTCTGGCAGCGAAAGGCAATCAGCCCGCCCCAGCACGACATAACGTGTCGCAGTCGCGGCATGTCCGAATATACGGTTTCGATTTGTATTTTGTTTCTAATCACAGATGACTATCTGTCGAGACAGGCAATCACAGGAGCACGCCATGCGCAGCCTTATCATCACTTTGTTCGGCGCCCTCGCACTGGTCGCTGTCGCCTTCACTGGTGCGAGGGCCACCGAATGGCAGGTCTTGCTGGGCCCGGATCAGGTTGCCGGGCGCGCTGACATCCTGAATATCGACATCCGCACACCGGAACTCTACGCCGCCGGTCATCCCGAAGGCGCGGTCAATGCCCCCTATGCCGCGTGGCGCGGCCCCGCCGCAAATCCGGGTGCGCCGCTGGACGATGCCGCCCTGTCCGCCCTGCTCAGCCGCATCGGCGTGACGCGGGACCGCCCTGTCCTCATTACCTATCAGGGCACTGATCCGTCCGATTTCGGGGCCGCCGCCCGTGTCTACTGGACCCTCAAATCGGCGGGGGTCAGCCGGATCGCGATTCTCGAAGGTGGCATGACAGCCTGGGTGGCTGCCGGGTTGCCGCTCAGCACGACCCCAGTTGCGCCGGAGCCGAGCGTGATCTCCGCCACGCTGTCGACCGAATGGATGGCGACGCGGGAGGATGTCGCGGCGATCATCGCGGGCACCACCCGTGGCACGCTGGTCGATGCACGCCCTGTCGAATTTCTGAAAGGGTCGGTGAAACATCCGGCGGCGACCCATGCCGGAACCTTGCCCGGCGCGCGGCACCTCGCCTTTTCATCATGGTTCGACGGCAAGGATGCCAAAACGGATCAGAAATTGATGGGGCAATTCAGCAGCCCAGCGGAAGACGGCCCCGTTGTCAGCTTCTGCAACACCGGCCACTGGGCCGCGATCAACTGGTTCATGATGTCCGAGGTCGAGGGGATCGCCGGGGCGAAGCTTTATCCCGAAAGCATGGTCGGATGGACCGGCGCGGGCGGGGCAGCCGTCACACAATAGGCCGCTGACCCGAACCCGCCTGCCGGATCTTCTGGCGGGATGCTGCGATCCTCCATAAGTTGCCCGAACAAATGGAGGCGCAGCAATGACCAGCATGATGATTCTCAACGGCCCGAACCTGAACCTGTTGGGGGAGCGAGAGCCGGAGATTTATGGCGCGACGACCCTCGCGGACATCGAACAGGGTTGCCGGGATGCTGCGTCGCGGCTCGGCATCACCCTCGAATTCCGCCAGACCAACCACGAGGGCGTGATGGTCGACTGGATTCAGGAGGCGCGCCTGACGATGGATGCGCTCATCATCAACCCTGCGGGGCTGTCATTCTTTTCGATCCCAGTGCTGGATGCGATCCGCATGATGAAGGTGCCGGTGATCGAGTTGCATATCAGCAATGTCCATGCCCGCGACGCGGAGCATCGCCATTCGATCCTGTCAAAGGCGGTCACTGCCGTGATCTGCGGGCTTGGCGCTGATGGCTATCAGGTCGCGATGATCGCCGCCGCCCGGCGTATCGGGCTCGCAGCGGCACCTTGAGTCAGCGCGCCGGAGGCTCCGCTGCAAGCCTCAGGCCGACCGATGGCTGTGATCCGGGACGCCCGGTGATGCGTGCCGTCAGCGCGCGCTTCAAATCCACCATCTCCGCCCGCCGCCCGCGCAACCCCGGCAGATCGAACGGGCTTGGAAACGGGTATGGCAGGAAGGGATGCGTCCGCAGCGAGCCGTAGACCGCAATTCGGGTCGAGGGCCGCGTGCTTCGCGCCCTTGCGTGAAAGCCATGCGTGTCCGCGACGACCAGCGTATTGGCCGGAACGGCGAAGCTGACCGGCGGTGGAAAGCCCATCGCGTCAACCTCCGCCAAAGTGGCACGAAACGAGCCGAGCGCGTGATGACCGTTCGGATGCTGCGCCGCCGCGATGCTCGCCTCCCGTTCCCATTCGACCCGCGCCGGGGTCATCCGGTGCGATCCGGGCACATAGGTGAACGGCCCATCCGATTGGTCCACATCGTGCAGAAACAGCCACGCCTTCGCCGTCGGATGAAACGTGTCCGAATGAAGGGCGGTCTGCGGGTCAGGCCTGCCCTTTTCGGGATCGGTAAAGACAGTGTGGAGGTTCATCGTCGGGTCCGCATCCGAGGCGGCGACATAACGGATCAGACCCTGAAACAGCGGCCCGCGCAGAAAATCGCGCAAGGTCGGCGTGGCGCGGAGCGATGCTGGGTTCATGGTGATGAAGCGGGTCGTCGCCGCGCCTTGCTTCATCTCTGTGGCGGGAAAGCGCGTCACCGCGACCTCGTGGCGCAGTGCGGCGAACGCCTCGTCCGGCAGCGCATTGCGGACCTCGACGAACCCCTGCGCAGCGAACGCCTCCCGATGCACCTTGGACGCCAGCCGCACGAGGCTGCGCCGCCGCTGATCCGCCATCCGCTCGGCAAGGCGCACGCGGGCAATGTGGAGGCCGTTGCGGTTGAGCACGGGGCTGCCAAGGATCGGGTTGTCGCGAAAGGACGATGCGCCAGAGGCAAGCGCAGCAAGATGAACCGGCGCGAGGGCGATGTTCTTCAGTCGCATACCCGGAAATTAGGGGGCACCGTCACCCCCGTCAAGCGGATCAGCCCCGGCGACGGCGGCGCCCTTCGCGCGATCCGCCTGCCCCGACAGCACCGCCGCCAACGGGTTTGTTGAACCGGATCCAGTCAGCACCCGATGGATCATTGTTCAGCAGGAAATTCGCCGCCTTGATCGCCTCGATCTCTTTCGATGGCGTGGCGCTGCGCGAGCCGAGCCCGATCAGCGGCAGCAGGATATCCGGGTCGAGATCATCGGGCAGGATCACACCCAGCGCCTGAAGCTCCGCAATCCGCTCAGCGATCTTCTTGTCCGATGCGCCGACCTGCACCGGGTTCATGATAGCGGATGTCATCCCCGCCGCTGCCGCCATCGGCAGGAAGGCGTTGTTGATCCCATGCCGGTTGGGCAACCCGAACGAGATGTTGGAGGCACCGCAGGTCGTGTTCACGCCCAATTCCTCACGCAGGCGGCGCACAAGCGTGAACACCTGATGCCCCGCAGTCGCCATCGCCCCGATCGGCATCACCAGCGGATCGACCACGATGTCATGGGCCGGAATTCCGAAATCCGCAGCGCGCTGGACGATCTTCTTGGCCACCGCAAACCGCACATCCGGGTCTTCGGAAATGCCGGTGTCGTCGTTGGAAATCGCGACCACGGGCACATTGTATTTCTTGACCAGCGGCAGCACGAGCTCCAGCCGCTCCTCCTCGCCAGTCACCGAATTCAACAGCGGACGCCCCTCGGCGGCCTTCAGCCCGTTTTCCAGCGCACCGGGGACGGAGCTGTCGATGCAAAGCGGCACATCGACCAGCCGCTGCACCCGCTCCACCAGTTCCTTCATCAACGCAGGTTCGACAAAGTTGTTGTCGGCATAACGCGGGTCTTCGGCCATCTTGTTGGAAAACACCGCCCCCGAATTGATGTCGAGCACGGTCGCGCCGCACGCCACCTGTTCCAGCGCGTCCTTCTCCACCGTCGAGAAATCATCCATCTCCAACTCGGCGGCGAGCTTCTTGCGCCCGGTCGGATTGATCCGCTCTCCGATCACGCAGAACGGCTCGTCAAAGCCAATGATTACGGTCTTCGTCTTGGATTCGACGACTGTGCGGGTCATGGCAAGGCTCTCTGATGGGGAAGGTTCGGATGAAGGGCGGATCGTTCACCGCCCCTTATCGGCAAATCAGGCGGTGGCTGCAAGGCGACCCGCGCCCGTGACCTCGTCCGCGAACTCGGCGGTCTTGGTGATGCCGCCGAGCGGGAAGAAATGCACATTGGTGATATTGAAGCCGGGATTCGCCGCCGCATGTTCCGCCAGTTCGGTGATGATCTGTTCCGGCGTAAACGGCAAAAGCAGCTTCGTCACGTCCGCCGCGCGCCGCTGCAAGACCCGCAGCGACGGGCCGACACCGCAGGCCAGCGCGAACTTGATGAGCGTCTGAAGCTTTGCCGGACCCGCAATGCCGATATGGATCGGCAGCGTGATCCCCTCCGCCTGCAACCGGTTGGCCCAGGCGATGACCGGCGCGCTTTCAAAGCAGAATTGCGTCGCGATGGCCATTTCGGCATCCGTGCGCTTCTGGAATTCATGTTTCCAGCGCAGCGCCTCCATCACGTTCGCGTCCGATCCGTCCGGGTCGATATCCTTGTTGCCCTCCGGGTGGCCGCCGACATGCAGGCGCTTGAAGCCCGCCTTGTCGAATTCGCCAGAGGACAGAAGCTGCATCGAATCGCTGAACTCGCCGTAAGGCGCGGTGACGCCGCCCGCCAGCAGCAAGGCCTGATCGACCCCCGCCTCGCCCTGATAGCGGGCGATCCAGTCGGCCAGCATCGCACGGTCCTTGATGATCCGCGCCGGGAAATGCGGCATCACCGCAAAACCCTCGCCCCGAATACGCTTGGCGGTGGCGACCATGTCCTCGATCGGCGTGCCTTCGATATGGGCGACATAGACGCGGGTGCCTTCGGGCAGGATCGCGCGGAAATCGTCGATCTTTTCGGCGGTGCGCGGCATCACCTCGACGGAAAACCCATCGAGAAATGTCCGGACAGCGGCGGAGCCGGTGGCGGCGACAGGTTTCTTGCCGCCGAAAAAGTTCAGGATCTTCGCCATCAGTGACATCTCCCAGAAAGGGGCGTTACGCCCCGGACCAGCCATTGTTGTCGATCAGCGCCTTGATCCGCGCGTGATCGAATTCCGCTTCCAGCCGCTGCGCCTCCGCTTCGGCGATGGCCGCATCGTCGTCGCCGGCAATCTCGACCGGGTCGCCCTTGCGCCACTCAGCGAGATAATCATCGTCACCCTTGGCGCCAATCTTCATCGCGCATCTGTCGATCGCCTGCTCGAACCGTTCCGCCAGTTGCCGTTTGGCGGCCTTGCGGCCCCTGCCGACGATGACCTGCGCGGGGATATCGCGCCAGTAGACCGTGATTACCTGCGCCACATTCTTCGCCTTCTGCCTGTGTTACGACCGGATAGCGCCTGAGGGCCGATTCCGTTATGCAGGATCGCGACCACGCACAAACGCTTTGCGACACCGTGTCCGAAAACGCCGGAAATGAAAATACATCTGGACATTCCCGCGCTGTCGCTTAATCATCCCAACCAGTCGCTTTCGATCCACATGAAGGCGACCAGTGATTGGCAACCCACGAAAAACGTTGCTCCTGTTCGGGATAGACCTTCCATGACATCGCAAACCTCCGCTCCAACGATTTCGTTTGAGTTTTTTCCGCCCAAGGGACCGAATGGCGCGATGCGCCTGTGGTCCTCGGTCGAACGCCTCGCGCCGCTTGGCCCCCGCTTCGTGTCTGTCACCTATGGCGCGGGCGGCTCCACACGCGACCGGACCATTGCCGCTATTCAGGCCATTCGCGAACGCGCCCGGCTCGACGTTGCCGGGCATCTGACCTGTGTTGGTGCCAGCAAGGCCGAAACCATGTCTGTCGCCAAGATGTATGCCAAACTCGGCTGTCGCCGCATCGTCGCCCTGCGCGGCGACGGTCAGGGCGAGCATGGAAAATTCGTGCCGCACCCTGAAGGGTTCTCCGGCTCGGTCGAATTGATCCGCGCGCTGGCCGATATGGGCAGGTTCAATATCTCCGTCGGCGCCTATCCGGAGGCGCATCCGGATGCAGGGTCAGACAATGCCGATGTCGAACATCTGAAACGCAAGTTCGACGCCGGTGCAGATGATGCGATCACGCAGTTCTTCTTCGATACCGATACATTCCTGCGGTTCCGCGACCGCTGCGACAAGGCAGGCATCACCAATCCGATCATCCCCGGTGTGCTGCCGATCGAGAATTTTGACCGGATGAAGGGCTTTGCCAGCCGCTGCGGCGCGACCGTGCCCGACTGGATGCCGACCGCCTTTGCCAATGCCGCCGATGCCGGGGCGAGTGACCTCCTGTCCATCTCCATCGCAACCGAAATGTGCGACACGCTGCGGCGCGAGGGGGCGGGGCATATCCACCTCTATACCCTCAACAACCCCGATCTGCCGCATCAGGTCTGTCAGGCGCTGGGCATCGCGACCGTGCCGATGCGGATCGCGGCTTCCGGCGGCTGCGCCTGATCCATCGCTTCTGAACCGGCGTTCAGGCGGCGCGGCGGCCTCTGTGCTTGCCGCGCTGCCGCAATTTGGCTATCCGTCGGGTTTGGACAAGCAAAAGACCGGGGAGCGGTATGGACGGCGCAGCAGGAGCGGTTCTTCACAATGCGCCCGTCGCTGGTCTGGACCTCGGCACGAACAATTGCCGCCTTCTTGTTGCCGCGCCGAACGGTGCCGACCTGCGGGTGATCGACAGCTTTTCGCGCGCCGTGCGCCTTGGCGACGGGATCGAGAAAAGCGGCGCACTCGACCCGATTGCGATGGACCGGGCGGTCGAAGCGCTGAAAATCTGTGCTGAAAAGCTGCGGCGCACGGCCCCGACCGGGATCCGCGCCGTCGCGACGGCGGCATGTCGTCAGGCGGTGAACGGGGCCGATTTTGCCCGCCGGGTGCGGGCCGAGACCGGTATCAAGCTTGAAATCATCTCCGCCGAGGAGGAATCCCGCCTTGCCGCATCCGGCTGCGGCCCGCTGGTGGTGGAAAAGGCCGAACAGGTGCTGATCTTCGACATCGGGGGTGGATCAACCGAATTGATCCTGCTCGACCTCAGCCATATCACCCCTGCCGACCGATCCGAGGCGGTGCGCGGACTGCGGCTCGCCCCCTCCGCCCAACCGGATACCGGTGAAGTGCAGGTGGTGGACTGGGTGTCGATCCCGGTCGGCGTTGCCACGCTTCAGGACAAATTCGCCGAAATTCTTGATCCGTCCCGCCGGTTCGGGCTGATGACCTGGTATTTCGAGGAACTGATCGAAGGCTTTGCCCGCGACATGGCACAGGAGCGGACGGCGAAGCACATGCAACTGATCGGCGCCTCCGGCTCCGTTACCACCATCGGTGCGGCGCATCTGGGGTTGCGCCGCTATGACCGGTCCAAGGTCGATGGCCTGTGGCTGCCGATCCGGGCCGCACGGCGCATCGCGCGTGAACTTGCCAGCCTGTCGGATGACGCACGGGCACAGCATCCGTCCATTGGACCGGACCGGTCAAAGCTGATCGTGGCAAGCTGTGCCATCCTGTCCGCCATCCTGAACACATGGCCGGCGCATGAACTGCGCGTCGCCGACCGGGGCCTGCGCGAGGGGTTGATCTATACCCAGACCGCCGCGATGAAGGCCGCAATGATCCACGAGGCCCGGCGATGACGAAGAAGACCGAAACCGGCCCGAAGGCCACCAGCGGGCGCGGCGAGCGGTCGTTGCGTCAGAAGGTGAAATCGGCGCGCGGGCGAAAACTGTCTTCGACCCTGTGGCTGGAACGGCAGTTGAACGACCCTTATGTGAAGCGCGCGCAGGCCGAAGGGTTTCGCGGGCGCGCCGCCTTCAAGATCATGGAAATCGACGACAAGCACCGGTTCCTGGTGCCGGGCGCGCGGGTGCTCGACCTCGGTTGCGCGCCGGGTGGCTGGTTGCAGGTTGCGGTGCCGCGCATCAACGCGCTGGGGGCCAAACCCGGCAAGAAGGTCGGCACCATTCTGGGCGTCGATCTGCAAGAGGTCGATCCGGTTCCGGGCGCGACGCTGATGCAGCTCGATTTCATGGAAGACGACGCGGACGAGACGGTGAAGGCGGCGCTTGGCGGCCTTGCGGATGTCGTCATGTCGGACATGGCGGCGGCATCGTCGGGCCACAAGCAGACCGACCATTTGCGCATCATCGCCCTGTGCGAAGCTGCGGCGCAGCTTGCCTTCGACGTGCTTACCCCCGGCGGCACCTTTGTGGCGAAGGTGCTTTCCGGCGGGGCGGAGGGGGATTTGCAAGCGGAATTGAAGCGGCAGTTCACCAAGGTCCACACCATGAAGCCGCCGTCGAGCCGCAAGGACAGTTCTGAAAAATTCGTCATCGCCACCGGGTTTCGCGGCCTGTCCCCGGACGCCGCGGCCGAGGATGACGACGCGGGTTTCTGAGCGTCAGCGAAACGCCGTGCCGTGTTCGCGGTAGATCCGCCCGATCTCGTCCCGCGCCGCAATGACCAATGGCCGCGCTGCCGCGCCGTGGATGACGATGATGTTTTCGTCATTCGTGTCATTGGCGGGCTTGGTGTAATTGAACGATCCGATCACCATCGCATCATCATCGAATGTCATCAGCTTGTGATGCAGCTTGTTGATCTTGCCGCCCTTTCGGACCTGCCGCAGATCAATGCCCGCATCCAGCAAACCGTGCGAGGCTGACCAGGTCTGGTTGGCCTGCATGCCGTCCATCACGCCGGTGATGTCGATCCCTGCACGTTTTGCCAGCTTCATCGCATCGTCGATGCCCGATGATTGCGCGAAGGTGAAGATCGCGAAGTCGATCCGCTCCTTCGCCTTTGCCATCTGCTTCATGATCTCCATTTCCGGGTTGTGATCGGGGGCGAAGCAGATCTTGAAGGTCACCCCGTCGAGCGTGATTTCCTCCGGGCTGTCGCCGCGCCCGTCGGTGTGACGCCCGAAATGACCTGCCGCGATTTCGCGAAATTCCCGACCATAGATCGCCGCGATCTTGCGCGATGACACGACCAGCACATGGTTGAGGTTGCCCCCCTTGCGCGGGTCGGTGCCGACGCCGGTGGGGGTAAAATTGGTCGAACCGGTCAGGATCGCCTCGCTGTCGCGCACCATGAATTTCTGATGAAAGATCGCCGGATTGAAATCCGACCGCACCCATGCGGTGGCCCTCAGCGCGGCGGCGGCGATCAGGCGATTTTCCTCCTGCGGGCCACGGCTTTCAAAGGCTTCTGCTACGGTTTTCGGGCGGCGGGCGCTGGCCAGATAATCCGCCTCCAGCACCAGCCGCACCCGAACGCCGCGTTCCACCTCCGCACGGATCAGCGCCTCGGCGATGCGCCGGTTTTCAAGCTCCTGCACCGCGACGTCGAGGCGGGATCGCGCCCCGTCGATGAAATCGACAATCGCATCTTCGAGATTGTCCAGCCCCGGCGCGGCGCTGTGGGGGCCGAGGAAGAACCGGATGTTGTCACCAATGGAAATCGGCATGGCAGCCTCCGCTCATCTGATCCGGCGAAGACTACCACAACCTGCGGTAAAGTCCGCTCACGCCGTCTGCCGGGCATGAAATATGAACCCGAGGAAGTTGAGCAGGACCTGCGCCGCAAGGATCGCGGTCGATCCGCTGTGGTCATAATCCGGCGCGACCTCGACCAGATCAATGCCGACAATGTCGTGGTTCTGCGCCGCGCCCTGCAACAGCTCCAGCACCTCGTAGTACAGGAACCCGCCATGCGACGGCGTGCCGGTTCCGGGCGCGATGGAGGGGCAGAAGGCGTCGATGTCGATGGTGACGTAAAGCCGTGCACCGGGCGGGATACGATCCAGCACCGCCGCCACGCCCCTGGCGCGCACCTGCCGCACCGACAGAATGTCCGACCCCATCGCCCGCGCGTCATCGTAGCCTTCTTTGGCGGTGGAGGAGACGTTGCGGATGCCAAGCTGCGTCAACCCGGTCACATAGGGCTGTTCAGCCGCGCGGCGCATCGGGTTGCCGTGGCCATTGCGGACCCCGTGGCGTTCATCCACGAAATCGAGATGCGCGTCGATTTGCAGGATATGGATCGGCCCCTGATCGTCGAAGGCCCGGATGCAGGGAATGTTGATCGAATGGTCGCCGCCGATCGTCACCGGCAACGCCCCCGCCGCCAGCGCCTTGCGCACGCCATGTTCGATATTCGCGTGGCTGCGGTCCGTATCGGTGTGGATGATATCGGCATCGCCCATATCGACGATGATGACATCTGACCCGAGGTAGGTCGCGTCATCCTCATGGTCGTAAGCCCCGGCATGTCCAAAGGAAAACAACGTCGATGCCTCGCGCACGGCGCGCGGGCCGAACCGCGCCCCGGCGCGGAACTGCGTTCCGGCATCGAAGGGCGCGCCAAGGATCGCCACATCGGCATCCAACGCGTCCCAGTCGTCGACATAGGGCTTCTTCGCAAATGTCGCGATGCCGGTGAACGGCAGATTCAGGCGGCCGGTGTCGTATCCGTGGCTCATGCGGTTCAAGTCCTGTGCTGTCTGCGCCAAGACATCATGGCGCGCACAGGACAGGCCCCGCCGTCAAGCCGTTTCAGCAGGCAAACCCGTTACCGGCAGGGGCATCCATAGGACTGGGCGCGATTCTGTGCCTTGCGATCCGCCCCACCGCCCGGCGCGGGGGTGCAGGCACCAATCAGGATCACTGTTGCCAACACGGCGAGTATCGGAGCGGTCAATCTGCGCATGGGTTTTCTCCGTCAGGGGCACTCAACCACAGATAGGGTGCGGATCGTGGCAATGCGCCGGACGGGCGATCACGAATTGGCGATCAGTTGCGAAGTCGCCGCCTGATACGCCGCACCCCTGCCCCCTTTCCATTCC
>CAYGRU010000053.1:0-23730 GCA_964352385.1 uncultured Candidatus Planktophila sp.
GTGCTGATCCGCACCTGGCAGACCGCCGACAAGATGCGCAAACAGCGCGGGCGGCTGGCGGAGGAAACCGGCGACAACGACAATTTCCGGGTCCGCCGCTATATCGCGAAATACACCATCAATCCCGCCATAACCCACGGGATGAGCCGTGAAATCGGGTCGGTCGAGGTTGGCAAGCGCGCCGACCTCGTACTGTGGAACCCCGCCTTCTTTGGCGTGAAGCCGGAAATGGTGCTGATCGGGGGCACCATCGCGATGGCGCAGATGGGGGATCCCAACGCCTCCATCCCCACCCCGCAGCCTGTCTATTCGCGGCTGATGTTCGGGGCCTATGGCCGCAGTCAGAAGGCGTCGTCGATCACCTTCGTATCGGAGGCGGCGCAGGCGAACGGCATCGGCGCCGAACTCGGCCTGCGCAAACAGACGCTGGCGGTGAAAGACACGCGCGGCGGCATCGGCAAGGCGTCGATGAAACTGAACGACGCCCTGCCACAGATCGAGGTGCATCCGGAGACCTATGAAGTCCGCGCCAATGGTGAATTGCTGACCTGCGAGCCTGCGGATGTGTTACCAATGGCGCAGAGGTATTTCATGTTCTGAGGAGGCTCCCCCATGATCCCCCGCGTGATCGCCGCCGTGCTTCTGACTGCCTTACCCGCTACTGCCGATGTCCGGCTTGAGCTTGTCATGCAGGGCTATAGCGAGTTGTTCAAGAAATGCGATTTCGACATCGAGGCCTTCGCCGATGAGACCCACGGCGATATCATCTTCGGATACGAGGTGCCGGTTGAGGGTAAGGGCACCAGCGTCTGCGAAGGGCTTTCCATGCCGAATGGCGAATATCAATCCAGTTGCCAGAGCGACGTGAAATTCGATTACACCTGCGAAGACTTCACCCATGTCCGCCTGAAATGGATGACCTGTTTCGATCTTTCGGGGGTGGAAATGCCGTGCGGCGCGGTCAGCCTGACGGCGGCGGAAAAGGGAATGTTCAGGTTCCCCGATGACTGACAGCCGCAGACCGAAGTGCAGGGGGCATTCGATCAGGACGACGGCAATCGGTGCGGCGATCCTCCTCGCCCTTGCGGTGTCGCCCGCCCTCGCCTGCCCGACACGGGCCGATCTTGAGGGCGCTGGCATCACCGTGACCTATTCCGATGGCGCGCGCGTCGATTACAGCCTCGCCGCGCCGGATATCGTGCTGGAGGTGAACCGGTTCGCAGACCCCGCATCGAATTTCTGGCTGGAAAGCCTGCACGGCATCTATCCGCTTTCGGACGGCGCGATGCTGGGCGATCTGCCAGACCGGCGCTTTGTCGCCACATCCCGTTACAGCGCCGCCCCCGATGACCTGCCGCCACCAAGGCCCGGCCTCGCGTGGTCCGGCGAGGTGACCGATATCGACGACAGGGGGACGGAGCTTGCCCGATCCGCCTTCACCCTTCAGATCGGCGCGCCACGCACGGTTCATCTGGGCGAGTGCACCTATACGATGCTGCCGGTGGAGACGCTGATCACCGTTGATGAGGGCGGCTTCACCGCACAGCTCGACTATGTGCCCGCGCTCGGCATCGGGATCCAGACTGCGGGCGGGCCGCTGGGACAGCTTCAGGAATTCTATCTTCCGGTAAAGATCGAAAGGCGCACCGAATGACGACGGAATCACGCGCACGCCACATCGCAGCGCACGGGGCGGCCTCCGCCGATCACATCACCCTGCCCTATCAGGATCGCTATCGCCGCCGTTGTCGTCTCGTCACCGATGGCGGCCTTTCGGTCATCCTCGACCTGCCCGCGTTGACCGAATTGCGTGATGGCGCGGCATTGGTGCTGGAGGATGGGCGGCAGATCGGCATCCGCGCCGCAGATGAGCCGTTGTCGGAGGTGCGCGCCAGCGGCGCGGCGCTCGCGCGGTTGGCATGGCATGTCGGCAATCGCCACACGCCCTGCCAGATCGAGGCGGACCGCATCCTGATCCAGCACGATCACGTGCTGGAGGATATGCTGCGCGGCCTCGGCGCCATCATCACCCGGATCGAGGCCCCGTTTCAGCCGGAGGGCGGCGCATATGGTCATGGACGCACCCACGGCCATTCGCATTCCCATGACCCGCATGAGGACCCCAACGCCCATCTGCATGACCACGCGCATAACCACCACCATGAATGACGCGCTGCTGAAAATCGCGGCATGGTTGTCACCCGGATTTCCGGTCGGCAGCTTTGCCTATGCGCATGGGCTGGAAACCGTCATCGCGGAAGGCACCGTCAGCGACGCCGCCACGATGCTGGGCTGGCTGGCGGATATCCTCCGCTTCGGATCGGGGCGGACGGATGCCATCCTGTTGATCCATGCCCACCGCGCGGCCAGCGCGGGCGATGCGGCGGCATGGGCGGCGGTGGCCGACCTCGCCGCCGCGCTGGCCCCCTCGCAGGAACGGCTGCGCGAGACGACCGAGCAAGGCACCGCCTTTGCGACGACCATCGGCGCAGGATGGGGCGGCGGCGACACCCCCGCCCCCTATCCCGTCGCGGTCGGCAGGGCGGCGGCGGAGGCCGGGGCGGAGGCCGAGACGGCGGCGGCGTTCTACCTCCATGCCTTTGCCGCCAATCTGACCTCTGCCGCGATCCGGCTCATGCCGATGGGGCAGGTTGCGGGGCAGCGCATCCTCGCCGCGCTGCATCCGCTGATCCACGACATCGCGGCGGAGGCGGCGACGGCATCGCTCGACGAAATCGGCGGTTCGGCGCTGGCGGCGGATATCGCGTCGATGCGGCATGAAACACAGGCAACAAGGTTGTTCAGAACATGAAATCCCCAAATGGCCCCCTCCGCATCGGCATCGGCGGCCCGGTCGGCGCTGGCAAGACCACGCTGACCGCCGCACTGGCGCGCAGCCTGTCCGCAGACCTGTCGGTCGCCGCGATCACCAACGACATCTACACGAAGGAGGATGCGGAGGCGCTGATGCGGATGCAGGCGCTGCCATCCGACCGCATCATGGGGGTGGAAACCGGCGGCTGCCCGCATACTGCGATCCGCGAGGATGCCTCGATCAACCTCGCGGCCATCGCCGATCTGCGGGCGCGGCATCCAGATCTTGACGTGATCCTGATCGAAAGCGGCGGCGACAATCTGGCCGCGACCTTTTCGCCGGAACTGGCCGATCTGACGATCTATGTGATCGACGTGGCGGCGGGCGAGGAAATCCCGCGCAAGGGCGGCCCGGCAATCACCCGATCCGACCTTCTGATCATCAACAAGACCGACCTTGCGCCCCATGTCGGGGCATCGCTCGAGGTGATGGAGCGGGACGCAGGCCGGATGCGCGGCGACCGCCCGTTCCTGTTCGCGCAGCTTCGTCACGGCAAGGGCGTCGATGAGGTCGCCAGTTTCATCCGGCGCGAAGGCGGGTTCTGAAACGCGGCTCACAATCCGGTGTCCGGGCGGCGCGCCACGTGGTCTTTGAAAGCTTCCTCACCATCTATGGCAGAGAGCAATCTGGCGGAGAGCGACATGAGCGGATCATCACAACCATCGCGGCGCGGTTTTCTGGCAGGACTGGCCATCGGGGTCGGTGCGGCAGCTTCGCCTGCATTCACGGCTCGCGCCGTGGCTGCGCCCGGCTCGGAACTGCTCGATCCGAAATGGCAGGTGACCGGGGCGGGCACCGACCCGGTCACTGCCGTTTGGGGTGATTTTCTTGAAAAGTGGGTGCAGGCCGGGTCGGGCGGCGTGACGCTGGTGGACTATGCCGGGGCCAAGGCCGCCGGGGATGATGCCGCGCTTGGTGCATGGCTCACGGTCTATCAGCAGATTGACCCGACGACGCTGACCGGCGGTGCCGCGATGGCCTACTGGATCAACCTCTACAATGCAGCGACGGTTCACCTCGTGCTTGCGGAATACCCGGTGAAATCCATCCTGCGGATCAAGGGCGGGTTGTTCAACACCGGCCCTTGGGATGAGAAAATCCTGACCGTCTCGGGCGATGACCTGTCCCTGAACGATATCGAACATGGCATCCTGCGCCCCATCTGGCGCGATGCGCGGATACATTACGCCGTGAACTGCGCCTCCATCGGTTGTCCCGACCTGAAGCGGACCCCCTGGATCAGCGCGGCGCTGGAGGGTGATCTGGATGCCGCCGCACGGGCCTATGTAAACCATCCGCGCGGCGCACGGGTAGAGGCAGGGCAGCTTTATGTCTCAAAAATCTACGATTGGTATGAAGAGGATTTCGGTGGCACGTCCGGGGGGGTCATCAGCCATCTTCGGCAATATGCCGACGAGGACCTGAAGGCCGATCTTGCGGGGATCGGCCGGATCGCCGGAACCGAATATGACTGGGCGCTGAATCAGGCATGACCGCCAGCGGCAGGAAATCCGCACGCTTCCAGCCTTGTGCCACTATCCCCTGTGAAGGCAATTGATTAAGACCCGGTAATGGGTGCGCGAAGCATGAACAGGGAAGACGCGATCGTCGCTGCCGCGTTCCGGCGGGAGCGGATCGCGAGCGCGCGTCTCGGCTTCATCGTGCGGTCATCCGGGATCGCGGCCATCGCGCTGACGCTGGTGTTTCGCACATCGGGCATGTCGCTGCTGTTCTATTTCGCCTTCCTCGCGGGGTTGTTCGTCAGCGGCTGGCTGTTCTTTCAGTCTGTCCGGCAACATTCCGGCCCCGGAAGGCGGCTCGGCACGCTGTTTCAGGCCGGGCTGATCGCCGCCGACATGGTAGTGATCGTCGCAGCGCTGGTGCTTCCTGCGCCCGGATCGCCGGAAAACTGGCCGGATGCGATGCAGTTCCGGCTGGGCAGTGTCGGCTTTCTGTTCCTGTTCCTCGCGTTTTCCGCCCTGACATATTCGCCCGGCCTCGCGCTTTGGGCCGGGGTGGCCGGGGCCATCGCATGGCTTGGCGGCGTGATCTGGACCTTGCTGCAACCGGGCAGTTTCACGCTCAGCCTGGCTGAACTGTCGGCACTGCCGAATGACGAAATTCTGGCAGCCCTGCTCGCCCCCGGCTATGTATCAGTGATCGCGGCTGTGCAGGAGGCATTGCTGCTGCTGATCGTCGGGGCAGTAATTGCGACCGCTGTCTGGCGGGGGCGGCGGCAGGCGTTCCGGCAGATCGAAACCGCGCGCGAGCGGACCAAGCTCGCCCGCTATTTCTCGCCCGACCTTGCGGCGGAATTGACCCACCGCTCCGCCTCGCTGGAGGAGATGCAGACCCGCCGCGCCGTGGTGATCTTCGCCGATATCTTCGGCTTCACCCGCATGGCCGAACAGATGACGCTGGCGGAAACCATCGTCTTTCTGCGCGAATTTCACGCGCTCGCCACATCGGCGGTGTTCCGGCATGGCGGCACCCTGAACAAATTCATCGGCGACGAGGTGATGGTCAGTTTCGGCGCGATCCACGATGTGAAGGAAGGCCCCGCCGCCGCGCTGACCTGTGCCATCGAGATCGCCGAAAGCGTGACGCGCTGGTCAGAGGCGCGGGTCGCCGCAGGCAAGCCGCCGGTGCGCGTCGGCATCGGTCTTCACATCGGTGATGTGGTGGTCGGCAATATAGGCGATGTGAATTGCCTCGAGCTTGCGATCCTTGGCGATGTGGTGAACAGCGCCAGCCGGATGCAGCAACTGACCCGGACCTATGACGCCACCATCATCGCCAGCCGAGAGGCGCTGGAGGCGGCGCGACAGGCCCGACCCGACACCAAGGCCCTGCTGTCGCAGTTCACGCCAATGGATCAGCCCGCGTTGCGCGGCAAGGCCGTCGAGGTCGTCTGCGCCATGATGCGCTGAAAGTTTCAAGACCGCGGGTGGATCAGCCCTCGATCGCGAAGCTCAGCCCTGCCTTCGCCTCCAGCCGGTCGATGATCGACTGGCCGAAAACCGGCGCCGGGGTCAGCACGCCGCCGGGCGCGGCGGCGGCCTCGTCCAGCAGGCACAAAGCACATTCGGTAATCATCTTGGACGTGGAGCCATAGCCCGGATCGCGGTCGCCCCTGACCCCGGCGACAATGGTCCGCCCATCCGCCGCCGTGCCGTGGAACATCAGGTCATACATGCCCGCTTCGCGCTCCGCCTTCGACGGGCCCTCGCCGGGTTTCGGCGCGTTCTTTTCCGATCCCATCGGCGGCGCGTTGGCGATGCCCTCGGCAATCGCCTTGCCCTTGTCGCCGGGGCCGGTGACGATCATCTCGTCATAAAGGAAATCCTGCCCATAGGGATGGCCCATCAGATAGTTGGACCGGTGGATGTTCTTGGTGTTGATGACCGCCATGACGAAGGGCGCGACCCACATGCCCAGCGCCTCGTCCTCCATCGGCTTGTTGCCGCGCGGCTGCTGCGGCCCGGTAAAACCTTCGGTCAGCGAAAACGGATTGATGAGGGCCGCCATGACCTTCGGGTCCGACATGGCAAGGCGCGTCGTCTCCGCGCCAGACGCCGCCGTCCCGCCCGAGAACGTGCCCTTCATCATCCGCACCCGGCCCCGCACACGCAGCACGGGCTCACCGAATTTCGCCTTCGCGGCCTCTTGCAGGAACCAGACGCCCAAGTCGAAAGGCACGGAATCGAAACCGCAGGAATGCACGATCCGCGCGCCGGATGCCTTGGCCCCCGCATCGTATTTCGCGATCATGTCGGCCATGAAGGGTGGCTCGCCCGACAGATCGACATAATCGGTCCCGGCCTTCACGCAGGCGGCGACCAGGGGCTCGCCATATTTCAGGTAGGGGCCGACCGTGGTGATGACCACTTTCGCACGCGCCGCCATCGCATCGAGCGATGCCGGGTCTGACGCGTCCGCCTCGATCAGCGGCACTGTATCGGGCACGCCCATTTCCGCGCGAACCTCGGCCAGCTTGGCCGCGCTGCGCCCCGCCATTGCCCATTTCAGATCACCGCTGCCATAGGTCGCCTGAATGTATTCGGCGACCAACCGCCCGGTGAAGCCGCTTGCGCCATAGACGACAACGTCGAATTCTGCGGTCTTGCCCATTGTCCAGTCTCCTCAGCGATCCAGAAAAGCCTCGATCACGGCGGCGCTTTCACGGGGCCGCGTGACGAGGAAAAGGTGGCCGTTATCGACCAGTTCGAGGGTTGCATCCGGGATCAGGCTGGCCAGAAGCCGCGCATTCGCGACGGGGATCAGCGGATCGTCGGTGCCGGAATAGACCAGCGTCGGCTGTTTCAGCGACCAGAGCCAGGGCACGCTGGTCCAGCCGGTCATGCAGAGCAACTGATAGACATAGCCGGTCTGCGACTGGGGCCGCATGTTCGCGGCATGGGCGGAAATGAAATTGGTGTCCCCCCGGAAATCACCGCCATAGATCTCCGCCGCGATGGACCGCATGTAACCCTTGTCGGTATAGCGCTTGATCGACGCCATCTTGGACAGGACCGATGGTTTGCCGGGGACCATCGTGAACCCGGCCGAGGTCGCGACCAGCACCAGCTTGCGGCACAAATCGGGATACTGATAGGCGAATTGCTGCGCCATCCCGCCGCCCCATGACACGCCCGACACGTCGACCTTTTCGATCTGAAGGATCTCGCACAGGCGTTTGGCCCACCGGCACAGCGTACGTGGGCGATAGGGCAGCACCGGCAGGGGCGATCCGCCGACCCCCGGCACATCGAAGATGATCGCGCTCGACCCTTGCAGCGCATCCAGAAAAGGTTGCCCCAGTTCCAGATTCGCGCCGATCCCGTTGAACATCAGCAAGGGTGGGCGGCTGGTCGGCCCTTCCTTGATCCCGACATGGAGCATCTGGCCATCCACGTCGATCATCATGGTTTCGAACCCGTTGATCGTATTCGTCTGCATCGCGCCGGCCTCTGCCATTTCGCCCCTCTCGGTCATCTTTCGACGAATGAACCCCAGTTCCGCCTGCCCTGCATCAGGGACGTTGCGTCACGGCTCGAACACATAGGTGCCGGGGGCTGCGCCGAGCGGCTTGTGCGTGCGATTGCCGTTGGCTTTCGGGGCCTTCACCTCGCCATCGCCATTGGTTTTCAGGAACTCCACCCAGTCGAGCCACCATGTGCCCTGATGTTTCTTGGCGGTCTGCGACCATGCGTCGGCGTCGGGCTTGTCCGCTGCCGCCTTGACATACCACGACTTCGGATTGCCCGGCGGGTTCAGCAGGCTTTGCAGATGGCCGGAATTGGACAACACGAATGTCGCGTCGTCGCCGAACAGACGCGCCGTTTCATACACCGCTTTCCACGGCGTGATGTGGTCGGTGGTGCCGCCGATCACATAGGTCTTGTGGCTGACCTTGCGCATGTCGATGCTGTGGCCGCCGATCGACAGCTTGCCCGGATTCTTGAACGGGTTGGTATAGATCAGATCAAGAAAATCATGGTGCAGACCGGCGGGAAGGCGCGTCGTATCCGCGTTCCAGAACAGCACATCGAAAGCGGGCGGGGCATTACCCAGAAGGTAATTGTTGACCCAGTAATTCCAGATCAGATCGTTCGGACGCATCCACGCGAACATCTTTGCCATATCTTGCCCGTCGAGCACGCCGCGCGACTCCGACGCTGCCTTCGCCGCCATCACGGTGGACGGCGACATCAGCGAGGCGAAATCGCTATCGCCCCGGTCCTCGGTGTTCAGCACGCAGACCGCAAGCACCACCGAATCGACCTCGGCGCTGCGCCCCTGCGCCGCCAGCCACGCCAGATACAGCGACAGGGTAATGCCGCCCGAACAGGACCCCATCATGTTGATGCTGTCGCTGCCGGTAATGTCACGCGCCGCTGCGGTCGCCTCGTCCAGCGCCGCGATATAGGTTTCAAAATCCCAGTCGCGCTGCGCCGCTGTCGGGTTGCGCCAGCTTATGCAGAACGGCTGAATGCCGTTCGCCAGCAGAAACTCGATCATCGACTTTCCGGGAGACATGTCGACCGCGTAATACTTGTTGATCTGCGGCGGGACGATCATGAAGGGGCGCTTCATCACGGTCGGCGTCGTCGCGGTATATTGGATCAGCTCGATCACCTCGTTGCGGAACACCACCTCCCCAGCGGTCATCGCAAGGTTTTCGCCCACCTTGAATTTTGAGGTATCGACCGAAGATGGCAGGCCGCCATTCTTGGTCATGTCGCCGATCAGGTTGCGCACCCCGTCCAGCGCGCTTTTGCCTTTGGTATCATAAAGCTTCTTGATCGCCGTCGGGTTGGCGAAGAAATTGTTAGATGGGGCCATCGCATCGACATAGATCGACGTGACCAGCCGGGCGCGCGCCGCGTCCCGATCCGGCAGGTCCAGCGCCTCCACCGTTTCCGTCACCTTTTCCGCCCAGGCGAGATAGGCCTGCATCAGGCCCTTCGACACGCCATTGCTCTGCCATGCGGGATCGGCGAAGCGGCGGTCCTTCCCCTCCGGCGCCCGGTCGGAGGCGTTCATGACGATATTCGCCATCTCGCCCGCAAAGCTGAGCCATTGCTTCGCCATGATCTGCGGCTGGCTTGCCATCGCGCGCATCACATTGGCACCGGCGGCAGCCATGTCCTGCCCTCTGATCCCGACCAGCGGGTTCAACGCCAGCGTGTTCTCGGCGGCGCTTTTCGCGATGTCGTCGGCGGGGCTCTTGTCCTTGCTGTCAGGCATGTTCATCCCTTTCGCTGCAATGTCCGGGGGTCCCGGCATCGTCCTGTTATGGCCGGAGTGTGAGCCAAGCAGCACCCACTGGCAAATCCAATCCGCCCCCCTTTGCCGCAACGTCATCCTGAATCTTCACCCACAAGTGCGCTTGACAGCATTTGCCATCCACCCTGAAATCCCTGACAGTCGCATCAGTTTTCCCGATGCACCCGACAGGAGGCAGCCGATGTCTATGAAGCAGCTCAGCGGTATGGACGCGACGTTTCTCTATATGGAGACGCCCGAGACGCCGATGCACGTGGCGGGGCTGACGCTTTATGAACTGCCTGCGGGGTTCAAGGGCACGTTTCATGCCCATTTCAAGAAATTCTTCGCAGGCCGGGTCCACCTGATCCCGATCTTCGGCAAGAAACTCGCCAAATCGGTGTTCCAGCTTGACCATCCCGGCTGGGTCGATGCGGGGGATCTGAACCTCGACGATCACATCAAGGGCGCGGTCCTGCCGAAGCCCGGAACCTGGAAACAGCTTGAGGATTTCGTCGGCGACTTGCACGCCCAGCGTCTGGACCGGACACGCCCGCTGTGGGAATTCACCGTGATCGAAGGGCTGGAGAGCGGCCAGGTCGCGCTTTATTCCAAGGTCCATCATGCGGCGGTCGATGGCGGTGCGGGCATGGTCATCACCAAGGCGCTTTATGATGTGTCGCCGATCCCGCGCGAGGTGGAGCCGCCCGCGCCGAAGCTTGAAGAGCGCAAGCCCACGACCCCCGAACGGGCGATCATGGGCCTGCATGACATGGCTGCCAGCCTGATGCGCCAGCAGATCAGGCTGATGGAGGGGGTGCCGAAAATGGCAGGACAGGTGGCCGACCTCGTCGCCCCGGTCTTGTCGGGCACGCTGTCGCTGCCGCAGATCCTTGCCCCCAAGACCCCGTTCAACGGCACCATCGGCGCGGCACGATCCTATTCCGCCCGCTCGGTTTCATTGTCCGACGCCAAGGCGATGTGCAAGGCGTCGGATACCAAGATCAACGACATGGTGATGGCGATCTGCGCCGGGGCGCTGCGCCGCTATCTCGACGAAAAGCACGTCTTGCCGGATGCGCCGCTGACCGCCTTCGTGCCGATTTCCATGCGCGAGGTTGGCAATACCGACATCAACAATCAGGTGTTCGGGATGAATTGCGTTCTGGCCACCAATTATTCCGACCCGGTGAAGCGGTTGAAGAAAATCAACGCTGAATCCCGGTCGTCCAAGACCATCGCCGGCGGGGTGAAGGATGCCGCGCCAAACGATTTCACCCTGCTTGGCGCGCCGATGTTGCTGCCGGGCCTGATGTCGCTGTTCGGGCGCACACGGCTGGCGGATATTCTGCCGAATACGGTGAATGTCACCATTTCGAACACGCAGGGCCCGCCCTTCCCGCTCTATTGCGCGGGGGCGAAGGTGACTGCGCTTTATCCCGTGTCGATCCCGATCCACGGCGTCGGCCTGAATTTCACCGTGCAATCCTATCTCGACAAGCTGGATTTCGGCGTGACGGCGGATGCGGCTTCGGTGCCGGATGTCGATCATGTCGGCGATCTGCTGTTGGCGTCTTTTGCGGAACTTCGCGCGGCGCTGCTCGGCGCACCGAAGGATGCTGTCGCCGCGCCCGAAGCGCCCAAACCCGCTGCCATTGAAAAGCAGGCCTCGAAAAAGGCCGCGCCCAAAAAGGCCGCCGCGAAACCTGCGCCGGAGCCGACGGCAAAACCGGCACCGCGGCCACGGGCGCGGCCCGCACCCGCAAAGCCGCCCGCCAAACCAGCGGCAAAGGCCACGACTGCCGAACCGGCGGCCAAGGCACCCGCCGACAAGCCGTCGGACACCCCATCAACGCCGCCGAAAGCCCCCGCCAAGCGCAAGCCCCCGGTGCGTGCCGCGCGCCCGAAGCCTGCGCCGAAACCGGCCCCCAAACCGAAATCCTGAGGTGGTGCGACTCAGTGACGTTGCGTAATGACCTCTTTCGCAGAGTAGCAATGCCCCAATATGGACGTATAGTCGCACCCTAAGGCTCCGGGGATAGACCCAATCAGACGGCAAAAAGCCGCGATAAAGCAGACCGATGCAATCCCCCCGGAGCGGGAGGAAACCATATGGCCGAAGCTGCTCACCGCGCACCTAATCGCGCCCTGATGTTGATGGAACTGCGCGCTGTGCCGGAATTGTTCGGCTTCACCCTGTCATGGCCGACGCTGGCCGCTGTCTGCCCACGCGGCGACGGGCAACCCGTTCTGGTCCTGCCCGGCCTCATCACCACCGACAATTCCACCTTCGCGCTGCGGTCCCTGCTGCGCACGCTCGGCTACAAGACCAGCGGGTGGGAGCTTGGGCGCAATTACGGCCCCCTGCCCGGTATCGAGGATGGGCTGAAGCGGCGGCTGGAGACGATGGCGGAGGAAAGCGGTCGCAAGGTTTCCATCGTCGGCTGGTCGCTGGGCGGTATCTATGCGCGCCAGCTCGCCAAGATGATGCCTGACCATGTGCGCCAGGTCGTCACCCTCGGCAGCCCGTTCAATGGCGATCCGCGCGCGACGAATGCGTGGCGGGTGTATCAGTTCACGTCCGGCCACAAGGTCGATGATCGTGACAGCCATATGGGCGGCGCGATCTCCGCCCCGCCGCCGGTGCCGACCACCGCGATCTATTCCCGCACCGATGGAGTCTGCGCCTGGCGGACCTGCATCGAGACGCGCAGTGACATTGCCGAGAATATCGAGGTGAAAGGCAGCCATTGCGGCCTTGGCCACCATCCCGCCGCGGCCTATGCCATCGCCGACCGGCTGGCACAGAAGGAAGGCGCGTGGAAGCCGTTCGACCGTTCGGGGCTGCGTGCGATGGTCTATCCGAAGCCTGCCGCCTGACGCTCCGTTCCTAGACTATGAGCCGGGTCTTGTCCGGTTCTAGCGCTGCGCACGGAAACCCCATGCGCAGCGCCATTTCTTTCAGGCGCAATTTCAGCCCTTTTTCGCCATCCCGGCCTTCAGTTCCTCGATACTGTCCTCGACGCGGGATTTCAGCACCTCGAAGCTTTCGGTACCCGACCCTTTCATGATCTCGCCCATCTCGGTGACGTTCTTGATCGTTGTCTCGAACGACTTGCGGGCAAATTCGGTCTGCTTGGAGAGCGCGGCAGAGGGGTCGGACATCCCACCGCTCATGGATTTCACCATCTCCGCCACTTCGGCCAGCGTCGCCTCAAGCTGTTCGCGCTGCTTGGCCATCACGGCCTGCGCACCGGAGGAGGTGATCTGCGCCGCGTCCTGCATCGCCTGAATGTTCTTGCGATGGTAATCGACGATCTGGTTGATGTCCGGTCCGGGCACTTGCAGGTTTTCCCCGAACTTCTTGAACATATCCATCAGACCTTCTGCGGGGTTCTTGTCAGCCATTGCACTCTCCATGATCCAGTCACAACCGGGCGTTGCGGGTGCAGCATGGCGAATGACGGGCGGAATGGCAAACTCAGATCGCCAGCAGAAGAATGTGCAGGATCACCCCGGCAATCCCACCGATCAACATGCCGTTGAACCGGATATATTGCAGGTCGCGCCCGATATTGGCCTCGATCAACAGGGTAAGCTGGGCAAAGTCCCAGCTTTTCACCTGATCGGCGACAAACCGGGACAGGGATTTCTTCTGTGCCTCGACAAAGGTGCCGAGCGCGGACACCATGCCCGCATTGATATCGGCGCGCAGGCGGTCATCTGATTCCAGATTGCGCGCGATATCCACGAACAGGTCGGTCATCCGGGCGACGAGCACGGACTTGTCCGAGGCGACATCCGCCTCGACGAATGCGCGCAGGCTGGCCCACATCTGATCGGCGACGGCACCGAGTTCGGGCCGTTCCAGGATCTGCTGCTTGAACCCCTCGATGCGCTTTGCAAACCGTTTGGACCGTTTCATCCGCTGAACATATGACCGGAAGAAGTGCTCGAACTCGGCGCGCAGTTCGTGATCCTTGTCGCGCTTCACATCCTCCAGCAACGCGCTCGCGGTCTTGAGGATGCGGCGAAGGATCACGGCATCGGCGCGGAACACGTTCAGGACGGCGGGCAATTCTTCCGCAACCTTCTTGCGGATCGCCTCCACCGCGTCCTCGTCGTTCAGGAATTTGTGCAGCGCGCCGATCACCTCGTCCAACAACTTGTGATGCCTGCCGTCCTGCGTCAGCCCGTCCATCAGTTCCATCACCAGCGGCGCGATGTTCGTTTTCTGCAATTGGGTCGCCACGCGCTCCGCCGCGAAATCCTTCAGTCCGGTTTCGTCCACCGCCGACAGCATCTGCGGTGCAAGCCGGGCGATGAACAGCGCCAGACCTTCGGATCGCTGCCGCCCGGACAGCCAGACGATCATCTCACCCGCGAAATCGACCTCACCCAGCTTTTGGCGCACTGGCTCGGGGGCAAGGAAGTTTTCTTCGATGAACGCGCCGAGATTGTCCCCGATCCGATCCTGATTGCGCGGGATGATCGCAGTATGGGGGATCGGCAGGCCCAGCGGATGCTTGAACAGCGCGACCACCGCATACCAGTCCGCGATGCCGCCGATGGTTGCCGCCTCGGCGAAAGCCGCGACGAAAGCAAGGGCGGGGTAACTGCTTTCCAGCGATTTGGATATGACCAGAAGGCAGACGCAGGCGACCAGCGCCAGCGTCGCCATCAGCTTCACCCGGCGCAATTCGTCCAGCTTGCGCCGGTCCTCCGGGTTGAGTGCCTGCACCATGTTCGCACCGCCTTGTGATTGCCGAAGGAGCCTCCGAGTCGCGTCTGATATAGACGCGGGCACGTGGCAAAGCCATGTGCATCACCGCGCAGAGCCCGGAAAAACAGATGGAATCCAGAAAAAATGGTGCGGTGCACATTATTTTTAGTGTTATAAAACAATGACTTGGATTGAAATTAGTAAAATGATTGACCTTAACGTCAACATTTTTGTTGCACATGCGAACAAGCTCACCTATATCAGCGTTGTCCGGCGTTGATGAGCAAGCGGGACATGAACCATAGCTTCCTGCAAGGATGGAGAACCAAAATGACCACGACCAAGACAACTGCCCCGAAAGCCGCCGTGAAATCCGAAACCGCGATCATCGACACCACGAAGATCGCAGATGGCGCACGTGAATATGTGCAGCGCACCGCCGCTTCGGTGAAAGAGCGCAGCGACAACGCCTATGAAGGCGTTTCCAAGTTCAACAACGGCCTGGAAAAGACCCTCAGCCGTTTCGTCGTCGGCTATGTCGGCATCCTCGGTGAAGTCGCCGAAGCCGCCCATGCCAACGTCAATCACGCCCTGACGACGGTCGAAAAGGTGGCTCAGGCCAAATCCCTGACCGAAGCCGCGCAGATCCAGGTCGATTTCGTTCGCGAAAACGCTTCTGCCAACTTCGACCGTGCCCGCACCGCGTTCGACGCGACCCGCGACGTCGTGACCGAAGGTTACAAGACGATCCGCGATGGCGCAGCCGACCTGATGCCCGCTGCCAAGAAAGCCGCCTGAGCTTTCAGCAAGTCGTAGAAACGAAGAAGGCCGGCTGGAAACAGCCGGCCTTTTGTTTGCGCGCGCTCGCAGCGTTCAGTTGGACACCCAGACATCGAGGTTATAGCGCCCGTCGCGCACCATCTGTTCAAGCCACGCGTCGGCGGCATCGGCGCTGACATCCTGTTCCTCGGCATGGATCAACGCGAGGGCGCGGCGGACATCAGGTTCCATCCGGCTGCCATCGCCGCAGACATAGATCGCGGCACCGGCCTCGATCATCTGCCAGACCGTGGCGCGCTCCGCCCGGATCAGATCCTGCACATAGGTCTTGGTCTTTTCGGCCCGCGAGAACGCGACGCGGATATCCGCGACCCCCTCCGCCGCCCAGGCTTCGAGCTCCTCGCGATAGAGGTAATCCTGATCGGGATGGCGGCAGCCGAAAAACAGCAGCGCAGGGCCGAGCGTCTTTCCCTGCGCCTTCAGGATCGCGCGCTCCTGCAAGAACCCTCGGAACGGCGCAATGCCGGTGCCCGGCCCGATCATCAGCAACGGCTTCGTCGGGTCGTCCGGCAGGCGGAACCCGGCCTTCGTCTCACGGATGCTCGCGTGGCAGGCGGCACCTTCACCAAGCCCGGCGAGGAAGGTGGAGCAGACCCCCTTGAACCGCCCTTCCCCGGACAGCGAAGGCTCGTCCACCACGCCGACAGTGATGGTGCAGGTGTCAGCGGCATCGGCAGCAGAGGACGAGATCGAATAATACCGCTGCGACAGCATCGGCATCATTTCAAGGAACGCCGCAAAGGACAACTCGCAGGCCGGATAAGCCTCCAGCAGGTTCAGGACCGACAGGCGTTTCAGGAACACGCCCTCGCGATATCCCTCGCCCGCCAACGCATCCAGCGCCGGGCGGGACCGGGGGCATTCGGTGGCGCGGGCAAGCTGTGCCACGTCCTTGCGGCTGGCGACCGATTGCAGTTCCAGCAATTCGGTCAGCGCATGGCGGGTGGACAGCGGCGCGCCGGTCGGCAACTGCCCATGATCGCCGCCGGTCGCGGTCAGCTTGATCTGGGTCTGCGCCGTCAGGCCAAAGCGACGCTCCACCCGTTGCACCAGGTCCTTTGCGTTCTTCGGCACAATGCAGAGGTGATCGCCGGTGCGGAATGTCATGCCTTCGGCCAGCGCCACGCCGATATGGCGGGTGGACCGGCCTGACAGACCGGTGTTCTGAAGCTCGCGATTTTCGGTGATGGTGACGGGCCGCGCGCCGGTCTGCGCCACAATCGGGTTTTCGCGGGCGTCGGACAGGAATTCGACCTTGTAGAGCGGTTGAGTCGCCGCGCCGCCGCTCAGGTCCGCGTCAAGGCCCAGCCCCGCACCGATCTGCGGCCAGAGCGTATCGAGCCAGCCATGCACCGCATCGTCGATATCCTCGCGCGCATCGGCCTCGAACCGGTCGGCGAGACGGATGCCGCCCAGCCGCGCCAGCCCCTCGTCGATTTCGCGCGGCACCGATTGAAAGGTCGCGGACCAGTCGCTGTGACCGCAGCCGAGCACGGTGAAATGCACACCGGCAGCGGCACCCGGTTCCGCCTGATTCATCCATGCGACGAACTTCGCAGCATTGTCGGGCGGCGCACCGTTATATGAGGCGGTCGCGATGATGACCGCGCCGCGCTTCGGCAACTTGCCCGCATGATCGTCGAGCGTGCCGAGCGTGGTCTCGAATCCGCTTCCCTCTGCCGCGCGGGCGATTTCGCGGGCGAAATCCTCGGTGGACCCGAGGTTGGACCCATACAGCACTAGCGCAGGCGTGCCGTGAACCGGGTGGGCGGCGGCATCGGCGAGGCCGCTTTCCGCCTCAGATTCCAGAATCCCGCCGGGGACCATCTTGCCGCGCAGCACATCGGGGCGCAGGCGCACCTTCATGGTGAACCCGTCAGGCTTGATCGACAGGCTTTCCTTGATCTTCATCTGGTATTTCTTGTGGTCGATCAGCTCGAACCGCTGAAGGATCATGCCGATCACCAGCACCGCCTCCTGCATCGCGAACTGGCGGCCAATGCAGGCCCGCTGACCATTGCCGAAAGGCTTGTAGGCGTGGATGGAGCGGGATGCGATGGCGTCCCGTTCAAAGTGATCCGGGTTGAAACGCTCCGGCTCGTCGCCCCATGCCGCCTTGTCACGGTGCAGCATCAACGACAGGACGGTGATGAAGGTATTCTTGCGCAACCGATACTGGCCGCCGATCACCTCATCCTCATAGGGATAGAGGCCGAATGCAGGGGCAGTGGGGTAGAGCCGCAATGCCTCCGACAGGATCTGGTTCACATAGGTCAGGTTGTTCACATCGCGCAGGGTCGGCTGGATGTTGATGTCGCGGCCCAGCACGCGATCAACCTCCTCATAAGCCCGCGCCAGCACATCGGGATTGTTCAGCAGGAAATACAGCGTGAAGGACATCAGGCCCGATGTCGTCTCGTGCCCCGCAATCAGGAAGGTGTTGATCTGATAGCGGATATTTTCGTCGGACAGGCTTTCGCCCGTCACCTTGTCCACGCCTTGCAGCATGTAATTCAAAAGGTCATTGGTGGCCTTGGCACCACCTTTGCGCCGCTCGGCGATGATGTCATCAACCAGCTTGTTCATATAGGCGCTGTCCTGCTCAAGCTGTTTCAGCCGCCCGCGCAGGATCTGTTGTTCGAACGGCAGGCCGCGCTGAACCATGCAGGTTTCCAGACTGCGGGTCAGGGCGTCGATGAACGGATGGTAATCGCGCCGGTAGAACGAGTTGAACCGATAATCAAAACCGCAGAGGCCGATGGTGTCGAGCGCGACAGCGGTCATGTCGTGGACGACATCAATCTCGTCATCCGCGTTCAGCCGTTCCCATTTCGCCGTCAACTGACCGGCGACGTCCAGCATCATCGGCATGTAATTGTTCATCGCCTGCCGCCCGAAGGTCGGCAGCAGGATGTTGTGCGCCTTGCTCCAGTTCGCTTCCTGCGTATCGCCCGTGAACAGGCCGTCGCCCGCGATCTGCCGCACCCGGCGCAGCGACCCGCGCACCGCCTTGTCGAACCGCGTCTCGTCGCACAGTTCTTCGACCAGCGACACGCCCGATGCGATCACCAGCGGTTTACCCATCATGTCGAGCTTGAAGATCGGGCCGAGGTCGCGCGTCATCTCCATCAACGACTGCAAGGGCGCGTCCATGTTCAGCGACAGCATGTTGCCGACGACCGGCATCTTGGGCGGGGTCGGAATGCGGGTATAGGTCTTGGCCTCTTCCATGCGTCATCTCCCTGTTCGGCGGCGCGTGCACTGGCCGCCATTCGAACGGAGTGCAGTGGATTTGCTTCGCAGAGTCAAATGATCCGAAGGGATAACGTGCCGTCATGTCGCCGATCCGCTGCAAGGTTGCGCGGAAGTCTGGCGCTCAGTGGCACCAAAACAACGAACGCCCGATTATGAGCCCATTTCGAGACGGTGACGTGCGAATTCGCACAGGCAACCAATGGTAAAGATGCCACAAAACGACGCTGTCTGAGTGTGGGGAAGGTTTAGGCATTCACGACTGCCGCTTTTTGAGGAAAGTCGCGTCTTATTGAGAAAGTTGGAGATGCGGAGTGGTATCGGTTTCGGCACTGTTTATGCTGCGATCAATCATACTACCAGTTTTCAGGAGCGGGCGGGCGGAATGAAAAATTTGAGGTTGCTGATTCTCGGAGCTGCCATGGCCTGCCTTCCGGCATTCGTCTTTTCAGCCCACGCTGCCGACCCACGAACAGGCGTGGCGCTGGGTGCTACGACCTGTGGCGCATCCACCTGTCATTCCGCCACTGACCCCTGGCCCAATTCCGCAGTTTCGCAGCAGGAATATGTGGTCTGGAAGGAACGCGACCCGCATTCGCAATCCTACAAGGCCCTGCAATCGGCGCGCGCGAAATCGATCGCATCGCGTCTCGGCCTCGGCGACCCGACACAATCCGCCAAATGCCTCGGTTGCCACGCGTTCGTCGTGCCTGAGGATCAGCGCGAGGCGAACTATGACATCACCGAGGGGGTGACCTGCGAGACTTGCCATGGTGCTGCGTCAGCGTGGCTCGGCGTGCATACCGCCGGTCTGTATTTCTATGGCGAGAATCTGGAACGCGGCATGTATCCCACGACCAACGCATCCGCGCGGGCCGATCTTTGCCTCGATTGCCATGTCGGGTCGGGCGACAAGTTCATCAGTCACAACATGATGGCGGCGGGTCACCCGACGATCCCGTTCGAGCTTGGGTTCTATAGCTGGTTCACCAAGACCAACCCGGACAACCGCGCCGGATATGCCCATTTCACGGTCGATGACGACTACCTTCAGCGCAAGCCCTGGCCTTTTGGCGTGAAGGTCTGGGCCGTCGGTCAGGTGGCGCAGGCGCGCCGCATCCTCGATCTCGTCACCGATCCGAAGAACGGGCCGAAGGGGCTGTTCCCTGAATTGTCGCTGTTCGAATGCCGGGCCTGCCACAAATCCCAGCGCGGCGCGGGCGTCGCGCGGGTCGCAGTGCCGCGGATCAAATCCGCCAACCTGATCTTTGCCGGTTTCGCCGCCGATCTGGTTGATCCGGGCCTTGCACGGCAGTTGCGCACCAATATCAACGCCCTGTCCGCAGCCTCGACCGAAAGCTGGGAAGCCGTGATTGCCGCTTCGGCACAGATGAATCGGACGTTGGTGGCGATTGAGGCGAAGGTGAAGGCGCATGATTACACGCTCGAAGACAACAAGGTGACCCTGCGCCGGATCGCCGAGGCCTATCGTGCCGGTCGCCTGTCGGAATACGAGGCCGCCGAACAGGCGGTTCTGTCAGTCGGGTCACTGGTAGACGAACTTGACCGCCTCAATGCCCTCTCCGCCGCCGATGCCGCCACCGCGATCGACGCGATGGCGCGCGGCGTCTCCGCCTTTCAAAGCAGCAATACCTATTCAAGCACAGACGTGAGCGCCTCTCTGTCAGAGATCGCGCGCATCGTCGCCAGATAAGGAAACGGGAACATGATCCGCAGTTTCAAGTTTTGTCTCGCCGCCGCATTGCTGGCTCTCGGATATGCGGGGGCTGCCTCGGCGCAAATTACCGAGCCGGATGAGGAAATCACCTTCTCGGTGGCCGAACAGACCGAATTGCGATCCCCCTCCGATCCGCACGCGACGGCCTTCAAGCAGTCGGAGTTTCCGTCAGCCGTGCAATGCGCCGAATGCCATCAGAAGATTTTCTGGGAATGGGCATCGTCGAACCATGCCTATGCCTCCATCAGCCCGATGTTCCACAAGTTCGAGCAACGCCTGAACGACCTCGCATCCGGCACTGTCGGCACGTTCTGCGTGCGCTGCCATCAGCAGATCGGGACCCAGTTGGGCGAACCGCGCGAGAAACCGCTATGGGAGCGGTCCGCCATCGCACGTGAGGGGATCACCTGTGTGACCTGCCACCGCGTGAAGCAGCAATTCGGCCGGGTGAACGGCGAACGCCATGTCAGCCCCGGCACGATCTACGAGCCGATGATGGGCGCGGGCAACGGCCCCGGCATCGCAACGGTGCTGGAGGAGCCGGGCAAATTCGGCGTGTCCACCGGCGAAGAGGATAGCGGCAGCCCGATGCACCTTGCGGCGATCGAGTTCGATCAGTTGACGAAGGCTGAATTCTGCGTGTCCTGCCACCAGGTCGCCGTGCATCCCGGCATCAAGCTGGAGGTGGTGTGGGAACAGTATCGCGCCTCCCCCGCCGCCGAGCATGGCATCACCTGTCAGGACTGCCACATGGGCAAGGTTCAGGGCCGTGCCGAAGGGTATACCGAATGGCCGGTCGCCATCGTGAATGGCCGCGCCGTGGGCGACCCGAAGCGCAAGCATTCCAATCATGCCTTCTATGGCCCCGGCTATCCGATTGCCCATCCGGGGATCTTCCCGTTCAACCCGCGCGCGCTGAACTGGTCGATCACTGAATGGCTGCGCTTTGACTGGCGCGAAGGATGGGGCACACCCGCCTGGGAAGACGCCTATGAAGCCGGTGAGAAAACGGCCGATTTCCCCGATATCTGGAAATCGCGCACCGACCGCCAGACCGCCCGCTATGTCGTCGATCAGAACCTGCGCCTGCTGGAATTGAAGCGGCAGGACCGGATCGCGGTGATGGAAAACGGGTCACGCCTCGACGGGCCGTTCTTCGACAGCGGTGCGCCGAAGGTCGGCAAGGACCTCGATTTCCGGTTCCGCGTGGTGAACACCGATGAAGGGCATAACCTGCCCTCCGGCTCGCTTGGTGCGCAGCCTGAAATCTGGCTGAACGTCGCGCTGATCGACCCGGACGGGAACACGGTGTTTGAAAGCGGTTATGTCGACAGCATCGGCGACATGGCAGACATTCACTCCATCGACGTAGCTGCGGGCAAGATTGCCTATGACAAGCAGCTCTTCAACCTTCAGACCAAGTTCCTCGTGACCTCGGTGAAGGGGCCTGACCGCGAGATGTATCTGCCGGTGAATTTCGACATCGACCAGATCCCGCATATCCGCCCCTCCGGCGTGCCGTCCTCGGTGCTGAACCACCCGCCGTTCATCCGGATGGAGGGTCGTTCGATCCCGCCCTATGGCCACAAGGATGCGGAATACGAAGTGCCGGGAGAGTTGATCAATCGCCCCGGCAAATGGAAGATTCAGGCGCGTCTGCGCAGCCGGGCAGAACCGATGTATTTCATGAAGTTCGTCTTCGCGACCGAAGAGATGGAGCGGACGATGAACGAATGGATGATCGACATGCACCCGACCGCCGTCGAATTCGAGGTCACCGAATGAACCTGCTGAAATCGGGGGTCGCAGCGTCCGCCCTCATCATCTCGCTGGCAGGCGGCGCGCTGGCAAAGGACAAGTTCAACCTTGGCGGCGCGTTTTCCCCGGAAGATGCCGCCTTGACACGGCTTGCGCCCGCGCCGCGCACCGCGCCGCCCGTGGCGCGGTCTTTGCCCAACTCCGCCCCGTCATTCGCCCTGACCCTGCCAGCGGAGATCGTGGATATCAGCGCCGATCCGACGCCGGTATCGCGTGATCCGCTGGTGACGGAGACGGAATTCGACCGGGGCGCTTTCTCTGGCGATCCGAAATACAAGGAAGGTTATGACGCCGAAGCGCAGATTCAGGTCTATGGCGGCAAGACCGCAATCGACCGGGTCGCTCCACTCGCCGAAATCGGGCGTGATCTTTACGGCCCCGGCGAAATCGGCGAAGGCATCGCGCTCTTCGGCGAAAAGAACCGCCTGACGCCGCAGCTTGTGGTCTTTGGCGATCAGCGCACGGCGGTCGCCTATAACAAGCAGAATAACGGGCAGGAAATCGGTCAACTCGCCGCTAGGCTCAACCTGTTCTTCAACCTGCAACTGACCGGGACCGAACGTGTCCTGATGTTGTGGGAACCGTTTCAGGATGGCGCTGCCTTCACCCGCTACGAATTTGCCGGACCCGACCGTGACCGGGGCGCGCAGCCGGAATTTGAATTCAACGACCAGCCGACAACGCTGTTCTTCGAGGGCGACATGTCCGCGATCCTCGCCGGTCTGACCGACGAATACAAAAGCTATGACTTGCCGTTCTCCTTCGGGCGGATGCCGCTTCTGTTTCAGAACGGTGTCTGGCTGGAGGATGCGTTCCTCGGCGGGGCCTTCACCATTCCGGCGAAGAACAGTGCCGCGCTCGGCATCACCAATTACGACATCACCTTCTTTGCGGGCGGGTCCGAGATCACCTCGGACGCCTTCGTCGACCGCAACGGCGCGAAGGACGATGACGGTGCGATCATGATCGGCGCAGCCGGATTCTTTGACGTGGCGGAGGGGTATCTGGAACTCGGCTATGCCTATCTGCATGACACCGACAAGCAGACCGGCGGCGATCAGAGCTATCACAACGTCACCGCCGCCTTCACCAAGCGGTATTTCGGGGCGGTTTCGAACTCCACCCGCATCATAGCGAATTTCGGGCAAAGCCCGGGGGCCGGGTTCAACAAGACAGCAAACGGGTTCCTGCTGCTGTCGGAAAACGCCTTCATCACCCATCTGCCGCTGACCCTGATCCCCTATACCAATTTCTGGATCGGCAAGGACAATCCGCAATCGGTTGCCCGCGCCGGGGCGGCGGGCGGCGTGCTGCGCAACACCGGTCTGGCATTCGAGACCGACAACCTGACCGGGTTCCCGACGCTCGACCCGACCGGGCGCGATACGTTCGGCGGCGCAGTCGGCTTGCAGTATCTGTTCGGCCTCGATCAGCAATTGGTGGTGGAGGCGGCAGCAGTGGTGCCGTGGGATGGCAAGAACGGCGCAGCCGGTGACAACCAGTATGCGCTGAGCGCCCGCTATCAGATCCCGCTGACCAACCAGATCATCCTGCGGGCCGATGCGATCTACGGCTTCCTCGAAAGCGCCGATGACGTTTTCGGCGCGCGGTTGGAGCTGCGCGTCAAGTTCTGATGGATCGGGCGGCGTGGATCAGGCCCCGGGGGGGCCCCTCCCCCCCCCCCCCCCAACCCCCCCCCCCCCCCCCGGCCGCCCG